>NZ_JBVIYZ010000011.1:0-269595 GCF_055592085.1 Streptomyces sp. NPDC041135
AGGGCCGCACCATCGCCCCCCTCATCACCCGCCTCAACGCCGTCCGCCGCGCCCACCCCGCCCTCCAGCAACTGCGCGACCTGCACTTCCACCACGCCGATCAGGAGGCGGTGATCGCCTACTCGAAGCGCAGCGGTTCGAACACGGTTCTGGTCGTCGTCAACCTCGACCCGCACCACACCCAGGAGGCCACGGTCTCGTTGGACATGCCGCAACTCGGCCTGGATTGGCACGAGTCGGTGCCGGTGCGTGACGAACTCACCGGCGAGACCTATCACTGGGGCAGGACCAACTATGTGCGACTCGAACCGGGTCAGCGCCCCGCGCACATCTTCACGGTTCTGCGACCGTCCTCCCCGCAGATCGGAGGGTCACCCACCACATGATCGTCAACGAGCCCGTCCAGGACACCTTCGAGGACACTCCTGCCAAGGACCGGGACCCGGAGTGGTTCAAGCGTGCCGTCTTCTACGAGGTACTGGTCCGCTCCTTCCAGGACAGCAACGGTGACGGCGTCGGCGACCTCAAGGGCCTGACCGCCAAACTCGACTACCTCCAGTGGCTCGGCGTGGACTGCCTCTGGCTGCCGCCGTTCTTCAAGTCGCCGCTGCGCGACGGCGGGTACGACGTGTCGGACTACACGGCCGTGCTCCCGGAGTTCGGTGACCTCGCCGACTTCGTGGAGTTCGTCGACGCCGCCCACCAGCGCGGCATGCGCGTGATCATCGACTTCGTCATGAACCACACCAGCGACCAGCACCCGTGGTTCCAGGAGTCGCGCACCAACCCCGACGGCCCCTACGGCGACTACTACGTCTGGGCCGACGACGACAAGCAGTACCAGGACGCGCGGGTCATCTTCGTCGACACGGAGGCATCCAACTGGACGTACGACCCCGTGCGCAAGCAGTACTTCTGGCACCGCTTCTTCTCCCACCAGCCGGACCTCAACTACGAGAACCCGGCCGTGCAGGAGGAGATGATCTCCGCGCTGAAGTTCTGGCTGGACCTGGGCATCGACGGGCTCCGGCTGGACGCCGTGCCGTACCTCTACCAGGAGGAGGGCACCAACTGCGAGAACCTCCCCGCCACCCACGCGTTCCTGCGGCGGGTACGCAGGGAGATCGACGAGCAGTACGCCGACAAGGTGCTGCTGGCGGAGGCCAACCAGTGGCCGGAGGACGTCGTCGACTACTTCGGCGACTACCCCAGCGGCGGCGACGAGTGCCACATGGCGTTCCACTTCCCCGTCATGCCCCGCATCTTCATGGCCGTGCGCCGCGAGTCGCGCTACCCCGTCTCCGAGATCCTGGCCAAGACCCCGGCCATCCCCTCGGGCTGCCAGTGGGGCATCTTCCTGCGCAACCACGACGAGCTGACCCTGGAGATGGTCACCGACGAGGAACGCGACTACATGTGGGCCGAGTACGCGAAAGACCCGCGGATGCGCGCCAACATCGGCATCCGGCGCCGGCTCGCCACCCTGCTGGACAACGACCGCAACCAGATGGAGCTGTTCACGGCCCTGCTGCTGTCGCTGCCGGGTTCGCCGATCCTGTACTACGGCGACGAGATCGGCATGGGCGACAACATCTGGCTCGGCGACCGCGACGCGGTGCGCACCCCCATGCAGTGGACCCCCGACCGCAACGCCGGATTCTCCTCCTGCGACCCCGGACGGCTGTTCCTGCCCACGATCATGGACCCGGTCTACGGCTACCAGGTCACCAACGTCGAGGCCTCCATGTCCTCGCCGTCCAGCCTGCTGCACTGGACCCGCCGCATGATCGAGATCCGCAAGCAGAACCACGCCTTCGGACTCGGCTCCTACACCGAACTGCAGTCCTCCAACCCGGCCGTCCTCGCCTTCCTGCGCGAGTACGAGGACGACCTGGTGCTGTGCGTGCACAACTTCTCGCGGTTCGCGCAGCCCACCGAACTCGACCTCAGTCCGTTCAACGGGCGGCACCCGGTCGAGCTGTTCGGCGGGGTGCGCTTCCCCGCGATCGGTGAACTGCCCTACCTGCTCACGCTGGCGGGGCACGGCTTCTACTGGTTCCGGCTGCGCCGGGACGCCGCGTAGTGCTGTGACCGGGTGGGGCGGTTTCCTCCGCCCCGCCCGGGGCACGCAGTAGTAACACCCCGACGACCCGGGGAAAGGACGTGACGCCCCATGGCGGAAACGGTCACCACTTCCGGTACCACTCCCTCCGGTGCCTCCGCAGGCACCACCCCCTCCTCCGGGGCCTCCTCAGGCTCCGCGAGGCATGCCTCCCTGCTCGCGTCCCTCGATCCGCTGCTGCGCGAGTGGCTGCCGAGGCAGCGCTGGTTCGCGGGCAAGGGACGCCCGGTCACCGGCTTCTCCGCGGTGGCCGTCACCGAGCTGCTCCCGGCCCCGGTGCCCGCGGCCACGCTCGAGCAGAACGGCGCTCCCATCGGCCGCCTCGGCCTGTACCACCTGCTGGTGCGCGCCCACCAGCCGGCCGCCCTGGGCGCCCCGGCCCAGCCCGGCGACTGCTACCAGCTGCTGATAGGCGTGCGCGAGGCGCTGCCGCCCCGGCTGGCGCCCGCGCTCATCGGACACGTGGAGGACGGTCCGCTCGCCGGGCACACGGTCTACGACGCCCTCTTCGACGCCCGGCCCGCCGATCTGCTCCTGGAGGCCCTGCGCACCCAGGCCCGGATCGGCGGGCTGCGTTTCGAGCGGGACGAGACGCAGGAGATCCGGGACGGGCTCGTCGCCCGCCTGATGACCGCGGAGCAGTCCAACTCCTCCGTCGTCTATGGAGATACGTTCATCCTCAAGCTGCTGCGCCGGGTCGTGCCCGGTGTCAATCCCGACCTGGAGCTGCCGCTCGCCCTCGCCCGGGAGGGCTGCGCCCGGGTGCCCGCGCCGACCGGCTGGCTGCGCGCCGAGGTGGACGCGGACTCCTACGTCCTGGGCGTGCTCCAGCCCTTCGTGCGGGGCGCGGCGGACGGCTGGGAGCTGGCGCTGCGCGAGCTGGCCAAGGGCGAGGACTTCGCCGCCGAGGCGCGGGCGATCGGCCGGGCCACCGCCGAGGTGCACACCGCCCTCGCCCGCGCCCTGCCCACGGTCACGCTCGGTCACCAGCAGCTGCGGTCGCTGGTCGACGGCATGATCGAGCGCCTGGAGGCCGCCGTCCAGGCGGTGCCCGCGCTGCGGCCGTACGAGCCGGGGCTGCGCTCCGCCTACGCGGCGCTGGCCGACCTGGCCTCGGAGGGCCGCACCTGGACCGCCCAGCGGGTCCACGGCGACCTGCACCTCGGTCAGTGCCTGCGCTCGGCGTCCGGGGACTGGTCGCTGATCGACTTCGAGGGCGAACCGGCCCGGCCGCTGGCGGAACGGCGCATGCCGCAGCCGGCGGTGCGGGACGTCGCCGGGATGCTGCGCTCCTTCGACTACGCGGCCCACTCGGTGAACCCGCCGGTGCCGGGCTGGGCGGACACCTGCCGGGCCGCCTACTGTGCCGGGTACGCGGAGGTGGCCGGCCGCGACCCGCGCACCGACCCCGTGCTGCTGCGGGCCTACGAGACCGACAAGGCGGTCTACGAAGTCGTCTACGAGGCCCGGCACCGCCCCGACTGGCTGCCCGTGCCGATGTCGGCGGTCCGCCGCCTCGCCACGTCCGACCCGACCCTCGCCCGGGAGACTCGTCCGTGACGTCCAAGAAGTCAGCGACCCCGAAGAACAAGTCCGAGAAGAACAAGTCCGTGAAGAACAAGCCCGAGAAGAACAGGCCCGACAGGGACACGGCCGAGCAGGACAGGCCCGGGAAGGGCACCGTGGCCGAGGAAGCGGCAGAGCGGGGCGCCGCCGCCGGGGGCACCACCGGGACGGCCGCGGCGGCCGCTCCCGCGGAGGTCCCCGGCGCCCGCGCGCCGGAGCCCGCCCCCGCCCCTGCCCCTGCCTCCGAAGCTGTGCCGCAGGCGGCGGCGCCGCGGGTGCCGGCGCCCGCCCGGGAGCCGGTGCCGCAGGCCGCGCCGGTGCCCGAGTCCGGCCCGCGGGTCCTGGAGGTCGCCGTCTCGCCCGCCCTGGACGCCGGTGACCGCGAGCGGCTGCTGCACGGCACCCACCACGCCCCGCACTCCGTCCTGGGCGCCCACCCGGTGCCCGGCGGGGTCGCCTTCCGCGCCTTCCGGCCCTACGCGCGGTCCGTGACCGTCCTGTCCGGCGAGGCGCGGGCGGAGCTGCACGACGACGGCGACGGGTTCTTCTCCGGCCTGCTGCCGCTGTCCGAGGTCCCCGGGTACCGGCTGCTGGTCGGCTACGACAGCGGCGTCCACGAGACCGAGGACGCCTACCGCTTCCTGCCCACCCTCGGCGACCTCGACCTGCACCTCGTCGGCGAGGGCCGGCACGAGCAGCTGTGGCAGGCGCTGGGCGCGCGGCCGATGACCCACCAGGGCGTGGCCGGCACCAGCTTCTCGGTGTGGGCGCCGAACGCACGGGGCGTGCGCGTGGCGGGCACCTTCAACTTCTGGGACGCCGCCGGGCATCCGATGCGCTCGCTCGGCGGCTCCGGGGTGTGGGAGCTGTTCGTGCCGGGGATCGGCGAGGGCGAGCTGTACAAGTTCGAGATCACCCGCCCGGACGGCTCCCGCACGCTGCGCGCCGACCCGATGGCCCGCCGTACCGAGGTGCCGCCCGCCACCTCCTCGATCGTGTACGCCTCGCACCACGAGTGGGAGGACGACGAGTGGCTGGCCCGGCGCGCCGAGGTGCCGGCGACCCGGGCGCCGATGTCGGTCTACGAGGTCCACCTGGCCTCCTGGCGACCCGGTCTGACGTACCGTCAGCTTGCCGAGCAGCTGCCGGCGTACGTGCGGGAGATGGGGTTCACCCATGTCGAGCTGATGCCGGTCGCCGAGCACCCCTTCGGCGGCTCCTGGGGCTACCAGGTCACCGGCTTCTACGCCCCCACGGCCCGCCTGGGCACCCCGGACGACTTCAAGTTCCTGGTCGACGCCCTGCACCGGGCCGGCATCGGCGTGCTGATGGACTGGGTCCCGGCGCACTTCCCGCGCGACGCGTGGGCGCTGGCCGAGTTCGACGGGCGCCCGCTGTACGAGCACTCCGACCCGCTGCGGGCCGCCCATCCCGACTGGGGCACCCTGGAGTTCGACTTCGGCCGCCGCGAGGTGCGCAACTTCCTCGTCGCCAACGCCGTGTACTGGTGCGAGGAGTTCCACATCGACGGCCTGCGGGTGGACGCCGTCGCCTCCATGCTCTACCTCGACTACTCGCGCGAGCCGGGCCAGTGGACGCCGAACGAGCACGGCGGGCGGGAGAACCTCGACGCGGTGGCGTTCCTCCAGGAGATGAACGCGACCGTGTACCGGCGGGTGCCCGGCGTGGTGACCATCGCCGAGGAGTCGACGGCCTGGGACGGTGTCACGCGCCCCACGCACCAGGTGGGGCCGGGCGGCTTCGGCGGGCTGGGCTTCGGGCTGAAGTGGAACATGGGCTGGATGCACGACTCGCTGGACTACGTGGGCCACGCGCCGGTGCACCGCGCGTACCACCACCACGAGATGACCTTCTCCATGGTGTACGCCTACAGCGAGAACTACGTCCTGCCGATCTCCCACGACGAGGTGGTGCACGGCAAGCGCTCACTCGTCTCCAAGATGCCCGGCGACTGGTGGCAGCAGCGCGCCGACCACCGCGCCTACCTCGGCTTCATGTGGGCCCACCCCGGCAAGCAGCTGCTGTTCATGGGGCAGGAGTTCGCCCAGGGCGCGGAGTGGTCGGAGGCGCACGGCCCGGACTGGTGGCTGCTCGACCCGGCGTACGGGGCGGAGGCCGACCACCGGGGGGTGCGCGACCTGGTCCGCGACCTCAACACCGTGTACCGGCACACGCCGGCGCTGTGGCAGCAGGACACCGACCCGGCGGGCTTCCAGTGGGTGGTGTCGGACGCGGCCGACGACAACGTCTTCGCCTTCCTGCGCTACGACGCCGAGGGCACGCCGCTGCTCGCCGTCTCCCACTTCTCCCCCGTCGTCCGCCACGACTACCGCCTCGGGGTCCCCGACGACGTCTCCGCCTGGCAGGAGGTCCTCAACACGGACCTCGCCAGGTACGGCGGCAGCGACGTCGGCAACCCCGACCCGGTCAAGCCCGAACCACAGGGCTGGCACGGCCGGCCGTCCAGCATCCGCCTGACCCTGCCGCCCCTCTCGACGGTCTGGCTCCGGCCGGCCTGATCCCCGTCCTCCCGTCCCGCAGGCCCGGGCCGCTCAGGCGGCCCGGGCCGGAGAGGGTCAGGTGGTGGTCAGGCCCGCGGGGAGCGGGCCGGTGTGCAGGACGGCGAGGTGCTGGGTGGCCCGGGTGAGGGCGACGTACAGGTCGCTCGTGCCGTAGGCGCCCGGTTCCACCACCAGGACCGAGTCGAACTCCAGCCCCTTGGCCTGGCGCGGGTCCAGCAGGACCACGGTGCGCGTCAGGTCGGGTTCGGCGCCGGCGGTGACCCCGTCCAGCCGGGCGGCCAGCGCCCGGTGCAGTGCGCGCGGGGCGATGACCGCCAGCCGGCCTTCGGCCGGGGTGAGTGCGGCGACCGCCTCGCGCACCGCGCCGGGCAGGCCGTCCCGGGCCACCTGCCGCACCCAGGGCTTCACTCCCGTGGAGCGGACCGAGCTGGGCGGTTCGAAGTCCGGCCGGCCGGCGCGGACCACGGCGGCGGCGAGGTCCATGATCTCGGCCGGGGTGCGGTAGTTGACCCCGAGCCGGGTGTGCTCCCAGCGGTCCTCGACGTACGGGGCGAGGATGTCCTGCCAGGAGCCGACCCCGGCCGCCTCCGACGTCTGGGCGGGATCGCCCACCAGCGTCATCGAGCGGGTGGGGCTGCGCCGCATCAGCAGCCGCCAGGCCATCGGCGACAGCTCCTGCGCCTCGTCGACGATGATGTGCCCGAACGCCCAGGTGCGGTCGGCGGCGGCGCGTTCGGCGGCGCTGCGGTGATCCGCCTCCTCCTGCCGCTCGGCGAACCGCTCGGCGTCGATGATGTCGTGCGCGGACAGCACCTCCGACCCCTCCGGGTCGCCCTCCTCCTTGTCCTCGAACTCGTACGTCCGCGAGGCGTACGACACGTCCAGCACGCCCTGCGCGTACGCCACCTGGGTCTCGCGCTCGCGGTCCGCGCGGGCCCGGGCGAGCCGGTCGTCCTCGCCGAGGAGTTCCGCCGCCTCGTCCAGCAGCGGCACGTCCGCCACGGTCCAGGCCCGGGTCACCGGGCGGCGGATCGCGGCCGCGTCCTCCTCGCCGACGTATCCCTCGGGGGCGGCGAGGAAGTCGGCGACCAGCCGCCGCGGGGTCAGCCGGGGCCACAGCCGGTCGACGGCCGCCCAGACGCCCGGGTTCTCGGCGAGTTCGTCGCGGATCTGGGTGATGTCCGCGGCGTCCAGCAGGCTGCTGCCGTCGTAGGGGTCGGTGCCCACGCGCTCGGCGTACAGCTCGGTGAGCGTGTTGAGGATGTGGCCCTCGAAGTGCTCGCGGGCCGCGTTGTGCGGCAGTCCGGCGGCCCGGGTGCGCTCGCGGGCGACGCGGACCAGGCCGTCGTCGAGCATCAGGACCTCGCGGTCGTGCTCGACGGTGATGACCGGGTCGGGCAGTGCCTGCCGGTCGCGGACCACGGCGGCGAGCACGTCGGCCATGTCGGCGCGGCCCTTGACCGCGGCGGCGGCCGGGGTGTCGGTGGCCGTGGCCCGCACTCCGGGGAACAGCTCGCCGACCGTCGCCAGCAGGACGCCCGTCTCGCCGAGGGAGGGCAGCACCTCGCCGATGTAGCCGAGGAAGGCGGGGTTGGGGCCGACGATGAGCACGGCCCGCCGTGCCAGCAGTTCCCGGTGCTCGTAGAGCAGGTAGGCGGCCCGGTGCAGGGCGACCGCGGTCTTGCCGGTGCCGGGGCCGCCCTCGACCACGAGCACGCCCCGGTGCGGGGCCCGGATGATGCGGTCCTGGTCGGCCTGGATGGTCCGCACGATGTCGCTCATGCGGCCGGTGCGCGCGGAGTCCAGCGCGGCCAGCAGCACGGCGTCGCCGCTGGGATCCTCGTGACCGGTGCGGGTGGCGTCGCCGAGGTCCAGGATCTCGTCGTGCAGGGCCGTCACCGTACGGCCGGCGGTGGCGATGTGCCGGCGCCGCCGCAGGCCCATCGGGGTGTGCCCGGTGGCCAGGTAGAACGGGCGGGCGACGGCGGCCCGCCAGTCGACGAGCAGCGGGGTGCGCTCGGCGTCGTCACGGCGCAGTCCGATCCGGCCGATGTGGTGGGTGGCGCCGGAGGTGAGGTCGATGCGGCCGAAGCAGAGCGAACCGTCCACCGCGTCCAGGGCGGCGAGCAGCCCCGACCGCTCGGCGACCAGGATGTCCCGCTCCAGCCGGGCCTGCATGGGCTTGTCGCCCTGGGCGAGCGCGTCCGCGACGGCCGTCTCGGTGTCGCCGCGCAGCGCGTCCACCCGCGTGTACAGTCCGTCGACGAATTCCTGCTCGCGCCGCAATTCCTCGTCCGGAAATTCGGTGTTTGACAATTCCGCTCCCGCCCGGATATACTGTGCCCACTGAACTTCTTACGCGACCCTTTTCCGAAAGTCGCGAACCACTGAATATACGCAGAGAAATCCCCTGAGTGCAATTACTCGGGGGATTTCTTCATGTCCGGGCGGCGGGGGGCGGGATCACAGCACGTCGGTCAGTTCCTCCAGCAGCCGCCGCTTGGCCCGCGCGCCCACCATCGACCGCACCGGCTCGCCGTCCCGGAAGACCATCAGGGTCGGCGTGGACAGCACGCCGTAACGGATCGTCGTCCGCGGATTGCGGTCCACGTCCAGCTGGACGACGCGCAGCCGGTCGCCCTCCTCGGCGGCGATGTCCTTCAGCACCGGCGCCAGCTGCCGGCACGGCCCGCACCAGTCGGCCGTGAACTGCACCAGCACCGGCAGTCCGCAGCCGAGCACCTCCGTCTCGAAGTCGGTGTCCGTCACCTCGGTCAGTCCGCTCACCACGCTCATCCCGTCAGCTCTCCCAGCTCGCACACGGGTTCCGGGCCCCCCGGAACCAGCGCCTCGGCGGCCAGCTCGTCCCGGGCCCGCTCGGCCCGCGCCAGCTGCCCGGCGACCGTCTCCCGCACCCCTTGGAGCTGCCCGATGAGCGCGTCCAGTTCGCCCAGCTTGCGCCGGTAGACCGCGAGCGACGCCGGGCAGGCGTCGCCCTCGGGGTGCCCGGCCCGCAGGCACTCCACGAACGGCCGCGTCTCCTCGAGTCCGAACCCGAAGTCCTGGAGGGTCCGGATCTGGTCCAGCAGCCGCAGGTCGCCCTCGTCGTAGGTGCGGTGGCCCTTGCCGTCGCGCCGGGCGGGCAGCAGCCCGCGTGCCTCGTAGTAGCGCAGGGTGCGGGTGGTGGTCCCGGCCCGTGCGGCCAGCTCGCCGATTCGCATGTCCCCGACCGTAGGTGTTGACGTCGGCGTCAAGGCAAGCCTCCCGGTCCCGGTCACACCGTCCGCGGGTCGGCGGCGGTGCCGGCCGACTCCGCCAGCTCCAGCAGCGACGCGCTGTGGCGCTCCTCGTCGAAGGCCCGGCGGCCGCCGCGCAGACCGAACAGGCGCTTGGCGAGCGCGATGTAGAGGACGGCGAGGATGTTGAGGACCAGGGTGGCGATCTTCAGCCAGCTGACGTGCTCGGTGAGTTCGTAGATCTCCAGCGGCAGGAACGCGGCGGTGGCCACCACCGTCAGGTACTCCGCCCAGCGTTTGGCGTACCACAGGCCCACGGCCTCGACGAGTTCGACCGCCGCGTAGGCCAGCAGCAGGGCCGCCACGAGGACGAGGGTGTGGTGCCGGTAGCCGAAGGCCTTCTGGATGGAGCCGACGACCGGGGAGTGGTCGAGGTCGTAGTGGAAGTGCCGGAACACCGGGCGGAAGACGTTCAGGTTCTCGTCGAACAGCCGCCGCACGGCGTCCTGGCTGTTGCTGAACTTCCACACCGCCACCGCGACCAGCACGATGAACACCCCGCGCACGGCCCGCTCGACCGCCAGGAACCGCAGGACGAACAGGTCCCGCAGCACCTTCCCGCGCGGCACCAGCGGCGCGTCGGCGGACGGTCCCGAGCCGTGCGGCTCGCCGAGCGCGAAGTCGCCGCAGCGCAGGCAGCGCCAGACGTCCCCGAGCGCGGTGACGGCGTGCAGCCGCGTCCGCAGTCGGGGATCGTCGGGTGCGTAGGTCACATGACCCTTGCGCGCACAGGTGCGCCGGTCCCAGTCGATCGTCATCCCCCGTGCCTCCATGCCCGCCGATGTCCGGGAACGTGCCGTCCCGGAACTCCGGCACGGCACGTTAGTGGATGCGGGCGCCCACCGGGCCCGCCGGGGTCAGCGGGCGTCGCTGCCCACCGGCTCGCGCCGCTCCTCGGACGCCTCCTCGGCGGCGGCCGCCTCCCGGCGCGGCAGCAGCACGGCCACCAGGACGGTCCCGGCGCCCAGGACGAGCGCGCCGATCAGGCTGGTGCGGGCGACCGCGTCGGCGAAGGAGGAGCCGACCGCGTCGGCCAGCTGCCGGGCCCCGCCGGCCAGGCCCGCGGCCTGCTGCTTCAGCCGGCCGGCCTGCTCGGGGTCACTGACCTGCGCGGCCTGCGCGGCGAGCCGCTGTGCCTTCTCCCCGATGCCCTGCGCGACCGCGTACCCGCCGCCGACCGAGTCCCGGGCGGTGGCCAGAGCGCTCGCCGGGAGGCCGCGGCCGGCGGTGGCGTCGGTGAGGCGGTCGGCGTACGTCGTCGACAGCAGCGAGCCGAGGATCGCGATGCCGAGCGAGCCGCCCAGCTCCAGCGAGGTGTCGTTGACGGCGCCGCCGACGCCCAGCTCCGACTCCGGGAACGCGCCCATGATCGCGTCGGTGCAGGGCGAGAGGGCGAGGCCGATGGCCAGGCCCAGCAGCACGAGCGGGGCCACGAAGTCGCCGTAGGAGGAACCCGCGTCCACCCGGGTCAGCAGCGCCAGGGCGGCCGTGCCGCCGGCCATGCCCGCGGTGACCGTCCACTTCATGCCCAAGCGGGGGGTGAGCCAGCCGGTGAGGGCGGACCCGGCGAAGACCGCGCCGGCCAGCGGGAGCATGCGCAGCCCGGTGCCGAGGGCGTCGTAGCCGAGGACGAACTGCAGGTGCTGGGTGAGGTAGTAGAAGGCGCCGAAGACGGCCAGGAAGAACAGGGCGACGGCGAGGTTGGAGCCCGCGAACCGGCGGTCGGTGAAGCGCCGCACGTCCAGCACCGGGTGCGGGTGGCGCAGCTCCCACAGCACGAAGGCGATCAGGCCGGTGCCGGCGACGACGGCCGCGGTGACGGCCCGCACGCCCCAGCCGAAGTGCGGACCCTCGATGATCATGTAGATCAGGGAGCCGGTCCACACCACCGACAGCAGCCCGCCGACGTAGTCGATCCGGTCGTGGTGGCCGGCCTTGGACGGCGGTACGAGCACCAGGGCGCCGACGATCGCGACGGCGGCGACGGGGACGTTGATCAGGAAGGTCGAGGACCAGCCGTGGTGGCGCAGCAGCGCGCCCGCGACGACCGGTCCGGCCGCGATGGCGAGTCCGGCGGTGGCGGTCCACAGGGTGATGGCCTTGGCGCGCTCGCCCCGCGGGAAGGTGGCGGCGAGCAGGGACAGCGTGGCGGGCATGATCAGCGCCGCGCCGACGCCCATCACGGCGCGGGCCGCGATGACGGCCGTCGAGCTGTCGGCGAGGTACCCCGAGACCGCCCCCGCGCCGAAGACCAGGAGGCCGAGGACCAGCGCGCCGCGCCGGCTGTACTTGTCGCCGATCGCGCCGAGCACCAGCATCAGCGCGGCGTAGGGGACGGTGTAGCCGTCGATCACCCACTGGAGGTCGGCGCCGGACAGCCCGAGGTCCCGGGTCATGTCGGGGGCCGCGACCGTGAGGGCGGTGTTCGCCATCACGATGATCAGCAGGCTCAGGCAGAGCACGAGCAGCGCCCACCAGCGCCGCCGGTAGGGGGCCGCCGACCGTTCCACCGGTTCGGTCAGGACGAGTTGCATGGCAGGGGTCGCCTTCCTCGACGTGGCTTGCACACTGACGTGCAATTGCACAACACTGTGCAATGTACGCCTTTGCACACCGCCGTGCAACTCGCGAAGGGGGCAGAATGGCCGCCATGACCACCGGTAACGCCAGCCGCGCCGACGCCAACCGGCGCCGCATCCTCGACGTCGCGCTCGCCGAACTGCTGCGCGACCCCGACGCCTCGATGGACCAGATCGCGCGCGCCGCGGGAGTCGTGCGGCGGACCGTGTACGGCCACTTCCCGAGCCGGGAGGCGCTGATCAGCACGCTGGTCGACGGCGCGGTGGAGGCGCTGGTGGACGCCGACGAGCGGGCCCGGGAGGCGGTGGCGGACCCGGCGGAGGCGGTGGCCCGGTCGGTGCTCGCCCTGTGGGAGATCGCCGACCGCTACCGGCTGCTGATCGCCCTCGCCCAGCGCACGGTCACCGTGCAGGGCATCCGCGAGCGGCTCGCCCCCTTGCGCGACGACAAGGTACGGCTGCTCCAGCGGGGCCTCGACGAGGGCACCTTCACCTCCCCGCTGCCCGCTCCCGCCCTGGCCTACGTGCACGAGCAGACGCTGTTCGCGGTCATGGAGGCGGTGAACGACGGCCTGCTGTCCACGCAGGAGGCGGGCCGCGCCGCCACGGTCACCGTCCTGGCCACCGCAGGCGTCCCCACCCCCGAGGCCACCACCCTGGTGACCCGCCTGACCACCCCCCACTGACCCCGGGGCGAGACCCGCGGCACCGCCCGCCCGTCAGGGGCGCGGGGAACTGCGCGCCCAACCCCCACCGCCCCGCACCCGGCGGACAACGGAACCCCCCACCCCCGGCCCCGCCCCCGTCGCACCCCTACGCCGAGGCCAACTCCTTCTCCCCACCCCCACGCGGCCCCGGCACCGCCACCTCCGCGTCGAGCAGCGACGTCTCGTCGAACGGCAGCTCCCCCGCCAGCACCCTCCGCACCCGCTCCCCGTCGATCTCCTTCGTCCAGGTACCGATCAGCACCGTGGCGACCGCGTTGCCCGCGAAGTTCGTCAGGGCCCGCGCCTCGCTCATGAACCGGTCGATGCCGACGATCAGCCCGACCCCGTCGACCAGCGCCGGCTTGTGCGACTGAAGCCCGCCCGCGAGCGTGGCGAGACCCGCACCGCTCACCCCGGCCGCGCCCTTGGACGCGAGCAGCAGGAACAGCAGCAGCGGGATCTGCTCACCGACGGACATCGGCGTGCCCAGGGCGTCGGCGATGTACAGCGAGGCCATGGTCATGTAGATCATCGTGCCGTCGAGGTTGAAGGAGTACCCGGTCGGCACGGTGATGCCGACGACCGGCCGGGAGACGCCCAGGTGCTCCATCTTCGCGATCAGCCGCGGCAGCGCCGACTCGGACGAGGACGTGGACAGGATGAGCAGGAACTCCCGCGCCAGGTACCGCAGCAGCGACAGGATGTTCAGCCCGGCGACGACCCGCAGGAGCGCGCCGAGCACGACGATCACGAACAGGAAGCAGGTCACGTAGAAGCCGAACATCAGCACGGCGAGGCTCTTGAGGGCGTCGACCCCGGCGGAGCCGACCACCGCGGCGATGGCGCCGAAGGCCCCGACCGGGGCGGCCCACATCACCATCGCGAGGATGCGGAACACCAGCCGCTGCACGTGGTCGATGCCACGCAGCACCGGCTGCCCCGCCGGGCCCATGGCCTGGAGGGCGAACCCGGTGAGCAGCGCGATGAGCAGCGTCTGCAGCACCTGTCCCTCGGTGAAGGCGGACACGAAGGTGGTCGGGATGACCGACAGCACGAAGTCGACGGGCGGCAGCGCGTCGCCGGAGACCTGGGCGTGTCCGGTCTGCTTGAGCGCGTCGGTCAGGTGCAGCCCGGAGCCCGGGTGCAGGACGTTGCCGACGACCAGGCCGATGGCGAGCGCCACCAGTGACATGACCAGGAAGTAGCCGAGCGCGATGCCGCCGACGGCGCCGACCTTGGCGGCCTTGCGGACCGATCCGATGCCGAGCACGATCGTGCAGAAGATGATCGGCGAGATCATCATCTTGATCAGGTTCACGAATCCGGTGCCGAGGGGCTTCAGCTCCACCGCGGCGTCGGGCCAGATCAGCCCCACCGCGATACCGAGCGCCACCGCGAGGATGACGGCGAGGTACAGATAGTGGGTGCGGTCCCGTTTCGCAGCGGGTGCGGCAGGTGCCGTATCGGGGGTGCTGGCGGCCACGGCTGCCCTCCTTGACGTCGTCGTCGGCGAACACCGGCGTGCGGCTCACGTCCGGGCGTCGCGGGGAATGCCGTGACTATCTCCCGGCCTGTGAGGGCGGTCACCCTTCCGTTCATTTAGTTCACGCCCGGCCCGGGAGGCACACTGCTGGCATGCGTCTGCCCTCCGTCCCCCGGCCCCGCAGCCTGGCCGGCCAGCTCTTCGCGATGCAGGCCGTGCTGATAGCGGTGGTGGTGGCCGGGTACGCGCTGTTCACCTACGTCAGTGACGAGCGGCAGGCGGAGGACGCGGCGCGCCGCCAGGCCCTGGCGGTGGCCCGCTCGGTCGCCGACGCGCCCTCGGTGCGCGCGGCGATCCGCACCGACGACCCCGCCGGCCGCCTCCAGCCGTACGCGCTGCGGGTGATGCGGGACACCGGCGTCGACTTCGTGACGATCATGGACCCGCGGGGCATCCGCTGGACCCACCCCGACCGGCAGGAGATCGGCCGCCCCTTCCTCGGCCACATCGGCGAGGCCCAGCGCGGCCACTCCTTCACCGAGACCTTCAGCGGCACCCTCGGCCCGTCGGTCCGTGCGGTGACGCCCGTGTGGGACGGCGGCCGGGTCACCGGCCTGGTGAGCGCCGGCATCCGGGTCGAGGCGATCAGCCGCCGCGTCCAGGACCAGGTCACCGCGCTGCTGGCGGTCGCCACCGGCGCGCTGCTGCTGGGCGCGGTCGGCACCTACGTCGTCAACGCCCGGCTGCGCCGGCACACCCACGGCATGAACGCGGCCGAGCTGAGCCGCATGCACGACTACCACCAGGCCGCGCTGCACGCGGTGCGCGAAGGGCTGCTGATGCTGGACGGCCGCCACCGGGTGGCGCTGATCAACGACGGGGGCCGGGAGCTGCTCGGGGTCGGCCCGGAGGCGGAGGTGGTGGGGACGCCGGTGGCGGAACTGGGGCTGCCCGCGCCGCTGACGGGAGCGCTGCTGGCTTCGGGGCCACGGGTCGACGAGGTGCACCTGACCTCCTCCCGGGTGCTGGTGGTGAACACCTCCCCGGTGTCCGGCGGCGAGCGCCGGGGCACGGTGGTCACCCTGCGCGACGTGACCGAACTCCAGTCCCTGATGGGTGAGCTGGACTCGGAGCGCGGTTTCAGCCAGGCGCTGCGCTCGCAGGCACACGAGGCGGCGAACCGGCTGCACACCGTCGTCTCGCTGATCGAGCTGGGCCGGGCCGGGGAGGCGGTACGGTTCGCGACGGCGGAGCTGGAGCTGGCCCAGACGCTCACCGACCGGGTGGTGGCGGCGGTGAGCGAACCGGTGCTGGCCGCGCTGCTGCTGGGCAAGACCGCCCAGGCGAACGAGCGGGGCGTGGAGCTGGTGCTGTCCGACGACAGCCGCCTCGACGACGGTGTCCTGCCCGCCGGCCTCCCGGCCCGGGACCTGGTCACCGTCCTCGGCAACCTGATCGACAACGCGGTGGACGCGGCCCAGGGCAGCCCGCGGGCCCGGGTGACGGTGACGGCGTACGCGCAGGACGGGGAACTGGTGCTGCGGGTGGCGGACACCGGGCCGGGTGTCGACTCCTCCCATGCCGACCTGGTGTTCCAGCGGGGGTTCTCCACCAAGCCGTCCGGACCGGGCGGGCGGGGCCTGGGACTGGCCCTGGTCCGGCAGGCGGTGCACCGCCGCGCGGGCACGCTGGCGGTGTCCCGCGCGGACGGCGGCGGCGCGCAGTTCGAGGCGCGGCTGCCCCTGGACCCGGCGGCGCCGTCCGCGCTGTCCGGCACCCCGGGAGGTGACGCGTGAGCCGAGGGCAGCCCATCCGTGTCCTGGTGGTCGAGGACGACCCGGTGGCGGCGGACGCGCACGTGATGTACGTCGGCCGGGTGCCGGGGTTCGTCGCGGTCGGCGCGGCGCACACGGGTGCGCAGGCGCGCCGGCTGCTGGAGCGCACGGCGGTGGACCTGATCCTGCTGGACCTGCACCTGCCGGACGTGCACGGTCTGCGGCTGGCCCGGTCGCTGCGGGCGGCCGGGCACCAGGCGGACGTCATCGCGGTGACGTCGGCCCGGGACCTGGCCGTGGTGCGCGAGGGGGTGTCGCTGGGGGTGGTGCAGTACGTGCTGAAGCCGTTCACCTTCGCCACGCTGCGGGACCGGCTGGTGCGCTACGCCGAGTTCCACGCGGCGGTGGGCGAGGCGGGGGGCCAGGACGACGTGGACCGGGCGCTGGCCGTGCTGCGCGCGCCGGCGCCCGCCGCGCTGCCCAAGGGCCTGAGCGGGCCGACGCTGGAGCGGGTGACGTCGGCGCTGCGCGAGGTGCCGGACGGGGTCACCGCGGCCGGGGTCGCCGAGGTGGTGGGCATCTCCCGCATCACGGCCCGGCGCTACCTGGAGCACCTGGTGGAGGCGGGCCGGGCGGTGCGCAAGCCGCTGTACGGGCAGGTGGGGCGCCCGGAGCTGGTCTACCGCTGGGTGAGCGGGGCGCCCGGGACACCGGGGGCGGTCACGGGCTGAACGGGATGGTCAAGCGACGGACGGGCCCGGGTGATCCGCCCGTTACCTACCGAACGGCCGGACCCGTACGTTCCTACGACATGTGACTCTGTCCGAACGGACCGTAGTCAGCGGGCGGTGAGCGCCCTAGCTTGTGCTGGGTGCGCCAACTCCCAGACCGGCCGGACCACCCGGCTCCCCCGTTCAACGCCCCCGCCGCCCGCAGGCTCCGCGCCGCCCTCGGCATGGGCCCCGAGCACGTCGCCCACAGCATGCGGTCCTCGTACGGGCTGCCGTACGTCACGCCGGATCTGGTGACCGCCTGGGAACGCGGCACGGCCGCGCCCGGCAACCCCGAACTCACCGCGCTGGCGGGCGTGCTGTGGTGTGCGCCGGGTGAACTCATCGGCCGGCCCAGGACCCTGCGCGAGCACCGGATCGCCCGGGCGCTGGCTCCCGAGGACGTGGCCCGCGCCATCGGCGCCGACCTGCGCGCGTATCTGCGCATGGAGGAGACCGGAGACTGGCGCGGCACCGACCGCCAGTCGGCCGCGCTGGCCCAGGTCCTGAACCTCTCGCTGCCCGACCTCGTCACCGTCACCGGGCGCGAGGGACGGCTCGCGGAGCTGCTGCGCAGCGCGGCGACCACCCGCTGGCAGGCGTACGTCCGCCCGGTCGCGAAGCTCGCCCCGCTGGGCCGGGAGGTGCTGGAGTCCGTCCTCCAGGAGCTGCACCAGGAGTACCAGGGGCAGATGGTCGCGTCGCTGACCTGGGGCGGCACCAGCGCCGCCGAGGACTCCAGCGACAACGGCCGGGACTTCCTGCGGCGGATCGTGGACACCTTCTGGGACCGGGCGGAGACCGCGGCGGCCCGCTGACACCACCCGTCCCGGGCGGGCGTCTAGAAGACCGACTCCGCCTCGTCCATCCGGTCCTTCGGCACCGTCTTCAGCTCGGTCACCGCTTCCGCCAGCGGCACCATGACGATGTCGGTGCCGCGCAGCGCGGTCATCCGGCCGAACTCGCCCTGGTGCGCGGCCTCGACCGCGTGCCAGCCGAACCGGGTGGCGAGGATGCGGTCGTAGGCGGTGGGGGTGCCGCCGCGCTGGATGTGACCGAGGATGACCGGCTTGGCCTCCTTGCCGAGGCGGCGCTCCAGCTCGTAGGCGAGGGCGGTGCCGATGCCCTGGAAGCGCTCGTGGCCGAACTGGTCGATCGCGCCCCGCTCGTAGTCCATGCTGCCCTCGGCGGGGTGGGCGCCCTCGGCGACGCAGATGACGGCGAACTTCTTGCCGCGGGCGAAGCGCTCCTCGACCATCTTGACCAGGTCGGCCGGGTCGAAGGGGCGCTCGGGCAGGCAGATGCCGTGGGCGCCGCCGGCCATGCCGGACTCCAGCGCGATCCAGCCGGCGTGCCGGCCCATGACCTCCACGACCATGACCCGCTGGTGGGACTCGGCGGTGGTCTTCAGCCGGTCCATGGCCTCGGTGGCGACGCCGACGGCGGTGTCGAAACCGAAGGTGCGGTCCGTGGAGGAGATGTCGTTGTCGATGGTCTTGGGCACGCCCACCACCGGCAGGCCCGCGTCGGAGAGCATGCGGGCGGCGGTCAGGGTGCCCTCGCCGCCGATCGGGATCAGCGCGTCGATGCCGAAGGAGCGGATGATCTCCGGTCCGCTCTCGCAGGCCTCGCGCAGCCGGTCGCGCTCCAGCCGGGAGGAGCCGAGGATGGTGCCGCCGCGGGCCAGGATGCCGCTGACCGCGTCGAGGTCCAGGGCGCGGTAGTGGCCGTCGAGCAGGCCGCGGTAACCGTCCTCGAAGCCGATCACCTCGTCGCCGTACTGCGCGACCGCGCGGTGCACGACCGACCGGATCACGGCGTTCAGGCCGGGGCAGTCGCCGCCTGCGGTGAGAACTCCGATGCGCATCGTGCTGTGTCTCCTGCTCGCTGTGGGTACCGGTGAGCCAGTCCGATTGTTTCACGTCCCGGCGGCGGTCACGATCGACCGCCTGTTTTGACGGGCGCCTTATCTAGCGCCAGGGGTATTGTCAAGAGGGTCCTGCTCACCTCGGTGGGCGATTTTTGTGAGCATGAGGCGGAGAGGGAGAGCACGCGTGACGCGCAGCGTGTACGTGACCGGGATCGACCGGGGCGACGGCCGTCAGGTCGTCGAGCTGGGGGTCATGGAACTGCTGACCCGGCAGGTCGACCGGGTCGGCGTCTTCCGCCCCCTCGTCCACGACGGTCCCGACCGGCTGTTCGAGCTGCTGAGGTCGCGCTACCGGCTGTCCCAGGACCCGGCGACCGTCTACGGCCTCGACTACCACGAGGCGTCCGCCCTCCAGGCCGAACAGGGCACCGACGAGCTGGTGTCCGCCCTCGTCGACCGCTTCCACCTGGTGGCCCGGGACTACGACGTCGTCCTGGTCCTCGGCACCGACTTCGCCGCCACCCAGCTGCCGGACGAACTGTCCCTCAACGCCCGGCTGGCGAACGAGTTCGGCGCCTCGGTCGTCCCGGTCGTCGGCGCCCGCGGGCAGAGCGCCGAGTCGGTGCTCGCCGAGACCCGCAACGCCTACCGCGCCTACGACGGCCTGGGCTGCGACGTCCTCGCCATGGTCACCAACCGGGTGGCCCGCGAGGACCGCGAGGACATCGCCGGGCGGCTGGCCTCCCGGCTGCCGGTCCCCTGCTACGTCGTGCCGGACGAACCCGCGCTGTCCGCGCCGACGGTGTCGCAGATCGGCCACGCCCTCGGCGCGACCGTGCTGCTGGGTGACGACGCGGGGCTGGCCCGGGACGCGCTCGGCTTCGTCTTCGGCGGTGCCATGCTGCCGAACTTCCTCACCGCCCTGACCCCGGGCTGCCTGGTCGTGACCCCCGGCGACCGCGCCGACCTCGTCGTCGGCTCGCTGGCCGCGCACAGCGCCGGCACCCCGCCGATCGCCGGTGTGCTGCTCACCCTGGACGAGCGGCCCACCGACGAGATCCTCACCCTGGCCGCCCGCCTCGCCCCGGGCACCCCGGTGCTGTCCGTGGCCGGCAACAGCTTCCCCACCGCCGAGCAGCTGTTCTCCCTGGAGGGCAAGCTGAACGCGGCCACCCCGCGCAAGGCCGAGACCGCGCTCGGCCTCTTCGAGCGGTACGTCGACACCGCCGACCTGGCCAAGCGGGTCTCCGCGCCCAGCAGCGACCGGGTCACGCCGATGATGTTCGAGCACAAGCTGCTGGAGCAGGCCCGCTCCGACAAGCGGCGCGTGGTGCTGCCGGAGGGCACCGAGGAGCGCGTCCTGCACGCGGCCGAGGTGCTGCTGCGCCGGGGCGTGTGCGACCTGACGCTGCTGGGACCGGTGGAGCAGATCCGCAAGAAGGCCGCGGACCTCGGCATCGACCTCGGCGACACCCAGCTGATCGACCCGGCCACCTCCGAGCTGCGCGATCATTTCGCCGAGCGGTACGCCCGGCTGCGCGCCCACCGCGGGGTCACGGTGGAGCTGGCCCACGACGTGGTCGCCGACGTCAACTACTTCGGCACGCTGATGGTCCAGGAGGGGCTGGCGGACGGCATGGTGTCGGGCTCGGTGCACTCCACGGCCGCCACCATCCGGCCCGCCTTCGAGATCATCAAGACCGAGCGGCCCGCGGCCGGCGAGGGCGGCGCGGCGGACGGGGCGCCGATCGTGTCCTCGGTCTTCTTCATGTGCCTCGCGGACAAGGTGCTGGTCTACGGCGACTGCGCGGTCAACCCGGACCCGGACGCCGAGCAGCTGGCGCAGATCGCCATCCAGTCGGCCGCCACCGCCCAGCAGTTCGGGGTGCAGCCGCGGATCGCGATGCTGTCGTACTCCACGGGCACCTCCGGCTCGGGCGCCGACGTCGACAAGGTGCGCCGGGCGACCGAACTGGCCCGGGCCCGGCGGCCCGACCTGAAGATCGAGGGCCCGATCCAGTACGACGCGGCCGTGGAGCCGACGGTCGCCGCGACCAAGCTGCCGGGCTCCGAGGTCGCCGGGCAGGCCAGCGTGCTGATCTTCCCCGACCTCAACACCGGCAACAACACCTACAAGGCCGTGCAGCGCTCGGCCGGCGCGATCGCGGTCGGCCCGGTCCTGCAAGGCCTGCGCAAGCCGGTGAACGACCTCTCCCGCGGCGCGCTCGTGCAGGACATCGTGAACACCGTCGCCATCACGGCGATCCAGGCCCAGACCTCCGACCAGCTTCCCAGCGAGAAGGCGACCGAGCAGTGAGCCCCACCCGTGTCCTCGTCCTCAACTCCGGCTCGTCGTCCCTGAAGTACCAGCTGCTGGACATGCGGGAGCACAGCCGGCTCGCGGTGGGCCTGGTGGAGCGCATCGGCGAGGAGTCCGGCCGGCTCACGCACAGCCCCGCCGGGGCGGAGCCCCGCGAGTGGACCGGCCCGATCGCCGACCACGACGCCGCGCTGAAGGCCGTCGCCGAGGAGCTGGCCCGGGACGGCCTCGGCCTGGACTCCCCCGAACTGGCCGCCGTCGGGCACCGGGTGGTGCACGGCGGGAAGTACTTCACCGCGCCGACCGTGATCGACGACACCGTGCTCGCCGAGATCGAGCGGCTCATCCCGGTGGCCCCGCTGCACAACCCGGCCAACCTCACCGGCATCCGCACGGCCCGCAAGCTGCGCCCCGACCTGCCGCAGATCGCGGTCTTCGACACCGCCTTCCACACCACGATGCCGGAATCGGCCGCCCGCTACGCGATCGACACCGAGACCGCCGACCGCCACCGCATCCGCCGCTACGGCTTCCACGGCACCTCGCACGCCTATGTGGCCCGGACCACCGCCGAACTGCTGGGCAGGCGGCCCGAGGACGTCAACCTCATCGTGCTGCACCTGGGCAACGGCGCGTCCGCCAGCGCCGTGCGGGGCGGCAGGTGCGTGGACACCTCCATGGGGCTGACGCCGCTGGAGGGGCTGGTGATGGGGACGCGTTCGGGAGACCTGGACCCGGCCGTCATCTTCCATTTGATGCGCGTAGGCGGAATGTCCGCCGACGAGATCGACACTCTTCTCAACAAGAGGAGCGGGCTGATCGGCCTGTGCGGTGACAACGACATGCGCGAGATCCGCCGCCGCGTCGAGGAGGGTGACGAACAGGCGCAGCTCGCCTTCGACATCTACATTCACCGGCTGAAGAAGTACATCGGCGCCTATTACGCGGTACTCGGCCGGGTCGACGCGGTCGTCTTCACAGCGGGAGTCGGTGAAAACGCGAGCCCGGTGCGGGAAGCTGCCGTGGCGGGTCTGGAGGAACTGGGCCTGGCGGTGGACAGCGCGCTGAACGCCGTGCGCGGCGACCGGCCGCGGCTGATCTCGCCCGGGCACGCCCGGGTGGCCGTCGCGGTGGTGCCGACGGACGAGGAACTGGAGATCGCGACACAGACCTACGCACTGGTCGAAAAAGAACAGCTGGGCAATACACCGCGGTAACACGGCTGAGCGCATGCCCGCCCATTTGTATCTTCCGCCAGACGGAATATTCCGCAGCGAAACAAACCGATAGGATCGCCCCATGCGCCGTTCGAAAATCGTCTGTACTCTCGGCCCCGCGGTCGACTCCCACGAGATGCTCGTCGCCATGCTCGAGGCGGGCATGAACGTGGCCCGCTTCAACTTCAGCCACGGCTCCCACGCCGAGCACCAGGCGCGGTACGACCGCGTCCGCGCCGCCTCCAAGGAGACCGGGCGCGCCGTCGGCGTCCTCGCCGACCTCCAGGGCCCGAAGATCCGTCTGGAGACCTTCGCCGAGGGTCCGGTCGAGCTGGAGCGCGGTGACGAGTTCGTCATCACGACCGAGGACGTCCCGGGCGACAAGCAGATCTGCGGCACCACCTACAAGGGCCTGCCGGGCGACGTCTCGCGCGGCGACCAGATCCTGATCAACGACGGCAACGTCGAGCTGCGGGTCGTCTCGGTCGAGGGCCCCCGGGTGCGCACGATCGTCGTCGAGGGCGGCGTCGTCTCCGACCACAAGGGCATCAACCTGCCCGGCGCGGCCGTGAACGTGCCCGCGCTGTCCGAGAAGGACGTCGAGGACCTCCGCTTCGCCCTCCGCATGGGTTGCGACATGGTCGCCCTGTCCTTCGTCCGCGACGCCAAGGACGTCGCCGACGTCCACAAGGTGATGGACGAGGAGGGCCGCCGGGTCCCGGTCATCGCCAAGGTGGAGAAGCCGCAGGCGGTGGAGAACATGGAGGCCGTCGTCGCGGCGTTCGACGCCGTCATGGTGGCCCGTGGCGACCTGGCCGTCGAGTACCCGCTCGAGAAGGTCCCCATGGTGCAGAAGCGCCTGATCGAGCTGTGCCGGCGCAACGCCAAGCCGGTGATCGTGGCGACCCAGATGATGGAGTCGATGATCACCAACTCCCGCCCCACCCGCGCCGAGGCCTCCGACGTGGCCAACGCGATCCTGGACGGCGCCGACGCGGTCATGCTGTCGGCCGAGTCCAGCGTGGGCGCGTACCCGATCGAGACCGTCAAGACGATGTCGAAGATCGTGCAGGCGGCCGAGCAGGAGCTGCTCTCCAAGGGCCTGCAGCCGCTGGTGCCGGGCAAGAAGCCGCGCACGCAGGGCGGTTCCGTCGCGCGTGCCGCCGCCGAGATCGCCGACTTCCTCGGCGGCAAGGGCCTGATCGCGTTCACCAAGTCCGGTGACACCGCCCGCCGGCTGTCCCGCTACCGCGCCGCCCAGCCGGTCCTGGCGTTCACCACCGACGAGGGCACCCGCAACCAGCTGACCCTCAGCTGGGGCGTGGAGTCGCACGTCGTGCCGTTCGTGAACTCCACCGACGAGATGGTCGACATGGTGGACCAGGAGCTGGCCAAGCTGGGCCGCTTCAACGCGGGCGACACCGTCATCATCACCGCCGGCTCGCCCCCCGGCGTCCCCGGCACCACCAACATGGTCCGCGTCCACCACGTGGGCGGCGTCGAGGACACCGACTGACCGACCGGCCACAGGCCCCGTACGGCGCTGAGGGCGCCCCCTGCTCGGCAGGGGGCGCCCTCAGTTTCTTCCGCGGCTCCCGGAAGGGTTCGTAGGTCCGCTCAGTCGGTGGTGTACACGTGCATGCCGGGCACGTGCAGGGAACCGCCGAACTGGGCGGCCTGGACCACCTTGGCCTTGGTGAAGTAGATCAGCGGGATGTTCAGCGGCGGCGGGCTGTCGGGGCTGAACGTCACGGGTATCAGACCGAACAGGTTCCCGGAGATGCTCTCGGTGTACATCACCGTGTCGCCGTCGCGGATGGTGGACGTCGAGCCGGCGGACGCCTGCACGTGGTAGGTCTTGCCGGACTGCTTGTCCTGCACGGTCTGGTGCAGGTCGCCGATGTCGGTGCCGCCGGAGATGACGTACTTGAGCACCTTCTTGACGGTGCCGTCGGCCGTCCTCACCTTGACGATGCCCTGGTAGTCGGCGCCCTTGAGCGTCAGCGAGCTGGCGCTCAGGTACCAGGGGTCGGCCGCCACCGGCACCTTGTTGTCGACGCCGCCGGTGTCGTCCGTGGCGACCGGGCAGCCGTCCGCCGGGTCCGTGGCGTCGGCGGAGGGGCTGGGCGTGGCCGAACCGGTCGCCTCTGCGGCCTTCCCGGCGGTGTCCGCGGCCGCCTTGGACGCCGCGTCGGTGGCGTCCCCCAGCGTGTCCGTGACCTTCTTGGTGGTCTTGGAGACCGTGTCCCCGGCCGTGCCGGAGCCGCCGCCCTGACTGCCGCCGGAACCCGTCGACCCCGAGGTGCCCGTCGACCCCGACGTGCCCGGCGTGTCCGGGGAGGACGACGGCGAGGGCGTCGAGGACGCGGACGGCGTGGGGCTCGCGCTGGGGGCCGAACCCGAACCGCCGCCGGTGAGGATGCCGGTCACGGTGTCGCTGATCGTGTCGCCGACGGTGTCGAGCAGGTTGCCGCTGCTGCGCGACGCCGACGGGGCCGGCGTGGCCGTGTCGCCGCCGGAGGAGCCGCCGGCCGTACCGCCCGGGGAACCCGACGAGCCCGAGGAACCGCCGGAGCCGGAGTCCGGACCGGAGTCCGGGCCCTGCGTGGCCGTGGGCGCGGGCGTGGCCTGTTCGTCGGAACCTGAATCCGGCGACGAGGTCTTGCCCGGCTCGTCCTGGCCGGCCGTGGCCGAGGGCGACGGCGTGGCCGAGGAGGAGGCGCTCGCGGAGGGCGACGGCGTGGCCGAGGCGGAGGCGTCGGGGTCGAGTGCCTCGACGCAGTCCTTGTACTCGTCCGCGCTCAGGCTCTTGGAGGTGGTCGACGGCGAGGGCGAGCCGGTGCTGTCGGCGAGGGCGAGGGAGGACGTGAATCCCATGCCCATGAGGACCGCGGTCGGCATCGCGACCGTGGCTATCGCCTTGCCGGCCGGCATGTGGAACCTGGTGAACAGCGGCTTCTTGGGTGCCGCGTGGCGGGGCCCGGTTCTCGCACGGGACTCGTCCACATCGGTCCCGTGGGTCACCTCGTCAGCCGGCACTGTGCCTCCCGTTCGCCCCGTTGGCCGGGCTCGTTCCTGACAGGTCCCGCACGTCGCCCGTCCCGTCGGCGTCCCGGCCGTAGGGTCCGTGCTGTCCGTCCGGGCCGTGGTATCCGTCCGGGCCGCGGTGTCCGTCCAGGCCGCGCTGACCGGGCAGGCCGTAGTGGCCGTCCTGGCCGGGGCCGTCCAGCGGCGCGCTCCCGGGGGCGCCGCCCTCGGCGGGAGCGGGCTGCGGCCCGGCCGGCGGCTGCGGTACGGCGCCCGGCGCCCACGACACGGCCATCGCGCCGCCGATCAGGGCGAGCAGGAAGCCGATGACGAAGCCGCCGAAGTTGGCCACGGGGATGGACACCAGCGCCAGCAGGATCGCCGCGACGCCCGCGAAGACCCGTACGTGCTTCTGGAACCAGAGGCTGATGCCCAGGACGATGAGCAGCACACCGATGATCAGGGACCCGGCTCCCGCGGTGGTCGCCATCGCCAGCGTGAGATGCCCGAGCTGGAGGTGGGCGTACGGGAAGTACATGATCGGAAGGCCGCCGAGCAGGACGAACAGGCCGGCCCAGAACGGTCGGGCGCCCCGCCAGGCGCGGAACTGCTGCCTCCGGTCGACGGAGGGGCCGGGTGCGGCGGCAGGGGTCTCGGCGCTCATGGAAAACAGCTCCCTGGTGCGGTGTTGCTGTGGTGAAGTGTGCCGCGAGTGAGCACGCGGCCGGAGAGTGGACGGGCGGGGGCGCCACCGGCTCCCCCGCCCGTCAGCGAGTGCTTAGTAGCACTCCTTGGCACCCGTCGACAGCGACATGTGCAGACCGCTGAGCTTGAAGGTGCCGGCGGTGGTCGCCCACGCCGTCTGCTTCACGCCGATCAGCGTCGCCTTGTCGGCCTGCTGGGCGAACCCGTAGGGGTTGGCCTGCTCGCCGCCGCCCTTCATGCCCGGACCCTTGGCGGCGTCCTTGGCGGCCACACCGATGTCGATGTTCTCGAACGTCGCGTCGGCGTTGAGGTCGGCCACATCGATGTAGATGTTCTCGGCCTGGACCTTGTCGTGGCCCTCGCCGCCCGCCCGCAGGATCAGGCTGACGCTGCCGAACACCGGCACGTCCGGGGTGACCACGGACTGGCACAGGTTGGTGATCTCGGCGTGCTTGAACGCCGAGACGGCCACCGGGTGAGCCGTCTTCTTGCCGTCCAGCGTGTAACCGCTGTCGATGGCGCCGTACTGCTCGAAGCCGGTGCCCACGAGCGAGTCGGCCGACACCTTGAACGACTGGCCGGACACACTGAACGACGCGGCCAGAGCACCCTGCGCGAGGGCGACACCTATACACGCCGTGGCGGCGACGCTGGGCACCATGACCACAGCGAACCGCTTCCATCTGGTCCCGCCACGCACCTGGGACTCCATATTTCCTCCTTCTCGGACGTACATCTCCTGGCCCTGGCAACGCCCCTGGATCGGCGGCTCAGCCGGGCAGGGATGGGAGAAGTGCTACGTCCTCGGGAAGGGGAGCGCCCGTACTCGGCGGCGCGAACAGCGCCCGAATCACCGGCGATCACCCCCGAGCGACAACCACTGGTCGCGCCTGACACGCATCACGCACAACCTTGCTGGACAGGCTTCACCGGACGGCGAAGACCCCCCTGTCCCAGGGCCGGCGCCACTGCCGCCGGCCCTGCCCGGTGGGGACCCACAGTCTCTCGTCACCCGGCCGGATGCCGGGGTACGGGAATGGACCGAGCGTCGCCGATCGTGGTGCATTCTCGGCGCCTGCACAAGGGGGTTCGTTACTCGCTAGTAACGGCCGGATAACCGAACAACGACCTAGCGGTCTCGTTGCGCGACGCTGGGTGCCGCCGAGGGGCTGAGCAAAACAGTTGATTGCTGGACAGACCCAGACAGAACAACGCCCCTGATTTACTGCGAGTAACAGCGGCCGCGATTACCAAGATTTGGCAAAGCGCGGCCGCCCTCGCGTCCCACCGGCCGATCTTTCACGCCGGCATCACACCCGCCGGGGCGTTTAGCGACTGGTCACCACCGTGCCGCCGCCGCACCCGGCCCACCGGTCAGAACAGCGCCCGCGCCAGTGCCCGGCGCGCCCCGACGACCCGCGGGTCGTCGGCGCCGACGATCTCGAACAGCTCCAGCAGCCGGCGGCGTACGGCGTCCCGCTCGTCCCCCGCCGTCCGGCGCACGGTGTCGATCAGCCGCCCGAAGGCGTCCTCGACATGACCGCCCACCAGGTCCAGGTCCGCCGCCGCGATCTGCGCCCCGGCGTCGCCCGGCCGCTCCGCCGCGTCCTGGCGCACCCGCTGCGGGTCCAGGTCCTGCACCCGCTGGAGCAGCTCGGCCTGCGCCAGACCGAGCTTGGCCTCGCTGTTGCCCGGGTCGTCGCCGAGCACGTTCTTGTAGGCCTGGACGGCTCCGCCCAGGTCGCCGGCGTCCAGCGCCCGTACGGCGGCCTCCAGCAGGGCGTCGTACGGCCCCGCGGGCACCTCGTGCGCGGGGGCGCCGCCCGGCTGCCCGTCCGGGTCGACGGCCAGGCCGGTCAGCCCGAACCGCTCCTCCGCGACCTGCACCAGCTGGTCCAGGGTCTGCCGGATCTGCTGCTCGGAGGCCGCTCCCTGGAACAGCGGCAGCGCCTGTCCCGCCACCACGGCGAAGACGGCCGGGATCCCCTGGACCCCGAACTGCTGCATCAGCATCTGGTTGGCGTCGACGTCGATCTTGGCGAGGAGCAGGCGCCCGGCGTACTCGACGGTCAGCCGCTCCAGGACCGGGCTCAGCTGCTTGCAGGGCTGACACCACTCGGCCCAGAAGTCGATGACGACCGGCACCTCGGCGGACCGCTGGAGGACATCGCGTTCGAAGGTGGCCTCGTCGACGTCGATGACGAGATCGGCCGGGGAGACGGCTCCGGCGCCGCCGCCCTGCCGGGCGGCCTCGGCGCGCGCCTGCTCCGCCTTGGCCTTGGCGTCCTGGGCCGCCTTCACCGCGGCGAGGTCGACGACGCCGCTCATGGACATGTTCCGTGGCTGCATGCGTCTATCCTCCCCCGTTCCCCGCGCGTGTGTGAAAACGGTCCGAAAGCCGGGCCGCCGCCGGGCCGTTGCCCGCCCGCCGGTCCGCCCGCCGTCCGCCGTGCTCCGCCGGCCCGCCGCTGGTCTGCGGCCGGTCGGCGGCTGGTCCTCGTACTGCCCGGGTGCCGGGTCCCCACCCCGCACCCCGTGGTCGTCACTCGTGAGCGTGACCCGCGCACGTCCCGCACGGGTTTTCGCTACGAGTCGTAGCGTAATGCCATCGGGGACACCGGCGACACCACCCCCCGGTGATCTCCCTCACGGCGGCGCGGGAATGGCCGGTTATGGTCGGGGAATGCAGAGCCGCACCCCCGCCAGCCGTTCCGGACGCCCGCGCAGCGCGACCGCGGACGCCGCGATCCTGGCCGCCACACGGGAGGCGCTGGTCGACCTCGGCTGGTCCAAGCTCACCCTGGGGGACGTGGCGACCCGGGCCGGGGTGGCGAAGACGACGCTGTACCGGCGCTGGGCGGGCAAGAACGAACTGGTCGTCGACGCGGTCGCCGAACTCTTCGACGAACTGCGGCTGCCCGACCGCGGCACCCTGGCCGCCGACATCGAGGGCGTGGTCCTGCAGTTCGCCACCATCCTGGCGCGGCCCGAGGCCAGGAGCGGGCTGATGGCGGTGATCGCGGAGTCGACACGCGACGACGCCCTGCGCGAACGCATCCGCGCCTCCATCGTGGACCGGCAGATGCGCCTGGTCCTGGAGGGCCGCGCGCGGGCCCAGCAGCGCGGCGAACTCCCCCCGGAGCCGGACCCGGTGGAGTCCGCCCGCACGGTGGACCTGATCTTCGACATCGTCGCGGGCGCGGTCGTGCACCGCACCCTGGTCAGCGGCAAGCCGGCGGACGAGGAGTGGGTGCGCGGCTTCACCCGCATCCTGCTGCTGGGCCTGGCCGCCCAGCCGGAGACACCCGCCGGCGCCGGGGCACCGGGCGGCGGCAGGGCGCCGGACGGCGACGGGCGGCACCGGGAGCCCGCGAGCCCGCCGGTACCGCCCGCCGCCGAGGCCTAGGGCCTGTCGTGGGGCTGTCCTAGAAGCCCGCGGGCTCCGTGTAGACGCCCCACTCCTCGCGCAGCACCCCGCAGATCTCGCCGAGCGTCGCCTCCGCGCGGACCGCGTCCAGCATCGGCGCGATCATGTTGCTGCCCGAGCGGGCCGCGGCGAGCATGGCGTCAAGGGCCGCGCGGACCCGGGTCTCGTCGCGTGCGGCGCGCCGCTCGGCCAGCACCCGCACCTGCTCGCGCTCCACCTCGTGGCTGACCCGCAGGATCTCCAGGTCCCCGGTGACCGACCCGGTGTGGACGTTGACGCCGACGACCCGCTTCTCGCCCTTCTCCAGGGAGCGCTGGTAGCGGAAGGCGGACTCCGCGATCTCCCCGGTGAACCAGCCGTCCTCGATGCCCCGCAGGATGCCGGAGGTGACGGGGCCGATCGGGTGCCGGCCGTCCGGGTGGGCCCGCAGTCCCCGCTCCTTGATCTGCTCGAAGATCTTCTCCGCGTCGGCCTCGATCCGGTCCGTCAGCTGCTCCACGTACCAGGCGCCGCCCAGCGGGTCGGCCACGTTGGCGACCCCGGTCTCCTCCATCAGCACCTGCTGGGTGCGCAGCGCGATCTCCGCCGCCTGCTCGCTGGGCAGCGCGAGGGTCTCGTCCAGGGCGTTGGTGTGCAGCGAGTTGGTGCCGCCGAGCACCGCGGCCAGCGCCTCCACGGCCGTGCGGACCACGTTGTTGTACGGCTGCTGCGCGGTCAGCGACACCCCGGCGGTCTGGGTGTGGAAGCGCAGCCACTGGGCCTTGTCGGTCTTCGCCCCGTAGACGTCCCGCATCCAGCGCGCCCAGATGCGGCGGGCGGCGCGGAACTTGGCGATCTCCTCGAAGAAGTCGAGGTGGGCGTCGAAGAAGAAGGACAGCCCGGGCGCGAAGACGTCGACGTCCAGCCCGCGGCTCAGCCCCAGCTCGACGTAGCCGAACCCGTCGGCCAGCGTGTACGCCAGCTCCTGCGCGGCCGTCGCCCCGGCCTCGCGGATGTGGTAGCCGGAGACGGACAGCGGCTTGTACGCGGGGATGCCGGCCGCGCAGTACTCCATGAGGTCGCCGATCAGGCGCAGGTGGGGCTCCGGCTGGAAGAGCCACTCCTTCTGGGCGATGTACTCCTTGAAGATGTCGGTCTGGAGCGTGCCGTTGAGCACCGCCGGGTCGACGCCCTGGCGCTCGGCGGCGACCAGGTACATGCAGAAGACGGGCACGGCGGGCCCGCTGATGGTCATCGAGGTGGTCACCTCGCCCAGCGGGATGTCCTGGAACAGCACCTCCATGTCGGCGGCGGAGTCGATGGCGACGCCGCAGTGCCCGACCTCGCCGAGCGCGCGCGGGTCGTCGGAGTCGCGGCCCATCAGCGTCGGCATGTCGAAGGCCACGGACAGGCCTCCGCCGCCGGCCGCCAGGATCATCTTGTACCGCTCGTTGGTCTGCTCGGCGTTGCCGAACCCGGCGAACTGGCGGATCGTCCAGGTCCGCCCCCGGTAGCCGGTCGGATGCAGTCCGCGCGTGAAGGGGTACTCCCCGGGCCACCCGATCCGCTCGAACCCCTCGTAGGTGTCCCCGGGCCGGGGCCCGTAGACGGGCTCCACGGGGTCGCCGGAGAGCGTGGTGAAGTCGGCGTCGCGCGTGCGCGCCGCGTCGTAGCGGGCCTGCCAGCGGCGGCGGCCCTCGTCGATCGCGTGAGCATCCATGCGGTCAAATTTACTAGGACGTCCAAGTAAATGTCGATGGCAGACCACCGCACGGCACTCGTACGGCGGTGGAGCCGGTCGTCCGGAGACCCGACGAGGGCGCCCGGACGCCGGGCGCCGGACCGTCCGGTCCGGCCGTGCCGCCTGCGGCTAGGCCTTGACCGCGGCCGGCGCCGGAGCGGCCGTCCTGCCGTCCAGCTCGCGGCTGATGCGGCGCTCCACGAAGAAGGCGGCGGTCGGGATGGTGCCCGCCAGCAGGACCCACAGCTGCTTGCCGACCGGCCACTTCGCCTTGGAGCCCAGGTCGAAGGCGAAGACCAGGTAGATCACGTACAGCCACCCGTGCGCGATGGCGACGACCCGCGTGAAGTCGGCGGCGCCGTCGATGTCCAGACCGTACTTCGCGATCATGCTCAGGCACAGCAGGACCAGCAGGACGCCTGTGGTGTAGGCCAGGACGCGGTAGCGGGTCAGCACGCTCTTTTTCATGCCGTCGAGCGTAACCGCCCGTTCCGGGAGATCTTGTCCCGGGTCACTCCTCGTCGAAGTCGTGTGCCGCGACCCTCAGCGGCCGCAGCATCGCGAACAGCTCCGCGCACTCCTCGGCGTCGTAGACCCCGAGCCCGAAGTCCATCGCCATCAGGTCCCGGGTGGCCGCGTCGACCACCTCGCGCCCCTTGTCGGTGATGGTGGCGAGCGTGCCGCGCCCGTCGTTCGGATTGGGCCGCTTGGCGACCAGGCCCGACCGCACCAGCCGGTCGACGGTGTTCGTCACCGAGGTCGGGTGCACCATCAGCCGCTCGCCGATCTTGGACATGGGCAGCTCACCGGCCTTGGAGAAGGTCAGCAGCACCAGCGCCTCGTACCGCGCGAACGTCAGTCCGTAGGGCTTGACCACCGCGTCGACCTCGGCCAGCAGGATCTGGTGGGCCCGCATGATGGAGGTGATCGCCGCCATGGACGGGACGTTTCCCCACCGCTGCTTCCACAGCTCGTCGGCGCGGGCGATGGGGTCGAAGGGAAGGCTGAGAGGCTTCGGCACGGCATCAGACCCTACCGGCCGGTCATATGACGGGCAGCCCCGTCTCGGCCTTCGGTCATCCGGGCCACCGGCGCGGTGGCGGGCCGGGCTCCGGGCGCGGCGGCGGCCGGTCCCCCGGCTCGGTGGCGGCCGGGCTCCCGGCTCAGCGGCGGCCGGTGCGGCGCAGGTGGTGGCGGACCGCGCGCTGGGCGACCGGGCCGAGCGCCTCCAGCGCCGCCACCAGGGCACCGAGGTGCTCCAGGGCGTCCAGGGCCGCGTGGGCGCCGGCCTCGTCCACGCCCTCGTACAGCTCCAGGCCGACGAAGGACGCCGCGACCGCGCGGGCCAGTCCGGCCGGGTCGGCGTACTCGCCGAACGGGGTCGCCGGGAGCACCCTGCGCAGCACCCGCTCGATCTCGGCGATCCACAGGTCGAGCCCGGCGGCGGTGGCCGGTCGCAGGCTCGCGTGGGTCTGGGCGCCGGCGAGCAGCTGACCGAGCAGCGCGACCTGGCCGCCGGCCCGTTCCCGCTCGTGGATCTCCCGGCCGACGGCGAGCAGTTCGGACAGCGAGCCGGCCGCGGCGAGCCGCGCGCGGTGGCGCGACACGGCCTGCTCGGCGCCGTACCGGCAGGCGGCCGCGAGAAGTTCGTCCACCGAGCCGAAGTGGTAGAAGACGAGCGCCTGGTTGACGCCGGCGGCCGCGGCGACGGTCCGGGCGGACGTCTTGGCGATCCCCTGCTCGGTGAGCGTGCGCAGCGCGCCCTCCAGCAGCTTCGTCTTCGTCTCGAGCGACTTGGCCGTCTCCGGGCTCATGCGCGCGCCTCCTCCCGCACCGGCTTCAGACCCGGCCGCACGCCGCGGCCCCGGACGCGCGTGTACGACGCCGTGAACGACCCCTCGTAGCCGAAGAGCGGCCCGGCGTACCGGTTGACCACCCGGACCGCGACGCGGAAGCGGCCCAGGTCGTCGTCGTAGGACTCCCTGACCTCGGCCGTGGCGCCGATCAGTGCGGGCACCCGGACGTCCACGCGGCCCTCCCGGAAGCGGTGCTCGCCGGAGCGGATCAGCAGGGAGCCGTCGGGCTCGGCGTGCAGGTGCAGCTCGCTGGCCAGGTGCTGGTGGGTGCCGAGGTAGTCGAGGACGCGGTCGCCCTTGGGACTGAGCACCATCTGGGCGTCGAAGCGCCGGGGGCGGCCGGGCAGGTCGAAGGTGCGCACGAAGGTCACCGTCTCACGGCCGAAGGAGTCGGCGTACGGCACGTTCTCGATGACGAAGGGGACGTTCCGCGCGGCCCTCGGCACCAGGATGTTGCGGGTGGCGCCGAGCGCCAGGAACGGCTTCACGAACGCCGGGCCGTGCCAGATCCGGTCCATCACCCCCCGCCCGGTGCAGGCCTCCCCGCTCGCCAGGCCGACCGAGAAGCGGCGCTGGAGCTGGGGGTGGAGGCGGTGGAAGGCGGGGCCCATCGCGGTGGCGAACAGGGAGGCCGGGGTGGTGGCCGGGAGGGTCGTCGAGGTCATGGGTGCTGCTTCTCCAGGGTGCGCAGGAGGCGGGGGGCGCGCACCGGCGCGGGCGGGGTGCGCAGACAGCGGCGGGCGGCCGGGGTGACCGGGAGGGGCGCCGCGCACAGGGCGAGGCAGAGGACGGTGAGCAGCAGCAGCGGGCACAGGTAGGCCAGGGCGGGCGCGAGCGGGCCGAGGCCGTCGCGCGGGGGTCCGGCGGCCAGGCCGGTGAGGCAGCCGGCCACGACGAGGGCGCGTACGGCCAGTTCGGCGAGCCAGTGGGCGAGGGCGCGCCGGGGGGTGATCCCGCGCTCCAGCCACAGCCGCAGCCGGTCGAAGGACCAGGCGGTGGCCCAGCCCATCAGCGGGCGCAGCACCAGCCGGTCGGCCGGCGCGCCGAGGGGGCCCCAGCGGGGGCGGTAGTCGTAACCGGTGAGGAAGCGGACCCCGTCGGGGCCCGGGACGTAACGCCAGTAGCCGCTGCCCTCGGCGATCAGGGAGAGCGGGTGGGCGGAGGCGAAGCGCAGGGCCGAGGTGCGGGTGCCGTCGGGGCGGTCCCGCTCCCCCGCCGAGACGCCGGTGCCGGACACGGTCAGGAACGGCAGCACGCGCGTCGCGTACCGGAAGCGCTGCGGGCCCGCGTCCGCGCGCGGGAGGTGGTCGATCTCGGTGAAGCGGAGGTCCCAGCGCCGGTGCTGGGCGGGGTCCTGGGTGCGGGCCCACAGCTCGTCCAGATCGGCCCGGATGCGCGCCTCGATGTAGAGCCTCATGCCTGTCCCCCCGGAACGACCGTTCTCACCTGCGGTGTTGAGCGACTGCTCAAGACGCCTGAGGGTGAAGGTACCGTTTTTTGAGCGGTCGCTCAATGCTCGGTCGAAGAAAACCCCGGCCCTGAGAGGGCCGGGGTCGGTGCGCGTGGCCGGGGTCAGCCGGCGAGGTGCCGTTCGACCGTCGCGACCTTGGAGGTGAGGCCGTCGGTCACTCCGGGCCGGATGTCGGCCTTGAGGACCAGGGAGACGCGCGGGGCGCGTGCCTCGACGGCGGCGACGGCACGCTTCACGACGTCCATGACCTCGTCCCACTCCCCTTCGACGGAGGTGAACATGGCGTCGGTGCGGTGGGGCAGGCCGGAGTCCCGGACCACGCGGACGGCGTCGGCGACGTACTCCCCCACGTCCTCGCCGACACCCAGGGGCGTGACGGAGAAGGCGACGATCATGCGTTCACCACCCCTTCCTGGCGCGCGCGGGCGGCGATGACCGCGTCCTCGGACTCCCGGCGCAGCCGGCGCTCCGCGACGAACCCGCCGCCGGGGATGATCGAGAAGGCGAAGTAGAGGGCGGCCTTGCCCGCGTTCCACTTGGTGCGGTTCCAGGCGTCCAGCCAGAACAGCAGGTACAGGATGAACAGCACGCCGTGGATCGGACCGAGCACCGGGGCCGCGTCGAAGCCGGGGGCCGCCGTGTACTTGATGATCGTGCACGCCGCGAGGACGATCCAGGAGATGCCCTCCGGTACGGAGACCAGACGGAGGCGGCGGATGGCGGATGCTGTCTTGAGGTCCACGGGTCACCTTCGGTGGGAGAGTCGCTGAAGAGTCGCTGACGGCGCGGTCACTGCGGGTCCGCCGTGCGGGGCGGACGCCTTTGTGAACGGAAGCACAAGGTCCGTCCATTGTGGCAAACGTCGGCGATGACCTCACGGGTGGGGTCTGTCCCCCGCGAGCCGCTCCCCGCTACCGTCACAGCGTGGCGATGTTCCGACTCCAGGGAAGCAAGGTCCTGGCCGTCGACATGACCGGGGATGCCGTGAAGGCCAGGAACGGCTCGATGGTCGCGTACGACGGGCAGATGGCGTTCAAGAAGCTGAGCGGCGGCGGTGAGGGGCTGCGCGGGATGGTGACGCGGCGGATCACCGGCGAGCAGATGACGGTGATGGAGGTGAAGGGGCACGGGACCTGCTGGTTCGCGGACCGGGCCGCGGAGATCAACCTGGTCGCGCTGCACGGGGACACCCTGTACGTGGAGTCCGGCAACCTGCTCGCCGCGGACGCCGGGCTGCGGACCGGGACGACGTTCACCGGGGTGCGCGGCGCCTCCCAGGGCAACGGCCTGTTCACCACGACCGTCGAGGGACACGGGCAGGTGGCGATCACCTCGGACGGCCCGGCCGTCGTGCTCCGGGTGAGCCCCCAGTACCCGCTGGTCGTCGACCCGGGCGCCTACGTGGCCCACCAGGGCAGCGTCCGCCAGTCCTTCCAGTCCGGTGTGACCTTCCGCACCCTTCTCGGCGAGGGCGGCGGGGAGGCCTTCCAGATCCGCTTCGAGGGGGACGGGCTGGTGTACGTACAGCCGAGCGAGCGCGCCACCGTCGCGGGGGACGTGTAGATGGCGCTGCGCGAGGTCAACTCCAAGATGGTCGAGGCGACGGTGGCGCCCGGCACCCGGCTGTTCAGCCAGCGCGGCGCCATGCTCGCCTACCGCGGCGACGTCTCCTTCACGCCCAACGTCCAGGGCGGGCAGGGCGGCGTGATGTCCATGATCGGGCGGCGGGTCGCCGGCGAGGCGACGCCGCTGATGACCGTGGAGGGCAGCGGCACCGTCTTCTTCGGGCACGGCGGCCACCACGTCCACGTCGTCAACCTCACCGGGGACACCCTCCACGTCGAGGCGGACCGGCTGCTCGCCTTCGAGGGCACCCTGCGGCAGGGCACGATGTTCATGGGCTCGCAGGGCGGCGTGATGGGCATGGTGCGCGGGCAGGTCACCGGGCAGGGGCTGTTCACCACCACGCTCACCGGGCAAGGGGCCGTGGCCGTGATGGCGCACGGCGGCGTCTTCGAGATCCCGATCACCCCGCAGCGCCCGGTGCACGTCGACCCGCAGGCCTACGTCGCCCACCACGGCGACGTGCGCAACCGCCTGTCCGCCGCCCTGGGCTGGCGCGACATGGTGGGGCGCGGCTCAGGCGAGGCGTTCCAGCTGGAGCTGAGCGGCAGCGGCACGGTGTACGTCCAGGCGTCGGAGGAGAAGCTGTGAGCGGATACGGGGCGGCGGGCGGCGGCCCGGCGGTGTACGACCCGGCGACCCTGCCCGCCGACGACAACGTGAACGCGTACACCTTCTGCGTGGAGCTCAAGGGCGGGCAGTGGTTCCTTCAGAAGGGGAAGATGATCGCCTACTACGGGACGATCGATTTCAACGGCGTCGGGCACGGCCGGCTCGACCGACTCGTCCGTACGTCGTTCCATTCGCCTCTGCACGCGAGCGACTGGGTCGTCGCCGAGGGTTCGGGCAAGATGCTGCTCGCCGACCGGGCCTTCGACGTCAATTCGTACGATCTGGACGAGGGCAACCTGACCATTCGCTCGGGCAACCTGCTCGCTTTTCAGCCAACTCTTTCGCTCAAGCAGTCGATCGTGCCGGGCTTCCTCACCCTGATCGGAACCGGAAAGTTCGTGGCCGCGTCCAACGGGCCGGTGGTCTTCCTGGAACCCCCGCTGCGGGTGGACCCGCAGGCGCTCGTCGGGTGGGCCGACTGCCCCTCGCCGTGCCACCACTACGACCACGGGTATCTGACGGGTGTCATGGGGGGTCTACGTGCGATGACAGGCCTGGGCGGGGCGTCCGGCGAGGAGCACCAGTTCGAGTTCGTGGGAGCGGGCACCGTCCTGCTGCAGTCGTCGGAGGCGCTCATGGCGGAGCAGGCGACGGGGGCGGTCCCGCACGGCCCGGGGGTGCCCGGTGGTGGCGGTGCCGGGGTGCCGGGCGGGCACCCAGCGCAGCCGCCGGGGGCACCGCGCCTTCCCGGACAGCTGGGGGACCTCCAGCGTCGCTTCGGGCTGTGAGCGGTAGTCTGCGGAGTGTGACATCGAACGCGTGCGCGCAGTCACACCACCGTCAGTAGTTCGGCTTTCAACTTCTTAGGTAGACTTCATTCATGGAGACCGAGACGGCCACGCGCTGGCTGACCGATGCGGAGCAGTGCGCCTGGCGCACCCACCTGGAGGTCAACAGGCTGTTGACGTACCAGCTCGAAAGGGACCTCCAGCCGTTCGGCCTGACAATGAACGACTACGAGATCCTGGTGAACCTCTCCGAGTCGGAGGACGTACGGATGCGGATGAGCGACCTCGCCTCCGCCACCTTGCAGTCCAAGAGCCGGCTCTCCCACCAGATCACGCGGATGGAGAACGCGGACCTCGTGCGGCGCGAGAACTGCGAGTCCGACCGCCGGGGACTGTACGCCGTGCTCACCGAGCACGGCATGCAGACGATGCAGAAGGTGGCGCCGCACCACGTGGCGTCCGTGCGCAGACATTTCATCGACCTGCTGTCGCCCGAGGCGCTGCGGGAGCTGGACAAGGCGCTCAAGCCGATCGGTGAGCACCTGCGCGGGCAGCGGGGGCGTCCCTAGCCACCCCCGCGGCGCCGGGCGGGCGCACGGCCCCGCGTCAGCGGACGCCCGGCGCCCCCGCCCGCGCCCCCGCGGCCGCGCCGCCCAGGACCGCCGCGGTCAGCGCCGCGAGCACCGCGGTGGCCCCCGCCAGCCCGAAGCACACCGCCGACGGCAGCCGGCCCGCCAGCAGTCCGGCGAGCAGCGCCCCGAACGCGACGCCCGCGTTGAACGCCGTGTTCACCCAGGCGCCGGCCCGCGTCCGGGAGTCCTCGCCTGCGGCCTCGTCGGCCAGCAGGTACGCCGTTGTCAGCGCCGGGGCGAGGAACACACCCGCGCCCGCCATGGCCGCGGTGAGCGTCCACAGGCCGGGGGCGAGGCCCGCGGCGGCGAGAACGGCGCCGAGCCCGGCCGCCGTCCACGGCAGCCGCACCCGCGCGGGCGTGCGCCAGTCGACCGCCCCGTTGAGCAGCCCGCCCACGGCGCTGCCCGCGGAGAGCGCGCCCAGCACCCACGGCACCAGGGCGGTGTCGTAGGACCGCCGGGCCACGAAGGCCATGACCAGCAGTTCCACACCGCTGAGCGCCAGCCCGAGGCCGGCGGCCACCACGACCGGGGGCAGCAGCCCGCGGCCGGGGCCGGGGCGCGGGCGCCGCTCCCGCGGGCGGGGCGCCCGGCCGGGGCGCGGTCCGGGCAGGGCCGGGGAGGTGACGAAGGCGCAGGTGCCCGCCACGTTCACGGCCGCGCTCAGCAGGATCGCGCAGGCCGGCGGCCCGTACCCCAGCAAAGCGCCCACCAGCGCCGGACCGGACACGAACAGCAGTTCCTCGGCGACCCCGTCCAGGCTGTAGGCCCGCTGCACCAGGCGGCGGTCGTCGGCGAGCCGGGCCCATACCGCGCGCATGGCCGGACCCAGCGGGGGCGCGCAGGCACCCGCGAGAGCGGCGACCGCGCCGAGGGCGGCGACCGGTGCCCCGGGGCGCCAGGTGAGGGCGGCCAGGGCGGACAGCGTGACCCCGTAGGACACCGCCAGCGGCGGCAGGGCGCGGCGCGGGCCCCAGCGGTCGATGAGCCGGGCCCGCAGCGGCATCAGGAAGACGCTCGTGGCGCCGAACAGGGACATCACGGCGCCGGAGACGGCGTAGGACCCGGTGGCCCGGGTGACGGACAGCAGCACGGCGAGCGAGACCGTGCCGTAGGACAGCCGGGCCGTCAGGGCGGCGGCGAAGGTGCGGCGGGCGTGCGGGAGGCGCAGCACGGCGGCATACGTGGGCCGCGGCGGTGCAGGCAGGGCAGGGCGCGACGACGTGGACGCGGGCATGGCTGGGGTTCCTCGCTTCGGGCGGGAGAGGGGACACCGGAGCGCCGCGCCACCGCCGGCCGTGAGGCGGCCGCGGTGCGCGGGCGCGGTGCGCGCTCTACGCCATGACGAGGAACATGCGGCAGACGATAACAGCGGCGCCCACGGCCCGCCGTGTCTTTCGGCGGAGGGGCCCTGGTCGTCGGCGGTCGGCCGCCGGGCGCGGGTCCCGTGGGCGGCGCCCGCGGCTCAGCCCTGCGTGAGCCGCTGTGCCGGCCCCGCGTCAGCCCTCCGTGAGTCCCGCGACGAGTTCGTCCGCCGCGCGGTAGGGGTCCAGGGTGCCGGTGACGATGCGTTCGGCCAGGGCGCTGAGGCGGCGGTCGCCGTGCAGGTCGCCGATGCGTGTGCGCAGGGCGGTGACCGCGATGGTCTCCACCTCGCGGGCCGCCCGGGCCAGCCGCCGCTCGGCCAGCACGCCGTGCTCCTCCATCCAGGCCCGGTGTTTCTCCAGGGCCTCGACCACCTCGTCGACGCCCTCGGAGCGGGCGGCGACGGTCTTGACGATGGGCGGGCGCCAGTCGCCGGGGCCGCGGGACTCGCCGAGGCCCAGCATGTGGTTCAGTTCGCGCGCGGTGGCGTCGGCGCCGTCGCGGTCGGCCTTGTTGACGACGTAGACGTCGCCGATCTCCAGGATGCCCGCCTTGGCGGCCTGGATGCCGTCGCCCATGCCCGGGGCGAGCAGCACGACCGAGGTGTCGGCCTGGGAGGCGATCTCCACCTCCGACTGGCCCACGCCGACCGTCTCGACCAGGATCACCTCGCAGCCCGCCGCGTCCAGCACGCGGATGGCCTGCGGGGCGGACCAGGCGAGGCCGCCGAGGTGCCCCCGGGTGGCCATGGAGCGGATGTAGACGCCGGGGTCGGAGGCGTGGTCCGACATGCGGACCCGGTCGCCGAGCAGGGCGCCGCCCGAGAACGGCGACGACGGGTCGACGGCCAGGACGCCGACCCGGCGGCCCTGCTTGCGGTAGGCGGTCACCAGCGCGGACGTCGAGGTGGACTTGCCGACCCCCGGGGAGCCGGTCAGACCGACGACGTAGGCGTTGCCGGTCAGCGGGGCGAGCGCCGCCATGACCTCCCTGAGCTGCGGTGACGCCCCCTCCACCAGGGAGATCAGCCGGGCCACGGCCCGCGGCCGGCCTTCCCTGGCCTGGGCGACCAGCGAGGAGACGTCCTGCATCACAGCTCCGTTCGAAGAGATTACGGCGGCCCGGCTCAGGCCTTCGGCACCCGCACGATCAGCGCGTCGCCCTGCCCGCCGCCACCGCAGAGGGCGGCCGCGCCGACCCCGCCGCCGCGGCGCTTCAGCTCCAGCGCCAGGTGCAGCACCAGACGGGCACCGGACATGCCGATGGGGTGACCGAGGGCGATGGCACCGCCGTTGACGTTCACCCTTTCCGGGGAAACCCCGAGGTCCTTCATCGACTGGACGGCGACGGCGGCGAACGCCTCGTTGATCTCGATGAGGTCGAGGTCGGAGACCTCCAGCCCCTCCTTCTTCAGCGCGTGCGCGATGGCGTTGGACGGCTGGGACTGGAGGGAGTTGTCCGGGCCCGCCACGTTGCCGTGCGCGCCGATCTCCGCGAGCCACTCCAGGCCCAGCTCCTCCGCCTTGGCCCTGCTCATCACGACCACGGCGGCGGCGCCGTCGGAGATCTGCGAGGAGGAGCCGGCGGTGATCGTACCGTCCCGGGAGAAGGCCGGGCGGAGCTTGCCGAGGGACTCCGCGGTGGTGTCGGCGCGGATGCCCTCGTCCTTGCTGAAGACGACCGGCTCGCCCTTGCGCTGCGGGATCTCCACGGGGGTGATCTCCGCCTCGAAGACGCCGTTCTTCTGCGCGGCGGCGGCGCGCTGGTGGGACAGGGCGGCGATCTCGTCCTGCTCGGCGCGGGCGATGCCGAGCCGCGTGTTGTGCTTCTCGGTGGACTCGCCCATGGCGACGTTTTCGAAGGCGTCGGTCAGGCCGTCGTAGGCCATCGCGTCGAGCATCTCGACGGCCCCGTACTTGAAGCCCTCACGGGACTTCGGCAGCAGGTGGGGGGCGTTGGTCATGGACTCCTGACCGCCGGCGACGACGATGTCGAACTCGCCGGCCCGGATCAGCTGGTCGGCCAGCGCGATCGCGTCGAGGCCGGAGAGGCACACCTTGTTGACGGTGAGCGCGGGCACGCTCATCGGGATGCCGGCCTTGACCGCGGCCTGACGCGCCGGGATCTGCCCCGCACCGGCCTGGAGCACCTGGCCCATGATCACGTACTGCACCTGGTCGCCACCGATCCCCGCACGGTCGAGGGCGGCCTTGATCGCGAAGCCGCCCAGATCGGCTCCGGAGAATGACTTGAGCGAGCCCAGGAGCCGCCCCATCGGGGTGCGAGCACCCGCGACGATGACGGAGGTGGCTCGGTTCGTTCCTGACATGAGGTGCGATCCCCTTCCAGCTGCGAAAAGCCGAGGAGTGAACGAGGGTTTACCTCGAATGTACTGAGGCGGGACCAGCCCGTCATCGGGCCGTCGGTGTGATCGCGCGCACGTTGCGTAACCACCCCGGGAGCGCTTCATTGAAACCATGCTGACGCGAATCGACCACATCGGGATCGCCTGTCACGACCTCGACGCCACCGTCGAGTTCTACCGGGCCACGTACGGCTTCGAGGTGTTCCACTCCGAGGTCAACGAGGAACAGGGCGTGCGGGAGGCCATGCTCAAGATCAACGAGACGTCCGACGGCGGGGCGTCCTACCTCCAGCTGCTGGAGCCGACCCGCGAGGACTCCGCGGTCGGCAAGTGGCTGGCGAAGAACGGCGAGGGCGTGCACCACATCGCCTTCGGCACCGCGGACGTCGACACGGACGCCGCGGACATCCGCGGCAAGGGCGTACGCGTCCTGTACGACGAGCCGCGGCGGGGCTCCATGGGGTCGCGGATCACCTTCCTGCACCCCAAGGACTGCCACGGCGTACTGACAGAACTGGTCACATCGGCCCCTGTTGAGTCACCTGAGCACTGACCCTCGTACATAGGGGCCGGTAGGGTTGGGGGCGGTCGCCGCTTCACCCGGGTGGCGGCCGCATGCCGGGGTCCGGGTTACGGGGGAAGAGCGTCGGGGCGGCAGCCCGTGCTCCGCCGTAGATCTGACACCATTCCCCGGGGGCCCCGTCCGGCGGATGGACGGAGCTCGTTTCCACAAGCTTGCGACCAGGGGACGGATGGGACCGCGCAGTGCGGGGCTACGAGAGCCAGGAGCGAGAGCCGGCGGCTGACGTCGACCACCTCTCTCGGTTCGAGGCCGAGATGAAGCGGCTGAAGACCGAGCGGGAAAAGGCGATCCAGCACGCCGAGGACCTCGGCTACCAGGTCGAGGTGCTGCGCGCCAAGCTGCACGAGGCGCGGCGCACCATCATGACCCGGCCCGCCTACGACGGCGGTGACATCGGCTACCAGGCCGAGCAGTTGCTGCGCAATGCCCAGGTCCAGGCCGACCAGCTGCGCCAGGACGCCGAGCGGGAGCTGAGCCAGGCCCGGGCGCAGACCCAGCGCATCCTCCAGGAGCACGCCGAGCAGGCCGCCCGGCTCCAGGCCGAGCTGCACGCCGAGGCGGTGGCCCGGCGCCAGCAGCTGGACCAGGAGCTGGCCGAGCGCCGGCAGACCGTCGAGTCGCACGTCAACGAGAACGTGGCGTGGGCCGAGCAGCTGCGGGCCCGCACCGAGCAGCAGGCCCGCAGGCTGCTGGAGGAGTCCCGCGCCGAGGCCGAGCAGGCCATGGCCGCCGCCCGCGCGGAGGCCGAGCGGCTCACCGGTGAGGCCCGCCAGCGCCTGCGGAGCGAGGCGGAGTCCGCCCGCGCGGAGGCCGAGCAGCTGCTGCGCCGCGCCCGGGCCGACGCCGAGCGGCTGCTGAACGCCGCGTCCACGCAGGCGCAGGAGGCCACCGACCACGCCGAGCAGCTGCGCACCTCCACCGTCACCGAGTCCGACGCCGCCCGGCGCCGGGCGACGGAGCTGAGCCGGGCCGCCGAGCAGCGGATGACCGAGGCCGAGGAGGCGCTGCGCAAGGCGCAGAGCGAGGCCGAGAAGGTCGTCACGGAGGCCAAGGAGGCCGCCGCCAAGGCGCTCGCCGGTGCCGAGGCCGCCAACGAGACGCGCACGCGCACCGCCAAGGAGCAGGTCGCCCGGCTGGTCAGCGAGGCCACCAAGGAGGCCGAGTCCACCCGGGCCGACGCCGAGCAGCTCGTCGCCGACGCCCGCGCCGAGGCCGAGAAGATCGTCGCCGAGGCCGCCGAGAAGGCCCGTACGGTCACCGCCGAGGAGGCCGCCTCCCAGCTGTCGAAGGCCGCCCGCACCGCCGAGGACGTGCTGGACAAGGCGGCCGAGGAGGCCAAGCGGACCACGAAGGCGGCCGCCGAGGAGGCCGAGCGCATCCGGTCCGAGGCCGAGGCCGAGGCGGACCGGCTGCGCGCCGAGGCGCACGACATCGCCGAGCAGCTCAAGGGCGCGGCGAAGGACGACACCAAGGAGTACCGCGCCAAGACGGTCGAGTTGCAGGAGGAGGCCCGCCGGCTGCGCGGCGAGGCCGAGCAGCTGCGCGCCGACGCGGTCGCCGAGGGCGAGCGCATCCGGGCCGAGGCCCGGCGCGAGGCCGTCCAGCAGATCGAGGAGGCGGCCAGGTCCGCCGAGGAGCTGCTGGCCAAGGCGAAGGCGGACGCGGACGAGCTGCGCCAGGCGGCGACCGCGGACAGCGAGAAGGTCCGCACCGAGGCCATCGAGCGGGCGACGTCGCTGCGCCGGCAGGCCGAGGAGACCCTGGAGCGCACCCGCAAGGAGGCCGAACGGCACCGCGCGGAGGCCACCGAGCAGGCCGAGGCGCTCACCGCGGACGCCGAGCGGGCCGCGCGCGAGCTGCGCGAGGAGACCGAGCGGGCCGTGGAGGCCCGCCGCGCGGAGGCCGCCGAGGAGCTGACCCGGCTGCGGACGGAGGCCGAGGAGCGGCTCGCGTCGGCCGAGCAGGCGCTGTCCGAGGCCCGTGCGGAGGCCGACCGCATCCGCCGGGAGGCCGCCGAGGAGACCGAGCGGCTGCGCTCGGAGGCCGCCGAACGCATCCGCACCCTCCAGCAGCAGGCCGAGGCGGAGGCCGAGCGGCTGCGCGACGAGGCCGCGTCCGACGCGTCCGCGTCCCGCGCCGAGGGCGAGGCCATCGCGGTACGGCTGCGCTCGGAGGCGGCCGGTGCGGCCGAGCGGCTGAAGACCGAGGCCCAGGACACCGCCGACCGGCTGCGCGCGGAGGCGCAGGCCGCCGCCGAGCGGCTGGCCGCGGAGGCGTCCGAGACGCTGGCCGCCGCCCAGGAGGAGGCCGCCCGGCGCCGCCGCGAGGCCGAGGAACTCCTCGGTGCCGCGCGCGCCGAGGCCGGGCAGGAGCGGGAGCGGGCGCGGGAGCAGAGCGAGGAGCTGCTGGCCTCCGCGCGCACCCGCGTGGAGGAGGCGCAGACCGAGGCGACCCGGCTGGTCGAGGAGGCCGAGCGGCGGGCCACCGAGATGGTGTCCGCCGCCGAGCTCCACGCCCAGCAGGTACGGGACTCCGTCGCCGGGCTGCACGAGCAGGCGCAGGAGGAGATCACCGGGCTGCGCTCGGCCGCCGAGCACGCGGCGGACCGTACCCGGCGCGAGGCCGAGGAGGAGGCGGACCGCGTCCGCGGCGACGCCTACGCCGAGCGGGAGCGGGCGAGCGAGGACGCCTCGCGGGTGCGGCGCGAGGCGCACGAGGAGTCGGAGGCGGCGAAGGCGCTCGCCGAGCGGACGATGGCCGAGGCCATCGCCGAGTCGGAGCGGCTGCGAGCGGACGCGGCGGCGCACGCCCAGCGGGTGCGCACCGAGGCGTCCGACACCATCGCCCAGGCCGACCAGGACGCCACCCGGACCCGCGCCGAGGCCCGGGAGGACGCCAACCGCATCCGCTCGGACGCGGCGACCCAGGCCGACACCCTCATCACCGAGGCGCGCAACGAGGCGGAGCTGCTCCAGACGGAGACGGCCGCCGAGGCCGACCGGGTGCGCACGGAGGCGCTCACCGAGGCCGACCGGGTACGCGCCGACGCCGTCGCGAAGGCGGAGAAGCTGATCTCGGACGCCACCGGTGACTCCGAGCGGCTGCGGGCCGAGGCGGCCGAGACGGTCGGCTCCGCCCAGCAGCACGCCGAGCGGCTGCGCGGCGAGGCCGAGCGGCTGCGGACGGAGGCGGCTGCCGAGGCCGAGCGGCTGGTCGGCGCGGCCCGCGAGGACGCCGAACGCACCCTGGACGAGGCCCGCCAGGAGGCCAACAAGCGGCGTTCGGAGGCGGCCGAGCAGGTCGACACGCTCATCACGGAGACCGCGGCGGAGGCCGACAAGCTGCTCACCGAGGCGCAGCAGCAGGCGCTGAAGACCACCGCGGACGCCGAGTCGCAGGCCGACACCATGGTGGGCGCGGCCCGCCAGGAGGCCGAGCGGATCGTCGCGGAGGCGACGGTCGAGGGCAACTCGACGGTGGAGAAGGCCCGTACGGACGCCGACGAGCTGCTGGTCGGCGCGCGCCGGGACGCCACCGCCATCCGGACGCGCGCGGAGGAGCTGCGCGACCGGATCACCGGCGAGATCGAGGAGTTGCACGAGCGCGCCCGCCGCGAGGCCGCCGAGACGATGAAGTCCACCGGTGACCGCTGCGACGCGCTCATCAAGGCGGCCGAGGAGCAGCTGGCCAAGGCGCAGGCGAAGGCCAAGGAGCTGATGTCGGACGCCAGTTCGGAGGCGGGCAAGGTGCGCATCGCCGCCGTGAAGAAGGCGGAGGGCCTGCTGAAGGAGGCCGAGCAGAAGAAGGCGACCCTGATCCGGGAGGCCGAGGAGCTGAAGGCCGAGGCGATCCGCGAGGCGCGGCGCACGGTCGAGGAGGGCAAGCGGGAGCTGGAGATCCTGGTGCGCCGCCGCGAGGACATCAACACCGAGATCTCGCGGGTGCAGGACGTGCTGGAGGCGCTGGAGTCCTTCGAGGCGCCGGTGGCCGGCAAGGACGGCGGGGTCAAGGCGGGCGCCACGGTCGGCGCCCCCCGCTCGGGTGGCAAGCCGTCGGACGGCTGACCCCGTGAGCCCGGTTCAGGCCCCTTCTGGCGTCTTTGACCGGTCTTTGGCAAGGTCTCGGCCGGTTAGCCACCCGAAAGGGGTGTCATTCTCCAGATCAAACACGCATCCGCTCGATGACACACCGCTTCGGCGCCTAGGATTCCACCTATCACCTCACCGGTCTCATTCGACAGGAACCCCATGAGCGACACTTCCCCCTACGGCTTCGAGCTTGTGCGGCGTGGATACGACCGCGCTCAGGTGGACGAACGAATCTCCAAGCTCGTCTCCGACCGTGACAGCGCTCTCGCCCGCATCACCGCTCTGGAAAAGCGCATCGAGGAGCTGCATCTCGAGACGCAGAACGCCCAGGCCCAGATCACCGACGCCGAGCCGTCGTACGCCGGGCTCGGGGCACGCGTGGAGAAGATCCTGCGCCTCGCCGAGGAAGAGGCCAAGGACCTGCGCGAGGAGGCCCGGCGCGCCGCCGAGCAGCACCGTGAACTCGCGGAGTCGGCGGCCCAGCAGGTCCGCAACGACGCGGAGTCGTTCGCGGCCGAGCGCAAGTCCAAGGCCGAGGACGAGGGCGTCCGGATCGTCGAGAAGGCCAAGAGCGACGCCTCCCAGCTGCGTTCCGAGGCGCAGAAGGACGCGCAGTCCAAGCGTGAGGAGGCGGACGCCCTCTTCGAGGAGACCCGCGCCAAGGCCGCGCAGGCCGCCGCCGACTTCGAGACCAACCTGGCCAAGCGCCGCGAGCAGTCCGAGCGCGACCTGGCCTCGCGTCAGCAGAAGGCGGAGAAGCGCCTCGCCGAGATCGAGCACCGCGCCGAGCAGCTGCGGCTGGAGGCGGAGAAGCTGCGCACCGACGCCGAGCGCCGCGCCCGCCAGACGGTGGAGACCGCTCAGCGCCAGGCCGAGGACATCGTGGCCGACGCCAACGCCAAGGCCGACCGCATCCGCTCGGAATCCGAGCGCGAGCTGGCCGCGCTGACCAACCGCCGCGACTCCATCAACGCCCAGCTGACGAACGTCCGCGAGATGCTCGCCACGCTGACCGGCGCGGCGGTCGCCGCCGCGAGCACGCCGGCCGAGGACGAGCCGATCTCGCGCGGCGTCCCGGCGCAGCAGTCCCGCTGAGCGCGGACCCGCTCGAGGCACCCCGCCCCCTGCCCCCTGTTCCCGGTGGCAGGGGGCTTTGTCCCGTTCTAGCGTGGTCGCATGATCGAGCTGGCGGGGCTGACCAAGCGGTACGGCGAGAAGCTGGCGGTCAGCGACCTGACCTTCGCCGTCCGCCCGGGCCTCGTCACCGGCTTCCTCGGACCCAACGGGGCGGGGAAGTCCACCACCATGCGGATGATCCTCGGCCTCGATCACCCCACCAGCGGTGACGTCCGTATCGACGGCACGCACTACGCCCGGCTGAAGGACCCGCTGACGTACATCGGCGCCCTGCTGGACGCCAAGGGGACGCACGGCGGGCGCAGCGCCTTCAACCACCTGCTGTGCCTGGCGCAGAGCAACGGCATCCCCACCCGCCGGGTGCACGAGGTGCTGGACGCCGTGGGGCTCACCGCGGTGGCCCGCAAGAAGGCCAAGGGGTTCTCGCTGGGCATGGGGCAGCGCCTCGGCATCGCGGGCGCGCTGCTCGGCGATCCGCGCATCCTGATGTTCGACGAGCCGGTCAACGGCCTCGACCCCGAGGGCATCCACTGGATCCGCACCCTGATGAAGTCCCTGGCGGCGCAGGGGCGGACGGTGTTCGTCTCCAGCCACCTGATGAGCGAGATGGCGCTGACCGCGGACCATCTGGTGGTCATCGGGCAGGGGCGGCTGCTCGCGGACACCTCCATGGCCGACTTCATCCGGCAGAACTCCCGGTCGTACGTGCGCCTGCGCAGCCCGCAGCGCGAGCGGCTGCTCGACGTGCTGCAACGCGCCGGCCTCACGGTGGTGCAGACGGGCGGCGGGGCGATGGAGGTGGACGGCGGTGACGGCGAGCGGATCGGGGAGCTGGCCGCCCAGTACGGGATCACCCTGCACGAGCTGAGTCCGCGCCAGGCCTCGCTGGAGGAGGCGTTCATGCGGCTGACGGCGGGGTCGGTGGAGTACCACGCGCACGAGGCCGGCACCCCCGCGCCGGGGCCGCCGGGCTGGGGCGCCGGCCGGCGCGGCACGTCGGGCGAGAGGGTCTGACGCCATGGCGGCCCTGCGGGTCATCCGCTCCGAATGGACCAAGATCCGGTCGGTGGCGTCCACGGTGTGGACGCTGTCCCTGGCCGTGGTGGTCACCCTGGCGCTGGGCATGCTGATCTCGGCGCTGTCGAGGAGCCAGTTCGACCGGATGCCCGTGCGGGACCGGCTCTCCTTCGATCCGACGTACGTCAGTTTCGCCGGGATGAGCCTCGGGCAACTCGCGATGATCGTGTTCGGGGTGCTGGTGGTGTCGAACGAGTACAGCACCGGCATGATCCGCACCTCGCTGGCGGCCGTCCCGCGCCGCGGCACCTTCCTGTTCAGCAAGCTCGCGGTGGCCACCGCGCTCGCCCTGGTGGTCGGCATGGCGACTAGCTACGCCGCCTTCTTCCTCGGGCAGGCCGTGCTGGGTCCGCACCGCACCTACCTCGGCGATCCCGGCGTGCTGCGGGCGGTGACCGGCGGCGGCCTCTACATGACACTCATCGCCATGTTCTCGATGGGCGTGGCCACGATGCTGCGCTCGCCGATGCTGTCGCTGGGCATCCTGATGCCGTTCTTCTTCCTGATCTCCACCATCCTCGGCAACGTCGACGCCACGAAGAGGATCGGACGCTTCCTGCCGGACCAGGCGGGCAGCCGGATCATGCGGGTGGTCCCCCGGATCGGCGACGACACCCCCTACGGCCCCTGGGGCGGCCTCGGCATCATGGTGCTGTGGGTGCTCGCCGCGCTGGCCGGGGGGTATGTGCTGCTGCGCAGGCGCGACGCGTAACCGGACCGCCGGACGGCCGCCCGCCACCGGGTTCCGGCCGGGATCACCGGCCGTAGAGCCTTGGCCTTTGCTTTCCCTTGGGCGGAACCGTCAGCGCCCCGTTATCCTCCTAACCCTTACGGGGGCGTGTGCCCCGCTGTCCTGAACCTTTCGATGGGTGCGGAGCATGATCGAGGCTGTCGGCCTGACCAAGCGCTACGGCGACAAGACCGCCGTGTACGACCTTTCCTTCCACGTACGACCGGGTGCCGTGACCGGCTTCCTCGGGCCCAACGGCTCGGGCAAGTCCACGACGATGCGGATGATCCTGGGCCTGGACAACCCCAGCGCCGGTTCGGTCACGATCGGCGGCTACCCGTACCGCAAGCTGCCCAACGCCCCGCGCCAGGTCGGCGCCCTGCTCGACGCCAAGGCCGTGCACGGCGGCCGGCACGCCCGCAACCACCTGCTCAGCCTGGCCCAGCTCTCCGGCATCCCGGCCCGCCGGGTGGACGAGGTGCTCGGCGTCGTCGGGCTCCAGGACGTGGCCCGCAAGCGGTCCAAGGGCTTCTCGCTGGGCATGGGCCAGCGCCTCGGCATCGCCGCCGCCCTGCTGGGCGACCCCCAGGTGCTGCTGTTCGACGAGCCGGTCAACGGCCTCGACCCCGAGGGCATCCTGTGGGTGCGCAACCTGATGAGGGCGCTGGCGGCGGAGGGCCGCACGGTCTTCGTCTCCTCCCACCTGATGAGCGAGATGGCGCTGACCGCCGACCACCTCATCGTGATCGGGCGCGGCCAGCTGCTCGCCGACATGAGCGTGACCGACTTCATCTCGGCCAACTCCGCCGACTTCGCGCGCGTGCGCACGCCCGACACCGAGCCCCAGCTGCGCGAGAAGCTGACCTCCGCGCTCACCGAGGCGGGCGGCCACGTGCTGCCCGAGCAGGACGGCGCCCTGCGCGTCACCGGGCTGCCGCTGCCGCGCATCGCCGACCTGGCGCACCAGACGGACGTACGGCTGTGGGAGCTGTCGCCGCACCAGGCCTCGCTGGAGGAGGCGTACATGCGCATGACGCAGGGCGCCGTCGACTACCGCTCCAGCACCGACCAGCGGGCGGGCCTGCAGCAACCGCTGCCGGCCGGCGCCCAGCCGCCGATGCCGGTTCCCGGCCAGGGCCAGCCCGGCTGGTACGCCCCGCCGCCGCCCCAGCACGGCGGCGCCCCGTTCGGCATGCCGCACCCCGGCGCGCCCGCGGCGCCCTACGGCGCTCCGCCCGCGAACCCCTACGCCGCCCCCGGGGCACCGAACCCCTACGCCCACCCGGCCCCGCAGGCCTTCCAGGCCCCGCAGGCCGGGCCGCCCGCCGCCGCCCCGGCCGCGCACCCGCAGCCGCCGGCGCAGGCCCCCGCGACGCCCGCAGCCCCCGCAGCCCCCGCGGAACCGTCCCTGCCCGTCTCCGCCGACCCGACCATGCCCGAGGACGCCCGATGAGCACCCACCAGCCCCCGATGCCGCAGGCAGGCACCGCCGCGCCCGGCGGGTCGTACTCCGGATACACCTCCCCCATCCCGGTGGTGCGCACCCACCTCGGGCACGCGCTGGCCTCCGAGTGGACGAAGATCAAGTCCGTGCGCTCCACGCTCTGGACGCTCGGGGTGTTCCTGCTGCTCGTCGTCGGCATCGGCATGCTGGCCGGCGCGCTGGTCAGCAACTCCTCGTCCTCGGACATGTCCGGCGAGAACCCGCTGTCCCTGGGCTTCTTCGGCCTGCTGCTCGGCAGCATGTGCATCATGACGCTGGGCGTGCTGACCACGGCCTCGGAGTACGGCACGGGCATGATCCGCACCACCATGACGGCCTGCCCGACGCGGCTGCGGGTGCTGGGCGCCAAGGCCATCGTGTTCTTCGCGGTCGCCTTCGTGGTCACCCTGGCCGCCTCCTCCTTCGTCGCCATGGTGCAGGCGGCCATGCTGGACGGCACCGCCCGCACCCCCACGGGACAGGAGTGGCTGAAGGCCACGGTCGGCGTGAGCCTCTACATCGCGCTGCTGGGGCTGCTGTCGCTGCTCATCGGCTCGGTCATCCGGCACTCGGCGGGCGCCATCACGATCATGATCGGCACGCTGCTCGCCCCGCTGGTGATCGCGCTGTTCATGTTCGCCTCGTCCCTGGAGAAGGTCCGCTCGGCGCTGCTGGAGTACTCGATCCCCAACCAGATGAGCGTCTTCTACTCCAACTCCCTCAGCGAGTCCGGCCCCTCCGGCTGGGACCCGCTGTGGATCATGCTGGGCGTCACCGCGGCGGTGTTCGCGGGCGCGTGGGCGCTGCTGGAGAAGCGGGACGTGTGAGCCGCTGACTCCGCTCGCGAGACCCTAGAACCTCGGCGCGTTACGGGACCGCTGCACCCGCGTGGTGCGGCGGTCCTTGGCGTTCCAGCAGGCCTTGTGCCAGTGCCGGCGGTCGTCGATCCCCGCGTGCTCCGGCCAGGCCACCACGTGCGGGACGCCGGAGGGGATCAACTGGTCGCAGCCGGGACAGCGGTAGGTCTTGCCCGCCGCGCCGGCCCCGGCGACATGGCGCACGCTCCACTCCTCGCCCCGCCAGCTCTCTGTCGACTGCCAGCCGCCGTAACGGCCGGCGCGGTCGTCCTCCGCGCTCCGGCCGGACGCGACCGCTCCGTTCGGGCCCTTGGGTCGGTTGCGGCGCGGGGACACGGGACACCTCTCGGGGTATACAGGGAGCAGGGGGCTGCGTCCAGCCTACGCGGCCCCGGCCGGGGCCCGCGGGGGAACCAACCCTGACAAGTCCCCCTCCGGGGCCACCTATTCTGCAGACAATCCGCAAATCCCTTCGCCAGGCCGTGTCCTCGTCACGTGTCGCGCGGTTATGCCGGGCGGGGGAGCTCCGGTCGGGGAGCCAAGGAAGCAGGAATCGCGATGCACGTAGGCAGTTTTGTGCTGGCCGCCCAGTTCCCGGGCCAGGGCCAGGGAGAGGCCCTGCACCGGGCGGTCCGCTCCGCGGAGGTCGCCGAGGAGGCCGGGCTGGACGCGGTGTGGCTGGCCGAGCACCACTTCGTGCCGTACGGCACCTGTCCGTCGGCCGTCACCCTGGCCGCGCTGCTGCTGGGACGCACCCGCCGCATCCGGGTGGGCACGGCGGTCAGCGTGCTGCCCACGGCGCACCCGGTCGCCCTCGGCGAACAGGCCGCGCTGCTGCACGTGACGAGCGGCGGCCGGTTCAGCCTGGGCGTGGGCCGCGGCGGGCCGTGGGTGGACCTGGAGGTGTTCGGCGCGGGCCTCGGGGCGTACGAGCACGGGTTCCCCGAATCACTCGATCTGCTGGTGCGCTGGCTGCGCGACGGCGCGGTCGGCGCCTCGGGGCCGCGGTACGCCTTCCGCGAGGTGCCCGTCGTCCCCCGCCCCTCCCAGGCGCTGACGGAGACCCCGGGGCCGGAGGTGATCGTGGCCTGCACCTCACCGGCGAGCGTCCGCCTCGCCGCCGAGCGCGGACTGCCGATGCTGCTGGGGATGCACATCGGGGACGAGGAGAAGGCCGAGATGACCGCCCTGTGGCGGCGGCACGCGCGCGCGGCCGGACGGCCGGCCGGGGAGATCGCGGACGCGGCCCACGTCTCCGCCGGGGTCTGCCAGATCGCCGACCGGCGCACGGCCGCCGTGGAGACGCTGACGAAGGCGATGCCGGGCTGGCTGAAGCAGGGCCTGGAGGCCCATGTGACGGTCGACGACCGGGTGCGGGCGATGCGCGACCCGCTCGCCTACACCGAACTCCTCTGCGGGCTGCACCCGGTGGGCCCGCCCCGGCTGTGCGCCGACCGGCTCGCCGCGACCTCGGAGCGCACCGGCATCACCCGCTTCGCCCTGCTGGTCGAGGGCTCGGGCGACCTCGCGGCCACGGAGGACACCGTACGGCGGCTGGGCGCCGAGGTACTGCCCCAGCTGCGCTGACCGGCCGCACCGGCCGGCCGGCGGCGCCGTCCGCGCGAAGGCTTGCCGCCCCTGTACCGATCGCACCTCCCGCGTACGGAGCGGCAAGCAAGCGGATCACCGCGTCAGCGGCCCCGGAGCGCCGCGTCAGCAGTCCCGCAGTTCCGGGGACTGGTTGAGCAGTTGGTTGCGCGCCGACGTGAACCGGGCGAGCGTCTCGTCGACCGAGGCGTCGAGCGGGAACACCGCCACCCGGTGGCAGTTCTGGAAGGCCAGCCGCACACCGAAGTGCCGCTGCAGCGCGCCGCGAATGGCATCACTCGCGAGCGCGCGCAGCAGCTGACCGCGTGCCTGCTCGTCCGGCGGGGGCGTCTGGTTGTCGGCGAACTGGCCGCCGTCCACCTTCAGCTGGGCCACCAGAGAGCTGATCATCTCCCATGCGTAGGGCAGGGAGGTCCGGACGCAGTCGACGAAGGCTGCGTCGTCGACCTCGCCTCGCTCGGCCTGTTCGAGTAGGGCCGGTGAGACGTCGAGCGACATGGGTTCTCCTCTCGCACCCCCGGACAGCAGGGGTTGGCGGACAGATGAGGGAGTCCGCGACGGTGGACACACTCCGTACACGCATCGCGACCTCCCGTTCTCTACGGTAGGCAACGGTCGGTGACCACACCAGCAGATTGCGTATATGAAACGGTCCGGTTGCGCCCACAATCGGCCAGCTGGGGACCCGAGATGAACAGCGGATTCCAGGGCGAATCGCGCGCAGCGATGCGCGTGAAGTAGCGTTGCCGACCATGCGTCTCGTCATTGCCCGGTGCTCGGTCGACTACGCCGGCCGGCTCACCGCCCACCTTCCCTCGGCGCCGCGCCTGATCCTGGTCAAGGCGGACGGCAGCGTCTCCATCCACGCGGACGACCGGGCGTACAAGCCCCTCAACTGGATGTCCCCGCCCTGCACGCTGAAGGAGGGTGCGGGTGACGAGGCGGGCGTCTGGACGGTGATCAACAAAGCGGGCGAGAAGCTGATCATCACCATGGAGGAGGTCCTGCACGACTCCTCGCACGAACTGGGTGTCGATCCCGGCCTGATCAAGGACGGCGTGGAAGCGCACCTCCAGGAACTGCTCGCCGACCGCATCGAGACGCTCGGCGAGGGCTACACGCTCATCCGCCGCGAGTACATGACGGCGATCGGACCGGTAGACATCCTGTGCCGGGACGCCGAGGGGCGGACGGTCGCCGTCGAGATCAAGCGCCGCGGCGAGATCGACGGCGTCGAGCAGCTCACCCGCTACCTCGAGCTGCTGAACCGCGATCCGCATCTCGCCCCGGTCCGGGGCGTGTTCGCCGCCCAGGAGATCAAGCCCCAGGCCCGCGTTCTCGCCACCGACCGCGGCATCGGCTGCCAGATCCTCGACTACAACGCCCTGCGCGGCATCGAGGACGACAAGCTGCGGCTGTTCTGACCGCCGCGGCCCGCGGCGGTCCGGCGGATCAGATCAGCGGGCCCCCGTCGCCCACCGTCGGCCCGCCGCCGCTCGCCGGTGCGCTCACGGTGCCGCTGGACGCGGTCGGGGCGCTCCCGGTGCTGCCGCCGGCCGAGTCGGTGGTCGTCGGGCTCGGGGTGGGCGTCTCGGTGGGTGTCGCGGACTCGCTCGGCGTGGCGGAGTCCGTCGGGGTGGTCGTCACCTTGGTGGGCCTGGTCGTCGGCGGCCTGCTCGTCGCCGGCTTCGACGACGTACGGGTCGGGCTCGGACCGTCCGATGCCTTCGTGCCGCTGGGCTCGCCGGACGGGGTGCGCGGAGCGGGTACCGGCGTCGGGTCGTCCGCGGTGCCGTAGGTGCCGTCGGGGCCCGGGTCGGTCGGGCGGGCCGTCGTGACACCGGCGCCGGCGCCTGCCTTCCCGCCGGTGGTGCCGCTGCTACCGGGCTCCTGCCCCGGGTCGGCGTCCGTGCCGCCGTCGCCGGTGTCCTGACTGGCGGACGGGTTGACGCTGACGTTGCGGGCCGGGTCGCCGGCCTTGTCGTCGCCGGTCATGCCGAGCGTGACGACCGTGCCCAGGACGGCCGCGAGCAGCGCGCCGGAGCCGACCGCGACCATGTTGCGCCGGGCCAGCCGCCGCAGGCCGCCGCTCTCGGGCGGCGCCGGGGCCGTCCCGGCGCGGTGCACGACCAGCGGGTCGGTGACGGCCGGCCAGGGCGCCGGGACGCCGCGCGCGGGGGACGACGGATCCTCGTGCCGGACGTCGAGCGCTTCCTCGGCGGCCGTCGCCGCCGGCCCGGGCACGTCCCCGGAGCGGTCGGCGACCAGGGCCAGGGCGCGCCGTCCGGCGACGGTGCCGCGCTTGTCTGCGAGGGCGCCGCGCAGCCCGATGGAGGCCTCCAGCTCGGCGCGGGCCCGGTCGAGCTGTCCTCCGCAGAGCGCGAGGATGCCCAGCTCGTGGTGGAAGTAGGCCTGTTCGGACACCTCGCCGGCCAGCCGGGAGGCTTCGGCGCCGCCGCGCAGCGCCCGTTCCCAGGCGCCCCAGTGCAGTCCCGCGGCGAAGGCGGGCGCCGCCGTGCGGGCGAGCCGTACGGCGGTGTTCTCCTCGTCCTCGGCGGGCGCTTCGGTGGCCGGCACCAGGGCGGCCAGTGCGCACAGCACGGCGTCGGCCTCGGCGCACACCCGCTCGGGGGTGACCGAGGGGTGCCCGGCCCACCAGGCGTAGTGCTGGGCGGCGGTGAGGGCGTGGGCGTCGGCGTCCGCGCCGTACCCGGCGGCCTCCAGCTGGGTCCGCACGCCGGCCGCGAGGCGGTAGCGGGTGCCCGTCGGGGAGACCAGGCCGCAGCCCGCCAGTTCGCCCAGGGCGGCGTCGGCGTGGGTGTCGCCGACCAGCGCGGGCAGGTGCGCCTGGTGCGGGACCTCGCCGCCGAGGGCGACGGCGAAGCGCAGGGTGGCGCGGGCGGCGGGGCTCAGCCGGGAGGCGAGCAGCGGCGCGGGCGCGGCGGCGTCGCCGAGGGAGGGCAGCGGCACGTCCTCGGCGTCCTCGGGGACGGCGTCGAACGGCTCGTCGAGGGAGTGCCGTACGTCCTCGAAGACGCCGAACTCGTCCACCGCGCCGGCGCTGACCCGCAGCTGGTCGCGCTGGATCAGCAGGGCGCCTGCCTGGACGAAGCGCAGCGGCAGGCCCTCGGACTCGAACCAGAGGTCGCCGGCCCAGTTGGCCTCCTCCTCGGTCAGGACCCGGCCGACGGCGCGCTCCAGCAGTTCCACGCCCGCCGCCCGGTCCAGTCCGGTGAGGAAGACCTCCTCGACGGCCGAGTCGGCGGAGGGTGCGGGCACGTCCGGGGTGGCGGCCAGCAGGAAGGCGCACTCGGGGGTGGCGTCGATCAGCTCGTCCAGGCCGGCGCCGCCGAACTCCAGGTCGTCCAGGACGACGACCGCGCCGATCTCGCGGACCAGGCCGAGCAGCTCGTCCGGTGCGGGACGGTGCAGGGGGGCGCGGTAGGCGGCGTGGAAGAGGTCGTGCAGCAGGTCGGTGGCGGTGCGGTGGTGGCCGCTGAGGCGGATCACGCCGTCGGGGGCGAGGTCGGCGCAGTCCTCGGCGACGAGGTCGAGCAGCGCGGTGCGGCCGCTGCCCCCGGGCCCGGTGAGGCGTACGGAGCGGCCGCGGGCCAGCAGCCGGACGAGGCGCTCGCGTTCGTCCTGCCGTTCGAGGAGCGGCAGTGCCGGCCGGGCGGGGCCCGGCGGTACGGACGGCCGGGCGGCGCGTTCGGCCGCGGCGCGCTCGGCCGGGGTGCGCTTCTCGGGTCTGCCGGGCCGCTCGGCGGGCGGGCAGGGCTCTATCTCGCTGCCGTCCACGGGGTTGACCGTGAGCAGGCTGTCTCCCGAGACGAGGCGCACCGTGCGGGCGACGGTGTTCGGTCCCGGGGCGAAGTCGGGTGTCAGGGGTTCCCGCTGCGGGCGCTGGCGCGGCGCGAGGCCGTCACCGTCCCGGCCGTACTCCTCGGGTCCCCGGTTGGTCGGGTCCATAGGTCAAAGCCCCCAAAAGCGTCGTGTGCCGCCCGTGTCCGGCCCCTCCCGGCCTGCTGCACACCGCGCTGTCGCTTCTGGTCCGGGCCCGCTCGAGGGTTGCTCGGGGAGCGGGCGACCGAACCCTAAACCTTCGCTCAGTATCTCCGACAGCCCGGGGTACCGCCCCGCCCGAGACGTCACAGTCTCATGAGGATTGCGCGTGACGTGCGGGTGCGTGCCGTGCGTCCGGGTCTCCCCGACCGCGCGGTTCACACCCGTAGCGGAGGTCACACGCGGGGCAGTGACTCCACGCCGATACCGCCTTCGATGGCCAGGATCCGGTGCAGCCGGGTGGCCACCAGCAGGCGCTGCATCTGCGGCGGTACGCCGCGCAGCACCAGCCGGCGGCCGCAGCGGCCGGCCCGCCGGTGGGCGCCCATGATCACGCCGAGTCCGGTGGCGTCCCAGGAGTCCAGTTCGGACAGGTCGAGCACCAGGTCGCCGACTCCGTCGTCGACGGCCGTGTGCAGGGCCGTACGGGCGTCCGCCGCGCTGCGGACGTCGAGGCGGCCCCCGACGACCAGCTCGGCGTGGTCGCCCCTGATGTGCATATGCGCTCCCCGTGAGTGCGGCGGCGTACTGGCGTGACGATGCTGTGCACCGTCTGACTGCTCCAGCGGCAGAGCGGTTGCTGCTTGTGAGCGAACCGATACCGAATTCACCCCAGGGGGTGAAGCTCCCGGGGACTGTGCGGGGTCAGTGCCTCGACGTACGTGCGATCAGTACGTGTAGAAGCCCTGCCCGCTCTTGCGCCCGATGTCACCGGCGTCAACCATCCGGCGCATCAGCTCCGGCGGGGCGAACTTCTCGTCCTGCGACTCGGTGTAGATGTTGCCGGTGGCGTGCAGCAGGATGTCGACGCCGGTGAGGTCGGCCGTGGCCAGCGGGCCCATGGCGTGCCCGAAGCCCAGCTTGCAGGCGAGGTCGATGTCCTCGGCGGTGGCCACCCCGGACTCGTAGAGCTTGGTCGCCTCGACCACCAGCGCCGAGATGAGACGGGTCGTCACGAAGCCGGCCACGTCCCGGTTGACGACGATGCAGGTCTTGCCGACGGACTCGGCGAACTCCCGGGCGGTGGCCAGGGTTTCGTCGCTGGTCTTGTAGCCGCGGACCAGTTCGACGAGCTGCATCATCGGCACCGGGGAGAAGAAGTGCACGCCGACCACGCGCTCGGGGCGCTCGGTGACGGCCGCGATCTTGGTGATCGGGATGGCGGAGGTGTTGGAGGCGAGCACGGCGTCCTCGCGCACGAGCTTGTCGAGCACGCGGAAGATCTCGTGCTTGACCTCCAGCTTCTCGAAGACCGCCTCGACGACGACGTCGGCGTCGGCGGCGGCGTCCAGGTCGGTCGTGGCGGTGATGCGGGCCAGGGCGGTGTCGGCGTCGTGCGCCTCCATCTTCCCCTTGGCGACGAACTTGTCGTACGAGGCCTTGATGCCGTCGGTACCGCGCCTGAGGGCCTCGTCGGTGACGTCGCGCAGGACGACCTGCCAGCCTGCCTGCGCGGCGACCTGGGCGATGCCGGAACCCATGAGACCGGCCCCGATGACGGCGAGCTTCCGTGCCACTCCGACTCCCCTTACACGCTGTTTACGTAAGCCTCTTCGGCGGACGATAGCGCTCGTGAGGGGCTGTGTGACCGGTAAGTAACGCGCGTCACGTCTCATCTGACGGACATCACACCGGCAGGGGTCAGAACACGCCACGGACGGCGTAGTTGGCCGCCGCACGCCCGCCGGGACGGCCCCCGCGGCCGCTCGCCCGCAGGGGTGACGCGCCTGCTGCGGACGGCCGCGGGCGCCGCTTCCGCGGGCGCCGCGGCGGCCGCGGGCGGGGGCGGGCCGTGACAACGGGCACACGGGTCGTGCGGACGCCGGGCGCCTAACTACGCTGGCCCCATGGTCAATCTGACGCGCATCTACACCAGGACCGGCGACCAGGGCACCACCGCCCTCGGCGACATGAGCCGGGTCGCCAAGACGGATCTGCGGATCTCGGCGTACGCGGACGCCAACGAGGCCAACGCGGTGATCGGCACCGCGATCGCGCTGGGCAACCTGGACGAGGAGATCACCGGGGTGCTCACCCGCGTCCAGAACGACCTGTTCGACGTGGGCGCCGACCTGTCGACGCCGGTCGCCGAGGACCCGGCGTACCCGCCGCTGCGGGTCGAGCAGTTCTACATCGACAAGCTGGAGGCGGACTGCGACCGCTTCAACGAGCGGCTGGAGAAACTGCGCTCCTTCATCCTGCCGGGCGGTACGCCGGGCGCCGCGCTGCTGCACCAGGCCTGCACGGTGGCACGGCGGGCCGAGCGCTCCACCTGGGCGGCCCTGGAGGCGCACGGCGACATCATGAACCCGCTCACCGCGACCTACCTCAACCGGCTGTCCGACCTGCTGTTCATCCTGGCCCGCGCGGCGAACACGGAGACCGGCGACGTGCTGTGGGTCCCGGGCGGGGAGCGCTGAGGCACCGGCGGACAGCCGGGGCCGGGCGCGCCTGGAGGGCAATCGGCGGCGCCGGAAAGGCAGTTGCTGAACCGGCGCCGCCCGGGGGATGGCGTGCGGGAGTGGTCCAGACCTATTGACCTGTGGTCCAGACCTTTCTATTCTCGCGGCACTGTGGGCATGAAGGCTCAGTCATGCCCACGCCATCCCCGACACGAGGGAGGCGCAGCATGCGCTTCAGACACAGAGCCGCGGCAGGGTTCGCGACCCTGTTGCTCCCGCTGGCCGGTCTGGTCGGTCTCGCGAGCCCCGCCCAGGCCGCGGCCAACGCGACCGCCACCTTCACCAAGACCAGTGACTGGGGCACCGGCTTCGGCGGCCAGTGGACCGTGAAGAACACCGGCACCAGCTCCATCAGCTCCTGGACCGTGGAGTGGGACTTCCCCACCGGCACGTCCGTCGGCTCGGCCTGGGACGCGGACGTCACGTCCTCCGGCACCCACTGGACGGCCAAGAACAAGTCCTACAACGGCTCCATCGCCCCCGGCGCCACCGTCTCCTTCGGCTTCAACGGCACCGGCTCCGGCAACCCGTCGAACTGCAAGCTCAACGGCGACAGCTGCGACGGCACCACGGTGCCCGGCGACGCTGCGCCCTCCGCCCCCGGTACCCCGGCCGCCTCCGGCGTCACCGACACCTCGGTGAAGCTCAGCTGGGGCGCGGCCACCGACGACAAGGGCGTCAAGAACTACGACGTCCTGCGCGACGGCAAGGCGGTCGCCACCGTCACCACGACCTCCTACACGGACACCGGGCTCAGCGCCGGCACGGACTACTCCTACACCGTGCAGGCCCGTGACACGGCCGGCCAGACCGGCCCGGTCAGCGGCGCGGTCGCGGTGCACACCACCGGCGGCACCACCACTCCCCCGCCCACCGGCGGCTCCAAGGTCAAGCTCGGCTACTTCACCGAGTGGGGCATCTACGGCCGCAACTACAACGTCAAGAACCTGGTGACGTCCGGCTCGGCCGCGAAGATCACGCACATCAACTACGCCTTCGGCAACGTCACCGGCGGCAAGTGCGCGATCGGCGACTCCTACGCCGACTACGACAAGGCCTTCACCGCCGACCAGTCCGTCAGCGGCGTCGCCGACACCTGGGACCAGCCGCTGCGCGGCAACTTCAACCAGCTGCGCGAGCTGAAGGCGAAGTACCCCAACATCAAGGTGCTGTGGTCCTTCGGCGGCTGGACCTGGTCCGGCGGCTTCGGTGAGGCCGCGAAGAACCCGGCCGCCTTCGCCCAGTCCTGCTACGACCTCGTCGAGGACCCGCGCTGGGCCGACGTCTTCGACGGCATCGACATCGACTGGGAGTACCCCAACGCCTGCGGGCTCAGCTGCGACACCAGCGGTGCCGCCGCCTACAAGAACCTGATGCAGGCGCTGCGCGCCAAGTTCGGCTCCGGCAACCTGATCACCGCGGCCACCACCGCGGACGGCTCGGCCGGCGGCAAGATCGAGGCCGCCGACTACGCGGGCGCCGCCCAGTACGTCGACTGGTACAACGTGATGACGTACGACTTCTTCGGTGCCTGGGACGCCAAGGGCCCGACCGCCCCGCACTCCCCGCTCACCTCGTACTCCGGCATCCCGATCGCGGGCTTCACCACCGCCGACGCGATGGCCAAGTTCAAGGCGATCGGCGTCCCCGCGAACAAGCTGCTCATCGGCATCGGCTTCTACGGCCGCGGCTGGACCGGCGTCACCCAGGACGCCCCGGGCGGCACGGCCACCGGCCCCGCGGCGGGCACCTACGAGCAGGGCATCGAGGACTACAAGGTTCTCAAGACGTCCTGCCCGGCCACCGGCACCGTCGCGGGCACGGCGTACGCCCACTGCGGCACCAACTGGTGGTCGTACGACACCCCCGCCACCATCGCCTCCAAGATGGCCTGGGCCAAGAACCAGGGGCTGGGCGGCGCGTTCTTCTGGGAGTTCAGCGGTGACACCAGCAACGGTGAACTGGTGAGCGCCATCAACAGCGGACTGTCGTAGGCCGCCGGCGGCACACCGCGACACCCGCGTAGCCACATTCGCTCCCTCCGGCCCCGGCCGGGGAGAGTGAGTGTGGCTACGCCACGTTGACCCGCTGTCCGGGCGGCGCCGCCTCCAGCCAGGCGAGGAACCCGGTCAGCGCGTCCTCGCTCATGGCCAGTTCCAGCCGCGTGCCCCGGTGCGTGCAGGCGAGGACCACCGCGTCGGAGAGCAGCGCCAGCTCCTCCTCGCCGTCGGGCAGCCGGCGGCCGGCGACCTCGATCGCGGCCCGCTCCAGCACCCGGCGGGGGCGCAGCGCGTAGGAGAAGACGCGGTACCACTCGATGCGGTCGCCGTTGTAGCGGGCGACGCCGTAGCTCCAGCCCTTGCCGCCGGTCTCCGGCTTCTCGGGCACGTCCCAGCGCAGCGAGCAGTCGAAGGTGCCGCCGGACCGCTGGATCAGCCTGCGCCGCAGACCGAACAGGAACAGTCCCACCACCACGAGCGCGACCACGACCCCGCACACAGTCAGAGCGAGGACCATCGGCACCGACCTCCTCGTCTCCTAGGTAATGGAACGGAAAAAACTTCCACATTCGCCTCAGCCGCGGCCGGTACCGGATTGCTCCGGTGCCGGCCGCGGCTGAGGGACGTCGTCACACGGCGCTGGGGTCAGCGCGCCGCCGCCGCGCGGAGTCGTACGTCCGCCCGGCGCTCGGCGGAGGCGTCACCCTCCGCCTTCGCGCGCTCCAGCTCGCGCTCCACGCGCTGGACATCGATCTCGTCCGACAGCTCGGCGATCTCGGCCAGCAGCGACAGCTTGTCGTCCGCGAACGAGATGAAACCGCCGTGCACCGCGGCGACGACCGTTCCACCATCACTCGTACGGATGGTCACCGGGCCCGACTCCAGCACACCGAGCAGCGGCTGGTGACCGGGCATGACGCCGATGTCGCCGGACGTGGTGCGCGCGACGACCAGGGTGGCCTCGCCGGACCAGACCTGGCGGTCGGCGGCGACCAGCTCGACGTGCAGCTCAGCAGCCAAGGGTGGCTCCTCGGGTCACCACCCGGCGGTAGTGCCGGGTGTTGGGGTCAATTCTAGTAGGCGTGGGAGAGGGGGCGGGACGCGCCCGCCCCCTCTCACGACTCAGGCGGTCGCCCGGGTCAGGAGACGCCCAGCTCCTTCGCGTTCGCCTTCAGGTCCTCGAGACCGCCGCACATGAAGAACGCCTGCTCGGGGAAGTGGTCGTAGTCGCCGTCGCAGATCGCGTTGAATGCGGTGATCGACTCGTCCAGCGGCACGTCCGAACCGTCCACGCCGGTGAACTGCTTGGCGACGTGGGTGTTCTGGGACAGGAAGCGCTCCACCCGACGGGCGCGGTGGACGACGAGCTTGTCCTCCTCGCCGAGTTCGTCGATACCGAGGATCGCGATGATGTCCTGGAGGTCCTTGTACTTCTGCAGGATCGTCTTGACCCGCATGGCGGTGTCGTAGTGCTCCTGCGCGATGTAGCGCGGGTCCAGGATGCGGGACGTGGAGTCCAGCGGGTCCACGGCCGGGTAGATGCCCTTCTCGGAGATCGGACGGGAGAGCACCGTCGTCGCGTCGAGGTGGGCGAAGGTGGTGGCCGGGGCCGGGTCGGTCAGGTCGTCCGCGGGGACGTAGATCGCCTGCATCGAGGTGATCGAGTGACCGCGGGTCGAGGTGATGCGCTCCTGGAGGAGACCCATCTCGTCGGCCAGGTTCGGCTGGTAGCCCACCGCGGAGGGCATGCGGCCGAGCAGGGTCGACACCTCGGAACCGGCCTGCGTGAAGCGGAAGATGTTGTCGATGAAGAACAGCACGTCCTGCTTCTGCACATCGCGGAAGTACTCCGCCATGGTCAGACCGGCCAGGGCCACGCGCAGACGGGTGCCCGGGGGCTCGTCCATCTGGCCGAAGACCAGCGCGGTCTTGTCGATGACGCCGGAGTCCGACATCTCCTCGATGAGGTCGTTGCCCTCACGGGTGCGCTCGCCGACACCGGCGAACACGGAGACACCGTCGTGGTTGTTGGCGACGCGGTAGATCATCTCCTGGATGAGCACCGTCTTGCCGACGCCGGCACCGCCGAACAGACCGATCTTGCCGCCCTTGACGTACGGGGTCAGCAGGTCGATGACCTTGACGCCGGTCTCGAACATCTCGGTCTTCGACTCGAGCTCGTCGAAGTTCGGGGCCTTGCGGTGGATGGACCAGCGCTCGCCCTCGTACCGCTCGTCGACGTTCAGCACCTCACCGAGGGTGTTGAACACCTTGCCCTTGGTGAAGTCGCCGACCGGGACGCTGATGCCCGTACCGGTGTCGGTGACGGCGGCCTGGCGGACCAGACCGTCGGTGGGCTGCATGGAGATGGTGCGGACCAGGCCGTCACCCAGGTGCTGGGCGACCTCCAGGGTCAGCGTCTTCTTCTCGCCGGCGTTGGCCGGGTCGGCCACCTCGACGTGCAGGGCGTTGTAGATCTCCGGCATCGCGTCGACGGGGAACTCCACGTCGACGACCGGGCCGATGACCCGGGCGACGCGGCCCGTAGCCGTCGCGGTCTCAACAGTGGTGGTCATTAGCGGTCACTCCCCGCGGTCGCGTCGGCGAGGGCGCTGGCGCCACCGACGATCTCGCTGATTTCCTGGGTGATTTCGGCCTGGCGGGCCGCGTTGGCAAGACGGGAGAGCGTGTTGATCAGCTCGCCCGCGTTGTCGGTGGCCGACTTCATCGCGCGCCGCGTGGCGGCGTGCTTCGAAGCGGCCGACTGGAGCAGCGCGTTGTAGATGCGGCTCTCCACGTAGCGGGGCAGCAGGGCGTCGAGGACGTCCTCCGCCGACGGCTCGAAGTCGTACAGCGGCAGGATCTCGCCCTTGGGCCTCTCCTGCGCCACCTCCTCGAGGCGCAGCGGCAGCAGCCGTGCGTCGAGTGCCGTCTGCGTCATCATCGAGACGAACTCGGTGTAGACGATGTGGAGTTCGTCCACGCCGCCGTCCGCCGTCTCCTTCTCGATGGCCTCGATCAGAGGCGCCGCCACCTTCTTGGCGTCCGCGTACGTCGGCTCGTCGGTGAAGCCCGTCCACGACTCCGCGACCTTGCGCTCACGGAAGTTGTAGTGGGCGACACCGCGCCGGCCGACGATGAACGTCTCGACCTGCTTGCCCTCGCGCTCGAGGCGCTCGGTCAGCTGCTCGGCCGCCTTGATGGCGTTGGAGTTGAAGGCTCCGGCCAGACCGCGGTCGCTCGTGAGGAGCAGGACCGCGGCACGGACGGGGTTCTCCGCCTCCGTGGTGAGCGGGTGCTTGGTGTTCGACCCCGTACCCACCGCCGTGACCGCGCGCGTCAGCTCGGTCGCGTAGGGCGTGGAGGCCGCCACCTTGCGCTGCGCCTTGACGACGCGCGAGGCGGCGATCATCTCCATCGCCTTGGTGATCTTCTTGGTCGCGGTGACGGATCGGATGCGACGCTTGTAGACCCGGAGCTGGGCTCCCATGAGTCAGGTCCCTTCCTTACGTCACTTGGCGGCAGCGGCAGGAGTGTCCTCGCCGAGCAGCTTGCCGTCCGAGGTCTCGAACTGCTTCTTGAAGTCCACGATGGCGTCGGCGACGGCCGTCAGCGTGTCGTCGGACATCTTGCCGCCCTCGCGGATGGAGGTCATGAGGCCCTGCTCCTTGCGGTGCAGGTACTCCAGCAGCTCGCGCTCGAAGCGGCGGACGTCGGCGACCGGCACGTCGTCCATCCGGCCGGTGGTGCCGGCCCAGACGGAGACGACCTGGTCCTCGGTGGACATCGGCTGGTACTGGCTCTGCTTCAGCAGCTCCACCATCCGCTGACCGCGCTCCAGCTGCGACTTCGACGCGGCGTCCAGGTCGGAACCGAAGGCGGCGAACGCCTCCAGCTCACGGAACTGGGCGAGGTCGACGCGCAGTCGGCCGGAGACCTGCTTCATCGCCTTGTGCTGCGCGGAACCACCGACCCGGGAGACGGAGATACCGACGTTCAGCGCGGGGCGCTGACCGGCGTTGAACAGGTCCGACTCCAGGAAGCACTGGCCGTCGGTGATGGAGATGACGTTGGTCGGGATGAACGCCGAGACGTCGTTGGCCTTGGTCTCGACGATCGGCAGACCGGTCATCGAACCGGCGCCCATCTCGTCGGAGAGCTTGGCGCAGCGCTCCAGCAGACGGGAGTGCAGGTAGAAGACGTCACCCGGGTAGGCCTCGCGGCCCGGCGGACGGCGCAGCAGCAGGGACACGGCGCGGTAGGCGTCGGCCTGCTTCGAGAGGTCGTCGAAGATGATCAGGACGTGCTTGCCCTGGTACATCCAGTGCTGGCCGATGGCCGAGCCGGTGTACGGCGCCAGGTACTTGAAGCCGGCCGGGTCGGACGCCGGGGCGGCGACGATGGTCGTGTACTCCAGCGCGCCGTTCTCCTCCAGCGCGCGGCGGACCGACGCGATGGTGGAGCCCTTCTGGCCGATGGCGACGTAGATGCAGCGGACCTGCTTCTTCGGGTCGCCGGTGCGCCAGTTGTCACGCTGGTTGATGATCGTGTCGACGGCCAGGGCGGTCTTGCCGGTCTGGCGGTCGCCGATGATCAGCTGACGCTGACCGCGGCCGATCGGGGTCATCGCGTCGACGGCCTTGTAGCCGGTCTCCATCGGCTCGTGCACCGACTTGCGCTGCATGACCGTGGGGGCCTGCAGCTCGAGGGCGCGCCGGCTGTCGGTCTCGATCTCGCCGAGGCCGTCGATCGGGTTGCCGAGCGGGTCGACGACGCGGCCGAGGTAGCCCTCGCCGACCGCGACGGACAGGACCTCGCCGGTGCGCCGCACCGGCTGACCCTCCTCGATGCCGCTGAACTCACCGAGGACGACCGCACCGATCTCGCGCTCTTCCAGGTTCAGTGCGAGACCGAGAGAGCCGTCCTCGAACTTCAGCAGCTCGTTCGCCATGGCCGAGGGAAGACCCTCGATCTTGGCGATACCGTCGCCGGCGACGGTGACCGTACCGACCTCCTCGCGCGAGGCCGCGTCCGGCTTGTACGCCTGGACGAAGTTCTCCAGCGCGTCCCGGATCTCCTCCGGCCGGATCGTGAGCTCCGCCATCTGGGTTCCCTGCTCTCCTTGTTGGGCCCGAAGTTTCACTTGGGGGGTATTCCACGAGTCGGGGACTCCCCCCAATGAGAGGTGAATCCTCTGCACGGCCCAACCAGGGCCGTATGTACTGCGTGCTGCTTGTGTGTGGTGCTGCTAGCCCGCCATGCGGCGAGCGGCCTCGTCCAGCCGGTCCGCGAGGGAGCCGTTGATGATCTCGTCGCCGACCTGCACCCGGATGCCGCCGAGGACCGCGGGGTCCACGTCCAGGTTGAGGTGCATCCGGCGGCCGTAGAGCTTCGCGAGGACGGCGCCCAGGCGCTGCTTCTGCGGCTCGCTCAGCGGCACCGCCGAGGTGACGGTGGCGACCAGGCGGTTGCGCCGCTCGGCGGCCAGCTTGGACAGGGACTCCAGTCCCGTCTCCAGGCTACGTCCCCGCGGGGCGGTGACAAGGCGCGTCACCAGTCGCTCGGTGGCGGGCCGGGCCCGGCCGCCGAGCAGCCGGTGCAGCAGCTCGACCTTGGCGGCGGCGCCGGCCTTGCGGTCGGTGAGCGCGGCGCGCAGTGCGGTGCTCGAGGAGACGATCCGGCCGAACCGGAACAGCTCGTCCTCGACGTCGTCGAGCGTGCCCGCCTTCTCCGCGGCGGTGAGGTCGGCGATGTCCGCCAGCTCCTCCAGCGCGTCCACCAGGTCGCGGTTCTGCGACCAGCGGGCGCGGGCGGTGCCGGCCACCAGGTCGGCGGTCTCGCCGCTGACCTGTGCGCCGATCAGCCGCCGGACCAGTTCGGCCTTGGCCTCACCGGGCTGCGCCGGGTCGGTGAGCACCCGGCGCAGGCCGGCCTCGCGGTCGAGCAGCGCGGTGACGGCCGCCAGCTCGTCGGCGAGCCGAGCGGCGTCCACGGACGTGGAGTCCGTCAGCGCGTCAAGACGCTCCCGTGCGGCTGCCAGTGCCTCGCGGCTCGCTCCGTTCATCGCGTGGCCTCTGCCTTCTCCTCGAGCTCGTCGAGGAAGCGGTCGATCACGCGGCTCTGCCGGGCGTAGTCCTCGAGGGACTCGCCGACGAGCTTGCCGGACAGGTCGACGGCGAGCTTGCCGACGTCCTGGCGGAGCGCGGACGCGGCGGCCTTGCGGTCGGCCTCGATCTGGGCGTGACCGGCAGCGATGATCTCCTCACGCTGCCGCTGGCCCTCGGCCCGCATCTCGGTGATGAGCGCGGCACCCTGCTCCTGAGCCTCCTGGCGCAGGCGCGCGGCCTCGTGCCGGGCCTCGGCGAGCTGGGCCTTGTACTGCTCCAGAACGCTCTTGGCCTCGGTCTGCGCGGCCTCGGCCTTCTCGATACCGCCCTCGATCGCCTCGCGGCGCTGCTCCAGAACCTTGTTGATGTTCGGAAGGAGCTTCTTGGCGAGGAAGCCGAAGACGATGACGAAGGCGATCAGGCCGATGACGAGCTCTGGGATCGGCGGGATGAGGGGGTTTTCGGCCTCCTCCGCCGCCAGCAGAACCAGGGGGCTCATATCAGTGCCTTTCGTCTAATTATGCGCGACGGTCGGGTCAGGAGGTCGGGTAGACGAACGGCATGACCAGACCGATCAGGGCGAGCGCCTCACAGAAGGCGAAGCCCAGGATCTGGTTGGCGCGGATGAGGCCGGCCGCCTCGGGCTGGCGGGCGAGGGCCTGCGTGCCGTTACCGAAGATGATGCCGACGCCGACGCCCGGGCCGATGGCGGCGAGGCCGTAACCGATCGAGCCGAGGTTGCCCTTGATCTGGACGCCGGCGGCAAGGGTCTGGAGAGCGGACATGCCGGTTCTTCCTTCTCTTTCAATGACCGGTGGGGGTTGGCCACCGGATGCCTGAGTGGGTGGTCGGGGTGCTCAGTGGTGCTCGGCGAGCGCGCCCTGGATGTAGCTGCAGGTCAGCAGTACGAAGACGTACGCCTGGACAGCCTGGATGAAGAGCTCGAAGGCGGTCATCACGAGCACCATCACGAACGAGACACCGGAGTAGGCGATGCCGATGCCGTTCAGCATGTACCAGCTGGCGATCGTGAAGAGGAGCAGCAGCGTGTGACCGGCGAACATGTTGGCGAACAGTCGCACGGCGTGGGTGAAGGGCCGCACGAGCAGGTTCGAGAACAGCTCGATCGTCATCGACAGCGGGAGCACCGCGCCCAGCGACTTGTCGTAGCCGGTGAAGTTCTTGAAGGCGCCGACGAACCCGTGCCGCTTGAAGGTCAGGGAGACCCAGACGACGTAGACGATGCCGGCGAGCACGGCCGGGTACGAGATGATCGCCGTCACCGGGAACGCCGCGACCGGGATGATCGACCAGAGGTTCATCATCCAGACGAAGAAGAACAGCGAGACGACGAGCGGGACGTACTTCTCGCCTTCCTTCTTGCCGATGGTCTCGTAGACCACGCCGCGGCGGACGAAGTCGTAGCCCGCCTCGGCGACCATCTGGAGCTTGCCGGGGACGACCTTCGGCCGGGCGAACGCGGCCCAGAAGAAGCCGACGATGATGATCGACCCGAGCAGCGCCAGCAGCATCGTCTTGTTGAAGTACAGGTTGCTGTCCGCGTCGCCGAACAGCGGCTTGAACAGGAACGAGTGCAGGCCCGGAGCCGGGAAGCCGCACCCGTCGAACAGGTGGCAGCTCGTGTCGAAAGCGAGCGTCTGCGTCGGGTCAGCACTCACCGCGGGCTCCTTCATCGTGGCGCATAGGTACGGCAACCTCGTTGTGTCGGCGCGGCGTACGGCCGCGGTTCGGCACGGGACTGGTGTTACGGATGTGGGGGCGGCTGAGGGGCATCTCGCCTCGCGATTGAGCAGGCGTCAGCTCAGATGCCCGCGCCCGCGATGCCGCAGTTGGCACCGGACGATAGCAGGATCTCTCGTGCGCCTTTATCCCGGGCCTACCTCTCACGAGGAGTGCCCTGTCTTCTCGGGCTTGTCGCCCGTGGAGGGGTCGGGCTCGACGTACAGGATCTTGGCCTTCATGTGGGCGCGCGTCTGCGCGGCGATCCACGTGAGGGTCGCGACCACCAGCACGATGGCGAAGGCCCTGGGGTTGAACAGGGTGGTGTTCTTGAACGCGGCCATGAAGACGAACAGCAGCAGCAGCTGGACCGCGTAGAGCATCAGGCCCATCATCTGGAACAGCTGCGGGAAAGACTTGGCGGTGCGCTGGAGGACGTACAGACCCAGCCCCATGAACAGGATCACGATCAGCGTCGCGACGACGGCCCCGATCGCTCCCTTGCCGCCGGCGACCACACCGCTGACGACGGCGCCGATCACGCCGACGGCGGCCGTGGGCACGGCGGCCTGAGCCAGGATCCGGACGTCATTGGACGGCATGGCGGCAACTCCGCTTTCGAAGGGGGCAGGGTGTCGTCATGGACGAGCGTAGTCCCGGGCTGAGTGGTCACCTCACACCAATGGACCCTTGTACCAGGGTCCTTCGGATCTGTCCGGGGTTCTCGTGAACCGTATCACAAACTATTTGATGAGGTCTTTACCTGGTTGGTGTGCTTGCTGTCACACATGAGAGTGACAGTGCGCGTCTGTGCAGAAACCGCGCCCACTTGTCTGGTATTGGGGGAGTATGCTCCCCCACGAGTTGGCAATGCTCTAGTCAGATTCTTACCTTGCCGGACTCACCGAGGAGGCTCCGCGGCGGTGAGGAAGCGGTGTCAGCGGGAGCTGCCCGCACCCCGGCGGTCCAGGAAGCGCGACCGGGCGCCGATGGCGGTGGCCCCGCCGACGGCCGTCGCGCCGGCGGGCCGCACCGGCGGTTCCTCGTCCCCGGCGGGCTCAACGGGCGCTTCCGGTTGCGGCGTTGCGGGTGGCTCGGCCACCGCCCGGCGCCTGCGGTAGCGCGGCGGCACGAACGCCTCCGCCCACACCGGCGTGCGCGGCGTGAAGCGCGGCAGCAGGAGCAGGACCAGTCCGATCGCGCTGAGGAAGACCACCGTCAGCACGATCCACATCGACGCCGAGTTCACCGAGTACGCCAGCGCCCCGAAGCCGATCAGCGCCGACCAGAAGTACATGATCAGCACGGCCCGGCTGTGCGAGTGGCCGATCTCCAGCAGCCGGTGGTGCAGGTGCCCCCGGTCCGCGGCGAAGGGCGACTGGCCGCGCCAGGTGCGCCGCACGATCGCCAGCACCAGGTCGGCGGCCGGCACCGCGATGATCGTCAGCGGCAGCAGCAGCGGGATGTAGACGGGCACCGTCTGGTGCACGGCCGCCTTCTCGGAGCCCGCGTACAGGTTGAGCGCGTCCGGGTCGACCTGGCCGGTGATGGAGATGGCGCCCGCGGCCAGCACCAGCCCGATCAGCATCGAGCCGGAGTCACCCATGAAGATCCGCGCGGGGTGCATGTTGTGCGGCAGGAAGCCCAGGCACATGCCCATCAGGATCGCCGAGAACAGCGTCGCCGGGGCGGCGGCCTCGATGCCGTACGAGTACCAGATGCGGTAGGCGTACAGGAAGAACGCCGCCGCCGCGATGCACACCATGCCGGAGGCGAGGCCGTCCAGGCCGTCGACGAAGTTCACCGCGTTGATCGTGATGACCACGAGCGCCACCGTCAGCAGCGTGCCCTGCCACTGGGTCAGCGCCACGTTGCCGACGCCGGGCACGGGCAGCCACAGGATCGTCAGGCCCTGCATGACCATGACGCCCGCGGCGATCATCTGACCGCCCAGCTTGATCAGCGCGTCGATCTCGAACTTGTCGTCGAGGACACCGATCAGCCAGATCAGCGCGGCGCCGGACAGCAGGGCCCGCGGTTCGTTGGAGGTGGCGAAGACCTGGTTGAGGTTGGTCAGGTGGTCGGCGACCAGCAGACCCGCGCACAGCCCGAAGAACATGGCGATCCCGCCGAGGCGCGGAGTGGGCTCCCGGTGCACGTCACGTGCCCGGATCTCCGGCATGGCTCCGGCCACGATCGCGAACTTCCGTACCGGCCCTGTCAGCAGATACGTCACCGCGGCCGTGATGCAGAGCGTCAGCAGGTATTCACGCACGGGCTTCCCCACAGGTCTCGCTGGCCATCACAGCCCCACACCCTAGCGAGGGACGCATATGTGATGGGACTTCCGGGTGGCGACGATGGTTGCACGCGCACCTGTGCGCACGGCCACCCGGCCTCCCGCACGCGGCCCCCGCCCTCCGGTACGCGGCCGCCGCGGCCCGCGTTCAGCCGGCCCACGCAGCGCAGTCCGGTCCCGGGTACGGCGGGAACCGGCCCGTCAGCTCCCGCACCGCGTCCCGGGCCGCCGCCGGGTCCGTCGCACCGCGCAGCACCGCGCCCAGCAGCGCCCCGATCCGCGTCATCTCCGCCTCCCCCATGCCCTGCGTGGTCACCGCCGCGGTGCCCAGGCGCAGGCCACGGGCGTCACCGTGCGGCAGCACGCAGCAGTCCAGGACGATGCCGGCGGCGGCCAGCCGGCCGCGCGCGGTGCGCCCGTCGACGCCGAGCGGGGCCGGGTCGGCGGTGATCAGGTGGGTGTCGGTGCCCCCGGTGGTGACGGCGAGGCCCTCGGCGGCGAGCCGGGCCGCGAGCGTCCGCGCGTTGACGACCACCTGCCGGGTGTAGGCGGCGAACGCCGGGGTGGCCGCCTCGCCGAACGCGACGGCCTTGGCGGCGATGGTGTGCATCTGCGCGCCGCTCTGGGTGAAGGGGAACACCGCCCGGTCCACGCGTTCCGCCAGCTCGGCGCCGCACAGGATCATCCCGCCGCGCGGCCCGCGCAGCACCTTGTGGGTGGTGGCGCACACCACGTCGGCGTACGGCACCGGGCTGGGCGCCGCTCCCCCGGCGACGAGTCCGATGGGGTGGGCGGCGTCCGCGATCAGGTAGGCCCCGGTCTCGTCGGCGACCTCACGGAAGAAGGCGTAGTCGAGGTGGCGGGGGTAGGCGATCGAGCCGCACACGATCGCCTTGGGCCGGTGGGCGCGGGCCAGCGCGCGGACCTGGTCGTGGTCGACGAGCCCGCTCTCCGCGTCGACGCCGTAGCCGACGAAGTCGAACCAGCGCCCGGAGAAGTTCGCCGGGGAGCCGTGGGTGAGGTGGCCGCCGTGCCGCAGGCCGAGGGCGAGCACGGTGTCGCCGGGGCGCAGCAGGGCGGCGTAGGCGGCCAGCACGGCGGAGGAGCCCGAGTGGGACTGGACGTTGGCGTGCGCGGCCCCGAACAGCGTTTTGGCCCGCTCGACCGCGAGGCGCTCGGCGACGTCGACGATCTCGCAGCCGCCGTGGTGGCGGGCTCCGGGGTATCCCTCGGCGTACTTGTTGGCCAGCGGTGAGCCGAGCGCGCCGAGCACGGCGGGCGAGGTGAAGTTCTCGGCGGCGATCAGCTGGAGCGTGGTGGCCTGCCGGGCCCGTTCCGCCAGCAGGATGTCGGCCAGCTCCGGGTCCTGCCGGCGCAGGACATCGGCCTCGAGGGTGCGGGTGACCGACATGGCGGACTCCGGGACGGTCGACGGTGACGTACGTCCAATGTAGGCCCGGGTCGGGTGGGCTGCGCGGTCGCCGGGGCCCGCCGCGCGGCGGCGGGGGCGGCCCGGGGGCCGGGCCCTACGTGCGCGCGGGTACGCCGGTGAGGGCCGTGACGACCGGGTCCAGCGCCTCGTGTATCTCGTCGCCGACCGACCGGAAGAAGGGCAGCGGGGCGCCGTAGGGGTCGTAGACCTCGTCGGCCTCGGCCGTGGGCGCCAGCAGCCAGCCGCGCAGCGCGGCCGCCGCCCGCACCAGCGCGCGGGCGCGCAGGACCACGCCGTCCTCCAGGGGCGGCAGGGTCGCCGGGTCGATCGCGCGGACCAGACGGGTGAACTCCTTCAGCGTGAAGGTGCGAAGTCCCGCCGAATGGCCCATCGAGATGACCTGGGCGCGGTGGTCGCGGGTGGCGGTCAGCACCAGGTCGGCCCGGATGACGTGCTCGTCGAGGAGTTCCCGGCCGACGAAGCCGGAGGCGTCCGCGCCGAAGTCGGCCAGCACCGCCTCGGCGTTGGCCTCCATCGGGGCGCCCTCGTGGCCCCAGGTGCCCGCGCTCTCCACGATCAGCCCGCCACCGAGGACGCCGAGCCGCTGCGAGAGGAAATGGCGGGTCAGCCGCTCGGTGATCGGCGAGCGGCACACGTTGCCGGTGCTGACGTGGAGGATGCGGAAGCTGTCGCGCGGGAACCCGAACGTCGACGTCCGCTCCGCGCTGCGCTCCCCGTTGCCTATGCCACGCCCCGCGTCAGGGGCCGTCAATTCGCCACCTCGAGGTCGGGTACGACCTTGCGCAGCTCGTCCGGGGAGATGGCGCCCTCGCGCAGCAGCAGCGGCACCTCGCGGCTGACGTCGACGATGGACGAGGGCACGTTGCCCGGGGTCGGGCCGCCGTCGAGGTACACGGAGACGGAGTCGCCGAGCATCCGCTGGGCGGCGTCGCAGTCCTCCGGCGCCGGGTGGCCGGTGAGGTTGGCGGAGGACACGGCCATCGGGCCGACCTCGGTGAGCAGCTCGATGGCGACCGGGTGCAGCGGCATGCGCACGGCGACGGTGCCGCGGGTGTCCCCCAGGTCCCACTGGAGGGACGGCTGGTGCCGGGCGACGAGGGTGAGGGCGCCCGGCCAGAACGCGTCGACCAGTTCCCAGGCCAGCTCGGAGAAGTCCGTGACCAGGCCGTGCAGCGTGTTCGGGGAGCCGATGAGGACGGGGGTGGGCATGGTGCGGCCCCGGCCCTTGGCGGCGAGCAGGTCGGCGACGCCCTCCGAGGAGAACGCGTCCGCGCCGATGCCGTACACCGTGTCGGTCGGCAGCACCACCAGCTCGCCCCGGCGGACGGCGGACGCGGCCTCACGCAGACCGGTCGTGCGGTCGGTCGCGTCGTTGGTGTCGTATCGCCGTGCCATCTCTAGCGGGCCTCCTCGTACACGTGCTGCTGGGTTGACGTCACCGGGGTGCTCACGGCAGCGCCTTGCGGGCGGTGGCGAAGCGGGGCCGGTTGTTGAGGTCGGGGTGGTCGGCCGCGTCGGCCCAGCCGCGCTCCTCGGTGAAGATCCACGGCACCTGTCCGCCCTGCGTGTCGGCGTGCTCGACGACGACGACGCCGCCCGGGCGCAGCAGCCGGTGCGCGGTGCGCTCCAGGCCGCGGATCAGGTCCAGGCCGTCCTCCCCGGAGAACAGCGCCAGCTCGGGGTCGTAGTCGCGGGCCTCCGGCGCGACGTACTCCCATTCGGTCAGCGGGATGTACGGCGGGTTGGAGATGACCAGGTCGACCTGGCCGTCGAGGTCGGGGAAGGCGTCGAGGGCGTTGCCCTGGCGCAGGTCGACCCGGGAGCCCTCGACGTTCTTGCGGGTCCAGCGCAGCGCGTCCTCGGACAGCTCCACGGCGTGCACGCGCGAGCGCGGGACCTCTTGGGCGAGGGCGAGCGCGATGGCTCCGGAGCCGGTGCACAGGTCGACGATGAGCGGCTCGACGACGTCCATGGCGCGTACCGCGTCTATGGCCCAGCCGACCACCGACTCGGTCTCCGGGCGGGGCACGAACACGCCGGGTCCGACCTGGAGTTCCAGGTAGCGGAAGTAGGCCCGCCCGGTGATGTGCTGCAACGGCTCGCGCTGCTCACGCCGGGCGATGACCTCCCAGTAGCGGGCGTCGAAGTCGGAGTCCTTCACGGAGTGCAGCTCGCCCCGCTTCACGCCGTGCACGAACGCGGCCAGCTCCTCCGCGTCGTTGCGCGGCGAGGGCACGCCGGCGTCGGCCAGCCGCTGGGTGGCCTGGGCCACCTCTGCGAGCAGCAGGTTCACGCAAGTCCTCCGGGAGTACTCGTTCGGGCCGGGTTACGCGGCTGCCAGCTTCGCCGCCGAGTCCGCGTCGACGCAGGCCTGGATGACCGCGTCGAGGTCGCCGTCCAGGACCTGGTCCAGGTTGTAGGCCTTGAAGCCGACGCGGTGGTCGGAGATGCGGTTCTCCGGGTAGTTGTACGTGCGGATCTTCTCGGAGCGGTCCACGGTGCGCACCTGGCTGCGGCGGGCGTCGGCGGCCTCCCGCTCCGCCTCCTCCTGCGCGGCCGCGAGCAGCCTGGAGCGCAGGATACGCATCGCCTGCTCCTTGTTCTGGAGCTGGCTCTTCTCGTTCTGGCAGGAGGCGACGACTCCGGTCGGGATGTGCGTGATGCGCACGGCGGAGTCGGTGGTGTTGACGGACTGGCCGCCGGGCCCGGAGGAGCGGTAGACGTCGATGCGCAGGTCGCCCGCGTTGATCTCGACGTCGACCTCCTCGGCCTCCGGGGTGACCAGGACACCGGCCGCGGAGGTGTGGATGCGGCCCTGGGACTCGGTGGCCGGGACGCGCTGCACGCGGTGCACGCCGCCCTCGTACTTCAGGCGGGCCCACACGCCCTGGCCGGGCTCGGTGGCGCCGTTGCCGCCCTTGGTCTTCACCGCGACCTGGACGTCCTTGTAGCCGCCCAGCTCGGACTCGGTGGCGTCGATGATCTCGGTCTTCCAGCCGACGCGCTCGGCGTAGCGCAGGTACATGCGCAGCAGGTCGCCCGCGAACAGCGCCGACTCGTCACCGCCCGCCCCGGCCTTGATCTCCAGGATGACGTCCTTGTCGTCGCTGGGGTCGCGCGGCACGAGCAGCAGGCGCAGCCGCTCGGTCAGCTCCTCGCGCTGCTTCTCCAGGTCCTTCAGCTCGGCGGCGAAGTCGGGGTCGGCGGCGGCGAACTCACGCGCGGTCCCGATGTCGTCACCGGTCCGCTTCCAGGAGCGGTACGTGCCGACGATCGGGGTCAGCTCGGCGTACCGCTTGTTCAGCTTGCGCGCGTTGGCCTGGTCGGAGTGGACCGACGGGTCGGCGAGCTTCTTCTCCAGGTCGGCGTGCTCGGCGACGAGTTCCTCGACGGCCTCGAACATCTTGGGCTCCTGTACTGCGGGGTGAAGGGTAGGCGGGCGACCAAAAACGCCGGTCCCGGCGCACCCTCGGACGAGGGCACGGCCGTGGACCGGCGATTGGGGGCTCGCTACTTCTTGGAGCCGGCGGCAGCCTTGCCGAAGCGGGCCTCGAAGCGGGCCACACGGCCACCGGTGTCGAGGATCTTCTGCTTGCCCGTGTAGAACGGGTGGCACTCGGAGCAGACCTCGGCCCGGATGTTGCCGGACTCGATGGTGCTGCGGGTGGTGAACGACGCGCCGCAGGTGCAGCTGACCTGCGTCTCGACGTACTCGGGGTGGATCTCGCGCTTCAAGGTGTCTCCTAGGTTTCGGGAGGGCGCCGGGTCGCCGTTGCGGGATGCGGCAGGCGTGAACCGGAGCCGACGTACCAGTCTGCCAGGACTGGTGCCATCTCCCCAAACCGGGGGGCGAGCCGTTCTATTCCGCCGCCCCGGGCACCGCCCCCTGGGAGGCGCTCACCACGCCCTGCGCCTGGCCGGTGGCGGCGCCCTCGGTGGCGCTCGCCGGGACCGGCCGGTCGTTCCTCAGCGCGGTCCACACCTGCTGGGCCCTGGCCTTGCGCAGCAGGACGCGGTTGGGATCGGCCGGGTCGTAGCGGACCGGCACGGTGATCATGTCGAGGTGCGAGGCGCCGATGCCCTTGAGGCCGTCCGCGAAGTCCACCAGGGCGTTCACCGAGCCCAGCCCGGAGTCGGTGGTGACGGTCCGGGTCGCGGTGTCGGCGAGGTCGTACAGCTTCTTGGGGCTGCTGAGCAGGCCGACGTGGCTCACCTGTGCCAGCAGCGCCTTGACGAAGGCCTGCTGGAGCTGGATGCGGCCGAGGTCGGAGCCGTCGCCGACGCCGTGCCGGGTGCGGACCAGGCCCAGCGCCTGCGCCCCGGTCAGGGTGTGGGTGCCGGCCGGGAGGTCCAGATGGCTCTGCGGGTCCCGGATGGCCTTGCGCGTGGTGACCCGGACGCCGCCGAGGTCGTCGACGAGTGTGCGGAAGCCGGCGAAGTCGACCTCCAGGTAGTGGTCCATGCGGATGCCGGTGAGGGACTCGACGGTCTTCACGGCGCAGGCGGCGCCGCCGGTGGAGTAGGCGGAGTTGAACATCACGCCGGTCGCGGCCGGATGCGCGGTGCCGCCGGGGCCGGTGCAGGCGGGGCGGTCGACGAGGGTGTCGCGCGGTATGGAGACCACGCCGGCCTTCCGGTGGCCCCGGTAGACGTGGACGATCATCGCGGTGTCCGAGCGGGCGGTGCCGTCGTCGGTGCCGCCGCCGGCCTTACGGTTGGCACCCGAGCGCGTGTCCGAGCCGAGGACCAGGATGTTCTCGGAGCCGTTGTCCGCCTTGGCGGGCCGGTCGCCGCCGAGAGCCTGGTCGATGTCGACGCTGTCGAGGTTGCCGTTGAGCCTGACGTACACGTACCCGGCGCCGGCGCCGCCCAGGACGACGATGCCCGCGGCCGTCCAGGCGGTGACGAGCAGGGCGGTGCGTCGGGCGCTGCGGCGGCGCGGGACCGGACGGTCCGGTCCGGACCGGCCGGGCTCCGGGGTGCTCTCGGCGGACACGGTGCTCCTCGGGTATCGGTGGCGGTCGGATACCCCCTGCGTTCAGGGACAGGCACGGTCGGGCGCGGTCGGTACCGCTCCATCGTCGCCCCACCCGGCGGGGCGGGAAACCCGGGCCGGACCGCCGCAACGCACCGTGCCCGATCCGGGGAGGATCGGGCACGGTGGGTGACGGCTGGGCCGCGGATCACGGAGTGAGCCGCGGGTCAGCCCCAGATGTCGTACTGCTGGTAGCCGGTGCCGAGGGAGACCCTGGTGGCGAAGATCTCGCTGGTGGCCTTGCCGGTGCCCTTGTAGAGGTACAGGGTGCCGCCGGGGGTGCGGGCCAGGAAGTCGGCCTTGCCGTCGCCGCTCACGTCACCGACCGCGTCGAAGGCGTTGTAACCGCTCCAGGTGCGCACCTTGATCCGGCCGGAGAACGCCCCGGTGCCCGCCTTGCCGGTGCCCTTGTACAGGTACACGTAGCTGTTGCTGCCGGACCGGGCGAGCAGGTCGGCCTTGCCGTCGCCGGTGAGGTCGCCGCTGCCGCGCAGGGAGTTGTACTGGTTCCAGCCCGTGCCCACCTTCACGCGGGCCGAGAAGGTGCCGTTGCCCTTGCCCGGGTAGATCCACAGCGCGCCGCCGGAGTCCACGGAGAGCAGGTCGGGCAGGTAGTCGCCCGTGACGTCACCGGGCACGACGATGCGCTTGCGGGTCTTCCAGTCGGTGGCGATCCTCGTCTGGGCCCAGCTGCCGCTGGAGATCACGTAGTGCGTCCAGTAGACGTCGCCGGTCGCGCTGTCGCGGACGACGAGGTCCTGGATGCCGTCGCGGTCGAGGTCGGTCTGCAGGACGACGTTCACACCGTCCCAGTTGCCCCAGGAGACGCGGGTGGCGAGGGAGGTCCCCTTGGAGTCCTTCTCGTAGCCGGTCTTCGTGGAGGCCTCGCGCACCCACAGGTCGGCCTTGTTGTCGGCGTAGCTGAGGTTGGCGTCGGCGAGCTGCGCGTAGGCGGCGCCGACGTAGGTGCTGACCTTGGTGAAGACGCTGTACGCGCCCTTTGCCACGCAGTCCTCGACGCCCCAGGAGACGACGCCGACGACACGGCCGCCCACGACCAGCGGGCCGCCGGAGTCGCCGTTGCAGGCGGTCGTGGTGCCGGTGTCGCTGCCGGTGGCGGGGGTGCCCGCGCACACCATGTGGCCCTTGACGAAGTCGTCCGGGAAGGCGCCGGCACACGTGGTGTCCGACTTCACGGGCAGCGTGGCCGTCTTCAGCGTCTCGGAGATGTCCTGGGTGGTGGAGCTGGTGCGGCCCCAGCCGTAGACCTTGGCGCTGGTGTTCACCGCGTACGAGGCGGTGTCGCCGGACGTCGTCATCCGGATCGGCGTGGCCTTGACCGGGGCGGCGAGCGTGAGGACGGCGATGTCGTTGTCGAGGGTCGCCGCCTTGTACGAGGGGTGGTTCCACTGGCGCTGCACGCCGCTCACGGTGCCGCCGTGCAGGTCGCTGCCGCCGGAGCCGTCGCTGGTGGGCAGCTGGGCGGTGCCGGTGACGACGGCGCCGTTGGTGTACCAGTCGTAGCCCTTGACGCAGTGCGCGGCGGTGAGGATCTTCGTCGGCGAGACGACCGAGCCGCCGCAGAAGAAGCCGAGGTCGTCGCCCTCGTCGGCGGTGCCCTTGTCGTCGTAGTACCAGAGCTGGGCCATCCACGGCGCGGTCGTGATCGTGGTCTGGCTGCCGCCGATGATCTTCGCGTCGACGGTGGCGGGCGCCGTGGTGCCGGCGCTCAGCGACGCCTTCTTCACCGGCTGCCCGGCGGTGTCGTCACCGGCGAGCGCACCGGCGACACGCTGCTCCAGGGCGGCCGGCGACGGTGCGGCGAGGGCCGGCCTGACGGCCGGGGTGGGCAGCGCGGTGGCGGCACCGGCGGAGCTGGACAGCAGGGCCGCCGTCACGGCCGCGGCGGCACCGGCGGCGGCCAGCGGCAGGGCGATGCGGATCCGGCGTCTGTGACGACCGCCGGACGTGGGTGTGCTCAAGGGAGGTCCCCCCAGGAAGACGCAGAGTGTGGTGGGGCGCTTCACCGGCGCCCCGCTCTCTCTGCGCCAAAAGGCCGCCCCCCGTTACCGGAGCAACGGGGGGCGGCCTGCGGGGCGTCGGTGACTCAGTCGCCGTTGCCCGGGGTCGGCGTCGTCTTCTGGATCTGCATCAGGAACTCGCCGTTCGACTTGGTCTGCTTCATCTTGTCGAGCAGCAGCTCGATCGCCTGCTGCTGGTCGAGTGCGTGCAGCACCCGGCGCAGCTTCCAGACGACCGCCAGCTCGTCGTTGCCGAGCAGGATCTCTTCCTTACGGGTACCGGAAGCGTCAACGTCCACCGCCGGGAAGATGCGCTTGTCGGCGAGCTTGCGGTCGAGCTTCAGCTCCATGTTGCCGGTGCCCTTGAACTCCTCGAAGATCACCTCGTCCATGCGGGAGCCGGTGTCGACCAGGGCCGTGGCCAGGATGGTGAGCGAGCCACCGTCCTCGATGTTGCGCGCCGCGCCGAAGAACCGCTTCGGCGGGTACAGCGCGGTCGAGTCGACACCACCGGACAGGATGCGGCCGGAGGCCGGGGCGGCGAGGTTGTAGGCACGGCCCAGACGCGTGATCGAGTCGAGCAGGACGACCACGTCGTGACCCAGCTCCACCAGGCGCTTGGCACGCTCGATGGCCAGCTCGGCGACCGTGGTGTGGTCCTCGGCCGGACGGTCGAAGGTCGAGGAGATGACCTCGCCCTTGACCGACCGCTGCATGTCGGTGACCTCTTCCGGACGCTCGTCGACCAGGACGACCATCAGGTGGCACTCGGGGTTGTTGTGGGTGATCGCGTTGGCGACCGCCTGCATGATCATGGTCTTGCCGGTCTTCGGCGGGGCCACGATCAGACCGCGCTGGCCCTTGCCGATCGGCGACACGAGGTCGATGATCCGGGTCGTCAGCACACCCGGGTCCGTCTCCAGGCGGAGGCGGTCCTGCGGGTAGAGCGGGGTCAGCTTGTTGAACTCCGGGCGGCCGCGGCCGTGTTCGGGCGCCATGCCGTTCACGGAGTCGAGCCGGACCAGCGCGTTGAACTTCTCGCGCCGCTCGCCCTCCTTCGGCTGGCGGACCGCGCCGGTGACGTGGTCGCCCTTGCGCAGGCCGTTCTTGCGGACCTGGGCGAGGGAGACGTACACGTCGTTGGGACCGGGCAGGTAGCCCGAGGTCCGGATGAAGGCGTAGTTGTCGAGGATGTCCAGGATGCCCGCGACGGGGATCAGGACGTCGTCGTCGGCGACCTGCGGCTCGGCGATCTCGTCGCGGCCGCGACGGCCCCGGCGGTCGCGGTAGCGGCCCCGGCGGCCGCGCCGGCCGCCCTCGAAGTCGTCGTCGTCCTGCGGGCCGGCGTTGCGGTCCTGACGGCCGCCCTGCGGCTGGCTCTGCTGGCCGCCGCCGCGCTGGCCGCCCTGGCCCTGCTGGTCGTCGCCCTTGCCACGGCGGTCCCGGCCGTCACGGTCGCGGCCCTCGCGGTCCCGGCCGTCACGGTCGCGTCCGTCGCGGTCGCGGCCGCGCTCACGGCGGTCGCGGCGGCGGCCCTCGCCGTCACCGGCGTCGCCCTTGGCCTCGCCCTGCTGCGTCTGCGCGGGCGTCTCGGCCCTGGCCTCGCCCTTCGCCTCGGCGGCGACGGTCTCGGCGCCGGCGGGGCTGCCCGCGTCGGCGGTGGCACGGCGGCGGCGGCGCTCGGCCGGGGCGTCGTCGCCCCCGCGGTCGGCCTCCGCCCCGCGCTCGGCCGCGCTCGCGCGGGAGGGGCCTCCGGCGGGCTGGCCGGGGATCTCGATCTGCTGCTGGGCCACGGCCTTCTCGGCCGGGGCCTCGGCCACCTTCTCGGCCTTCTTCTCGGCGTCGTCGCCGGTACGGGTCCGCGAGGTGGTCCGGCGCTTCGGCTTGGTCTCGGCGCCGGCGTCGGCCTTGGCGGCCGGGGCGCCGCCGGAGGAGGCCTGCGCCTCCTTGATGACCTCGATCAGCTGGCTCTTGCGCATGCGCGCCGTGCCCCTGATGCCGAGGCCCGAGGCGACCTGCTGCAACTCGGCCAGCACCATGCCCTCGAGGCCGGTACCGCGGCGCCGCCGGGAGCCGGCACCGGTGGCAGGCGCGGAGGCGTCCGTGGCGGGCGCGGCAGCGGTCTCCTCGACACGTGCGCCCATCAGATCGGTGGTGTCGCTCACGAAGGGTCCTTCCCTGGAGCGGACGTCGGCCTGTCTGGCTCGGCGACCGGTTGTGCTGTCCGGCTGCGGTCCTGTCTTGAGTGGACCGTGCCGGGGCGGTGGTCCGCCAAAGGCGGCGGAAGAGGAATTTCTGGTGATGGCGCTTCCGCGAGTCGTGGCACCCGGTGTCACGTGGCGTGGTCGCACCGATTCCGGAGCGTGCCCTGCGGCCTGCTCAGCGCCCTCGCACGGCGTACTGCCCAGGTACGACGTACGGAACACGGAGTGGCTTGGGAGGCTCCCGGAAGAATGTCTGTCCCGGACGGGGACACAAAGCACCTCGCCATGGTGGGGTCGGGTGCAGACTTGAGGTTAACACTACCGGATCCAACAAACATTCCCCCTCTCGAAATCCGGCAACCGTGTGTCAGGGCGCAAGCGGCAGCACGCTCGCTCCCCGCGCGTCGAGGTTCAGCCGGTTGGCGGCCCAGCCCTCGCCCGCGAGGTGGGACACCTTGTCGGCGCTGCCGGCGTCGGCCAGCGCCATGACGGTGGGACCGGCGCCGGAGATCACCGCGGGGATCCCGTCGCCGCGCAGCCGCTCCACCAGCGCGGCGCTCTCCGGCATGGCCGGGGCGCGGTACTCCTGGTGCAGGCGGTCCTCGGTGGCGGGCAGCAGCAGCTCGGGGCGCCTGGTCAGGGCCTCGACGAGCAGTGCGGCGCGGCCCGCGTTGGCGGCGGCGTCGACGTGCGGCACGGTGCGCGGGAGCAGGCCGCGCGCGGTCTCGGTCAGGACCGGCTTACCGGGGACGAAAACCACCGGAACGATGGAATCACGGGGCTCCATCCTGATCGCGCGGGCGGCGCCGGCCTCCATCCAGGACAGCGTGAAGCCGCCCAGCAGACAGGCCGCGACGTTGTCGGGGTGGCCCTCGATCTCGGTGGCCAGTTCCAGCAGCGCGGCGTCGTCGAGGCGCGCCTCGCCGCCTATGGTCACCGCGCGCGCGGCGACGATGCCGGCGCAGATGGCGGCGGAGGAGGAGCCCAGGCCACGGCCGTGCGGGATCCGGTTGGCGCAGACGATCTCCAGGCCCCGGGGCTGCCCGCCGAGCAGGTCGAAGGCGGTGCGCAGGGAGCGGACCAGGAGGTGGTTCTCGTCGCGCGGCAGGGTCTCCTCGCCCTCACCCGCGATGTCGATGTGCAGCCCGGAGTCGGCCACCCGGACGACGACGTCGTCGTAGAGCCCCAGCGCGAGGCCCAGGGCGTCGAAGCCCGGGCCGAGGTTGGCGCTGGTGGCGGGGACGCGCACCCGGACGGCGGCGGCGCGGAACGCTGGACCGGCCATCGCTCGTTGACTCTCCTTGAGCTGCGTGATGGTCGAATGACATTCGATACGTACGAAAGGGGCCCCGGGCCGCTGCGAAGGTGCGGCACCGTGTCATATGCCTGGGCATATGCGGCGGGCGGGTTCGGTACAGCCTATCGAAGGAAGGTTCTGTGGCGACATAGGGCGCACGGGAGGCGCACGATGCGTGTCGCAAGCCCCCTGTGCACCGGGCCCCGGAGGGCCGGCTCACCTGGTCCGCGCGGGTGCCGTCGCCCTGGTCCCGGGCGGTGCGGTTCCCCGGCCGGGGAGGTGGGTCGGGCCGGGCGCGGGAGGCCGCCCGCACCGGAGGGGAAGCGGTCCGCCGCACCCGGATGTCCGGATGTCACGGCGGATGCCGGGCCGGATGTCACGCGGTGTTCACGTGCGCGCGCCGCCCGCCCGGGGGTCTCCCGAGCGGGCCGCGAGACGTTCTCAGGCGAGGCCCAGCCGCTCGGCCGCGGTGGCCGCGTCGACCGGCACGGTGACCGGCTGCGGGGCGCCGGCGACGGCCCAGTCGGGGTCCTTCAGACCGTTGCCGGTGACCGTGCACACGATCCGCTGCCCCGGGTCGACCTTGCCCTGCTCGGCCGCCTTCAGCAGACCGGCCACGGACGCGGCGGACGCGGGCTCCACGAACACGCCCTCCTGTGCCGCCAACAGCCGGTAGGCGCGCAGGATCTCACGGTCCGTCACCTCGTCGATGGCACCGCCCGACTCGTCCCGCGCAGCGAGGGCGTAGTTCCAGGAGGCGGGGTTGCCGATGCGGATCGCGGTGGCGATCGTCGACGGGTCCTTGACCACCTCGCCGCGCACGATCGGGGCGCTGCCCGCGGCCTGGAAACCCCACATACGGGGCGTCCGGGATGCGATGCCGTCGGCGGCGTACTCGGTGTACCCCTTCCAGTACGCGGTGATGTTGCCCGCGTTGCCGACCGGCAGGACGTGGATGTCGGGGGCGTCGCCGAGCATGTCGACGATCTCGAAGGCGGCCGTCTTCTGGCCCTCGATGCGCACTGGGTTCACCGAATTGACCAGCGCCACCGGGTAGTTGTCGCTCAGGCTGCGAGCGAGCGTCAGGCAGTCGTCGAAGTTCCCGTCGACCTGGAGGATCTTCGCGCCGTGCACGAGGGCCTGGCCCATCTTGCCGAGCGCGATCTTGCCCTGCGGGACCAGGACGGCCGACACCATGCCGGCGCGCACCGCGTACGCGGCGGCGCTCGCGGAGGTGTTGCCGGTGGAGGCGCAGATGACGGCCTTCGCACCCTCCTCCTTGGCCCGCGTGATGGCCATGGTCATGCCGCGGTCCTTGAAGGACCCGGTGGGGTTGGCTCCCTCCACCTTCAGGTGGACCTCGCAGCCCGTGCGCTCGGAGAGCACCTGCGCGGGCACGAGCGGCGTACCGCCCTCGCGGAGCGTCACGACCGGCGTGCTGTCGGTGACCGGAAGCCGGTCCCGGTACTCCTCGATGATTCCGCGCCACTGGTGGGTCATTGCTGGTTACTCTCCTTCAACCCGCATGATGCTGGCGACACCCCGCACGGTGTCCAGCTTGCGCAGCGCCTCGACGGTCCCGGTGAGGGAGGCGTCGGAGGCCCGGTGGGTGACGACGACGAGGGAGGCCTCGCCGACTCCGTCCTGTCGTGACTGCTGCCGAACCGTGTCGATGGACACGCCGTGCTCAGCGAACACGGTGGCCACCTGGGCGAGGACGCCCGGTTTGTCGGCGACGTCCAGGCTGATGTGGTAGCGCGTGACGACGTGGCCCATCGGCGAGACGGGCAGGGCGGCATACGCCGACTCGCCGGGCCCCGTTGCCCCGCTCAGTCGGTTGCGGCAGACGGCGACGAGGTCGCCGAGGACCGCGGAGGCGGTGGGCGCACCGCCGGCGCCGGGGCCGTAGAACATCAGCTGCCCGGCGGCGTCGGACTCGACGAACACCGCGTTGTACGCGCCGCGCACGGAGGCGAGCGGGTGGGTCAGCGGGATCATCGCGGGATGCACGCGCGCGGTGACGGACGCCCCGTCCTTGGCGCGCTCACAGATGGCGAGGAGCTTGATGGTGCAGCCCATCGCGCGGGCCGAGGCGAAGTCGGCCGCGGTCACCTCGGTCATGCCCTCGCGGTAGACGTCGTCGAGGCGCACGCGCGTGTGGAAGGCGATACCGGCGAGGATGGCGGCCTTGGCGGCGGCGTCGAAGGCCTCGACGTCGGCGGTGGGGTCGGCCTCGGCGTACCCGAGCGCGGTGGCCTCGTCGAGCGCCTCCTGGTAGCCGGCTCCGGTGGAGTCCATCTTGTCCAGGATGAAGTTCGTGGTGCCGTTGACGATGCCGAGCACCCGGTTGACCTTGTCACCGGCGAGGGACTCGCGCAGCGGCCGGATCAGCGGGATCGCGCCGGCCACGGCGGCCTCGTAGTAGAGGTCCTTGTCGTGCTCCTCGGCGACGCCGTGCAGCGCGGCCCCGTCCTGGGCGAGGAGGGCCTTGTTGGCGGAGACGACCGACGCGCCGTGCTCGAAGGCGGTGGTGATGAGCGTCCGGGCGGGCTCGATGCCCCCGATGACCTCCACGACGACGTCGATGTCGCCGCGCTTGACGAGGGCGGTGGCGTCCGTGGTGACCAGGGCCGGGTCGATGCCCTCGCGGACCTTGGAGGGCCGGCGGACCGCGACTCCGGCCAGCTCCACCGGTGCCCCGATGCGGGCGGCGAGGTCGGCGGCGTGCGTCGTCATGATGCGCGCCACCTCTGAGCCGACCACTCCACAGCCCAGCAGCGCCACCTTCAGCGGACGCGTACGCATCATCCGACCTCGTTTCCTCATACCTACGGTTGGACCAGTCTCACTCACCGGACGGCAGTTTCTACCCTTGGTCCGGATCGTGAGACATCAATTTCGTCCGGCGAACGGCAATCCCCGAAAGATCTCCCGCCCCCGGTACGTCAGCCGGCGCCATGCATGTCATCCGACGTCGAGGCGCAGCAGATCCTCCTCCGTCTCGCGCCGGACGATGACCCGGGCCTCCCCGTCGCGCACCGCGACGACCGGCGGCCGCAGCACGTGGTTGTAGTTGCTGGCCATGGACCGGCAGTAGGCACCGGTGGCGGGTACGGCGATCAGGTCGCCCGGCGCCAGGTCCGCGGGCAGGAACGCGTCCTTGACCACGATGTCCCCGCTCTCGCAGTGCTTGCCGACGATGCGCACCAGCATCGGCTCGGCGTCGGAGGTCCGCGAGGCCAGGGCGACGCTGTACGCGGCGTCGTACAGCGCGGTGCGGATGTTGTCGGACATGCCGCCGTCGACGGAGACGTACGTGCGCAGCCCCTCCAGCGGCTTGACCGTGCCGACCTCGTACAGCGTGAACGCGGTCGGCCCGACGACCGCGCGCCCGGGCTCCACGGAGATCCGCGGCGTGCGCAGCCCGGCGCCGGCGCACTCGCGGCCGACGATCTCGGTCAGCGCCTTGGCGATCTCGTGCGGCTCGCGCGGGTCGTCGTCGCTGGTGTAGGCGATGCCGAGGCCGCCGCCGAGGTCGATCTCGGGCAGCTCGACACCGTGCTCGTCGCGCACCTCCCGCAGCAGTCCGACGACCCGGTGGGCCGCGACCTCGAAGCCCGACATGTCGAAGATCTGCGACCCGATGTGCGAGTGGATGCCGATCAGCTCCAGCCCGTCGAGCTTCAGCGCCCGGCGCACCGCCTCGGCGGCCTGGCCGCCGGCCAGCGGGATGCCGAACTTCTGGTCCTCGTGGGCGGTGGCGATGAACTCGTGGGTGTGCGCCTCGACACCGACGGTGATGCGGATCTGCACCTTCTGGCGCCGGCCGAGGGACTGGGCGATGTGGGCGACGCGCACGATCTCCTGGAAGGAGTCGAGGACGATCCGCCCGACACCGGCCTCGACGGCCCGCTCGATCTCGGCGGGGGACTTGTTGTTGCCGTGGAAGGCGATGCGGTCGGCGGGCAGGCCGGCGGACAGGGCGGTCGCCAGCTCGCCGCCCGAGCAGACGTCGAGGTTCAGCCCCTCCTCGTGCAGCCAGCGCACGACGGCCCGGGAGAGGAACGCCTTGCCCGCGTAGAAGACGTCGGCGCCGTCGCCGAAGGCGGTGCGCCAGGCCCGCGCCCGGGCGCGGAAGTCGGCCTCGTCGAGGAAGTAGGCGGGGGTGCCGAACTCCTCGGCGAGCCGCTTGACGTCGATCCCGCCCACGGTGACGACACCGTCGCGGTCGCGGCCGACGGTCTGGGCCCACACCTTGGGGTCCAGCCGGTTGAGGTCGGTGGGCGGAGCGGCGTAGTGGCCCTCGGGAAGGACATCGGCGTGACGGGGCCCGGCGGGGTGTGCGGAACGGCTCATGATGTGTCCGGTGACTCTCTCAGAGGTGTTCGGGGGCGTCGATGCCGAGCAGGGACAGGCCGCCGGCCAGCACCGTTCCGGCCGCTTCGGCGAGCGCGAGCCGGGCACGGTGGGCGGCCGAGGGTTTCTGGTCACCCCGCGGCAGCACCGCCGCCAGGAACGGCAGCGTGGCATCGGCGACGGCGACGAGGTGCCGGGCGAGCCGGTCGGGCGCGCGGTGCGTGGCGGCGGCGGTGAGGACACGGGGGTGATCGGCGAGCGCGGCGACCAGCGCCCGCGCCTCCGCCGCCGCCTCCCCCGCCGTCTCCACGTCCCCCGGCTCCGCGCCGAAGCCGAGGCGGGCGGCGTTGCGGCCGAGAGCCCGGGTACGGGCATGGGCGTACCGCACCCGGAAGAGGGGATTGCCCTCCCGCTGCACGAGGTGCTCCGCGGTGATCCGGGGCCGGTCGTGCGGCGCGGGATACAGCAGCGCCCAGCGAGCGGCATCGGGCCCGAGCGCCGCGGGGTCCTCCGGGGCGGGGACGGGACGGAGGGTGAGGGGCTGGGTGAGACGGGCGGCCTCGCTGGTGAGGTCTCCCGGCCCGCTGTGGCTGAGACGGGCGGCCTCGCCGGTGAGGTCTCCCGGCTTGCCGTGCTGGATCTCGGTGCGGCCGCCCTGCGCGCTCACGAGCCGGCCCACGACCTCGGCGACGACCTCGGCCCGCACCTCGTCGGGCACGCGCAGCACGAGGACCTGGCCGGCGAGAGCGTCACCGTGCCCGTAGGCCGCCCCGCGCTCGCGGATCTCCGTGACGAGAGCGATGCCGGGGTCGGCGTCCCGGCTGAGCCGGATGTTCAGGAACCCCGGCCCGGTGACGACGACGTCCTCGACCCCCTCGACACCGATCAGCCGGGGCCGCAGCACCTCCGCGACCCGCAGCGGCGGCTGCCCCGCGGGCCGGGCGAGCTGCAACGCCACGTTGGTGGCGTAGTCCCCGCACCCTCCGGCCCCGGGCACCCCGACCACGACACGCTCCGGCACGATCACGTCCAGCACCCCGTCATCGACAGCGGCGCGCACTGCGTGCAGCACGGCGCGGGACATCTCGACGGGGGTCACGGGTCAAGGGTAGGGGTGGTTGGGGGGTGGGTGCGCTGGAGGTGGGTGGAGGGAGTCGGGGGGCCAGGGGGGTTCTGTTGTCCTGCCTGCCCCGAGTCAGGTACCGGTCCCGGTCGGGCCGGGCCCCGGTCCCGGGCCGGCACGTCCTCCCCGCCCGGCATGGCCTCCCCGCCCGGCACGCTGGACGGGGAGGGAAGCGCCCCGGTCCCCCGCCCGCTCGGCCTCACGGCGCCGGCTGATCAGCTGGGTGACCAACTGGACCAGCTCGGCGGGCTCGAAGGGCTTGGCGAGGAACGCGTCGACACCGACGTCGAGGCCGCTCTCCACTTCGTACTGCGTACAGGCACTGACGATGGCGAGGGGCACGTGCGCCGTACGCGGGTCGGCACGGAGATGCGCGGCGGTACGGAGCCCGTCGAGCCGCGGCATGACGACATCCAGCGTGACGACGTCGGGCTTCACCTGATGGATGACATCCAGACACTCGGCACCATCAGCCGCGGTCACGACCTCGAGCCCCTCCAGCTCAAGGTTGACCCTGATCAGCTGCCGGATCACCTTGTTGTCGTCCACGACAAGGACCCGGCCAGACGCGCCTGGCACAACTCGAGAGTAGGTCCGGTCCGGCCACCGCGTCCGGCTTTTCCGGAGTTCCACCCTCTGGGGGGACGGGCTCGATCCCGTGTCGGAGTGGCGGGGCCGGAGAGGGGGCGGGGAAGGGCGCGGGCGCTCCAGGTCGCCGTGAGACCGGCCGGGGACAGGCCGACTCCCGGCTCGCCCCGCCACCTGGAAACCCGTTCATGAACACCCCGACGGAGCTGGTAGTGTTCTACCCGTCGCCGCGAGCAACACGCTCCGCAGCAGACACGCCCCCGTAGCTCAGGGGATAGAGCAACGGCCTCCGGAGCCGTGTGCGCAGGTTCGAATCCTGCCGGGGGCACCCTAGATGAGGTGCCCAAAGACCCCGTCACCAGCGGAAACGCTGAGGCCGGGGTCTTCGCGTTTGTGCAGGCGTGTGCGGCCCGGAGCGGCCGTATGCCGGGGCCTGTGGACTATTCGTGGACAGGATCACGGAGCATCTGCCCAGGTCAGCCCTCACTTTGGGCGAGGAAGCCGTCACCCGGCATCCGGCCACTCCTGAGGGAGCTCCAGCGGCTTCGGGGCCTCCTGGCGCTCTGCTCGTCGCGCGTTCTCACCGCGGAGCGTCGTCAACCACGGCCAGAGATCCGGCAGCGGCTGCGCAGAGCAAGCCAACCGATGCTCGATACGACACCGCTGATATGGATCCGGCGGCCCCACCCCATAGACGGCCACTCGACCGTCGGATAGCTCAATCCACCGATACTCCGCCGGCACCGTATGGGCCAGCGGAGACATGTCCGGCTCAAGCAGCACCCAATCATGCTCAAGTGTCGGAACCCGGTCCTGCAGTAGGCCACAGTACGGACAGCGGAACTGCCCGCTGTGCAGTCGACGCGGCCCCTCTTCTGAATGCCCCATACAGTGAGCGTCGACAGCCCGGTGTCATATTCGTAGAAGCGAATTGGACGGGACCTCTGAGGCGTCCGCTCACTGATGATGCAGAAAGCGGCGCGGCAGGTGCACCGAACATCTACCGGCCGCCCCTGATGCGGCTGATACACGACCGAGCCCCCCGCTCATACAAGCGGAGGGCTCCAACGTACGTACGTGATCACTCGTATTCGCGCAACAGGTCCTCGATCTTGCGGTTGGCGATTTCCTGCCGTCCGTCGATGCACTTGGCGTAGCGGCTCAGCAGGACCTCGACGCTATTGCCCGCGCGCTCGGCGACCTCGGTCGGATCCACCCCGGAATTGAGCCAGGTCGACAGGGCCGAGTGCCGGAGGTCGTACGGTCGGGCGGCGAGCGGTGAGGCGACGGCAGCCGGCGGGAGCGCCAGCGCACGGGCCTCCTGCCAGACGCGGTAGTACGTGGACGAGCCGACCACTCCCCCGCGCTCGTTGGTGAACAGCCGCCCGTCCTCGGCGGTGCCGAAGGTGTCGAGGTGCTGCCGGAGGATCGCGACGAGCTGGGGCGGGATCGGCACGATGCGGACCTCCTCCGCCGGCCGGTTCTTCAGACCGCGGTCGTCATGGGTCTCGCCGGAGTCCGTCCACTGCTTGCCGACACTGGGACGCGTCCGGTTCAACAGGACTGTCCCCCAGCCAGTCTCGGGCAGCTTCACGTCCGCCCCGGTGAGACCGACCGCCTCAGCCGGACGCAGGGCGCCGTAGTACATGAGCGCGAACAGGCCGACGAGTCGACGGCCACGCGCACGGCCGTACCCACCGACATACGAAGCGGCGGTCAGCAGGGAACGAGCCTGTTCGGGATTGGCGACCACCCGGGGGTCAACCTCTCCGGTGACCTTCGGCTTCTTCCAGCGGATACCCGTGATCGGGTTCTCCTTGAACTCCCCGAGGTCCACCGCGTAGTGCAGCGCGTTGACGAGGGTCCGACGCTTGCGCCGGACGGTCTCCGCGGCTGCCGCCGTACCGTCGAGCTTCAGCCTGAGCGAGTCCAGGACGGCCCTGCCAATCGCGGCTTCGCCAAGGTTCGAGAGTGGACGCGACGCCTTGGCCACCCAGTGCAAAGCGTTTGCGACCTCGGTCGGCAATTCACGCTCGTCCGGGCCGGGAAGGACAAAGGCCCAGTTGCGAAGCGCCTTCCTGAGCAGTTCCTCGGACGGCTGCCCCGGACGCTCGTCGAGGAGGGCCATCGTCACTGCAGTCAGCGCTTCGTTGATCCCGTTACGTGTGTTCGGCGCCGCGTGCGGCCACTTCATAGCGAGGTACTTCAGAGCGAAGGCGTACCAAGTCATCGAGGCCGCCTTTTCGACCATCGATTCCGGTAGCCCCGTCACCGTGTCGAACTCTTCGCCGGCATGGGTGGCGCGGAGCAGCTTGGACCGGTAGTGGTCCGCCAGCCCTTTGGTGCGAAACTGCTCGGAGAAGACCTTTCCGGCGACCATCCATCGGACGTCATAGGACGGATTCTTGGTGTTCCGCTTCCGGACGCCCCACACCTTCACGTCGAGAGACTTCACGCCGCCGCCTCCAGCTGCCGCAGCCAAGCGGCGAAGTCGGCTCGCCACACCCGAAGTTCGCCGTTGGGCAGCTTGAACGCAGCTGGCCCCTGGCCCAGTTCACGCCACCGGTAGAAGGTGCGGCGGGACACCCCACCCAGCTCCGTGAGGATCTGCGGGACGGTCATCAGTTCGTCGCGCCGGTGGTCCACGTCAGCGCTCCTTCCGTGTCGTCGTCTGCCTGGCCTGTAGGGGCGCCAGTGCCGTGAGTGACGAGGTGTTCCGCTGCAGTCAGGCCCGTCCCGGCGAAGACCCAGTGCGAGAGGACGAGGACGGTGTCCGGGTCGGGCAGCGGGTGGCCGGCTTCGGCCGCGCGTTCACGGGTCAGGGCTTCGTTGTGGTCGGCGCGCTCCTGGCGGAGGGCGCCGAGGGTGACGGAGTAGGCGCGGGACTTGGTGGAGAAGTGGCCGCGGAAGCCGAGCATGTGGGCCCACCTGCGTAGGCGCAGGGCCTCGAGTTCGGGGAGCGCGCCGAGGTGCCAGCAGGTCAGGATCATCCGCCGGGCGTGGTCGGTGACGCCGGAGCCGATCAGGTCGGTGATCGGGTTGCGGATGGGGCGGTCGAGGGTGCCTGCGGTCTCGGCGCCCTTGGTGGCGTACTTGGCGATGTAGGCGGCCACGGCGCGGCTGGACAACTCCGAGGTGCCCGCGAAGTCGGCGGAGCGGATGGGGCGGATGTCGAGCTGCTCGCCGAAGCGGAAGGCGTACGACCGGCCGTCGAGGACGGGGCCGGGGGTTTCGGTGAGACGGACCGCCGAGCGGATCGCGTCGGTGAGCAATTCGGTTGTGGCCCAGGCCGGCGGGGCATCCTCGGCACCGTCCGGGCCGTCGAGGCGGATGACGGCGTGGAAGTGGACGGCGCCGCGCCGCTGGTACTCGGCGACCTTGGCGTACGAGACCTTGAGGCACTCGCGGAGGGCGGAACGTCCGATGCCCGCGCGGGAGGCGAGTTGCTGACGCAGGTAGGTGGTGAAACGGGCCCACAGTGCGCCTGCGTGCGCGTTCCACAGGACGGCCGCGCGGTAGTCGTACCGGTCCGGGTCGAGCGGCGTGCCCAGGGCGGGGTCGTCCTCCAGGTGCCTCCGACCGCAGCGGCACCGACCGCCGGCGGGCCGGTTGTGGACGGGGCCGAAGGAGGGGGCGGTGAAGGTGGCGAAGATGCGGGGGTGTTGGGCGACGGCCGGGCTGATGCCCTTGCCGCCGCTCAGGCCGGCTGTGACGAGGTGGAAGGTGTCCTTGCGGTACACCTCGGCGCAGGCGGCGCACCTGGTGGCGCGGCGGTTGTTGCAGCGGATGAGGAGCTGTCCGGCGGGGAGGTCGCGGTCTCCGATCTCCCGGACGATCTCGCCGGTTGCGGCGTGGACGTCGAGCCGGTGGCCCTCCATCCGTACCGGCCGCTCGCAGCCGCCGAGGCGCTGGATCTGCCGTGCGTAGGTGCTGAGGTCGCCGTGCTGGGCGAGGCTGGCCAGGTGGCGGATGGCTCCGGTCGGAGCCGCGGGACGCATGTGCGGGTTCCTCCTTGGAGAGCGGGCGTTGAGGCCCCCGCCCGACTTGTCCAGGGGGCTAGACATCGTGGGCATGCCGGACGGGGTGGTGCGGATGAGGTCAGCGCCTGGTGAGAAGGGAGCGCATGACGACGGCGCTGACGGCTACGGAGGTGGCCGTGATGGCGACGGCGAGGAGCATGGAGACCAGGACGGCGCCGACGACCAGGACCACGGCGGTGCCGCCGCCGACGAGGGCGAGCACGGTGCCAGGGGTGAGCTGGATGGCGGGGCGGGTCGGTGCCGGGGGGACGACGAGCGGCGGAGTCGGGATGGCCGGGGCGATGGTGGTCGGCTCGACGACGGTGGGCGGGGTGACCAGGCCGATGGGCTGGGGCATGGTCGGGATGTTCGGGCGGAACATGGGCGGATCTCCTTTCGCGTTATTTGATGAGGGAGTTGATGACTGGGGCCAGCAGGCTGTCGGCGAGGAGGTAGCCGCCGAGGAGCAGCACGGCGATGAGCCACCAAGGCGGGCGGATGAGCTTGACGCCCAGGACCCCGATGCAGAGCAGGGCGAGCCAGAGCGGGACGTTCATGCGGTGGTTTCCTCTCAGGCCGAGCAGCGGTGGGTGCGGGCGGCGAGTTCGGCGGCGGCGCGGCTGTCGTACTCGGCGGAGAAGTCGCAGCGGGGCGCGGTGCAGGCGGCCAGGTGGCGGTTCTTTCCGCGGTCGAGGTAGGAGGCGACGTTCACCGGGCCGATACGACGGACGTTGCGGAAGCGCCGGTGCATGGTGGTGCTCCTCTCAGAGGTGGGCGGCGACGGATGCGGTCATGGACGGGGGCAGGCCGAGCCGGGCGCGTACGGCGTCGGGGTCGGCGGGACGACCGGTGGCCGAGCGGTGTTCGTCGGCCAGGACGCGAGCGCGATCGATGAGGGCGGGCGGGAGTGCGACGGCTGGAACGGGAGCTGGGGAGGGCTCGGCGACCGGTTCGGCGGCAGTGGACGTAGCAGCGGGTTCGCAATCGCTGGACGGCGCCGGAAGCGCGTCCCGGTCCGGCGCGTCGGCAGCGGCCGGGGCCCGGCGCGACTCCTCAACCGCGTCAGTACCGTCGCCCGGTGCGGCCGGCGCTTCCGGGGCGTGCGGGGCGTGGACCAGGAGCGTTCCGCCGAAGAAGGCGACGGCGGGCCAACCGGCGACGACAACACGGAGCGAGGCAGGAACGTGGCCCAGGTCGAGGAGTCCGGCGGTGGCGACGTTGGCACCGAGGGACGCGGCCAAAGCGACCAGGAACCACAGCCGCGATCCCCCGGTCGGCCGTCCGACACGGTGCTGGTCACGCATCCGGCGCCAGGCGGCGACGAGCAGCAGGTCGACACTGACCGGGTAGGCCCACGCCTTCCACCCGCCCTGTCCGGACGCTTCGGCGAGATCGTGCAGGTGAGAGAAGGACAGGGCCCCGGCGATGACCGCCTGGACGAGCACGGCGTCTACGCGGACCAGGTGGGCACGCATGGGCACGGCGTTCCTTCCGGTTTCGGGCATGGAGGGGGTAAGGACGTGGCGTGAGGCGGTCACGCCTACCGAGGAAGAGCGCGGCTACCCGGTCACCGGGCGAGCTGTGGGCGCGGTAGCGGCAGGTGAGGCCGGACCGGCGGACTCCACGGCGATGGCGGGCCGGAAGGAGTCGAGCCGGGCCAGTTCCGGCATCAGGCCGGAGGTGTCGCGGCACACGGCCGCCGCTTCGTCGAGGGTCAGGTGAGGCGAGCGGACGCGGGACCAGCCGCCAGAGGAGTCACCGACGATCGCGACGCCGGGACGTTCGGCCGGGATGGAGGTAGCGGCCAGGGCCGCTTCAGGGGCGATGTCGGCCAGCGCCATGTTCGCCGACGCCTCGTCGTTGACCCGGTGGCAGACCCGCCCGGTCAACTGGGCGCGAAGCATGGTGGCGCCTTTGCCAAGTTCGGAGCCGAAGCGCTGTCCGCACACCTCCAGGTAGATGCCGGCGGCGCGGCCGAGCTGGGCGAGGCGGATGAGCTTGGTGACCATCGCGTCCCGTCGCTTCTCGTCGTCCTTTCCCGCGGCGAGGAAGAGTTCCGCCACCTCGTCCACGACGACTACGACCGGCACCGGCCGTACGTCATCCGGCAGCCCCCACACGTCCGAGGTGAGTACCGCGTCCGGGCCGGCCCCGCCACTAAGACCGATGAGGCGGAACCGTGCCTCCATCTCCGCCAGCAGGGCGTCGAGGAGGTCGTTCGCCCGGTCGGGATTGTCAGCGAGCGCGGACAACCTGGGTGCGAACGGAGCGAGTTCGACGCCCCACTTGCAGTCGATGCCCACGAGGACGACCGATTGGCGGGCCAGGCCGCACAGCAAGTTGCGCAGGTAGACGGATTTGCCGGACTGGGTGGCACCAAGGATCAGTTCGTGCGGCACGGTACGGAAGTCCCTTGAATGCCATCGGCCGTCTTCCCGCAGCGCAAGCGGAAAGCAGAGCGGACCAGCCGCCAGCCGACGCCGGGACGGCCGTACGTCCGCGAGTACGTCCCATCCGACCAACCGCAGTTCGAGCCACCCCGGTTTTGTGGGGTGCACGTACACCACGTGGGCGCCCCAGGCGTGCCGAAGCCGGTCGGCCGAGGCGGTGAAGTCCTCGGGCGCCTGCCCGGCCGCCATACGGAGCCGCATCACGAGACCGGACCCGGTCGGCAGCGGGAACGAGTGGCGAGGCGGTACGGGAGCCGCCTGCCGCCCCATCATCCGGGCCGTGGCCCGGCGAACGGCAGACGCCGGAACCGTCAGGCCGCAGGCGTCCATCGTCGCCCGGTATGAGATGAGCACCCGCACCATGACGACCGGATACCCGAGGAGCCACCAGAACAGGACCGGCACCCGCCGGCGCAGCACCAGCAGCGCAACCAGGACCAGCAGGACCGGTAACAGCACCCGGACCGTGTCAGCCATGGCCGTCAGCCCTGCACCGCGGCCGGGGCGTTGACCATGACGGCGTCCGCCCGGTAGGCGATGCCGTGACGGGTGCGGCCGCCGAACTCACTCTCCCAGGGCCGGGCCACCAGACCGGACAGGATGACCGGGGCGCCCATCACCAGGCCCTCACCAATGCCCTGCTCGGGAACGGTGACCTTGATCATGTCGGAGCCACCGGCCGCGATGAAGACCAGCTCCAGCGTCATCAGCCGCTGGTTGGTCACCGGGTCCACGGCGATCTCACCGGTCTGCCGGTCCCTCACCTTGACCTCGGGCAGCTTGGTGACGAGGAGCGTCGCAGCAGCAGTGTCCACGGGGATTACACGCATCGTTCTGTACCTCACTGGGTTGTCGGCGCCCTTGTTGCTCGGCGCCATCCGGTCTGAATACCCCCCTAGACAGTCAAGGAGGGAGCCCGCTCAAACTGTCTAGGGGGGTTGACGGTAAAAGTAGCCGACGATCCGTCAACTGTCTAGGGGGGTATACGAGCGTGTCTCAGAGTCAGCGGGAACGCGCTACGGCAGGACCCAGTGGAGGACGGTCGCGTCGTCGTGGGCCTTCCCGCGAGGCCAGCGCCGGCCGTCGGGGTCACTCTCCTCCGCCTCTCGCACGCGGCGGATCAGTTCGTCCGGCCCGGAGGAAGCGAGCACGGCCAAGCACTGTCGCCAGTCGGCGAGTTGGAACCGGTCGACGAGCCGCGTCGCACCATCGCTCAGCAGCGTCACGGTGGAGAGTGAGCCAAGCGGGACCGTACCGGTCAGCGCGTGCTGGGCCGCTTGCGGATCGGGCCCGGCGATCCAGAAGCCGCCCGGCCGGTTACGCAGCCCGGTCAGAGCCTCCCGGTAGTCGGCGAGCGCGGCGGAATGCTCGGGGGAACCGTTGGGCAGCGCGTCGACCGGCTCGCGCAGCCGCCTGCCGACTTCGTCCAGGCGACGGTCGGTGACGACGGCCGTGCCACCGTCCTTCTCCTCCAGGAGCAGAGAAGAGTCACCCAGGACCAGGTACTCCAACGTTCCCCCGTTGACCCGTGCGACGACGACCGTACTCGTGGGACTGGCCCGGTACGTCAGGTCGCAACTGCCGCTGTGCAGCGAGCGGACGCGGTCGATCGAGTCGGCCAGGCACTCGGTGAGCGGCCGGGTGGGGGGCGCGGAGACGGCTCGGAGCAGCAGGCCGCCCAACGTTCCGGAGAACCAGGCGACACCGTGGGTACACCCGGTCTCGGCACCGCTGACGCCGGCGCCGTCGAGGAGCACGGCCGCGCCGAGAGTAGCGGCGGCGAAGTCCTCGTTCTCTCGTTCCGGGTCGGCGGGGAGCGTGGCGAGGTCAACCCTCACGCCGACGTCTCCTCGTCGTGCCGGTATAGGGGAGAGAGCAGTTCGACGGACTGCGGTTCGCTGGTCTCGGGGTCGTACTCGACACCCACCAAGGTGGAGAAGCAACGGTCCCCCACCTGGCCCCACACCACGTTCAGGTCGGTGGCGAGCAGCTGTACGACACCGAGGGAGCCTTGCGTATGGATACCGGCGATCGCGAGCAGCGACCCGTTGCCGTCCGGGCGCGGCAGCCGACCGAGGTAACCGACGTCAGACGGCCGGGCCGGATCACTGTCCTGGCCCGAGCGGTGAACAGTGCCGGTATGCCGGTCCACCACCGTCCAGGGCCCGTCTTCCGCACGCTCCCAGTGCAGAACCGGGTCCTGGGCGTAGGTGTCCCACATCGCCTGGGACATGCGGGGGCCGCAGACCACGATCAGGCCGTCCCGGTTGAGGTCGATCTCACCGGTCACCGGCACATGCTCCGAGGCGACGTCGAGCCCGTACGACCGAGCCAGGTCCTCCAGCCGCTTGCCGGAGCTGACGTCGTCCACGGCGACAACGGTCCGACCGCGTTCGTCATCGCGCCGAAGCGGTGTGGCCACAGTGACGGCGCCCCGGCCGAGGAAAGCCCCTTCCGGCGCCGGGCCGGTGTGCCGGATCTGGTGAATCCGCCCGCGGCTCAGGCCGGCCTTCGCGGCGATCTGTGCGTACGACAGTCCTTGCGCGTGCAGGTCCTGCACCACTCGGCGACGAAGGCGGGCCAGCTCCGTCACCTCATGCTGCGCATCCGCCAAGCGAGTCGTCACCTCGCGCAGCAGCAGGTACGGATCATCAATCGCCATGATCCGTTGCAGCTCGTCCGACATGACCTCACCTCCTGGCAGTAACCAGGAGTCTAGGGCCCTAGACGGAATAGGAGGCAGTCGCCGCCCGGAACTCACGCCGATCACATAGAAACGCGCTCTTCTCCGGGGCACACCTCTCGGGCTCACACCTCCCGCCCGGCAAAGCAGTCCCCGAAGCGCGTCGAAGGCTGAGCACTCATGCGTTCGCCCGTACCAGATCGGCCCAGACCGAGCGCCCGTCGGGCGAGATCGTGTAACCCCAGTTCTTTGCCAGGACATCGATCAGCCGCAGCCCGCGACCCCCCTCTTCACCGCTGGTGACGGGGCACAGGTGAGGCACGCGATCGCCGCCCTGGTCGACCACCTGAATCCGCACGAAGTCGTCAGCAAGGCCGACCACCACCAGGAACCAGCCATCAGCCACGCCGCTCCGCGTGTGCCGCAGGGCGTTGGTCGCCAGCTCACTCACGACCAGGACGGCGTCCTCGACCGGACCGCGATCCGCGAGCAGGGAGGCGACGAAGTGACGAGCATGGGACACCTCTTCCGGCAGGCCGGGGAAGACACGGCACCACTTGCTGAGCATGGAGACCTCTCCGTTCGTCTAGGGGTCTAGACAGCGTGACGGCAGAGTATTCCCAGCCCGGAGCAGCAATCTAGGCATCAGGAGGAATTATTCCTCTAAGGAGTGAGGGTGTCTCCCAGGTCGCGGAACTCCTTCATCACCAGCAACAGCAGCTCGCGGACCTCGGGACCGAAGACGGCAGCGCGCTGGAAGCGAGCGAAGGTCTGCTCATAGGCGGCCACTTCAGCGGCGTCAGTCGACACCCGTTCGCTGTCGAAGGTCTCGATCACGACCGCCCGCTGGTCGCACAAGGTGAAGCCGTGCCGCGGCAGTACCGGCACCGGCCGGCGCCAGGGGACCACCCCGAGCCGTACCGTGCTCAGACTCTCCACCGCCAGCAATCGGTCGAGCTGCGCAAGCATCAACGCCGGGCTCCCCGGCCAGGTACGCAACACGGCCTCGGTGACCACGAACACCGACTCCCGCCCCGGCTCGTACAAGACGCTCTGCCGATCCACACGGGCGGCGACGGTCCGACCGACAGCCTCGGGCGTTGAACGAGGAGCACCCTCGAAGACATGCCGGGCGTACTCCGCGCTCTGCAACATGGCCGGCAGAACGACGCACTGAAACGAGTGCACCGACTGAGCCGACCGCACCTCTTCATCAACGGTCGTACCCGCAGCGGGATCAAGGGCGGTGGGCGCAGCGTCCTCGGCAGCGACCACGCCCGCCAGCAGCTCCCGGACCTCACGAAAGACCGACTCATCGACGCCAAGGGCGCCCAGGATCCGGTCAAGCACGGCCTGACTCGGAACCATGCGCCCGGTCTCGATCTTCGACACGGTCGGCTGTCCCACACCGGCCCGCTGCGCCAGCACGGCACCCGTCAGACCCGATTGCCCACGAAGCACACGAAGACGCGCCCCCAGCGCCTTCATCCGCTCCCGCCGCTCACTGCCCATGTCCAGGGTTCTACACCACGAGCCAACGGGCGCCGGTACGGCGGACACAGGAGCAGGAACCCAGCGTGATTCAAACTTTCTCTACTGGTTCAAGGCGGCTCGCTCCGCTCCCCGCGCGCGGCCCGGCCCCCGGCCGGGCCTGCGCTCCTGTCTCCGCCCCGCTCCAGCCCGGCCGGCGCCCGTGCCGCGCTCTACAGCGATCAGGCGCTTGAAGTCAGAGAAGGGGTACGTCGTGGCTGGGACGGTCGGCTCCACGGCTTTAGGCAGCCACTTTGGCGCGAGCCTCGAAGATCATGGCCCCAACGTCGTGCTTTAGCGGGCAGGTCCACAGACTGCCCGACGCGCTGGAAGCTTACGGGGCCATGATCACTCGCGCCAAAGCAGCTCCAGCCCAAAGCCGCTCCGCCGACCTTAGTCGCACCAGCGGCCACTTCCGAGCCTGGAAAGTGCAAGTTGACAGCCAGCAGAAGCCATCGCTTACCCCAGGCGATAAATCAAGACTTCCCTCTCCTCTTTCTTGAGACCCTTATCTTGACTGATAAGGTTCTTTGGTATCGAGGGAAGGAGGCTCAGGTCAATCTCAAGCGACTGCAAAGTATACACATCAATGCCCTGCGACTTCGCCGCGACAATATCGAGACCCAGTTCACGCAACTCGCGCATCCGCCGCTCAGTATGGACGGAGTCGGCGCTGATAATGCGGAGCATCATCGCTGGAACGGGAGTTCCCTGATGGTTAAGGAGAATAGTGAAGAGCTCCTCATGCACACGTGAGCCATACGGGACTTTCAGGTACTTCTCAGGGATCAGCCCCCCGTACCGGCGCGACAGTTCTCTGCCCAACCGCTCCCGTAGATCATGAAAGGTGGGGCAGCTCTCCGGCAAACTCTCCCGGAGGAGGGCTTGCATTGACTCTGCTAGTGCGCGCTTAGCGACGAGATACGTGTCGACTATGTCTTGCACCGACTCTTTTGGCGCTGCCAACTGATCCCGAAGTTGTTCCACCGCATAGAGGGTTTCGGACTTGAGGCTGCGCCAGCTCTGCTGCGAATTGTCACTCTTTCTCGGCATATCGCACACCTAACCTATTTGTTGACGACTCTCGCGAGGGCTTCTTCAGGAGGATAGCGGAGAATTTGAACGTCTTCGCCAGCGTTCTCAACCTCCTCAAGATCGCCAAGCCATTCGCGAAGAAACTCAGCCCCTTGACGGTCTTGACTATTGGCTCGCATGAAGGTGACCTGACTACCGATTTGTACCCGTGGATCACGGCGGCCTGTTTGCGTTTTGAGTGAGTCCTGCAGTTCTAGACCGGCAGCGAAGCGTCGGATATCGGAGACGAAATCGAGGACGATGACTCGATCCTTGTCCGGTGCCAGCCTCAAGCCCCTACCGAGCTGCTGCACAAAGATGCGTCGACTGTGCGTGACTCGCTGAAAAACGACGATGTTCACGTCGGGTACATCTACACCCTCGTTCAAGATGTCCACGGCACAAAGAATCCCCGTCCGGCCGTCGGCAAAGTCCCACAGGATTCGATTACGTGTCGCGGCGTCGACGGCCTTGCCTTCTGATGTGCGGGATGCAATCACTTGAGCACTCGTAAATCCCAAGGCATTGATGCGCCCAGCCATGCGCTCAGCATGATCGATGGTGCCGCAGAAGACGATTCCTCTCGGATTCCTCTGCTCCCTCCAGGCCTCAGAGAGTCGCTCTACGACGGCATCGTCCCACTCGTCGATAAAGAGTGTTCGATTCATCCCCCGGGGAGTGAGCGCCGGTGCGGACTTCGACAACCCTGAGCGCAGCAAGTCCCAGTCAATGTTATCGGTATACATTCGGTAATCGACGTTTGCGAGGTAACCGTCCTGAAGACCGCGAACCATGTCCACGTCCACCACTGGAAAATCAAACCACTGGTGCAGCGTCTTTCCGTCTGGGCGCCAGGGAGTGGCCGTCATCCCAACAAGGAACGACCCGCCATCGCCAGCAGAAAGCTCCTCCAAAACGGTGTTGTACGTGCTCGTCCCGAGATGGTGACACTCATCCACGATGACGAGTCCGTAATCGCTGACAGTGCCCCCCGAGGAGACAGTGCTCGCAACACTGTCAACACAGGCAAAAACGATATCAAGATCGGCGAGCGCGCTGGAAGTAGGCCGTTCGATCCCATTCCACACCCCAGTTGAGCGAGAGGCCGGCAGCATCGGCCAGAAAGAGCGCTCCAACTGGTAAACAAGTTCATTTCGGTGAGCAAGGACGAGCGTCTTAACTCCCGGACGCCTCATGGTGAAGCGCCGATAGAACTCTGCCGCGACGAAGGTTTTCCCTAGCCCGGTGGCAAGCACAACGAGAGCACTTCGCGATCCGTTGATCAATTCGCCCATCATGCTGTCGACAGCAGCGGCTTGATAAGAGCGTAGATTGTACTTATCGGGCTCCCTCTGAGAGAGAGCCTCTTCGGGAACTCTATCCGCTTGGCGAATGAGAGTCCGGCGATCCCATAGCTGCAAAGGAAGACCACTAGCCATGAGCTGAGCCTGTTGCGCAGTAGCCTTTGCATCGAACCCGCTTACACTGACAACCACTGGGACGTCTGCGTCGTAACGGCGGCACGCGGCAACTGTCTCTGCTATCACTTCCGAGCCCACAGGCACACGCCAGCGTTTGACCTGAAACAGCCAACGTCGGCCTCTGAGGGTAGCGATGACATCAGCGCCCCCGTCGCCTGAAGCTCCGGCCAGTTGAACGCCGGTATAGCCACGCGCAATAAGCAGGCGCTGGACGGTGCGTTCGAGGGCTTGCCATCCTGTACCGCGAAGGTACAAATCAGTGGCAATACGCTGCCTCATGAAATCTTGTCACCCAGGAATTCAGCTGCTGCACTGGCGCGAATGACGAGCAGTCGCTCAGGCTGCCCATAGCGAAGGTACGAGGCACAGTCTTGCAGGCAACGCAAGTACTTGAGGTGCAGCTCCTCCCGCAACTTCTCGGCGACCACGGGACCGAACTCTGACGCCTCAGGCCAATCATCGGACCACACTTGGCCGTTGAACCAGCTCTCAGGGTGACTATCGAAGAAAGATGCGAGCGTGTCCCGGTCACAGAAACGCAAGTAGCCCCCTGACTTTTTCAGACTGTTCAGCTCCGACAAATCAACACCGGAAGTGATCATCGATTCGGCCATTGAGCGTTGCTGCGCCTCGTCGAGTTCATCGTAAAAGTCCTCGGCTTTCGGGGCAGTTACGATCTTCTCTATGATGAGGTTGAACAAGTCTTTGATGCGGGCCCCGACGGTATCGGCGGTCTCGGTGACAGAGTCACCCCAACCTTCCCTCAGTACCTCAGTCGTAAGAGCTGCGATTGTGTGCCCGGGCTTGCCTTGCAAGTTTGCGTGCAGAGCGTACAAGTACTGAGCAGCTTCGGCAGCGATTAGGTACTCAGGCTTAATGCCTAGCGCAGTGAACGCAGAGTGACTCAAGTCGATGAATACAGAGAGTCGGCCAGGCTTTCGCTCGGTGACCATCGGGACTGACTCATTACCGTAAGAGGCAACTATGGGCCGCTTAACGGAAGATACTTTGATCTCGAGTGGATCACTTGGCTTCCCATTGCTCAGAGTGATGCTCAATGAGGTGGCGCCCAATTCGGGGTGCTCTTCTGCGGCCGAGGAGAGAGCCTCGGGACTTGCAGGGTGTGGGGTGCCCTTAACGCTGTTGCATACTGAGCAGTGCTCATCGCCAGCTTTATTGGCCGTACTACAGAATGCACAAGCCCACGGCAGCTCTACCTTGGGTACCTGCGAGGTGCCGCAGTGCGCACAGGAAACGGCCGATCGAGCGATCTCTTTTTGGCACTCTGAATTCCGACACTTCTTTGCGACGAGGACGTGCCCACAGTCATCACAGACTTCCGCACCTTGGGCATTCTGATAGCCGCACTCAGGGCATTCAACGGTCGCCGCAATAGGCGGGATGCCCGCGGTCTCAACGAGCTCCCACCATTTTTCGTCGTCGTAATAACCAGGCTCATGCCGCAAGAATCGCTGGTAGTACTCGTCCTCAATCTCACGTGAGATGCGGGCCGCCTTACCCTTAACGGGATCGTACTGGCCCATGTACATATCGCCAAGCCCAATCTGCCTGACCTTGCGATATCCCTGAAAAAGTCGGGAGACTGGCGTTTCGTTTGGCGATTCGGCAGGCCACTTTGTCGGCAACAGGGAACCGCCTCGAAGGAACTTCATGGCCGCCTGCCACTCAGCAGTAGCTTGCTGGAAGTTCTGCTTCTGAAAATCGACCGGGACCTGGTCCAGATACACTTCACCGATGATGCGTCCGTACTGCTGGTCAATCGGGTATTCTCGCTCTGGCTTGCCCGTGACCTCGTCGGTGTGCTCGAAGAACGCGGCTTTTTCAGCGACCCGGATAGCACGACCGTTCCTGATTAGATCAATGCCGAAATCGTCCTGGTCGTCAAACCGCTGAATGCCAACCCAGCCACGTACTCGGTGCACTACCTCCCTGCTCTCGGTGCTACCGCAGCGGGGGCAAGAATCCATATCCGCGAACTCGGCTCCGTCCCGCAAACACCTTCGTGAGCGCTCGACAACTTCGTCGAAGTCGATACGTGCGGGGATGTTGCCGTGCGTCTTGTGCTTGACGAAACGATCAGCGGACCATGCACAGTGCTCGAAGGCCTTGCATCGCTCTCCGTTTACGCTGATGTGCACCGGATCACCGAGTTCGCCGCGCAGCAAGGTCGCATAGCGACGACCAATACGCTCACGAAGAGTGTTCTTGGGAATCTTCGCGAGATCACGGATAAATCCGCTGTTTGCGTCGCCGTTCGGCCACCATCCACGGATTTCCACAACTGTGCCGCGCGATAGTCCCTGCGGCTTACTAGTCCGTTCCGCATTTACGGTGAAGGCGCCGTTCTGGATCAGCTTCGGCAAGTCCAGGACGACTTCCACGGCGTAATCATCTTCTTCGCGGGCCGAGACGACTTTCGTGACACGACCAAGCTTGCCGGTGGCAATGTTGAAGCCCATGCCAAACAGGCCAAGCGTGTCGAAGTGGTTTTTACTGCTGAAGCCGGCACGCATCGCGTTAGCGATTTGATCTTCAGACAGCCCCGCCCCGGTATCACGTATCCGGATGAGCCCCTCTCCCCTGCTCACCTCTGCGTTGCCTGGCACGTCGATGAAGACCTGACGGACCGGGGACAGAATTCCCGCTGTTTCTGCAGCCCTGAACGAGTCGATGGCGTTGTCGATAAGCTCGCTTAGCGCATCGAGCGGAGTGATGGGCGTGCGAGTGAGAGCCACCAGAACGTCTGGCGTAGGAGTAATGTCGAGCAACTTGTGCGCCATGAGCGCATCCCCCCCGGGATGATGTAACTGGACTGCCTGTAGATTACACCGTTGCTGCGTACACCGTCGGATATGGACGAGTGTTAACTGATCCGTGACCTAAACTCCGCGAACCGTGCGTGCCGGTCATGATCTTCCTGACCTATGAACCCCTTGAAGCCCGCCAGCTGGTACGCACGGCCTCCGAGTTGCTCGTCTTCCTTGATCACGAAGTCGCGTGCGAGCATCGCCATGCGACGCTCGAAGGTCCGCGCATCCATTTTCTCGCCGGACAGCTTTACTAGCTCTTTCGCCGTGAGTGGGAATGAAGCGTTCTTCAAGGCCAGGTAGAGCCGGTCGTGCATGACCTCATTCTCTACATCAGACAACTCTTTGGGTTGGCCTTTTCTGTTCAACGCGTCGGCGATAGCTGTGCCAACGGCGCGCGCTACGGGCGGAGGGAATGCGTTACCAATCTGCCGATACCTCGCAGTCTTCCGTCCGGTAAATCTCCACTCATACTCGGATCCGTCTTGCCAGCCTTGAATGCGCGCCACCATCTCAGTGGTCAGTTTGGGTACAAAGCTGACGGGGTGTGACTCGTTCGGTGGCGCATCAGCCACGCCCATCGCATCTACACCGAGAGTTCGCCATGCTGCCTTAGCCCGAGTCGGGCCGAGGTCAGCGCCCCCGTGCTTCTTTGAGCCACCCACGATGGTCGGTGCGATGCCCTGGGCCTTCTCCACCCATAGATCGGCACCAGCCCAGCCGCCCGCGCCCATCATCTTCTGCAGCACACTGCCCACCGTCTTGCTGGTAGGCGAAGGCTCAGGCCATTCGAACCACTGAGCATCCTCATGCCGCATGGCGACCAGGACGAAGCGGGGACGCAGCTGGGGCACGCCGTACTCGTTCGCCTGCAGGAGCTGCCAGTCAGACCAGTAGCCAAGATCCCGGAGGCGATCCTTCACGTGCTGACGATAGGCAGAGAACCGAGGCATGGACAGGCCACGCACGTTCTCCAGGAGCAGAGCCCGCGGCTGCATCTTCCCTGCCAGCTCGACCGCCCAGGCGAAGAGGTCCCGTTCGTCGGTCGCGCCCAGCTGCTTGCCAGCGATTGAGAAAGGCGGGCAAGGCACTCCACCAGCGAGTAGGTCCACGCCAACATACTCGTTGGGGTCCCACACGCTGTCGTCAGCTACGTCACCGTGCCGGACGTCCCAGTCCCTGTTCTCACGGAGTGTGTTGACCGCGTTCTCGTCGAGCTCTACCGCGAGGGCATGGTCGAAGCCCGCCAGCTCAAGGCCCAGCGACTGACCGCCAGCGCCCGCGCAGATCTCCACGGCCGACAGATCAGCCACGCTCATACCTCCGGGTTGTGATTGCACAGGTCTACCATCCTGACCCATGAAACACCCAGGGTCTGACAGACTTGACTACGGTGTAACGGATGGCCTCCAACACCGACCCCGCAGCGTCGACGCCGCCGACCCCCGGCCGCTCGCGCAACATGGCTGCAATCAAGCGGCGGGACACCAAGCCCGAGCGGACGATTCGCTCCCTGCTTCACGCCGCGGGGAAGCGGTATCGGGTGGATGTCCGCCTGCAGCTGGAGGGCGCGCGGCCGCGGCCAGACATCGTCTTTACGCGCGCGCGAGTAGCTGTCTTCGTGGACGGGTGCTTCTGGCACTGCTGCCCCGAGCATGGCCGGCAGCCGGGTGTCAATGGTGGCTACTGGGGGCCGAAGCTGGAACGCAACGTAGCACGTGACAGGGCTGCCGACGAAGCTCTGACAGCCGCAGGGTGGACAGTCGTCCGGGTCTGGGAGCATGAGGCTCCAGAGGAGGCCGTCGAGCGCATCATCGAGGTTGTTGACGCCGTTCGTCCTGCTAGTCGAGGCGCCCAAATTCGATGAGGTCCTGTACCGCGTCCTCTTCCCTGCGCAGCACGATCCAGCCGTCGCCATTGCTGTAGGCCAGCACGGAGCTCCCTGGCGACAGCCCCGCCTCGGCGAGTACGCCAAGGGGGAGGATGACCGAGCCGTCTTCTGCGATGGTCAGCTGGATTGGTTCCCTGAGCACGGGACAAAGCCTCCTATGCCTCAGCGATCGCCGCAAGCAGAGGGTGAGGTTGCAGATCGGGGCGTTCCGCAGAGACCTGTTCGTTTTCCCGGTACCCGCCAACCCCGGCTCCGGCCGTGGTCTCACTTCTCGTCTCGTTCGCATGCGTACCGTCCCGTCCCGAGTACCAGCACGAGAGAGAGCCCTGAGCCCCCGAGCGCGCGTAGATGCATGTGAACGGCTCCACACAGCCCTCCGCCTTCAGGCAATCCTCCTCAGCCAGCGAAGAGGTCCATCACAGGTTGCGGCCTCATCGCCCTCACCGTGACCACTCAAGCCCGTGCAGAGGATCTTACGCAGGGCTGTTGGCAGCCCTCACGGGCGGCCGTTCTGATCAGCCAAGCCCGCCACTCGGGCGCCTCTGTCAGTGCCTACTGGTAGATCTTGCGAGCATGGCCCTTCCTGCCGCTTCTGAGCCTCACGTAGCGTTCCCGGATCTGGAAACCGCTGACCTACTCGTCGACGCCTTCTACGCCGGCGGCACGAGTGGCAACACCGGCGACGATCCCATCTCTAAACTTGTAAAGGGAGTTGGTAACCAGGGCGGCTTCCGGTATTCCGGCTCCCCTACCAAGGGGACTGTGAAGTTGGCTGTGCTTTACACGAGCGGTAGCGATGTTGACTGGCCCGACCACCTGGACATCGAGACGGGCACCTTCACGTACTACGGAGATAACAAGAAGCCTGGTCAAGGCCTCCACAACACCCCACGGTCTGGCAACGTCCTCCTCCGGGACGTCTTCGCCGCATCGCACGGAACTGCAGATGACCGGGCCAAGGTGCCTCCGTTTCTCCTGTTCGAGAAGGCAGGCTCCCTAGGCCGGGCAGTGCGTTTCCGCGGGCTCCTGGCACCAGGCGGACCGACCCTCACATCTGACGACGAACTCGCTGCCATCTGGCGGACGACATCGGGGCTCCGGTTCCAGAACTACCGGTCACACTTCACCGTCCTCGACCATGACAGGATTCCGCGCAGCTGGATTGAGCACCTGCTCGACGGCGGTGACCCGCTGGGCGGTGCGTGTCCCGAGGTCTGGCGCACTTGGGTGGAGGGACGTGTCTACCGGCCACTGCTAGCGCCTACGACTACCGTCATCCGCTCCAAGGTCGAGCAGCTCCCGGACGACGCCCTAGGCGCGGCCATGCTGGAGGTGATCCGCGAGTACTTCCGCGAGCGGGAGCACGACTTCGAGGCGTGTGCCGTGGCAATCTGGCGTTTGATCGCCCGGAACACCGGACCAGTGGACCTTACGCGCCCCAGCAGGGACGGAGGGCGCGATGCCGTCGGCACCTACGGCCTCGGGCCGACATCCAGTCGCATCTCCATTGACTTCGCTCTCGAAGCGAAGTGCTACGGCGTCGGCAACTCGGTAGGCGTGCGGGAGGTCTCACGACTGATCTCCCGAATCAGGCATCGCAATTTCGGCGTCCTGGTAACCACTTCATACTTCCAGAAGCAGGTCCAAGAAGAGGTTCATGAGGATGGCCACCCGATCATTCTCATCGCAGGCCGCGACGTGATCGACGCCCTGCGCCACAACGGCCGCACGACTGTTGGCGCCGTCCGCCAGTGGCTGAAGCAGAGCTTCCCGAAGGCGTAGCTCGGAAGTCAGCGGCGGCCTATTTGTGGACTGGCTAGACGATCGAAGCAGCCTCTGCACCCTTAACCTGCTGAAAGCTGAGCGACGCACGGGCTCTCCGGAGCCGTGTGCGCAGGTCTGAATGCTGCCGGGGGCACCCAGTAATACAACGCCCAAGACCCCGTCATCAGCCGAAGCGCTGAGCCGGGGCCTTCGCGTATGTGGAGGCGTATGTGCCCCGGGGCGGTCGGTTGCATGCCGGAACCCATGGACATCGATGGGTCGAGACGCTTGGGGAACGCGGGAGGGACGGACGCCCGATGTGAATGTGCAACCGGTCCCACACTCACCCCACCGCCTGGAGCACCAGCCGGAGATGTCGGCTACCGGTAGAAGACAGCAACGCCACCGTGGTGCGAGCAGGCTCCCTGATGGTGGGCGGCGTACGAGTATGTGCCGTCGTTGCATCGAGCCGTCGCACCGGCCGCCGCGGAGCCCGAGCCACCTGACGAGGTGGACCCACCGCTGGACGATCCACCAGACGTCGAACTGCCACCCGTTCCCGACCCCGCGGCGCGCGCGGTGACGGTCACCTTGACCTTGACCCTCTTCGTGACCGTAGGCGCGGGTTTCGGCCTGGCAGTCACCGTTGCCGTCGCCGTCGCTGTTGCGGTGACCGTGGGCGCAGGCCGTGCCTTGCTGTCAGCCACCGACTTCGTCGTGCCGGAGCCCTGACCGTCCGCGCCGGCGCTGCCGACACCGATGATGAAGGCGACTCCCAGAGCGGGCAGTACGAAGCGCTTGCGGGCCCACTTGGGCGCAGGGCGGAAGGCCGGCGGTCCGGGTGGAGGCTGGAATGGCGGTTGAGGCTGGTAGTAGCTCACAGGACCCCCCTGTTCGAGTACGTGAGCGGCGAAACTACCCACCCAGACAGGACAGATGTGAGGGGCCGGTGAAGACAGTAATCCAGTTGTGACCTCACTCGAAGCTGTTCGCATGCCCGCCCCGCCAACCCCACTGGACGAGGAGTGGCACGACAACACCGATTGCAGCCACTCGGCCGCGTGTACTGCCTACCGCTTCAATCGCCAGTTCGCACTTCGTGGACGCCCTACTCCGCCACCAAGGCCCCAAGCGACTCGGACGGCGGCCGGCTCATGCGATGCGCTCCTGCCTCCGTTCCACCCGGGCCCCTCGGCGCCCGGACCGCGCGCCCAGCAGTCAGCCACCTGACGCCGGGGCCAGGCCCGCTAGGTCCGTCACGCCCCTGTGAGACCCGACCGCTCCCCCGCGCCTCGAAAACCCTGATGCCCAGCCCCTCGCCTCAACCTCGTATCTCACGCACCAACCGACCCTCCGCGTCGTACAGCTCCAAGCCGTACGCCAGGCCGAACCGCTCCAGAAACCCGCCCAGTTCATCCAGTCGCGTCGGATCGACCACCCCGTGCAGCAGCAGCTCCTGTCCCTCCAGCGGGGCCAGCTCCAGCTCGCACCAGTCGGTGCCTACTTCGTAGTCGTGCCAGGAGGAGGGCCGGGACCTCCAGCCGGCCCGGGCGAAGTGCTCGGCGACGGGTGACGCGGCTGGGCAGTTGTGCAGGATGCCGTGCACGTTGTTGGCGGTCTCGGACCACTCGGGGTGGAGGGCTTCGCCTTCTTCGGACGGGGTCACCCTCGCAGTATGGAGCGGTGGGTCCGGGGCCGCGGCGGGCATGGGCGGTAGGCGGTAGCCAAAAGCCCTGTCGGCAGCAGGGCGGGTGGGGAGCGTCGTCACGCCCGGGTGGGGCAATCACCGACCGGCCGCAGGCGGCAGACGGCACCGGCGGTGAGCAGTGGCCGCATGTCAAGGTTCGGTAACTTCCGCTGGTCAGAAGCTCAATCCAAGCTCAACTGAACGCTCGTCAGTGACCGGCGAATCAGTTCAAGCTTGGGCATACCCGTCAACGGCATCCGATAGCGGAATTACGGCCTCCGATTCCTCTGTTGGCAGGGTGAACTGATCATGGTTGTATGCCTCCCCGGCGTGAAGAGACTTATTCATGCCGCTACGGGAGTGAAATGACCAATCACATACACGTCAGGGCATCCAGAGGCGTCGTCGTCGGCGCGCTGGCCTGTGCTCTGGCCACTGGATTCATCGCGGTGCCGCAGGCTGTCGCGCCGCAGGCCGCGTCCGCCGGGGAGTGTGCGTCGAACGTGTCGACGTACGTCCTGGAGAAGAAGCCGGGTGCCGCCGTGAAGGCGGGCTCGTCCTTCACGCTGCGGAAATACCTCGACTGGGACCCGCAGGGCGGTGACGTCAACGGGCCGCTGTTCGACACGGAGAGGACCGCCTCGGTGGCGAGCACCAGTTCGCTGTTCACGGGTGGCCACGGGATCATCTACGAGGTCACCGCGGACGGCGCGCTGAAGACCTACCGGGACGACACCGCGTCCGGCGGCAAGCTGCTGACGCCGGTGCACACGTACGACGTCAACTGGACGGCGCGGCACAGCGCCTGGTCCGACGGCTCGGGGCTCGTCTTCGTCAACCACGACGGCGGCAAGCTCGAGATCTACAAGCAGGGCTCGCCGGCGACGGGTGACGGCACCCTCACGCTGCTCACCATCATCCCGAGCGGGAACCCGCAGGTGGAGGCGTTCAAGTCCGCCGACTCCGTCTGGGCCTACGGGGGCAAGGTGTTCACCCTGTCCCACGGGGAGATCCGCTCCTGGGCGTACGGCGAGGCGGCCGGCAACGTGACCGTCGCCGCCACGTCCACCGTGGTGGCGACCGGGCTGACCGGTGCCGCGCGGGCCTGGAGTCCCGGTCCCGGCACGGTCTACACCGCCAGCGCCCCCGCCGACACGACCACCGGCGTGGTGCGTTCCTACACCGGCTCGCCCCTGGCCCCGGCCAACGACTCGGTCTTCGAGGGTCTCTACGGCCCGGTCATGACCGACACCGCGAGCTGCCTCGCACCCGTGGCGGAGGAGAAGCCGCATCTGGGGGCGCTGCCCGCGGAGGACCCGGACGTGCCGGAGATCGAGCCGGAGCGTGCGCCCGACCCCGCGGGGACGGGGCCGAAGACCGTCTCGGGCCGGTTCACGCTGCCCAACGGCCGGCCCGCCGCGGGCTTCCCGGTGTCGGTCAAGCTCTCGACCGACACCAGTGACAGCACGGGCCCGGTCACGGAGCCGACCGTGGGCACGGTGACGACCGCCGCCGACGGCACCTGGTCCCTGACGCTGCCGGACACCCTGCCGGCCGCCGCTCAGCAGGCCGCGGACGACAACGGCGGCGCCCTCAACCTCAGCGCTACCGTGGAGGGTGCCACCACCTCGGGTGTGCCCGTGGTCGGCGTCGACAACGTCGTCGCGGCGCCCGCCTCCCCCGTGACCGGGCAGCCCACCACGTTCGCGGCCCAGGCGGTCGCGGGCGAACAGCAGCACAGCACCGCGATGACCCCGGCCTCCGCGCCCGACGCCCGGGACCCGGTGGAGCCCACCACCTCGCAGCTGACCAGCACCTACGCGGCGCAGCGCGAGGCCGACGCCTCCCTCGACGACGAGGCGGAGCCGCCGGCCTGGCAGAGCGACCGGTCGTCGCTGAGCGGTTCGTTCAATCCGAACGTCGTGAACGGGCAGGACATCAGCGGTCAGGTGGTCACGCCGTTCAACCCGGATTGCGAGACCGTGAAGTACAAGCTGTCCTCGAAGATCGCGTACACGACGGTCGGCGAGGCGCACGCGTACTGGGACACCAAGGCCACGTTCGACTACGACGCCAAGCTGTCCAGCACGATCGACACCGGCTACAGCGGTGGCGGGACGAACTGGAAGCTGAGCGGGTCGCGTTCGGTCGGCGGCTCCATCGGCCACGCCACGGGGTACACCAACAAGGGCCCCTACTTCGCGAAGCAGTGGAAGGTGCCGATCCGGTACACCAAGTACAAGAAGGTGCACTACTGCAACGGCGTGCCGCACGGCAAGTGGTACACGATCGAGGCCGGCCGGTACGACATTCCCGGCGGCGGCTCCACGGGCAAGTACGGCAAGGACGTGCGCTCCAAGGACGGCACGAAGTTCTACGGCGTGCCCAAGAGCCGCACGGCCGTCGTGCCCAAGGGGTCGTACTTCCAGCTCTCCGGCGGGCGGAGCATCAAGTGGACCGGAGCGGCGACCGTCTACGGCCTGACGATCGGTGCCTCCACCTCCTACGACCGTGATCACAAGCAGCGCATCACCGCGGGCAACGGCCGCTACAAGCACTACATTTGGGGTCTGCATGACAAGCCCTCGGGCAACCCCGGCATCTTCCTGTCGGACTAGTGCCGCCCTGCTTCTGCTGGCCGCGGCGCTGACCCTCTCGGGGTGCGCGGACCCGGCGGCGGACGGGCCGGAGACGGGGCACGCCCTCAGCGGCGGCAACCGGTCCAACGGCACCGTGGGGAGCGACCACGTCAAGGTGGGCGAGGAGTGGTGGGTCGCGTTCCCCAACGTCTCCAACACCACCGACCGGCCGGTGACGCTGACCGGGGTGAAGCTGCTCCGCGTTCCCTCCGGGATGAAACTCCTGGGGTACAAGGCGGTCAGCAGCGTGGAGTCGGAGGGTGAGGTCCTCATGGCCCGCCAGGGCGACCGGGACATGCCCGACATCGCCGGGCTCAAGGACTACTCACACACGCCGATCACCCTCAAGGGCGGCGGCTACGGCGACATCTATTACCTGGCGCACCTCAAGGTGACCGGCACGGTCGAGGGAGACGTTGACGGCTGCCGCTTCGCCTACGAGCAGGACGGCGTCGCCTACACCCAGACCCTGGCCTGTGACACGGCCCTAAGAGTGGAGAAAGGCTGAGACAGGCCCCTCCCGCGACAGGCCCCTCCCGCACCCGCGGGAGGGGCCTCGTGTTGTGCGGCTCACGCCGGGTGTCTGCGGGGCGTCGCCTTCTTGGCCGTCGCCTTGCCCGCGCCGGCCTTCCCCGTCGTCCCGCCCCCGTCGGCCTTCTCCGCCGTCCCGCCACCGTCGGCCTTCTCCGCCGTCCCGCCACCGTCGGCCTTTCCCGTCGCCTTGGCCGAAGTCTTCGCCGCCGCCTTGGCCGGGGTCTTCTTCGCCGCTCCCTTTCCGGCCGACGCCGACGGTTTCCCGGACGCCGGCTTCGCTGTCGCCGCCTTCGCCCCCGCCGCCTTCTTCGTACCCCCCGCCGATCCACCCCCCGCCCTCTTCCCCGTCGACGTCGACTTCTTCCCGCCCGTTTCCTTGGGCGTGGAGCCGCGTCGGCGCAATGGGCTGACCTTGGCCTCCTCGGCGGCCGGGGTCCCGCCGCGGGATTCCTTTGCTGCTCGGACGCTGCGTTCCAGGGCTGCCATCAGGTCGAGGACCTTGCCGCCGTCGGCCGGGGCGGGGGTCTCGGGTGGGGTCTCGCCGGCCGCCTTGGCTGCGATGACCTCCTCAAGGGCCGCCCGGTACTCGTCGTGCAGGTCGTCGAGGTCGACCTCGCCCAGGGTCTCCATGAGGGCGTCGGCGAGGTCGAGTTCCTTGTCGCGGACGGTGACGTTCTCGTCCGGGGCGACGCCCTCGGGGGTGCGTACCTCGTCGGGCCACAGCAGGGCGTGCATGACGATGGCGTCGCCGGTGACGCGCAGCATGCCCAGGCGTTCCCGGCCGCGCAGGGCGTACTTGCCGATGGCTACCTTGTCGCTGCGCCGCAGGGCCTCGCGCAGCAGGGTGTACGGCTTCGCCGCGGGGGCGCCGCCGACCGCCAGGTAGTAGGCGGTGTCCATCTGGAGCGGGTCGATGCGGTCGGCCGGCACGAAGGCGACGATCTCGATCGTGCGGGCCGTGGAGACCGGGATGTGGGAGAGATCCTCGTCGGTGATGGGGATGACCGTGCCGTCGGCGTCCTCGTAGCCCTTGGCGATCTCGCCGGAGCCGACCTCGCGGTCCTCCAGTTCGCAGAACTTCTTGTAGCGGATGCGGCCCAGGTCCTCGGTGTGGATCTGGCGGAAGGAGATCGAGTGGTTCTCGGTGGCGTTCATCAGCTTGACCGGGATGCTGACCAGCCCGAAGGAGATGGCGCCGTTCCAGATCGACCGCACGTGCAGCACCCGTCCTTCCGCCGTACCCGGGGGGCACCGTTCCCCGCGGCCTCCGGGGTGGGACCCGCCGTCCGCGACCCGCTCGGCCCGCCGGTGCGAGGTCCCGTACCGGAATGTCTGAGATTGTCATCTTATGACGCCGATCACAGAGGTGGAGGGGCGGAAGGTCGCGCTCAGCAATCTGGAGAAGGTGCTGTACCCGGCGACCGGCTTCACCAAAGGGGAGCTGCTGCACTACTACGCGACCACGGCCGCCGTGCTGCTGCCCCACCTGCGGGACCGGCCGGTGTCGTTCCTGCGCTATCCGGACGGGCCCGACGGACAGCAGTTCTTCGCCAAGAACGTGCCGCCCGGTACGCCCGAGTGGGTCACCACCGCCGAGGTGCCCCGCGCGGAGGGGCCCGCCCGGATGGTGCTGGTGCAGGACCTGCCGAGTCTGGTCTGGGCGGCGAACCTGGTCACCGAGTTCCACACGCACCAGTGGCTCGTGCAGACGCCCGGTGAGGCCGACCGGCTGGTGTTCGACCTCGACCCGGGGCCGCCGGCCGGGGTCGTCCACTGCTGCGAGGTCGCCCTGTGGCTGCGCGAGCGGCTCGCGGCGGACGGGATCGAGGCGTACGCCAAGACGTCGGGCTCCAAGGGGCTGCACCTGCTGGCCGCGGTGCGCGGGGCCGCCTCCGAGCGGGTGAGCGACTACGCCAAGGAGCTGGCCGTCGAGGCCGAGCGGGCCATGCCCCGGCTGGTCGTGCACCGGATGACCCGGAGCCTGCGGCCGGGGAAGGTGTTCGTCGACTGGAGCCAGAACGCCGCCCGCAAGACCACCGCCGCGCCCTACACCGTACGGGCCCGGCGCGAGCCCCTGGTCTCGGCGCCGGTGACCTGGACCGAGGTCGAGGAGTGCCGCTCCCCGGACCAGCTGACGTTCCGGGCGCCCGACCTCGCGCCCCGCGTCCAGGACCACGGCGATCTGCTCGCCGGCCTCCTCGACCGCGGGCACGCGCATCCCCTGCCCTGACCCGGGGCCGGGGGCCGGAGGGCCGGGGGCCAGGGGGCCGGGGGGCCGGGGGCCAGGGGGCCGGGGGGCCGGGGGGCCGGGGGCCAGGGGGCCGGGGGGCCGGGGGGCCGGGCTACACCCTCGCCCAGGTGTTCCGGTCCCGGGCCATCGCGTGCAGCGCCTCCACGTCCGCCGGCTTCAGCACCCCGCCCGCGCGGGCCAGGGCCGGCAGGTCCGTGTCCCGCAGGACGCGGACGCCGCGCGGCGGGGTGGTGACCGTGACCTCGGCCGGGCCGGCGAGGGCCAGGACCGGGCGAACCTCCGCGGTCAGGGCGTACCCGGCGCGGTCGGCGTCGGCCCGTACCCGGCGCAGCAGCGGACGCGGTTCACGGCGGCCCAGGGCGACGGCCGGGTCGCTCACCCGGACGCGCCGGCCGCGGGCGTCGAGGGTGTGGACGGCGTAGAGGCCGCCGGGGCCGATCAGCAGGTGGTGGATGCGGTCGCCGCCGGGCAGCGGGACGGAGTGCAGGGTGTGCCAGCCGGCGCCGTCCAGCCGGTCCAGGGCCTCGCCCACCACCTGTTCGGCGGCGAGGGCGCGCCGGCGCGGGTCGGGGCGCAGCCGGCGGGCGGGCCCGGGGCTGCGGTCGAGGGCCACCAGCAGGGCCTCGCCGGGGCGGTTGGGCGCCAGGTCGTCGTCGGGGTGCAGGGACAGCCGGGCCAGCTCGGCGGGACCGGGCACGGGCGGCGGGCCCACCGTCACCGGTCCGGTCAGGAACGGGCCGAGGGCGTCGAGCACGTCCTGCTCGTGTTCCTCGCCGAGGAGGCTGATCCGGGCCGTGTCACGGTCGTACCAGGCGACGTTGTGGCCGTCCGGGCGGCAGACGTACAGCCGTTCACGGCCGTGCCGCCAGGTCGGCACGACGCGCAGTGCGCTCGGTCCGCCCGATCCGCTCGGTCCGCCCGGTCCGCCCGGTCCGCTCATGCGCCATCACCCCTCGACCATGGGAACAGGCGGGGTGCTCGTCGGGCAAGAACCCGGTTACCGTGGACAGCGGTCGCCAGGGGAAGTGGGGGGAGCGCCGTTGCGGATTCCCGGGAAGCAGCCCGACGTACCGGCTCCGGAGAGCCCGTGGAACGAGATCGTGCCCGGCCTGTGGATGGGCGGGCACCAGTTCCGGGAGTCCTCGGGGGTGTTGCGGTTCGCCGTCGTCGAGGACGAGTTCGATGTCGTGCAGACCCTGCTCAGGCTGCCGGGCCACGGGCCCGCGCCGGGGGTGGAGCACCACGTGTGGGCGATTCCCGACGGTCCGCTGGACGGTACGCAGCTCGCGGGCGTGATCCGGCTGGCGAGGGCGGCGGGCGAGGCGCTGGACCAGGGCAGGAAGGTCCTGGTGCGCTGTTACCACGGCTACAACCGCTCGGGGCTCGTCGTCGGGCACACGCTGATGCGCGGCGGGCGGTCCGCCGAGGAGGCGATTCGGCTGATCCGCGGCCGGCGGTCCCCGTGGGCGCTGCACAACGAGCTGTTCGTGGAGTACCTGCGGGCCGGGCTGGCCACCGCCCGGCTGCTGGAGGAGCTGACCGAGTAACCCCGCTGCCGGGTGCGCGGACCGAGTGACCCCGACCGCCCGCGCGGGACCCGGCACCCCGCCGGGTGCGCAGCACCGCGTCGGGCACTCCCGACCGACCGCGCACAAGGGACTTATGTCCGCATAAGGTGTACGGCGTCGTGCCTCGCCCGAGCCCCAGGACCCAGGAGCACCGTGCCGTCCCGTCGCCCCGCGCCCGCCGCCCTCGCCGCGGCCGCCGTCGCCCTGCTGTCGGCGGGGGCGGCGGGCTGCGGTGACACCGGTGGGCTGACCGGCGCCGGCGCGACCCCGACGGCGGTCGGTCCCGCCCGGCTCTGGCCCGATCTGCGGCCCGCGTCCAGCCCGGCGTGGCCCTACGACGAGGCCACAAGGGAGGTGCTGAAGGGTCTCGCGGTGCCCGGCGACGACATCCGCCGGGCCGGGCCGGTCGACATCGTACGGGCGGAGATCGCCGCGCACCCGGACGACTACGGCGCCAAGGGGCCGTACCGCGGGACGGCGACGCGGATGAGCGACTGCGCGGCGGGCCGGGACCGGGCCCGCTGCCCGGTGCTGAAGGCGTACTACCGGGACCTCACGGGGGACGGCCGGGACGACCTGGCCCTGGGGTTCCGGTTGTACCCGACCAACCAGACCGCCGTGCGGGTCTACACGGTCGAGCGGCACCGGCTGGTGCAGGTGCTCGCCGACGACGACGCGATCGTCGGCGTGGAGCTGGCCGGGCGGTCGGTGATCGTCCGCTCCCCGGCCGGGATCTCCGGCTACGAGTACCGCACCACCTGGGTCTGGGACCCCGAGCAGCGGGCGATGGTGTTCAGCCGGGACGAGTTCCTGCGCACCGGCCAGGGCGGGCACACCCGGCGCCCGGCAGCCTCCACGGCTCCCCCGCCCTCGACGACGCCCGCTCCCCCGGCAGCCGCGCCCGCCCCGGCCTCCGCGTCCTCCTCCGGCCCGACCTCCCCCGCCGGGTCCCGATGAGGATCGCGCTGCCGCCCTGGTCGGTGACGCTCGCCGCGAAGGCGGCCGTCTTCATCACGGTGATGTGCTGCGCCATGGCCGCGCTGCTCGGCGTCATGGTGCACGTCTCGGTGACCGACCGGACCGTCGGCCAGGCACGGGGCCTGGCCCTGTCCCGGCTGGCCGGTGCGACGGCCGCCTACGAGGCCGGGGACGCGCTGCCGCGGGGCGCCGGCGTGGACCGGGCGGGGCTGCCGGCGGCGCTGCGGAGGCTGGCGGTGGCCGGGCGGCGCGGCACCATGGTCGCCGCGCGCGACGGGCGTCCCGCGATGTGGGCGGCCGGGCCCGTGGAGGGGCACCGGGCGCTCGCGGTGGAGGTCGACTACGCCCAGCAGGCCCGCACCATCGCCGGTCTCGACCGGTCCATCCTGTGGTCGTCGGTGCTGGCGATCACGGCGACGCTGCTGGTCGGCGCGTTCGCGGTGACCCGGGTGACGCGGCGGCTGCACGCGACGGCCCGGGTGGCCCGGCGGATCACCGCGGGCGACCTGGACGCGCGGGTGAACGACCCGCGGGCGACGGACCCGGGCCGTCCGCCGGACGAGGTGGCGGCGGTGGCGGCGGCGCTGGACTCCATGGCCTCCTCGTTGCAGAGCAAGCTGCTGAGCGAGCAGCGCTTCACCGCCGACGTGGCGCACGAGCTGCGCACCCCGCTGACCGGGCTGCACGCGGCGGCCGAGCTGCTGCCGCCGGGCCGGCCGACCGAGCTGGTGCGCGACCGGGTGGCGGCGTTGCGCACCCTCACCGAGGACCTGCTGGAGATCTCCCGCCTGGACACCGGCCGGGAGCGGCTGGAGGTGGACACCGAGGCGCTGGGCGCCCTGGCCCGGCGGGTGGTGCGGGCCTCGGGGACGGACACCGAGGTGCGGGTGGTGCGGGACGCCCGGGTGGAGACCGACCGGCGGCGGCTGGAGCGGGTGCTGGGCAATCTGGTCGCCAACGCCCACCGGCACGGGCGTCCGCCGGTGGTGCTGGCGGTGGACGGGCCGGTGGTGACGGTGCGCGACCACGGGGACGGCTATCCGGAGTACCTGGTGGCGCACGGCCCGCAGCGCTTCCGCACCGAGGGCGGGGCCACCGGGCACGGACTGGGGCTGACCATCGCGCTGGGCCAGGCGGAGGTGCTGGGCGCCCGGCTGGTCTTCGCCGACGCGGACGGCGGCGGCGCCGAGGCGACGCTGACGCTGCCCCAGTCGCCACCCCAGCCCCCGCCCCCGCCCGCGCCGCAGCCGACGGCCCCGGGCACCTAGGCCCCCCCGCGCACCAGCGCACCCGCGCCGCCGTCTCCCCGATGGCGCACTGTGACGGGCGCCGGCGAGACGGCGCTCCTAATGTGGCGAACAGTCAGCTTCGCCCGTGTTACGGAGGCCCCTCCATGTCCCTGCGCTGCTCATCCCTCCGCGGCCTGGCCCTGGCGGCCGCCGCGGCCACCCTCGCCGCCTCCGCCGCGGTCACCCCCGCCTTCGCCTCCGACGACGGAACGCCCCGTACCGGAACCGGCACCGGAACCGGCACCGAAGCCCGGGGCGGCCAGGGGGACAGCGGCGGCCAAGGGGACGGGGGCGGTCAGGGGGACGGGGGCGGTCAGGGGGACGGGGGCGGTCAGGGGAACGCGGGTGACCAGGGTGATCCCGGGACCTACCGGGGGGTGATCACCGCCCACGGCGGTCTGTGGCTGCGCGACCGCCCCGACCGGGGCAGCCGGCGCATCCGGTTCGCCGAGGAGGGCGAGATCGTCTCGATCTTCTGCAAGATCGGCGGGGAGCCGGTGGACGGCAACCCGCTCTGGTACCTGCTCACGGACGGCACCTGGGCGTGGGGCGCGGCGCGGTACATCGGCAACATCGGGCCCGCGCCACGCTGGTGCTGACCCGCACAGCACACAACAAGCCCGATTTGGGTAAGTTCCGGACATGACGAAGGTCGAAGCGGCCGTGGTGGCGGCGCGGGCGCCCGCACCCGCCGTGCGCCCGCCCCGGCGCCGCGGCGTCGAACTCGCCCTGATCGTGCTGGCCGTCGTGCTGTCGGTGTACGGCTACTGCGCGGTGGGGCTGGCGCAGGACGGCACCGTCCCGCCCGGCGCCGCCGGTTACGGCGCCGGGCTCGGCGTGCTGGCGCTGGTCGCCCACATCGCCGTACGCCTGCGCGCCCGGTACGCCGATCCGCTGCTGCTGCCCATCGGGGTGCTGCTCAACGGCCTCGGCCTGGTGCTGATCTACCGGCTGGACCTCCAGACGCCGGGCGACCGGGCGGCGCCGGCCCAGCTGGTGTGGTCCACGCTGGGCATCGGGCTGTTCATCTTCGTGGTGCTGCTGCTGCGCGACTACCGCGTGCTCCAGCGCTACGCCTACGTCTGCGTGGTCGCCGCCCTGGCTCTGCTGCTGCTGCCGATCCTGTTCCCGGCGGTCAACGGCGCCCGGATCTGGATCAGGATCGCCGGATTCTCCATCCAGCCGGGCGAGTTCGCGAAGGTGCTGCTCGCGGTGTTCTTCGCGGCCTACCTGGCCGCCAACCGCAGCGCGCTCGCCTACGCGGGCCGCAGGCTGTGGTGGATGCAGTTCCCCACCGGCCGGGTGCTCGGCCCGATCGTGACGATCTGGCTGCTGAGCGTCGGGGTGCTGGTGCTGGAGCGGGACCTGGGCACCTCACTGCTGTTCTTCGGGCTGTTCGTGGCGATGCTGTACGTCGCCACCGGGCGCACCGGGTGGATCGCGGTGGGGCTGCTGCTGGCCGTGCTCGGGGCGGTCGCCGTGGGCCGGCTGGAGCCGCACGTGCACAGCCGTATCCAGGACTGGCTGCACCCCTTCGCCTCGATCGAGGCGGGTCAGGGCGCGAACCAGGTGGCCCAGTCGCTGTTCGCGTTCGCGGCGGGCGGTGTCCTCGGCACGGGTCTGGGGCTCGGCCACTCGGTGCTCATCGGCTTCGCCGTCAAGTCGGACTTCATCCTGGCGACGGCCGGGGAGGAGCTGGGCCTGGCCGGGCTGTCGGCGGTCTTCCTGCTCTACGGCCTGCTCGTCGAGCGCGGCTACCGGGTGGGCCTGGCGCTGAGCGAGCCCTTCGGCCGGCTGCTCGCGGTGGGTCTGGCCTCGCTGGTGGCGCTCCAGGTCTTCGTGATCGCGGGCGGGGTGACCGGTCTGATCCCGCTGACCGGCATGGCGATGCCGTTCCTCGCCCAGGGCGGCTCCTCGGTGGTCACCAACTGGGCGATCGTGGCGCTGCTGATCCGGCTGAGCGACTCCGCCCGCCGCCGGCCCGACGGGCAGGTGACCGCATGACGACGTACGGCACCGGCGCGTCCATGACCAAGTACATCCGGCACTCGGCCGTGTTCTGCGCCGTGCTGCTGGTGGCGCTGCTGTTCAACGCGGCACGTGTGCAGGTCTTCGGGGCCGGTCCCTACGCCGGCGGCCCGGCCGACCACCGGACGGCGATCGCCCGTTACCAGCAGCCGCGCGGTGACATCCTGGTCGGCGGCGAGCCGGTCACCGGCTCCATGGACACCGGTGAGCAGCTGCGCTACGAACGCACCTACCGGGACGGCCCGTTGTACGCCCCGGTCACCGGTTTCTCCTCGCAGCAGTACGGCACGACGTTCCTGGAGCACAGCGAGGACGCGGTGCTGTCCGGCACCGATCCGCTGATGTCGCCGTTCCCGCTGTGGAACGAGGTGACGCGGGCGCGGACCCCGGGCGGGAACGTCGTCACCACCCTGAACCGGGGTGCCCAGCAGGCCGCGTACCGGGGGCTGGCCGGGCGCAAGGGCGCGGTGGCCGCGATCGACCCGTCCAGCGGCCGCATTCTGGCGCTGGTGTCCAGCCCGTCGTACGACCCGGCGGAGCTGTCCGGCAACGGCGAGGCGGTGACCTCGGCGTGGGCGCGGCTCAACCACGACCCGGAGAAGCCGATGCTCAACCGGGCGGTGCGGCAGACGTATCCGCCGGGGTCGACGTTCAAGGTGGTCACCGCGGCGGCGGCGCTGGACTCGGGTGTGGTCAAGGACCTGGACGCGCCGACGTCCTCGCCCGACCCCTACCGGCTGCCCGGCACCAGGACGCGGCTGACCAACGAGTCCGGCGGCTGTGTGAACGCCTCGCTGCGCGCGGCGTTCGCGTGGTCGTGCAACACGGTGTTCGCGAAGCTGGGGGTGGACGTGGGCCTGCGCGACATGGGAGCGACGGCGCAGGCGTTCGGGTTCAACGACACCCGGCTGCGCATCCCGTTCTCCGCCGCGCCGAGCACTTTCGACACCACTGTGGACAAGGCGCAGCTGGCGCTGTCGTCGATCGGGCAGTACAACACGCGGGCGACGCCGTTGCAGATGGCGATGGTGGCGGCGGCGGTGGCGGACGACGGCCAGCTGCGGCCGCCGTACCTGGTGGAGCGGACCACCCGCCGGGGCGGTGAGACGGTCGCGGGCGGCGGGGCGCGTCCCGTGCGGCAGGTGATGCTGCCGTCGACGGCCGTGCGGATGCGGCAGCTGATGACGGACGTGGTCCGGGAGGGCACCGGCAAGAAGGCGGCGATCCCGGGTGCCACGGTCGGCGGCAAGACCGGTACCGCGCAGCACGGGATCGGCAACGCCGGTGTGCCGTACGCCTGGTTCGTCTCCTGGGCGCAGGCCGACGACGCCCTGGAGCCGGGGGTGGCGGTCGCCGTGGTGGTGGAGGACGCGTCGGCGGACCGGGGCGACATCAGCGGCGGCGGGGACGCGGCCCCGATCGCCAAGGCGGTGATGCGGGCGGTTCTCGGCCTGTGAGACGGGGACTACCGGCGGGGGCGGGGCCGACCTACCGTTCGGCCATGACCGCACCCGCCACCGCGCACGACCTCGCCCAGGTGAACCTCGCCCGCCTCAAGTTCCCACTGGATTCACCGGAGTTGAAGGACTTCGTCGACGCGCTGGACCCGGTCAACGCCGTGGCCGACGCCGCGGACGGGTTCGTCTGGCGGCTTCAGGGTGAGGACGGCAACGCCACCGACATCCCCGTCCTCGGCGACGCGTGGCTCATCATCAACATGTCGACCTGGCGGGACACCGACGCGCTGACGGCGTTCATGTACCAGGGCCGGCACCGGGAGCTGCTGTCCCGCCGCCGGGAGTGGTTCGAGCGGGTGGCGGAGGCGATGACGGCGCTGTGGTGGGTGCCGGCCGGGTACCGCCCCACCGTCGCCGACGCGGAGGAGCGGCTGCTGCACCTGCGGGCGCACGGCCCGACGCCGTACGCCTTCACCCTGCGGACGTCCTTCCCGCCCGCCGGCGACGCCCCGGCGACGGCCGAGGCGCCCGAGGCGCCCGGGGGGACGGCCGGGGCGGCCGGCGAGACGCCCGGGGAGGCGCTGGCGGTCAGCCGATCGCTTTGATCATCTCGGAGCGGACCTGGAGCGTCCGGCGCGCGGCGGCCGCCAGGTCCACGTCGTGCGGGTCCTGGGCCATGGTCGCCGCGGTCACCTCGGCGACCGTGGCGCCGGTGTTGTCGTCGGCCCAGGCGCACACCGGCACGGTGATCTCCGTGCCCAGCTGGGTCTGGGTCAGCACCTCGCAGCTGACGGTGACGCCGAGGTCGAAGTCCTTCGCCGGTACGGCGAGGGTGGCGCTGTCGTTCTTGGCGGCGCCGCCCATCATGTTGTGCCGGGCCTCGTCGGTGTTCTTGAACCGGCCGTACATGCCCGACACGACCAGCGTGCCCTTGGCCTCGTCGCCGCCCAGGCTGTAGCGGCCGACGACGGCGGAGGTGACCTTGGCGTCCCAGGCGCCGTCGGCCTCGTCCTCGATCTTGCCGCCCTCGGAGTCGGAGAGGTCCTCGGTGAGTTCGTACGTCCCGTCCACCAGGGTCTTCGGCAGGGTGAGCATCATCTTCGCCTCGGGGAAGCCGCTCTCGACCTTCATCCCGACCACCGCGAGGGCCACGACGCCCGCCACGATCAGGACGAGGACGCCGCCCACGATCCCGAGCACCAGGCCGACCCGGCTCTTGCGCGGCGGCGGCACCACTCCCGGCCCGCCCCAGCCCGGGTAGGGCTGGGCCGGATACGGCTGCTGGGCCGGATACGGCTGCTGGGCCGGGTACGGCTGATGCTGCTGCGGGAAGGGCTGCTGCGGGGCGGGCTGCTGGGGCGGGTACGGCGTTCCGTAGGGGCCCTGCGGGAACTGCGGCGGCTGGGGCGGTGGAGGCATGGACACGCCAGCACGGTACGCCACCGGGCCCGCCCGCCAGGCAGACGGGCGGTCAACAAGTCGCGCTCAAGGGATTGACGAGCTTGCTGACAGGCAGTCTCATAAGAGGCGGAGCATGTGACCCCGGGTAACCCTTACGCACGCCGTACGACGAGGTGGGACTGCCATGACGACCCTGACGGAAGCGGACGCGCTCGACGGACTGCGCGACGCCCTCGGCCTGCTCAAGGACCGGGAACAGGTGGCCGAGCGCCTGCTCGTCTCTTCCGCCAAGCACTCCTTCGACCCGGACAAGGAGCTGGACTGGGACGCGCCCTTCGAGGAGGGCAAGTGGTTCTGGCCGCCGGAGCTGGTGTCGCTGTACGACACCCCCCTGTGGAAGCGGATGGGCGAGGAGCAGCGCATCCTGCTGTCCCAGCACGAGGCGGCGGCGCTGGCCTCGCTGGGCATCTGGTTCGAGATCATCCTCATGCAGCTGCTGGTCCGGCACATCTACGACAAGGCCGCCACGAGCGCCCACGTCCGGTACGCGCTCACCGAGATAGAGGACGAGTGCCGGCACTCCCGGATGTTCGCCCGGCTGATATCGCGGGGCGACGCGCCCTGGTACCCGGTGAGCCGGGCCCACCAGCACCTCGGCCGCCTGTTCAAGACCATCTCGACGACCCCCGGCTCGTTCACCGCGACCCTGCTCGGCGAGGAGGTCCTGGACTGGATGCAGCGCCTGACCTTCCCGGACGAGCGGGTGCAGACGCTGGTCCGCGGCGTGACCAAGATCCACGTGGTGGAGGAGGCGCGGCACGTCCGGTACGCCCGTGAGGAGCTGCGCCGCCAGATGGTGACCGCGCCCAGGTGGTCGCAGGAATTCACCCGGGTCACCTCCGGCGAGTTCGCCCGCGTCTTCTCGGTGGCCTTCGTCAACCCCGACGTCTACACCAACGTCGGCCTGGACAAGCGGGAGGCCATGGCCCAGGTCAAGGCCAGCGGCCACCGCCGCGAGGTCATGCAGACCGGCTCCAAGCGCCTGACCGACTTCCTGGACGACATCGGGGTGCTGCGCGGCGTGGGCCGCCGGCTGTGGCGCTCCTCCGGGCTGCTGGCTTAGGGCCTGGCGTCGGACCTGGCGTAGGGCCTGCCGCCCGGGTGGGGCCGCCGGGGCCGGTGGCGTCCGGGCGGGGAGCGATTACGCTGCCCGTCATGGCCTCCTCCGCGCCCACCCCCGCCTACCGACGGCTCAGCGTCGAGGAGCGCCGCGGTCAGCTCCTCGACATGGCGCTCACGCTGTTCGCCCACCGCGCCCCGGAGGACGTGTCGCTGGACGACGTCGCGGAGGCGGCCGGCGTCTCCCGCCCCCTGGTGTACCGCTACTTCCCGGGCGGCAAGCAGCAGCTGTACGAGGCCGCGCTCGGGTCGGCCGCCGAGGAACTGCGGCAGTGCTTCGACGAACCCCGCCAGGGCCCCCTCGTGTCCCGCCTGTCCCGCGCCCTCGACCGCTACCTGGCCTTCGTCGACCAGCACGCCACCGGCTTCAGCGCCCTGCTCCAGGGCGGCAGCGTGGTGGAGACCTCCCGCACCACCGCCATCGTGGACGGGGTGCGGCGGGCGGCCGCCGAGCACATCGTCAGCCACCTCGGCGTCACGGAGCCCGGCCCGCGGCTGCGCATGACCGTCCGGATGTGGATCACGGCCGTGGAGGCCGCGTCGCTCATCTGGCTCGACGAGGACAGGCAGCCCCCGGCCGGTGAACTGCGCGACTGGCTGGTCGACCAGTTCGTGGCCGCCCTCACCGTCACCGCCGCCCGGGACCCGCAGACGGCCGCGCTGGTCACCGCGCTGTCCGAGGATGTCTGACACTGGTGCCGTGAAGAGTCAGGACACCCCCTTCGAGGGCGGACCCATGGACGGGCGCGTGCTCCCCGTCCTGCTGGGCATGACCGGCCAGCCCCCGAAGACCTACCGCATCCCGGTCCCGGACGCCGCCGGCGGCCCGCCCACCGTCCTCGTCTACCGCCGCGTCCCGCGCCACCGGAGCAAGCGGCTCGGCACGGTGCGCGGGTGGGCGTACCGCTACGACCCCGAGGGCGGCGCCCGCGGCGGCCGGTCCCGCCTGCCGTGGTCGAGGCGCACCCCGCCGCCCGGATCGCCGGACGCCACGCCGCGCGGCGGGCCGGACGACGCCCACGGGTGACACGGTTGGGCCGAACCGCGCACGCTCGGCGCGCGGAGTGCGCGAAGCCGTGGTGATGCTCGCGGTGCGGAGGAAGGCGGAGAGCCCGCCCTGCCCCTCGCACCGGAGGTGATGACATGTCAGGAAGGTTGCTGCGCCTGGCCTGTACGGCCGCGCTCGCCACCCAGGCCGCCCTCGTGCCGGCACCCGCCGCGGCCGCCCCCGCGCCGGACCGGCCGGTGACCGAGCTGCTGACGGACCTTCAGAAGCTGTACCGGCAGGCCGAACAGGCCACCGAGGCCTACAACGCCACCGAGGAACGGCTGACCCGGCAGCGCGCCGAGGTCGCCCGCCTGGACGGCGAGCTGGCCCGCGCCCGCCTCACCCTCCAGGACAGCCGCGGCGCCGCCGGACGCCTGGCCAGGCAGCAGTACCAGAGCAGCACCGCCCTCTCCCCCTACGTACGGCTGCTGCTGGCCCGCGACCCGCAGCACGCGCTCGACGAGGGGCACGTCATCGGCCGGCTGGCGCGCGAGCGGGCCGGGACGCTCGGGCGGCTCGCGGGCTCCGAGAAGCGCAAGGACACCCTGGCCCGGCGGGCCCGCCAGGCCCTCGACACCCGGCTCACCCTCACCGAACGCCGCAAGAAGGAGCGCGACGACGTCCGCGCACGGCTCGCCGCGGTCGAGCGGATGCTGGCCTCCCTCAGCCCCGGACAGCTCACCGAGGTCGCGGCGCTGGAGAAGTCCGGGGTGGAGAAGGCCCAGCGCGAGGTCATGACCTCCGGCGCCCTCGCCACCGAGCGCGACCCCTCCCCGAGCGGCGACCGCGCGGTGCGCTACGCCGTGCAGCAGCTCGGCAAGCCCTACCGGTGGGGCGCCCAGGGCCCGGCGTCGTACGACTGCTCGGGGCTGACCTCGCAGGCCTGGGGGCACGCGGGCACGCCGATCCCGCGCACCAGCCAGGAGCAGTGGGCCCGCCTGCCGCACGTCCCGCTCGGGCAGCTGCGCCCCGGCGACCTCGTCGTCTACTTCCCCGAGGCCACGCACGTGGCGATGTACCTCGGGGACGGCAAGGTCGTGCAGGCGCCGCGCCCCGGCGAGCAGGTCACCGTCTCCCCGATCGCGTCGAACCCCATCCTCGGGGCCGTGCGCCCGGACCTGCCGCGGGGCACCGGCGCCCCAGAGCGGCTGTGAGGCGGCTCAGGCGTCCGGGGTCAGCGACGCCAGGTAGGCGGCCGTCTTCCCGGGCTCGTAGAAGAACTCCTCGAAGTCGGCCGGGTCGTTGAAGCCGTTCGCGAAGCGGTCGGCGGCCGGCGGGAGCTGGCCGGCGGCGCCGATCAGGTTCAGGACGTGCTCGGGCGGCGGCGCGAGCATGGTGTTGGTCCACTTGGTGACGTGCCGGGCGGTGTCCCAGTAGCGGTCGAAGGTGGCCCGCATCCACTCCTCGTCGAACGGCTTGTCGCCGTGCTCGAGGATGGACGCGAGGTAGGCGGCCGCGCACTTGGAGGCCGAGTTGGAGCCCTGGCCGGTGATCGGGTCGTTGGCGACGACCACGTCCGCCACCCCGAGGACCAGGCCGCCGCCGGGGAGCCGGCCGACGGGGTTGCGCACGGTCGGCGCGTACCGGCCGGCCAGCGTGCCGCCCGCGTCGGTCAGCTCCACGTCCGTGGCCCGCGCGTACTCCCAGGGCGTGAACCGCTCCATCAGCTCCAGGGTCAGGGCGAGGTGCCGCGCGGGGTCCTTGACGCCGTCGAAGACGTCCAGCGGGCCACCGGGTACGCCCTCCCAGAACAGGATGTCCGCGCGGCCCGAGGTGGTCAGGGTCGGCATCACGAACAGCTCGCCGACGCCGGGGACCAGGTTGCAGCGGACCGCGTCGAACTCCGGGTGCTCCGGGCGCGGGCCGAGTCCGTGGACGTACGACACCGCCAGGGCGCGCTGCGGCGCGCTGTACGGGGAGCGCTCGGGGTCGCGGGCGAACATGGACACCAGCTCGCCCTTGCCCGCCGAGACCAGGACGAGGTCGTAGGTGCGGGAGAAGTAGTCGAGGTCGGACACGGCGGCGCCGTGCACGACGAGCTGGCCGCCGCGCTGCGCGAACGTCTCCATCCAGCCGGCCATCTTGACCCGCTGGTCGACCGACTGCGCGTACCCGTCGAGCCGGCCCACCCAGTCGATCACGCGCTGGGTCGGGCCCGGGTCGTGCGAACCGGGTGCCGCGACCGAGACGCCGACGCCCTCGATCTTCGGGGCCTGCGACTCCCAGAAGTTCAGCTGGAGGTCACGCTCGTGCTGGAGTGCCGTGTGGAACATGCACTGCGTCGACATGACCCGGCCGGTGCGGATCTCGTCCGCGGTCCGGTTGGACATCAGGGTGACCTCGTAGCCGTGCGACTGCAGGCCGAGGGCGAGCTGGAGTCCGGACTGACCGGCTCCGACGACGAGTATCTTCCGCATGCGGGTGGTGCTCCTAGTTCGGGACTACTCGGGGGTTTCGTCCAGCGCGTGGCCGACCAGGGCCAGGAGGGTCTCGATCACCGAGATCCGGCGCCGCGCGTCCATGATCATGACAGGGACGTGCGCGGGTATCGTGAGCGCCTCCCGCACGTCCTCCGGCTCGAACCGCTCGCTGCCGTCGAAGTGGTTGACGGCCACGACGTACGGCATCCCGCAGCTCTCGAAGTAGTCCAGCGCGGGCCAGCAGTCCTTCAGCCGGCGGGTGTCGGCCAGGACGACGGCGCCGATCGCGCCGCGCACCAGGTCGTCCCACATGAACCAGAACCGCTGCTGGCCCGGCGTGCCGAACAGGTAGAGCACCAGGTCGTCGTCGAGCGTGATGCGGCCGAAGTCCATGGCCACGGTGGTGGTCAGTTTCCCGGGTGTGGCGGTGAGGTCGTCGGTGGCCTCGCTCGCCTCGGTCATCAGCGCCTCGGTCTGCAGGGGCGTGATCTCCGAGACGGCCGTGACCAGCGTCGTCTTGCCGACGCCGAAGCCTCCCGCCACGACTATCTTCGTGGCGATCGGCGCCCGGGTGCGGTCCGTCTGCCAGGACCTCAGATCCTCGTCGGGCCCGACGAGCGGAGAGACACCTTGAGCGGCGTCAGAGACGACGGAGTCCACTCAGCACCCTTTCCAGCAGAGCGCGGTCCGGCCGGCCCGTGCCGTGGCCGGTACCGGTTCCGTACACACGGATCTTTCCCTGGTCCGCGAGATCGCTCAGGAGCACGCGGACCACACCGAGCGGCATCTTCAGCAGCGCGGCGATCTCGGCCACCGTGCGCATCCGGCGGCACAGTTCGACGATGGCCCGCATCTCCGGCATGATCCGGCTGCTGAGGGACCCGTTCGTCAGTTCCTTGCGCTCCTCGGCGGCCTCGATGGCCGCGGTGCTGGCCACGAACGTCTCCACCAGGAGGACGTGGCCGAAGCGGGTGCGGCCGCCGGTGAGCGAGTAGGGGCGGACGCGGGCGGGCTTGCGGTCGCCGCCGCGCATCGGAAGCCTGTTCGGCACGGTGCTGCTCATCGGGCCCTCCCCGCCGGCTCGGACTCCAGTGACTTGCGTAGCTCGCTGCGCAGTTCCGGCGTCAGGACGTGGCCGGCCCGGCCGACGAACAGCGCCATGTGGTACGCCACCACGCTCATGTCGCACTCCGCGGAGCCGTGCACCCCGAGCAGTGAGCCGTCGCTGATCGACATCACGAACAGGCTGCCCTCGTCCATCGCGACCATCGTGTGCTTGACCGCGCCGGAGTCCATCAGCTTGGCGGCGCCGACGGTGAGGCTGCCGATGCCGGAGACGATGGTGGCGAGGTCGGCGGAGGAGCCGCGGGGGCCCTTCGGCGCGTCGGCCTCACGGGCCGGCGCGTTGCGGCCGGGGTCGGAGGAGAGGAGCAGCAGGCCGTCGGAGGAGACCACGGCGACGGACTGGATGCCGGGGACCTCCTCGACCAGGTTGGTCAGCAGCCAGTGCAGGTTGCGGGCTTCGCTGCTCAGTCCGAAGGTACTGGACGCGGTCAACTGCTTGCCTCCTCGACTGTGCCCCCCGTGGCTGGTGCGTGCGGTTCGCCCGCGTCCGGACGCCGGTTCCGGCCGGTCTGCCCGGCGATCTCCTCGGCGACCTCCCGGGCCCCTGCCTCCGCCCCCCGGCGGAAGCCGCCGAGCCTGCGGCGCAGGGCTTCGGCGTCCACCGTGCCGGTCCGCTGACGCGGGGGCGCGGCGGGGGCGGTGATCCTGGGGGTGCGCTTGGGCAGGCCCTTGTCGGTGACGGCCTCGGTCTCGGTCTCGGCTGCGGCTTCGGCGGCGGCTTCGGCGGCGGCTGTGGCTTCGGGCCCGGTTTCGGCTCCGGGCCCGGTTTCGGCTCCGGTGCCGGCGTCCGCCGAGGTCGCGGCTTGCTCCGCCTCGGTCGCGGCGTCCGGAGCGGTGGGAGCCTGGCCGCCCCGGCCCTCGGTGAAGTGCGTGGTGCCGGTGGGGCCCGCGGTGGCACCGGTGGAGGCGGCGACGTCCGGGAGCAGGAGTTCCATCGTCGTCTCGGCGGCGGTCTCCGCGGCCTGCCGGGGCCGGGTGGCCGACTCCTGCGTGCCGGACCCGGCCAGCTGGTGCACGGCGCTCCCGCTCGCGTCGGGCTCCCGGCCGGCCTCGTCCGCCGCCTGCACGCCAGCGGTGTCCGGCGCCGCGGTGTCCGGCGTGGCGTCCGGACCTGTGTCCGGGGTGGACGCCGCCCGCTCCCCCGCGCCCCGCACGGCCCGCTCCGCCAGCTCGACCAGCGGGTCGGCGTGCTTGGGGCGGGCGGGCAGGACGTTGGAGTTGGCCTCGGCGTGGGCGCCGGGCAGGGTGAAGGCGGGCGCGCCGCCGTGGGCGCTCCCGCCGGACGGGACGGCCACGGGCTCCGCCTGGGCCAGCAGCGACTGCGGCAGCACCACCACCGCCGCGATCCCGCCCTGCTTCTGCTCGCGCAGCCGGACGCGGACGCCGTGGCGGTGGGCGAGACGGGCGACGACGTAGAGGCCGAGGCCGAGGCCGTCGTCGCCCTCCTGGTCGTAGGGCGACTCGGGGTCGAAGGCGGCGAGGCGGGCGTTGAGGCGGTCCAGGCGGTCACCGGCCACGCCGATGCCCTCGTCCTGCACCGACAGCATGACCTCGCCGCTCTCCAGCAGCCAGCCGGAGACCTCGACGGGCGCCTCCGGCGGGGAGAAGGCGGTGGCGTTCTCCATGAGTTCGGCCAGCAGGTGGGAGAGGTCGTCGGCGACGAAGCCCGCGAGGTGCGCGTGCGGGGGCAGGGCGGCGATGCGGACGCGTTCGTAGCGCTCGATCTCGCTGACCGCCGCCCGGACGACGTCCACGAGCGGGACCGGGCCGTGGTGCTGCTGCACGTGCTCGGTGCCGGCCAGCACGAGGAGGTTCTCGCTGTGGCGGCGCATGACCGTGGCGAAGTGGTCGAGCTTGAAGAGGGTGGCCAGCCGCTCCGGGTTCTGTTCGCGCTCCTCCAGGCCCTCGATGACGGCCAGTTGCCGCTCGACCAGGCCCAGGGTGCGCAGGGCGAGGTTGACGAAGGTGCCGCCGATGCTGGTGCGCAGCCGCTCCAGCTGGGCGGCGGAGTCGGCGAGTTCGGCGCGCAGCTCCTCGCGGGCGTCGGCCATCTTCTGGCGCTGGCCGACCAGGTGCCTGCGGTCGGTCTCCAGGGTGGCGACCCGCTCGTGCAGGGCGGCGGCGTGCGCGTGCAGGGCGTTGACGGAGCGGACGACCTGGGCGAACTCGTCGTTGCGGCCGGTGAAGGCGATCGGTTCCTGGCTCGTGGGGTCCTCGGCCTGCGCCAGACGTGCCGAGCCGCGGCGCAGCACGGACAGCGGGCGGGTGAGGGTGCGGGCGAGCGCGGTGGCGATGCCGACGGCGAGGAGCATCAGGGCGCCGAGGACGGCGACGCGGATCTCCAGCGCGGTGACGTCGTCGTCGCGCAGCGCGGCGAGGTCCTTGGTGCGGTGGTCGTAGAGGGAGGACTCCACGCCCCGCATCAGCTCGACCCGGGCGGACAGGGCCGTGTCCAGCTTCTTGGCGCTGGTGGCGAGTTCCCGGCCGGAGAGCACGGGCTCGTCGGTGAGTGAGGCGAGGTAGGTGTCGGCGGAGTTGACCTCGGGGCCGGTGACCGTGGAGTCGTAGGAGCCGACGGCCTGCTTGGGCGCGGTGTCGTGGAAGCCGGCCAGGGCGGCGTCGGCGCGCAGCCGGGCCTGCTGGGCGGCCGCGGTGAGGGCGTCGCGCTGCTTGCGGTCGGCCCCGGTGGCGGTGGTCGTCGTGGTGGGCAGGCCGGTGACGGGGCTGATCACGGTCTGCTGGGAGGTGGGCACGCTGAGCGCGGCCAGCAGCAGGCCGCGGGCGGCGGCGGACTGCTGGACGGCCGTGTCCAGCTCGGCGAGCGCGTGGGCGCCGGAGCCGGCCCGGGGCGGCGTCCGCTCGGCCAGCTCCTCGGCCAGCCGGTGCAGGTCGGTGATGGCGGCCGAGTAGGCCTGGTGGGCCTGGAGGGCGGTGCTCTTGCCGGTGAGCGCGGAGCGGCGGACGGTGTCGATGCCGTCGATGTCCGTGCGCAGCCGGCCGGGGAGGTCGGATTCGGCCCGCAGGTCCTGGACCTGGCGGTCGACGCGGGCGCTGCGCTGCTCGGAGGGCGCCTTGGAGCGGGGCCGGCCCGCGGCGACGTAGGCGGTGACCTCGTCGCGTTCGTCGGCCAGGGAGTGGGCCAGGGCGAGGGCGTCCTGGGTGCGCTCCGCGAGGGTGACCAGGTCCTGGGAGTCGCTCAGCTCACCGGAGGCGGTGAGCAGGGACGGCGCTCCGGCGCCGGCCACGGCGGCGGCCACCGCGGCGACGGCGAGGATCAGCCGGTTGCGCACGTGGGTCGGGCGGCCCGTGCCGACGGGGGTGCGCTCGGCTCCCGCGTCGGGGACCGTCTGCTTGCCTGTGCGCCGAGGCCGCTTCTTCTGCACCGGTGCTCGCATTCCTGAACTCGTCTACCCAAGGGCCCGGATGGCGCTCCGTCATATCGGTGCCAAGTGGTGCGAACACCCGGTTCGTACGGTTCCCGACCCTCCCAGCGCCGGTGGGCAACGGTCGCGCATCACCTGACCCGCCACCCGAAGGAGTGAACATCGAAGGGGAGTTGGCGGGCAAGTTCGCGCGGCCCGTCCGCCGCCCCTGCGCGGCGGGCCGGTTGGACTCGCGCGGCAGGCTTTGGCAGTATTCGCCACCGCGCGGTGCCGGAGTGCGTCATTCCTGCCCAAAACAGGCGTCTGACCTGCGCACCCATCGCATTTCCACGATCGCCACCGGGGCCTGTGAAGGGTGTGGAGGCCTCGTGCAGACTGACCGGATGCGAACTGAACTCGTGTCGGAACCGGGTGCCGCCGACCGCCCCAACGAGGACTTCGCGGGGGTCGGACTACCCGCCTCCGGACAGGGCGGTTGCGTGATCGTCCTGGACGGGGTGACGCCGCCCAGGGACGGGACGGGCTGTCTGCACTCGGTGTCCTGGTACACCGCCCGGCTCGGCGGCGCCCTGACCGAACTGACCCTTTCGCACCGGGATCTGACGCCGGCCGAGATCCTCTCGCGGGCCCTCGCGCGCACCGCGGACGGCCACGCGGACACCTGTGACCTTTCTCACCCAAGGACGCCTCAGGCAACCGTCGCCCTGGTCCGCTGGTCCGCCGAGACCCTGGAGTACCTGGTCCTGTCCGACGCCGCGCTGCTGCTGCAGTCCCGCGACGGCACGGTCACCCCCGTCCTGGACGACCGCCTGGCCCGTCTGCCGCGCGCCGCGCTGGCCACCGACGCGCTCGTGGACGCGCACCTGCGCAACCGGGAGGGCGGCTTCTTCACGGCCGCCGCCGATCCGGCCGTGGCCGCCCGCGCGGTCACCGGCAGCGTCCCCCGCCACGAGGTCCGTGCCCTCGCGGCCCTGACCGACGGCGCGACCCGCTGGACGGACACCTTCCGCGAGGGCGACTGGACGGCCCTGTTCGGCGTCGTCCGCGAGGAGGGCGCCCGGTCCCTCGTCGACCGCGTCCGGGAACGGGAGGCGGCGGACCGCGAGGAGCGGGCGTTCCTCGGGCGCGCCAAGACCCACGACGACGCGACCGTGGTGTTCGTGGAGCTGTGACCGCGCCGGCGGCGGCGCACCGGGCGGCGGGCGGCTACCGCTCCATGACCCCGTTCAGCTCGCGCAGCAGCCGGGCCAGTTCGGCCACCTCGCGGCGGTCCCAGTGGGCGAGCTGGCTGACGTACCGGGCGCGGCGGGCCTCGCGGACCCTGCCGACGCGGCGGCGGCCCTCGTCGGTCAGGGCGACCAGCCAGGCCCGGCCGTCGGCGGGGTCGGGCTCGCGGGCGACCAGGCCGAGGTCCTCCAGGGCGCGCAGCTGGCGGGACATGGTGGCCTTGCCGACGCCGATGTAGGCGGCGAGCGCGGTGGCGCGCTGGCCGCCGTGCTCGTCGAGGCGGACGAGCAGGCCGTACGCGGCGGACTCCAGGTCGGGATGGACCTCGCGGGCCATCTCGCCCTGGTTGGCGCGGGCCCGCCGCAGCAGGACGGTCAGCTCGCGTTCCAGCGCCAGGAACTCCTGGTCCGCACCGCTCGGTGTCGGCTCGCCGGCGGTGTCCCGGCCACCGCCGTTTGCGTCCTCGTGCACGTCAGCACCCCTGCTTCGGTTTCGCGGTCCTGAAAGTTTCCGCCACAGGCCGTCATCGCCGCAGCTCCGCCAGTATTTCGCAGGCGTAGACCAACGGCAGCGTCCGGTTCCCCTTCCCCCGGCTTGTCTACGTGCGTAGCTTCTCTACCAGGCACTCCATGGCATGCCCACGCCAGAAGGTCTTCCGCGGTTCCTCCACCCCACTCCCCGCCCCGGAGGCACGACCATGCCCGTGCACAGACCCCTCCCCCGCTCCCGCACCCGCCCGGCGCTCCTCACGGCCCTGCTCGCCGCCCTCGCCCTCACCGTCCCCCTCACCAGCGCCCACGCCGCGACCACCCCCGCCCGCGGCACCGCCCGGATGGGCGCGGGCGTGGTGGCCCACGACGGCCAGGGCGGCGTCCCCAGCACGGGTGACGCCACCCAGACCGAGGGCGTCGACGTGGCCGGCTACCAGGGCAACGTCGCCTGGTCGACCCTCTGGAACAGCGGGGTTCGCTGGGCCTACACCAAGGCGTCCGAAGGGACGTACTACACCAACCCGTACTTCGCCCAGCAGTACAACGGCTCCTACAACGTCGGCATGATCCGCGGCGCGTACCACTTCGCGACCCCGGACACCACCAGCGGCGCCACCCAGGCCAACTACTTCGTCGACCACGGCGGCGGCTGGTCCCGGGACGGCAAGACCCTGCCCGGCGTGCTGGACATCGAGTGGAACCCGTACGGCGCCGCCTGCTACGGCAAGTCCGCCGCCGCGATGACCTCCTGGATCGCCGACTTCCTGAACACCTACCGGGCCCGCACCGGCCGCGACGCCGTCATCTACACCGCCACCAGCTGGTGGACGCAGTGCACCGGCAACTACGGCGGCTTCGCGGGCAGCAACCCGCTGTGGATCGCGCGGTACGCCGCCGACCCGGGGACGCTGCCGGCCGGGTGGTCGTACTACACGATGTGGCAGTACACGTCCTCCGGGCCGACGGTCGGGGACCACGACAAGTTCAACGGGGCGCTGGACCGGGTGCAGGCACTCGCCAACGGCTGACCTCCCCCGCGCCCGGCGCGCGGCGGCAGGGCGAAGGCCCGGGTTCCCCGCGGAACCCGGGCCTTGTGCGATGTGCCGCCGGCGTCCGTCACGCCGCCACCGGCACCTCCGGCGCCGCCTCGGACGTGGCCGGGGCGAGCGCCAGCTCCAGGACCTGGCGGACGTCGGTCACGGTGTGCACGTCGAGCGTGTCGAGCACCTCGGCGGGCACGTCGTCCAGGTCGGGCTCGTTGCGCTTGGGGATGACGACCGTGCGCACCCCGGCGCGGTGGGCGGCGAGCAGCTTCTGCTTCACCCCGCCGATGGGCAGCACCCGGCCCGTCAGCGACACCTCGCCGGTCATCGCCACGTCCGTGCGCACCAGGCGGCCGGAGAGCAGTGAGGCCAGCGCGGTGGTCATGGTGATGCCCGCGCTCGGGCCGTCCTTGGGGACCGCGCCCGCCGGGAAGTGGATGTGCACGCCCCGGTCCTTCAGGTCGGCCACCGGCAGCTCCAGTTCGGCGCCGCGGCTGCGCAGGAAGCTCAGCGCGATCTGCGCCGACTCCTTCATCACGTCGCCCAGCTGGCCGGTGAGGGTCAGGCCCGCCGCGCCCGTCTCGGGGTCCGCGAGGGACGCCTCGACGAACAGCACGTCACCGCCCGCGCCCGTGACCGCCAGGCCGGTGGCGACACCGGGGACGGCGGTGCGGCGCTCGGCCGGGTCCTGGGCCGACTCCGGGACGTGGTGCGGGCGCCCGATGAGCGCGCGCAGGTCCTCGTCGCGGACGGTGAACGGCAGCTGCCGCTCGCCCAGTTCGTGCTGGGCCGCGATCTTGCGCAGCAGCCGCGCGATCGAGCGCTCCAGGGTGCGCACGCCCGCCTCACGGGTGTACTCGCCGGCGAGCTTGCGCAGGGCGCTCTCGTCCAGCGTCACCTCGTCGCCGGCCAGGCCCGCCCGCTCCAGCTGGCGCGGCAGCAGGTGGTCCCGGGCGATGACGACCTTCTCGTCCTCGGTGTAGCCGTCGAGGCGGACCAGTTCCATCCGGTCGAGCAGGGCCTCCGGGATGGCTTCGAGCACGTTGGCGGTGGCGAGGAAGACCACGTCGGACAGGTCGAGTTCGACCTCCAGGTAGTGGTCGCGGAAGGTGTGGTTCTGCGCGGGGTCGAGGACTTCGAGCAGTGCGGCCGCGGGGTCGCCGCGGAAGTCGGAGCCCACCTTGTCGATCTCGTCGAGGAGCACCACCGGGTTCATCGACCCGGCCTCCTTGACCGCCCGCACGATCCGGCCGGGCAGCGCGCCGACGTAGGTGCGGCGGTGGCCGCGGATCTCGGCCTCGTCGCGCACGCCGCCCAGCGCCACGCGGACGAACTTGCGCCCCATGGCGTGCGCGACGGACTCGCCGAGCGAGGTCTTGCCGACGCCGGGCGGCCCGACGAGCGCCAGGACGGCACCGCCGCGCCGGCCGCCGATCACGCCCAGGCCCCGGTCGGTGCGCCGCTTGCGGACCGCGAGGTACTCGGTGATCCGCTCCTTGACGTCCTCCAGGCCCGCGTGCTCGGCGTCCAGGACCGCCTTCGCGCCCTGGATGTCGTAGGCGTCCTCGGTGCGTTCGTTCCACGGCAGTTCCAGGACGGTGTCCAGCCAGGTGCGGATCCAGGAGCCCTCCGGGGACTGGTCGCTGGCCCGCTCCAGCTTGTCGACCTCCTTCAGCGCGGCCTCGCGGACCTTCTCCGGCAGGTCGGCGGCCTCGACGCGGGCCCGGTAGTCGTCGGACTCCTCGCCCTCGGACTCGCCGTTCAATTCGCGCAGTTCCTTGCGGACCGCCTCCAGCTGCCGGCGCAGCAGGAACTCGCGCTGCTGCTTGTCGACGCCCTCCTGGACGTCCTTGGCGATGGTCTCGGCCACGTCCTGCTCCGCGAGGTGGTCGCGCAGCTGCTGGGTGGCGAGCCTGAGGCGGGCGACCGGGTCGGCGGTCTCCAGCAGTTCGACCTTCTGCTCGGTGGTGAGGAAGGGGGAGTACCCGGAGTTGTCGGCGAGCGCGGAGACGCCGTCGATGGCCTGGACGCGGTCCACGACCTGCCAGGCGCCGCGCTTCTTCAGCCAGCTGGTGGCCAGCGCCTTGTACTCCTTGACCAGTTCCGCGACCTGACCGGGCAGCGGGTCCGGCACGCTGTCGTCGAGCCGCGTGCCCTCCACCCACAGCGCGGCGCCCGGCCCGGTGGTCCCGGCGCCGATCCGCACCCGGGCGCGACCCCGGACGAGGGCGCCGGGGTCGCCGTCGGCCAGCCGGCCGACCTGCTCGACGGTGCCGAGCACACCCGTCGTCGCGTACGTCCCGTCGATGCGCGGCACCAGCAGCACCTTCGGCTTCCCGGGTTCCGAGCGCGCGGCGGCCTGGGCGGCCTCGACCGCGGCGCGCACCTCGGCGTCGCTCAGGTCCAGCGGAACCACCATTCCGGGCAGCACGACCTCGTCGTCGAGCGGCAGCACGGGCAGGGTGAGCGGAGTGAACGCCGTGGACTCAGCAGCCATGATCTCCCCTTCGGCAGTCAAGTTGAGCTATGCCGACTCAATGCTCGGAAGCCCTGTGGTGTTCCCGGGGAGGTGTTCGCTGTGAGCGATCAAGAGCGGGAGCCGGGAAACGCGCAGGTGACGGGCCGTCCAGAGGCGGCAGGAACACCCGGGAGGGGCGCCGCGCGCAAATCCCGTGCCCGGGGCGCCGGGTTCGAGCAGGATGAGGGCCATGACTGCCACGTACGACAGGCCGGTGGTCCTGGACCGGCGCGAGGGCCCCTACGGCGAGGTGGTGCTGCGCCGGCACGGCCCGCTGCTGCAGATCATCGCCAACGGCTGCTTCCTCATGGACACCTCCGACGGCCGTTCCGAGCGGCTGCTCGTCGACGCCGCCCGCGACGCCCTGGACGGGCGGCCCGCCCCCGAGGTGCTCATCGGCGGGCTCGGGGTGGGCTTCTCGCTCGCACACGCCGCAGCCGACCCGCGCTGGGGACGGATCACCGTCGTCGAGCGGGAGCCGGCCGTCATCGACTGGCACCGCCACGGGCCGCTGTCGGAGCTGTCCGGCGCCGCGCTGGCCGACCCCCGCACCCGGATCGTCGAGGCGGATCTCGTGCGGTACGTCAATGAGACGTCCGACACATACGACGCCCTGTGCCTGGACATCGACAACGGGCCCGGCTGGACCGTCACCGAGGACAACGACGGGCTGTACTCCCCCAGCGGACTCACAGCCTGCGCACGGGTGTTGACGGAGGGCGGAGTGCTCGCCGTGTGGTCGGCCGAGCCCTCGCCAGAATTTGAAGGAACCTTGCGGAATGCCGGGTTCCGGCAGGTGCGTACCGAAGAGGTGCCCGTTGCCCGGGGCGTTCCGGACGCCGTGCACCTCGCCGTGCGACCGGCCGTACGACCTGGATAGCGAGGCCGCCGCGAGTCCCCGTAATGTGCTTCCCTGACGCAGGTCATTCAAGCGTCAATCGCAACCATGCGCAGACCGAGGAACCACCCCACTGGTTCCGGAAAGCACACTCAGGGGCGGGCGATGGAGCAGACACACACCTCCCACAACGGCGCGGCGGCCACTCCCGGCGCCCAGCGCCGGATCCTGGTCGTCGAGGACGACCCGACGATCGTCGACGCCATCGCGGCCCGGCTGCGCGCCGAGGGATTTCTCGTACAGACCGCGGGCGACGGCCCCTCCGCCGTCGACACCGCCGAGGCCTGGCAGCCCGATCTGCTGATCCTCGACATCATGCTGCCCGGCTTCGACGGCCTGGAGGTCTGCCGGCGCGTGCAGGCCCAGCGGCCGGTGCCGGTGCTGATGCTCACGGCCCGCGACGACGAGACCGACATGCTGGTCGGCCTCGGGGTCGGCGCCGACGACTACATGACCAAGCCCTTCTCGATGCGGGAGCTGGCGGCCCGCGTGCACGTGCTGCTGCGCCGGGTGGAGCGGGCCGCGATCGCCGCCTCCACGCCGCGCTCGGGCATCCTGCGCCTGGGCGAGCTGGAGATCGACCACGCGCAGCGCCGGGTGCGGGTGCGCAGCGAGGACGTCCACCTCACCCCCACCGAGTTCGATCTGCTGGTCTGCCTGGCGAACACCCCGCGCGCGGTGCTCTCCCGCGAGCAGCTGCTGGCCGAGGTGTGGGACTGGGCGGACGCCTCCGGCACCCGGACCGTCGACAGCCACATCAAGGCGCTGCGCCGCAAGATCGGCGCGGAGCGCATCCGCACGGTGCACGGCGTGGGATACGCGCTGGAGACGCCGACGCCATGAGCGACGGGCGGCCGGCCGCGCGCAGGAGCCCCGGGGAGGAGCCCTGGGGCGGCGTACGCCCGTTCTCGATCAAGACCAAGCTGGGCGCGCTCGTCGTCATCTCGGTGCTGATCACCACCGGTCTGTCGATGATCGCGGTGCACACCAAGACGGAGCTGCGCTTCATCACGGTCTTCTCGATGATCGCCACGCTGCTGATAACGCAGTTCGTGGCCCACTCGCTCACCGCCCCGCTGGACGAGATGAACGCGGTGGCCCGGTCCATCTCGCACGGCGACTACACCCGCCGGGTGCGCGAGAACCGCCGGGACGAGCTGGGCGACCTGGCCGGGACCATCAACGTCATGGCCGACGAGCTGGAGGCCCAGGACCGCCAGCGCAAGGAGCTGGTGGCGAACGTCTCGCACGAGCTGCGCACCCCCATCGCGGGCCTGCGCGCGGTGCTGGAGAACGTCGTGGACGGCATCGCCGAGCCGGACACCGAGACCATGCGCACGGCCCTGAAGCAGACCGAGCGGCTGGGCCGGCTGGTGGAGACCCTGCTGGACCTGTCCCGGCTGGACAACGGGGTGGTCCCGCTGCGCGGGCGGCGCTTCGAGGTGTGGCCGTACCTGTCGGGCGTGCTGAAGGAGGCCAACATGGTCGCCTCGGCGCGCGCGGGCATCGCCTCCGGCTCCGGCAGCCACACCCGGACCGACGTCCATCTGCACCTCGACGTCTCCCCGCCCGAGCTGACCGCGCACGCGGACCCCGAGCGCATCCACCAGGTCGTGGCGAATCTCATCGACAACGCGGTCAAGCACAGCCCGCCGCACGGCCGGGTGACGGTGCGGGCGCGGCGCGGGCCGCAGCCGGAGTCGCTGGAGCTGGAGGTGCTGGACGAGGGGCCGGGCATACCGCGCTCGGAGTGGCGACGGGTCTTCGAGCGCTTCAACCGGGGCGCCGTGAACCGGCCGCACGGGCCGGGCAGCGACGGCGGCACGGGACTGGGCCTGGCGATCGCCCGCTGGGCCGTCGATCTGCACGGCGGCCGGATCCGTGTGGCCGAATCCGATCGCGGTTGCCGGATCATCGTCACTCTTCCGGGAGAGTCATCCGTGCCAAGTTGACGTAAAGTTCGAAGCGGAGCCACAAGATCCACGATCTTCCGCGCCGCCGGACACGTGTGATCAGGGAAGGCCTGCGGCGGAGTCCTGCCCGGGCCCCGCTCCGCGTACCCCTTCCACAGGTGAACCACGCTTGTTTCCCGCCATATCAAGCCCTGAAACAAGATTTCTGATGTGACTTACGCGACGATGAACCGGCCCGACCTGACCTTCACCGGCAGGGAGGCGTAGCCTTTATTCCCGCTGTCCATCACCTTGTGAAGCGGAAGAGGGCGGTTGCCGCCGTGTCGCCACAGTCCCCCAGTAACTCGAGCATCTCCACCGACGACCAAGCCGGGAAGAACCCCGCCGCGGCGTTCGGCCCCAACGAGTGGCTCGTCGACGAGATCTATCAGCAGTACCTCCAGGACCCGAATTCGGTAGACCGCGCCTGGTGGGACTTCTTCGCCGACTACAAGCCGGGGGCGCCAGCCTCCCCGGCTCCGGCGGGTAGTGCGGCCACGGGGGCCGCGGAGACCACCTCCACGGCTGCTCAGGCCCAGCCGGCGGCGCCGACCGCGCCCGCCCCGGCCCCCGCCGCACCCGCGGCCGCCGCACCGGCGCCCGCCGCGCAGGCGCCCGCCTCGGCCCCGGCTCCGGCCCCCGCCGCACCGCAGGCCGCCGCGCCCGCCCCGGCGCCCGCCAAGGCCGCCCCGCCGGCCCGGCCCGCCGCCGCGGCCCAGCCGAAGGCCAAGGCCGCCGAGCCCGCCGGCGCGGCGAAGGAGGGCCCCGAGCTGATCACGCTGCGCGGCCCCGCCGCCGCCGTGGCGAAGAACATGAGCGCCTCCCTGGAGCTGCCGACCGCCACCTCGGTCCGCGCGGTCCCGGTGAAGCTGCTGTTCGACAACCGCATCGTGATCAACAACCACCTGAAGCGGGCGCGGGGCGGGAAGATCTCCTTCACGCACCTCATCGGCTTCGCGATGGTGCAGGCCATCAAGGCCATGCCGTCGATGAACTGGTCGTTCGGCGAGAAGGACGGCAAGCCGACCCTCGTCAAGCCGCCGCACGTCAACCTGGGCCTGGCCATCGACCTGGTCAAGCCCAACGGTGACCGCCAGCTCGTCGTGGCCGCCATCAAGAAGGCCGAGACGCTGAACTTCTTCGAGTTCTGGCAGGCCTACGAGGACATCGTCCGCCGCGCCCGCGACGGCAAGCTGACGATGGACGACTTCACCGGCGTCACGGTCTCCCTGACCAACCCCGGCGGCCTCGGCACCGTCCACTCGGTGCCGCGCCTGATGCCCGGGCAGTCGGTCATCATGGGCGTCGGCTCCATGGACTACCCGGCGGAGTTCCAGGGCACCAGCCAGGACACCCTGAACAAGCTCGGCATCTCCAAGGTCATGACGCTCACGTCGACCTACGACCACCGGGTCATCCAGGGCGCCGCCTCCGGCGAGTTCCTGCGCCAGGTCGCCAACCTGCTGCTGGGCGAGAACGGCTTCTACGACGACGTCTTCGAGGCGCTGCGCATCCCCTACGAGCCGGTCCGCTGGCTCAAGGACATCGACGCCTCCCACGACGACGACGTCACCAAGGCCGCCCGCGTCTTCGAGCTGATCCACTCCTACCGGGTCCGCGGCCACGTCATGGCCGACACCGACCCGCTCGAGTACCGCCAGCGCAAGCACCCCGACCTGGACATCACCGAGCACGGCCTCACCCTGTGGGACCTGGAGCGCGAGTTCGCCGTCGGCGGCTTCGCCGGCAAGTCGATGATGAAGCTGCGCGACATCCTCGGCGTGCTGCGCGACTCGTACTGCCGCACCACCGGCATCGAGTTCATGCACATCCAGGACCCCAAGCAGCGCAAGTGGATCCAGGACCGCGTCGAGCGCCCGCACTCCAAGCCGGAGCGCGAGGAGCAGCTGCGCATCCTGCGCCGCCTGAACGCGGCCGAGGCCTTCGAGACCTTCCTGCAGACGAAGTACGTCGGCCAGAAGCGGTTCTCCCTGGAGGGCGGCGAGTCCGTCATCCCGCTGCTCGACGCGGTGATCGACTCCGCGGCCGAGTCCCGCCTGGACGAGGTCGTCATCGGGATGGCCCACCGCGGCCGCCTGAACGTCCTCGCCAACATCGTCGGCAAGTCGTACGCGCAGATCTTCCGCGAGTTCGAGGGCAACCTCGACCCGAAGTCGATGCACGGTTCCGGCGACGTGAAGTACCACCTGGGCGCCGAGGGCACCTTCACCGGCCTGGACGGCGAGCAGATCAAGGTCTCGCTGGCCGCCAACCCGTCCCACCTGGAGACGGTCGACCCGGTCATCGAGGGCATCGCCCGCGCCAAGCAGGACATCATCAACAAGGGCGGCACGGACTTCACGGTCCTGCCCGTCGCGCTGCACGGCGACGCGGCCTTCGCGGGCCAGGGCGTGGTGGCCGAGACCCTGAACATGTCGCAGCTGCGCGGCTACCGCACCGGCGGCACGGTCCACATCGTCATCAACAACCAGGTCGGCTTCACCGCGGCGCCGGAGTCCTCGCGCTCGTCGATGTACGCCACCGACGTGGCCCGCATGATCGAGGCCCCGATCTTCCACGTGAACGGCGACGACCCGGAGGCCGTGGTGCGCGTCGCGCGCCTGGCGTTCGAGTTCCGTCAGGCGTTCAACAAGGACGTGGTGATCGACCTCATCTGCTACCGCCGCCGCGGTCACAACGAGTCGGACAACCCGGCCTTCACCCAGCCGCTGATGTACGACCTGATCGACAAGAAGCGCTCGGTGCGCAAGCTCTACACCGAGTCCCTCATCGGTCGCGGCGACATCACCCTGGAAGAGGCCGAGCAGGCCCTCCAGGACTACCAGGGCCAGCTGGAGAAGGTCTTCACGGAGGTCCGCGAGGCCGCCTCCCAGCCGGTCTCCGGCCCGGTGCCGGACCCGCAGGCGGACTTCCCGGTCGCCGTGAACACCGCGGTCTCCTCGGAGGTCGTCAAGCGGATCGCCGAGTCCCAGGTCAACATCCCGGACGCCTTCCACGTCCACCCGCGTCTGCTGCCGCAGCTCCAGCGCCGGGCGGCGATGGTCGAGGACGGCACGATCGACTGGGGCATGGGCGAGACGCTCGCGGTCGGCTCCCTCCTGCTGGAGGGCACCCCCGTCCGCCTGTCCGGCCAGGACTCCCAGCGCGGCACCTTCGGCCAGCGCCACGCGGTGCTCATCGACCGCGAGTCGGGCGAGGAGTTCACGCCGCTCATGTACCTCGCCGAGGAGCAGGCGCGCTACAACGTCTACAACTCGCTGCTGTCCGAGTACGCCGTCATGGGCTTCGAGTACGGCTACTCGCTGGCCCGCCCCGACGCGCTGGTCATGTGGGAGGCGCAGTTCGGCGACTTCGTCAACGGCGCCCAGACCGTGGTCGACGAGTACATCTCGGCGGCCGAGCAGAAGTGGGGCCAGACGTCCGGCGTCACCCTCCTCCTGCCGCACGGCTACGAGGGCCAGGGCCCGGACCACTCCTCGGCCCGTGTCGAGCGCTTCCTCCAGCTCTGCGCGCAGAACAACATGACGGTCGCCATGCCGACCCTTCCGTCGAACTACTTCCACCTCCTGCGGTGGCAGGTGCACAACCCGCACCACAAGCCGCTGGTGGTCTTCACCCCGAAGTCGATGCTGCGCCTGAAGGCCGCCGCGTCGAAGACGGAGGAGTTCACGTCGGGTCAGTTCCGCCCGGTCATCGGCGACGCCAGCGTGGACCCGGCCGCGGTCCGCAAGGTCGTCTTCGTGGCGGGCAAGCTGTACTACGACCTGGAGGCCGAGCGGGTCAAGCGCGGCGTCACGGACACCGCGATCATCCGCATCGAGCGCCTGTACCCGCTGCCGGGTGCCGAGATCCAGGCCGAGGTCAACAAGTACCCGAACGCCGAGAAGTACCTGTGGGCGCAGGAGGAGCCGGCGAACCAGGGCGCGTGGCCCTTCATCGCCCTCAACCTGATCGACCACCTGGACCTGGCGGTCGGCGCGGACATCCCGCCGGGCGAGCGGCTGCGCCGCATCTCCCGCCCGCACGGCTCGTCCCCCGCGGTGGGTTCGGCCAAGCGGCACCAGGCCGAGCAGGAGCAGCTGGTGCGTGAGGTGTTCGACGCGTAGGCCTGCGGCACGCGCGCGAGGGGCCGGCCCCGAGTCCTCACGGACCCGGGGCCGGCCCCTTGTGCGTGCCCCGTGACGCGGGCGATGCCCGGGTGGCCGGCAGCCCGGCCGGTGTCAGCTCGCCTGGGGTTCGAAGTCCCAGTACGGGCGGTTGCGGGAGCGGGCCGAGATGGTGTGGACGTGCTGCGGACCGAGGGTGGCGGCCAGGTCGGACAGCGCCTCCTGCTCGACCTTCTCGGCCTGCTGGCGGTCCCGCAGGGCCCGCAGGTCGGCCGCGTGCGCGACGCGGGCGGAGAGGGTGAGCGGGTGGGTGCGGCCCAGGATCTCGGTCGCCCGGGCGATGGTGACCCGGCTCAGTTCAGCGGCGGACTCGGTCTCGCCGACGAGGTTGCGCAGCGCGGAGGCGTTGATGGCGCAGCCCAGGGTGTGCGGGTGGCTCTCCCCCAGTACCGCGGTCATGCCGGCCAGGGCCTGCTCGACGAGGACGTGCGCGTGCTCCCGCTCGCCGACGCTGCGCAGGATCAGGGCGTGGTTGGCGCGGGCTCCGATGGTGAAGGGGTGGTCCTCGGGCAGCAGCTGCTCGTAGCGGGCGATGACGGACTCGCCGGCCTCGCGGGCCTGGTCGATGTCGCCGTGCTCGCGGGCGAAGCAGCTCTGGCTGACGGCGGCGGCGAGGGTGAGCATGTGGGTGTCGCCCAGCTTGCGTTCGTAGCCCTCCAGCACCCGGGTGAGCAGTTCGCCCGCGCTGGCGCGGTCGCCGCCGCGCAGCTGGCACAGGGCCAGGTTGTGCTCGGCCCGCAGGGTGTCCTGGTGGTCGCGGCCCATGACCAGGTGGTACTCGCGGACGTTCCTGGCCTGGCTGGACTCGGCTTCCGAGTAGCGGCCCAGCAGGCGCAGGTCGACGGCGTAGGACACCTCGGAGAAGAGGGTCCAGGGGTGGCGGCCCTTGAGCAGCAGCCGGCGGGCGTCCAGGGTCTTCTGGTCGATGTCCCTGGCCTCTTCGTACCGGCCCAGCAGCCGGAGGGTGAAGCCGAGGTTGTTCAGGGCGCTGAGGGTGCGCGAGTCCTGTTCGCCGAAGAGGCCGCGGTAGGTCGGGTAGAGCCACTGGCACAGCTCGAGCGCCTCGTCGTAGCGGCCCAGGTTCCACAGGTCGGCCGCGAGGCCGCTGGCCATCCGCAGGTGGTCCAGGTCGTCGCGGCCCTTCTCCGCCCGCAGGCGTTCGACCGCGGCCCGCTCCAGGGCCTCGGTCTCCTCGAAGCGGCCGGCGGAGCGCAGCAGGTTCGCGTAGTGGTAGGTGACCTCCCACACGCGGGGGTGCGACGCGCCGAGCAGCCGGCGCCAGGCGCGCAGGGCGCGGGAGCCCAGTTTGACGCCTGCGCTGTACTCGCCCGCGAACCACATGTAGCGCAGGCAGTTGAGGACCAGGCTCTGCACCCTGCGGTCCTTGCTCTGCAGCACGTCGGCGTACTTCAGGTGCGGCACGATCTCGGCGTACGCGTCCCAGTTGCGGGTGTCGGTGGGCCGGCCGGGGTCGGCCTCGGCCAGCGCCCGCCGCACCACCTCGATGAACTCCTTGCGGTCGGCTTCGGGCATGTCCTTGTGCACGATCTGGTGCACCATCCGGTGCAGGTACACGGACTCGCCCGCGGAGGCCGCCTCGTCCAGCGCCGCCTCGTGGGACTCCAGGCGCACCACCGAGTACTGGCGCAGCTGGTTGATGGCCTTGTTCCACAGCAGCGGGTCGTCCAGCAGTCCGGCCAGCTGCTCGGGGAGGTCGTCGTGCGGCATGTCCTTGAGCAGCCGGACCGGGATGAACCCGGGGGCGAAGAAGGTGCACAGGCGCAGCAGGTCGACCGACTCCGGGACGGTCTCGCGGAGTTTGTTCAGCAGTATCGACCAGGCGGTCTGGAAGGCCAGCGGGAAGTCCGCGGACACCTTCACCACGTCCTGGTCGATCCCGCCGTCCAGCAGGGCGATGTACTGCCGCACCGACAGGTCGGAGTCGTTCAGCCAGCCGGCCGTCTGGTCCAGCAGCAGGGGCAGGTCCTCCAGCGCGTCGGCCAGCTGGTCGGCCTCGGGCTCGGACAGCCGGGGCGCGCGGCGGCGGATGAACGCGACCGACTCGTCGCGGTCGTAGACGGGGACCTCCAGCAGTCTGCTGTTGTGCTCGCCCCATTCGGGGTTGCGGGAGGTGATCAGCACGTGGCCGGGGCCGGTCGGGACCAGGTCCCAGATCTGGTCGGGTTCGTCGGCGCCGTCCAGGACGAGCAGCCAGCGGGAGTACGGGGTGCCGCGGCGCAGCGCGTCACGCACCGCGCGCAGCCGCTCGCCGTACTCGGCGCCGGTGGACAGGCCGAGTTTCGGGGCGAGTTCGGCGAGCAGCCGGCGGTAGGTGACGCGTTTCTCGGCGTTGACCCACCAGACGACGTCGTACTCGGAGCCGAAGCGGTACACGTACTCGGCGGCCAGCTGGGTCTTGCCCACCCCGGACATCCCGTGCAGGGTCAGCACGCCCGCACCGGTCTCGCTGCCCTGGAGCAGGTGGTAGGCGTCGTTCAGCAGGGGTTCGCGGCCGGTGAAGCGGGTGTTGCGGCGGGGCACTCCGCCCCAGACGTCGGACACCGAGGCCGGGAAGCGCGGGGCGGGGCGGGTGACCGCCGCCGTCGGCGGGGTGTCGGCGGGCAGGTCGAGGCGGTCCAGCAGCCGCCGTTCGGCCTCGTCCGCGCCCATGTTGGTGAGGTCGACGGGGGCCAGCACGGCGGTGGCGGAGGGCACGGAGGCGTTGGTGACGGACACCGCGGCGAACCGGGAGGGGTCGGGCGCGACGACCTCCCGCAGGGCGGTGTTCCACTCCTCGTGGGTGCGCGGGCCGAGCTGGAAGTACCACTCGCTGACCAGGATCAGGATGCGGCCCTCGGACAGCGCCAGGTCGCTCAGCAGGCCCGACAGCGACTGGTCCGGCGGCGCGTCCCAGCGCAGGTACACCACACGCACGCCGCGCCGCTCCAGCCGGTCGCCGATCCACGCCGCCCAGGCCCGGTTGAACCCGGCGAAGCTGACCGTGACGGTCGGCTTCGCGGCCCCCTTCCCGGTCGGCCCGACCGGTGTACGAGCTTCAGACATGCGGCGGCCTCCAGCGCGTAGTCACGGAATTCTAGAACCTCGGCGTGGCTCCGGGGAGTCCGGCGACTGCGGGAACCGGCGCCTCGGCTCGTCGATCTTTGCGCAGCCGAGGCCGTGAAGTCGGCATTTCACCGATTCGTGAGCGGCGGAGCCGGAGGCCGGCGCTGCGCCCACAGGGTGCGTACGGCTCTGACGTACGCCTGCGCGCGCGCCGTGTACCCCCGGGGTGCGGGGTGTGCGGCGAGCCGTTCGTGGGTGGCGGCCATGCCGTCCACGAACAGCCGGCCCGCCGGTGTCAGGTCCGGCGAGCCGACGAGTGCCGGCAGGGCGGCGCCGACCTGTGCCTGGTAGCGGGCGTGTTCCGCCCACGCGGACGCCGTCTCCCGCCCGGCCTGCTCGGCGGCCAGCGCCCGCCGCTGGAAGAAGTCCGCCAGCGCCAGGTGCGAGTACGCCCCTTGCAGCAGCCCGTCGTACGGCCGCGGGTCCGGGCGCCAGGGCGCGAAGTAGCGGGCCTCGGGTCCCGCGGTGTGCAGCGTCAGCAGGTCGCTCAGCGCGGCGAGTTTGGTGTGCTGCAGTTCGTGGACGAGGGTCGCCGCGAAGGCCACCGGGGTGGCCGGGGCGGTGCTCAGCAGCGCGCCGAACGCCTCACGCCGGGTGCCGCTGCAACTGCCCCGGCCGCCGGAGCCGGGCGGCATCCGGAGCGGGACCAGGCAGCGCAGCAGGGCGAGCGCCTCCGCCGGCCGGTGCTCGCCCCCGTCGCGCAGTACGGTGGCGGTGCCCGCCCAGGTGTGCAGCCAGCGTTTGCGCTCGGCGTCGTCGGGGTCGGCGGGTCCGCTCAGCGCGTACTGGTCGGGTGCCGGGGGCGGGGCGCGGTAGGGGTCGAGGTCGTCCAGCGGCATGGGCGCGCCGCCGGGCAGCAGCCCGGGCAGGGCGTGGGCCGGCGTCCAGGCGGGGGCGCCGGACCAGGCGCCGGTGCCGCTCTCCAGGTACACCGTCACGTCGACGGCGCCGGGCTGACGGAAGGTGACCCGGCCGTCCCGGTGGCTGACCCGGACCCGCTCGTCGCCCGGTCCGGCCGTGCGCAGCGCGCCCAGGGAGGGCAGGGTGAGCACGCCGTCGCGGGCCGTCAGGAAGGTGGTGAACGGCAGGCCGGCCCGGGCCCCGGCGACCGCGGCGACGGCGCTGAAGTGGGCCAGGTCCCGGTCCAGGGCGTGTCTGCGCTCGGGGGTGAGCCGTCCGCCGCGGGGGGCCAGTCCGGTCAGGCAGCGCTTGGCCCAGGGGCCGGTCATCGGGTGGGTGAGCCGTTCCCGGGCCGGTGAGCGCGGTCCGGGGCGGGCCCGGTCGGCGGCCGTCAGCAGCGCCCAGTCCTCGCGCAGCCGCCGCTTCGCCGCCCGGGAGCAGACGTCCGGTCCGGCCGCCTGCGCGGCGTCGAGCACGGCGCGCACCATGAGCAGCCGCCGGGTGTCCTGGTCGCGGACGAGGAGCGCCAGGGTGGCGGGGCCGCCCTCGGTGCGGCTGAGTTCGGTGAGTGCACGGTCCGGGACCGCCGGAAAGATCACGGGGTGCCCCCTTCGGAAGAGGCCGGGACCGGCGGGCGGGTGTCCGCGGTGTCCCCGGCGAGCCGTCCGGCCACGTGCTGGATGAAGCGCTGGAGGTCCGCGCAGTACACGGACGGGTTGCGGAAGCCGTGTCCGGCCCGGTAGCGGTGGGCGTAGTGGCCGCCTCCGCAGACCGTGAGCAGCGGGCAGGCCCGGCAGCGGCCGGCCAGGGCCGCCGGGCCCGCCTGCCGGGCCGCCACCGAGGGGTGGCGCAGGGCTTCGTCGAAGTCGTGGCGGAAGACGTCGAGGCCGGTGCGGGCGGCTCCCTCGTACGCCGACTTCAGGGAGTCGACCTGCTCGATCGAGCCGTCGGTCTCGACCACGAGGGCGTCGAAGGGCGCGAGGCCCAGCGACTCGGTGGCGGCCGGCAGCCCCAGCAGCAGCGCGAGGCACTCCTCGAAGAGCCGCACGCGCGTCTCCCGCCGCTCGGCCGACCACCAGCGGTCGAAGACCCGGCACAGCCACGCGCCGTGCCGGGCGTCGCCCCAGTGCGGCGGCGGGGCGCTCCAGTTGCCGTGCGGGAGCAGCAGGTCCAGCGCGGGCGGGCGCAGCGTGAGCACGGACTCGTACCACTCCACGGGGTCGGTCAGCGGGTCGACGACGGTGAGCACGCCCGCGTACGCCGCGGGGAAGCGGTCGGCGACCAGTCGCGCGCCCCGCTCGGCGGCCGGCCAGGACGGCCGCCCGGCGTGGTCGACGCGCTGGGTGTTGTGCGCGGCGCGGCCCCCGTCGAGGCTGATGCCGATCCGGATGCCGCGTCCGGCGAGCACGGCCACGCGCTCGGCGGTCAGCAGGGTGGCGTTGGTCTGCACGACGGCCTGGACCGTGCAGTCACCGGGCACCCGGGCGCGCACGTCGTCGGTGAAGCGGGCCAGGGTGCCGGCGCCCGCCAGCAGGGGTTCGCCCCCGTGCAGGACGAGTTGGACTGCTGTCAGGCCGTGGCCGCGGGCGTGCCGGGCGATGCGGTCGGCGGTGCGCTCCAGGACCTGCTGGGACGCGGCGGCCGGGCGGGTGCGCCAGCCGCTGTCGGGGCCCTCGTAGAGGTAGCAGTAGCGGCAGGCGAGGTTGCACCGGCCGTGCACCTTCACGATGAACTGCCGGAAGGGCCGGGGCGGCGGGCGGTGGGGGGAGGCGGTCTCTTCGGACAACTCCAGCACCCCCATGCCGTACGCCCGCGCGGCCGCGTCCGCGAACGCACCACGGAGCTTCCGCCCGTAGGAGACCGCATTCCCGTCCGGCGCCCGTAAGCAAACCCGGGGTGACCGAGGTTGTCTGTTTCCGTCCTCGAATGACCGATAGCGAGCGGCCTTTCGTGGCGGGTCCGGGCAACCGGGCCGGTGTCAGAGGCAGTTGTTGAAGCCCCAGAGCGTCTCGCTCGGCCGCTCCGCCCGTTCCCGCAGGTCCGCCAGCACCTCCGCGAGGACGGGGTGCCGCACCGTGCTCAGTTCCTCCAGGTCGAGCGTCAGCAGATCCGGCAGCGGCTCCCCGTGGTCCGTGTGTGCGGCGCGATCGGCGTGGTCGGCGCTGTCCCCGTGGTCCGTGTCGTCCGCCGCGTGCCCGTCGGGTGTGTTCATCGTCCGGTTCCCCTTCCCGTGCGCGAGGTGCGTGCGTTCAGTCCAGCTCCGCCAGCCGGCGCGCCGTGTCCGCGGCCGTCGGCTCGCCCGTGGCCAGACTGCCGTCGGGCAGCCTGGCCCACTCCGCGCGGGCCGCCCGGTAGGCCTCGCGGGCCGCGCGCGGGCGGGTCATCGCCTCGTAGGACATACCCCGCCAGTGGTGTGCCTGCGCGCCCAGTTCCACCGCTTCCTGACGCCGGCGCTCGGTCGGGGCCGCCGCCTCGGCCTCCCGGGCGGACTGCGCGGCCATGCGGAAGGCGTCGACGGCGTCGTCCAGCCGGGTCGGGCGGCCCAGGCCGCGGTAGGCCTCGTACTGGGTCCGCCCCAGCTCCAGCCGGCACCGGGCGGCCAGCAGCGGGTCGGCCGCCTCCGCCGCCGCCAGCCCGAACAGGTGCTCCGCCTCCCGCAGGTCCACGCGGTCGCCGCGCGAGCGGTAGCGCAGGATCAGCGCCCGGCCCAGCAGCAGCAGCCGGTGCGCGGCGTGCCGGCTGCCCGCCGGTGTCTCGGTACGGCAGTCCCGCAGCACCCGGATCGCCTGGGACAGCGGCTCCCAGCCCCGGGTGCCGCTCTCCGCGGCCGCCCGGCGCAGCAGCGCCTCCCCCCACTCGGCCAGCACGTCCGCGTACCCCGCCGCGTCCCGCGACATGTCCCGCGCCGCCACCGCGAACGCCTCGGCGGCCTCCCGCAGGTCGCGCGGGTCGCCGCTCTCGGCGTACCGGGCGACCCGGACGCGGCCCGCGCGCACGTGCAGCGGCGAGCGCAGGCTGCGCTTCGTGGTGAGCGCCAGGCCCTCCTCGACGCGGCGGCCCGCCTCCTCCAGGTCACCGCCCGCCATCAGCAGGGCGTCGACCAGGTCGAGGCGGACACGGACGCGCTCACCGGCCGGGTCGGCGCCCGCCGCAGGCTCCGCGCGCTCCTCGGCGTCCAGCGCGTCCCGCAGGGACCTGGCGGCCTGCTCGGCGTACCCCCGGACCTGCTCGGGACCGCTCGTGCCGGCCGCCAGACGCAGCAGGAGCCTGCCGTGGGCCAGCGGCAGGGCGGGCGGCCGGTCGCGGCGGTCGGGCCAGACGTCGGCGAAGGCCTCCAGCATGCCGACCGCGCCCTGCAGCACCGCGCTGTCGCCGCCCAGCCGCCACTGCGCCTCCAGGGCCCCGACCCGCTCCAGGGTCAGCCGCAGCGCCTCCTCCGGGTCCAGGCCGGGGGCGGCGCAGGCCACCGCGTACTCCCGGTCGGCGCGGCGCAGCAGGTCCAGGGCGCCGGGCCGGTCGCCGTGGCGCCTGCGGTCGGTGGCCGCGGCGTGCAGCACCCGGGCCAGCGCCGCCCGCTCGTGCAGCGCGTGCGGATGGGCGACCGCCCGTTCGGCGGCCGTCTCCGCCTCCCGCAGCAGCTCCGCCCCGCCCTGCACCTCCCACAGCCGCAGCGTGCAGCGCGCGTACTCGGCCCACAGCCCGGGGTCCGCGCCGGCCGGGCGCTCGTGCTCCGTCGCCCCGCGCAGCAGCTGCACGGCGTCGATCAGGTACTGGATCATGCCCTCGTCGTCGAACCGGGCGAGCAGGGCGCGGGCGCGTACGACCGCCCGGTGCGCGGGCCGGTCCCCGGGGGCGGGGCCGCTCGCGGGGCCGTAGAGCCGGAACTGCTCGGGCAGCGGCATGAAGCGCTCCAGCACGCGTGCCGCGACCTCCGCGAAGGGCTGCGGGACCGGGGTGCCGTCATCGCCGCCGCCGGCCCGCTCCGCGCCGAGGCCGCCGATCCCGCCGTCCCCGGTGTACGCGCGCTCGCCCGGCAGGCCGGCGCCCGATGCGTGGGGCCCCGCGGGGCCGCCGTCGCCGAGCTGGGCCAGGGCCAGCGCCGGGAAGTTGGGGCCGCCCTTGCCGAAGCGCTGCTCGATGTACTCGGAGCAGTGCTTGAGCACCAGTACGGCCTCGTCCCGGCCGAGCGTGGACAGCAGCGCCTCCCGCACGTCCGGCTGCATCTCGTACCACTGGGCGCCGTCGTGCGCGTGGTCCTGCCCGGCCCGGGTCAGCAGGCCGCCGAGCAGCACCTCGGCGAGTTCCGAGGGCCCGGAGCCGGGCAGCATGGTCCGCTGCACCAGCTGCATCACCGGCAGGCAGAGCGGGGCGGCCGCGAGGTAGACGGCGAGCCGGCCGGCGGCCGGGGAGGCGGCCGACCGGAACCGGCTGACCCGCTCCACCGGGGTCGGCGTACGCGCGGGCCGGGAGCCGGGGGCGGGCGGCTGGTCGGCGCGCACCCAGCCCACCGCGCCCGCCACCGGCCCGGCACCGGCCCCGGACAGCAGCCGTGCCCAGGCGCCGAGGGCGACCGGTTCGGGCGGCAGCACCGGCACCGGCAGCACCCCCCGCTGCGCTCCCGGTGACGTGCCGCCCGGCACCCGCACCCGCAGCGCGGTGGCGCCGCCCAGCGTCTCCCCGCGGGTCAGCTCGCCGTACGTCACCGGCAGCCGGGTGCGGTTCCACAGGCGCTGCGGCAGCGGCTGGAGCACGGCCGTGGGCGACAGCCGGGAGAGGTGGTGCAGCAGCCGGTGGGCGCGGCCGCTGCGCCACAGCGGTCCCGCGCAGTCGCTGACCAGCAGGGTGACGCGGCGGCCGGTGGGGTCGCTCAGCCGGTCCGCGGTGTGCAGCGGCGCCGCGCGCACGTCCGCGCTGCGGCTGACGGCGGGCGCGCCGTCCGGGTCGGTGTGCAGATGGCTGACCTGGATGTCGGCGAAGGCGCCCAGCTGGCCGAAGACCTGCTCCAGCTCGGCGAACATGCGGTCCCACACGCGCATCGAGGGCGCGGCGTCCAGCACCAGCTGCAACCGCGCGTCGCCCCGGGTGACGGCGCGGTGCACGGGCAGGATCAGGCCCCCGGCGCGGGCGCTGCACTCGGCCGTGGCCGTCTCGTCCAGCTCCGTGCGCAGCGGCGGCGCGGCGCTGCGGTAGGCCTGCAACGGGCGCAGTGCCCGCTGGAGTTCGAGGGGCGCGGGCAGCACCGGCGCGGCGGGCACGCCGACCGGCAGCGCGGTGAGCCGCCCGCCGCCCGGGGTGCGCTCGGTGCCGCCACGGGGCAGCGGGTACAGCGTCACCCGCCGGTCGGGGCCCGCGGCTGCGGACTGCGGCCCGGGGCGCGCGGCGGGCCGCTCACCACCCGCCGCGGGGGTGTCCGCGGCCCGGGGCGCGGGGTGTTCGGCGGTTCGCCCGGGGAGCCGTGGGCCCGTCGCGGCGGCGGGTTCGTCCGGGTCGCACGCGCCGGGCGGCCGCGCCCAGCGGGCCAGCCACAGCGCGTCGCTCAGTCCCTCCGCGTCCGGGTCGAGCCCGATCTCCCGCAGCCGGGCGACGAGTTCGGCCAGCGGATCGCCGCCGCCGGGGCCGTGGCGGCCGGCCGCGGCGTCCGGGCCTGGCTGGAACGGGCCGGGCGGGAACGGGCCGGGCGGGAGCGGGCCGGAGCGCGCCGCTGCGTCGGGCATCAGCGCCTCACCTCGGGCGGTCGAGTCGCTGGATGAGCAGGTCGGCGAGTCGGTCGCGGCTGGGCGGGGCGGCCGCGTCGGTGAGGTAGATGGCGTTCAGCAGCTGGTCGGCGGCGAGGAGTTCGCTGCGGGAGCGCTCCAGGAAACGGTTGATCAGGTCGTCGCCCGCGCGGGCCGCTTCGTCGCCGAGGTGGGCGCGGACGAAGGTGGCCAGCCGGTTGTGGTCGGGCCGGTCCAGTTCCAGGTGGATGCAGCGGCGCATCAGCGGCGCCGGGAAGTCCCGCTCGCCGTTGCTGGTGAGGACCACGAACGGGAAGGCACGGCAGCGCACCCGGCCGTCGCGGACGCGGACCTTGGTGCCGTCGGCGGTGAGCACCTCGGCCTCGCCGTCCGGCAGCCGGTCGGCGATGCGCTGCAGCTCCGGTATCTCGAACTCGCCCTCCTCCAGGACGTTCAGCAGGTCGTTGGGCAGGTCGATGTCGCTCTTGTCGAGTTCGTCGATGAGCAGCACCCGTGGCGTGTCGGAGGGCAGCAGCGCGGTGCCCAGCGGGCCGAGGCGGATGTAGCTGCCGATCGCCTCCACGGCCCCCGGGCCGCCCGCCGCCGCTTCGGTCCCGCCTCCGGCTCCGGCTTCCCGGCCGGGCTCGGGCAGGGGTGCGCCGCCGCCTCCCTGCGCGGCGATCTGCACGTCCTGCAGGCGGGCGATGGCGTCGTAGTGGTAGAGGCCGTCCTGCAACGCGGAGCGGCTGACGATGGACCAGCGCAGCACCTCGCCCAGGCCCAGCTCGTAGGCGACGGAGTGGGCCAGGGTGCTCTTGCCCGCGCCCGGGCTGCCGGTGACGAGCAGGGGGCGGCGCAGATACAGCGCCGCGTTGATCATCTCCAGCTCCTCGGCGCCGGGCCGGTGCAGCTCGGCGAGGTGGCGGTGTGCGCCCAGCCTGCGGTCCCGGGAGCCGTCGCCGGTGCCGGCCGCGTCCCGGCCGGCGAAGTCCCGCCAGGGCGGCGGCGGCGGCAGCCGGCTCATTCCGTCGTGCGGTTCGCCGGCGCCTCGGTAGATGAGCCACTCACTGGATTCGGTCATGATCCGGTCCTCGTCGTCACTCGTCCGCCAGGGCAAGCCGTCGAACGTGCATCACGGTATCCATCCGCGGGTGTCTGGGTAAGGGGCCGAGGGGCGCACGGCGCGCGTGGCGTCACGGCGCCTCCAGCAGGTCGCCGGTTCCGGGCAGCGGCTGGTGCGGATCGTCGTACAGGAGCGCGATGCCGTCGGCCCAGAACGCCTCGGTGAGCCCCTCGCGCATCCGCGCGCGCAGCCCGTGCACCAGGTCGGGCAGGACCGCCACGTCGTCCCCGTCGTCGACGGACATCTTGACGCCCCGGTGGAACTCCCCGCAGACGGCGTCCGGTTGCTGCCGCCAGCGCCGCCACAGGACCACTCCGAAACCGGCCCGCACCAGACGGCCGAGCGCGGCGGCGTCGTCCTCGTAGCGCAGGTCGCCGTGGCGGCACAGCACCGGTACGGTCCGCTGCGGCAGGCCGCGCAGGTCCGCGACGTCCGGCACCGGTTTGCGCACCCCGTCGTCGCAGTCCAGGATCTCCGCCTGGGCGTCCAGGGCATGCAGCCGGCGCCAGCGGTCGCGGCGTTCGAGGTCCTGCTCCTCGGGCGTGCCGCCGGGGCTGCCGGGCCACTCCGGTTCGCCGTACTCGGGCAGCTGGTCCCAGTCGGAGCAGCGCACGACCACGGGCCGCTGCGCCCCGAGCGGGGCGGCGCCCGGCCAGGGCCGCCAGCCGTCGACGGCCAGCCCGAGCAGCAGGTGCGGCAGGGCGACGTGCAGCGCGACGGGCCGGCCGGGGTCGTCGCAGCGGCGGAAGGCCTCGGCGAGCGGTTCGGCCACCTGGGCGGGCAGGTCCTCGAGCGGGGTGCGCTCGCACTCGTGCAGGCGGGTCACCTCGCCGTCGGGGCGGGCCACGGAGATCGACCAGTCGCAGCGCTCGGGCTCCCAGCCCCGGCGTAACACCTCCAGCAGCACGGACAGCCGCGGCACCACCTCACGCGGGTGCTCCCGCACGCGCTCCCCGGCCGCCCATCCGGGCCCGGCTCCGGCCCTGTGCCCGGCCACCGGCCCGCCCGGACCGGCTCCCCCGGTCCAGGTCCGGGGGGCGCCTGCGGGACGGGGCTCCGGTGCGGCGGTGGGGGTGGTCGGAGCAGCGGGGACGGTCCCCGTGGGCGCGGTGGGAGCGGTCCGGGTGTCTCCCGTGGGGGCGGGCGGGCGGCGGCGGCGCTGTCCGAGCCACTCGGCGCGCCGGCGGGCGAGGCCGTTGCGGTAGCCGCTGTCCAGTCCGGTCGCGGTCTGCCTCACCCAGCTCCACAGGGCCTGTTCGGCGGCGAGCGCGCTCGGGGTCGGCGGCCGCTCGGTGGCCATCACGCGCATCGCGTAGTCCAGGACGAGTTGCAGCGCGCCGTCGTGCCGGGCGTTGCCGTACAGGACGCCGAGGCCGTCGCGCCAGCCGCGGGGGGCCGGGGCCAGGGAGGGCAGCCGGAAGTTCGGCAGGGAGTCGAGGATGTCGAGCAGGCTGCGGGTGCTGACCGGCGGCGGCAGGTCGGCGAGCCGGCCGAGCAGTTCGGCGCGCTCGTCGGGGCCGAGCGTCCGGCCGGGACGCGCGCCCAGCTCGCCCTGTACGTCCGTCCAGGTGGGCCGCCGGGAGTCCGAGGGCTGCTGCCGGTCGCGGTGATAGCGGTCGTGGGCGTGGAAGACGGCCTGGTAGGCGTCGTCGTGCTCGGTGCGCGTCCCGTCCGCCGGCGCGGGCAGCGTGCGCAGCCGCTCGACGCCCGTGGAGGTGCCGCCGTTGCCGTGGTCCGCGCGGGACTTCAGTACGCCGACCACCTCGCCGCGCACGGGGTCGATCACCGGGCCGCCGGAGACGCCGAGCGGCAGGTCGTTGTGTCCCAGACGCATCTGCACTCCCGCCGACCAGCCGCCGATGGTCCCCTGCACGGAGAGGAACCCGTCCAGGATCTGCAACTGCCCTCCGGTCACGGTCCAGCCCGCGTAGAACACGCGGCCCTCGCCGTAGTGCGCCGCGGGCCGCTCGGAGACGTACACGCAATCGTGGCCGACGGGTTCGCGCAGCCGCAGCAGGGCCAGGTCCGGGGCGGGCCAGCTGCCGGACACCGGTCGCCCGGCCTGCTCCGGCAGGGTCGCCGCCACCCGGCCGGGGACGGAGGCCGGGCCCTGCCCCGGGCCGGTCTCGTAGACCACCTCGACCTCGCCCCCCTCCCCGCCGTGTACGACGTGTGCGCAGGTCAGAACCCAGTTCGGGGCGATGAAGAAGCCGCTACCGAGGAAGGTGCCGGGTTCGTCCAGGGCATACCCGGCACCCGGGCGATGAATGCGGACGGTCGCCGCCAGAACGAGTTCACGAAGGGCATGGTGGGCGGCGTCGAAGCCGTCCGGTGCGCCCCCGTCGTGCCGGTCCGTCATGCTCCGCTCCCGGCGGCGGGGCCATGGACACCCCCGTGCGCCGGGGCGCCGGGAGACGCGCCGGTGCGGGGGGCGCCATGGGCGCCGGGGGCGGAGGCGGAGGGACTCGGGGCGCCGTGGGGGGCGGAGGCGGAGGGACTCGGGGCGCCGTGGGGGCCGGGGGCCTGGGCAGGCGGGCCCGGGGCGCCGTGGACCCCCGCGGCACCGTCCGGACCGGGCTGCTGGGTGGCGCCGGGGTCCGCGTCGGGGTGGGCGGGTTCCGGTGGGCCGCCGCCGTTCCAGGTCAGGGTGACCGTGATCCCGGCCTTGGCCTCCCCGTCCGCGAGCAGCCCCACCACCTTGCCCGCCTTCGCCGTCAGCTCGATCCCGAACTCGACGCTGACCTCGTCCGGCCGCACCGCGCGCAGCGGTCCGGCCAGCGACCGCGCCACCCCGGTGACGAGCGAGTGCAGGCTCTCGACACTCGCCTCCACGCGCTCGGCGAACCCGGTGTCCGTGTACGACAGCTCCCCCGGCGGCACGGCCAGTTCCCCGGCCCCCGAGATGCGCGCCCACACCGGTGTGCCGTCCGGCAGCTCGATCCGCGCCACCCGCGTCACTTCCTGGCCCATACAGCTCCCCGTTCCCCCCCGGTCACCGGGCCCCCGCGACACCGCTCGCCGGCGGCGGACCGGCCGCGGGGTGTCCCTGGCACGGCAGCACCCGGCGGCCCGCGGGCGCGGCGCTCCGTGCGCCTATTCTGTTGCTGTCCCTGTCGTGGCCTCCCGGCGGGAGGACGGCACCCCCGCTTCCTGTGGGGAGAGGGTTCTTCCCCCGCGCGAGCGGCCCTACCCCTGCACTGACCACGGAGCACCGTCCATGTACTTCACCGACCGAGGCATCGAGGAACTGGAGAAGCGGCGCGGCCAGGAGGAGATCACCTTCGAGTGGCTCGCCGAGCAGTTCCGCACGTTCGTCGACCTGAACCCCGACTTCGAGGTCCCGGTGGAGCGACTGGCCACGTGGCTGGCCCGCCTGGACGACGAGGACGACGAGTAGCCGCCGGCCGGACCGGACGCCCCGTCCGGCCGGACCGTGATACCTACGGGCGGGCCCCCTCCGGACCGGGGCTCCGTGAACCCGTGATCCCGTGATCTCTTGATCCCTTGATCTCTTGATCTCTTGATCTCTTGATCCCGTCGCTCCTTTCCCGGCCGTGGACCGTCCCGGCCGGCGCCGTTTCTGCCGGCGCCTTTCCTGCGGTGCCGCACGTGCTGCCGCTCACCGCTCTGGTCGACGTGCAGTTCACTGTCCGCACGCGCTGCCGTGCGCCGGGCGTCCGGTCCGACGCCCATTGCGCCGGTGCGCCTCCGCACTCGCACCTACCGCCGCCCTGCCGCACCGCTCCCCACCGCGCGACGTCGCGCGGCGATGGTCGATGCCTACGGCGGTGCCGCGCCGCGCACGAGACCCGCCTCCCGCAGCCCGCAGCCCGCAGCCCGCAGCCCGCGGAGCCGCACGCGAATCACTCGAGAGGGTGCCTTGACTTTCCCCCGCCGCGATATATCGTGAATGTCAGAAGACGCGATATGGCGTGTCACGACCGGCCGCCGGTCCGACCGAGGAGGTCTCCCACCATGCCCGAGTGGTCCGTCGCCGAGCCCCGCAAGCTCACGTTCGACGCTCCCGTGAGCGACCTGCACGTCCGCATCGTCAACGGCACGGTGAACGTCGTGGGCACGGACGAGGGTTCCGCCAGGCTGGAGGTCTCGGACATCGAGGGTCCGCCCCTGGTGGTCACCCAGGAGGGCGGCACCCTCACCGTGGCCTACGACGACCTGCCGTGGAAGGGCTTCCTGAAGTGGCTCGACCGCAAGGGCTGGCGCCGCAGCGCGGTCGTCTCACTGGCCGTCCCGGCGGACACGCGCGTGGAGGTGGGTGTGGTCGGGGCCGCCGCGGTGGTCTCCGGGCTCCGCGGACCGTCGGTGGTCAAAGGGGTCACCGGCGACACGACCCTGGTCGCCCTCTCCGGACCGGTCCGCGCGGACACCGTCTCCGGGAACCTGGAGGCCCAGGCGGTCACCGGCGACCTGCGGTTCAACTCCGTCTCGGGCGACCTGACCGTGGTGGAGGGGGCGGGCTCCGCCGTGCGGGCCGATTCGGTCAGCGGGTCGATGATCGTCGACCTGGACGCCGACGGTCCCACCGACGTCCGGCTGACCAGCGTCTCCGGGGAGATCGCGATACGGCTGCCGCATCCGGCGGACGCGGTGGTCGAGGCCAACACGGCCAGCGGCACCATCTCCAACGCCTTCGACGACCTGCGGGTCCACGGCCAGTGGGGCGCCCACAAGATCACCGGCCGCCTCGGCGCGGGCACCGGCAAGCTCAGGGCGACCACGGTCTCCGGTTCGATCGCCCTGCTGCGCCGCCCGCCGCGCGAGGACTACGAGGACATCCCCCATGAGCCCCGGCCAGGTACGGAACCGCAGGCCACCCCGCCCGCTCCCGCAGACATCGGCGAGGCCCCGGGCGCCCCGGATGCCGCCGGGTCCCCGGTCGCTCCCGACCCTTCCGGCAGCCCTGCCGGCCCCGACAGCCCCGACAGCCCGGCCGACGGCACGACCGACAAGAAGGTGCTCTGACATGCCCCCCGTCTTCGCCCACGGCCGTCTGCGCCTCTACCTGCTCAAGCTGCTCGACGAGGCCCCGCGCCACGGCTACGAGGTGATCAGGCTGCTCGAGGAGCGCTTCCAGGGGCTGTACGCCCCGTCGGCGGGCACGGTCTACCCCCGGCTGGCCAAGCTGGAGGCCGAGGGCCTGGTCACGCACACCACCGAGGGCGGCCGCAAGGTGTACGCCATCACGGACGCCGGCCGGGCCGAGCTGGCCGACCGCAGCGGTGAACTGGCCGACCTGGAGCTGGAGATCCGGGAGTCGGTCGCGGAACTCGCCGCCGAGATAAGGGCCGACGTGCGCGGCGCCGCCGGGGACCTGCGGCGCGAGATGCGGGCGGCGGCCAGCGAGGCCCGGCGGGACGGCAAGACGGGCACCGGCGCGCAGGGCTCCGACGGGGAGCACGGCGACCTCGGCGACAACGAGGCCTGGCGGGCCGCCAAGGAGGAGATGCGCCGCGTCAAGCAGGAGTGGAAGGAGCAGGCCCGCCGCGCCAAGGAGGAGAGCCGCCGGGCCCGCGACGAGGCCCAGCGGGCCCGCCGTCAGGCCCAGGAGGCGCAGGCGCGGGCACGTGCTCAGGCGCAGGACGAGGTGCAGCGCATCGCCCGGCGGGTCCAGGAGCGGGTGCAGGACCACTTCGCGCGCGGCGACTGGCCGACGGGGGTCCGCGAGGGTCTGACCGAGCTGGCGAAGGAGTTCGGCGACTTCGGCAAGGACTACGGGAAGGCCTTCGGCAAGGACTTCGGCTTCGGCCGCCCGCAGGGCAGCGACACCGACACGGGCACGGGCACCGATACCCGCCCCGGCACGGGCACGCGTTTCGACAAGGGGTCCGGCACCGGCACCGCAGCCGGTGGCTCAGCTCCGTCGGCGGCGCAGGCCGAGTACACCTCCACCCCGGAGGACTTCCCGGCGGAGTACGAACCGGCCTGGGCCCACGAGGACCCCACCGGCGACCCGGCCCGCGACCTGGACCGCCTGCTCGACCGCTTCCGGGACGACATCCGCGACGCGGCCCGCGACCACGGCGTCACACCGGACCAGCTCGGCGACACCCGCCGTCATCTGTCGACGGCGGCGGCGCACATCGGGGCGATACTGCGCCGCCCGAAGGTCTGAGGCACCGGCCTCCGAGCGAGATCCCCCGCGCGCGGTCGGCGCGGGGGGGGGGACGCTCTCGGTGCCCTGCGCCGACGTCGGATGCCGGACGTGGGACGTGGGACGTCAGCCGTTGGTGAGGACGATCTTCCCGAACTGGTCGCCCGAGGCCAGGCGTTCGAAGCCCTCGCGGGCGCGGTCGAGGGGCAGCACCTCGTCGATCACCGGACGGACACCGGTGGCGGCGCAGAAGGCGAGCAGGTCCTCCAGCTCGTCCTTGGTGCCCATGGTCGAGCCGACGACCTTCAGCTCCAGGAAGAAGATACGGGTCAGCTCCGCGTGCGAGGGCCGGTCACCGCTGGTGGCACCGGAGATCACCAGCGTGCCCCCGGGCCGCAGCGACTTCACCGAGTGCGACCAGGTGGCCGCGCCCACGGTCTCGATCACGGCGTCCACCCGCTGCGGCAGCCGCGCCCCGGGCTCGACCGCCTCGACGGCGCCCAGCTCCAGGGCCCGCTTCCGCTTCGCCTCGTCGCGGCTGGTGGCGAAGACCCGCAGGCCGGCCGCCTTGGCCAGCACGATGGCGGCCGTGGCGACGCCGCCGCCCGCGCCCTGCACCAGGACCGAGTCGCCGGGCCGTACCCCGGCGTTGGTGAACAGCATCCGGTAGGCCGTGAGCCAGGCCGTCGGCAGGCAGGCGGCCTCCGCGAAGGACAGCTCCTTCGGCTTGGGCAGGATGTTCCAGGTCGGTACGGCCACCTGCTCGGCGAACGTGCCCGGGTAGCGCTCGGTGAGGATGGAGCGGGGTTCCCGGGGGCCGACGCCGTGGCCGCTCTGGCCGATGACGGAGTGCAGGACGACCTCGTTGCCGTCCTCGTCGACGCCGGCGGCGTCGCAGCCGAGGATCATCGGCAGCCGGTCCTCCGGCAGGCCGACGCCCCGCAGGGACCAGAGGTCATGGTGGTTGAGGGAGGCGGCCCTGACGTCGACGGTGCTCCAGCCGGGCCGGGCCTCGGGGGCCGGACGGTCCCCCGACTCGAGGCCGGACAGCGGCTGGTCGGGGTCGATTCGGGCGGCATAGACAGCGAACATGGGCTCGACGATAGGTTCCCGGTCCCGCGGACGGAACCACGGCCCGCTGTGACACATGCCCTCTTGCACATCACCCGGACGGGCAGGCGAGCGGGTAAAAAATGGCCCCGCCCGAAGGGGCGGGGCCATTCGGGTCAGCGGCGCCGGCTAACGCCGGGCGACGCCCTCGGCGCGGGCGGCCGCGGCGACCGCCGCGGTGACCGCGGGAGCGACCCGCTCGTCGAACGGCGACGGGATGACGTAGTCCGCCGCGAGATCGTCACCGACGACCCCGGCCAGCGCCTCGGCCGCGGCGATCTTCATGCCCTCGGTGATCCGGCTGGCCCGCACCTGGAGCGCGCCCGCGAAGATGCCCGGGAACGCCAGCACGTTGTTGATCTGGTTCGGGAAGTCCGACCGCCCGGTGGCGACGACGGCCGCGTACTTGTGCGCGACCTCCGGGTGCACCTCGGGGTTCGGGTTGGCCATGGCGAACACGAAGGCGCCCTCGGCCATGGAGGCGACGGCCGCCTCCGCGACCGTGCCGCCGGAGACGCCGATGAAGACGTCGGCACCGGCGAGCGCGTCCTCCAGCGAGCCGCTGAGGCCGGCCTTGTTGGTGAAGGAGGCCACTTCCCGCTTCACCGGCGTCAGGTCCTCGCGGCCGGCGGCGACCACGCCCTTGCGGTCGGCCACCGCCACGTCTCCGATGCCGGCCTCGACCAGCATCTTCGCGATGGCGACACCGGCCGCGCCGGCACCCGAGATCACGGCGCGCAGGTCGGCGATGGACCGCCCGCTCAGCCGCGCCGCGTTGCGCAGCGCCGCCAGCGTCACGACCGCCGTGCCGTGCTGGTCGTCGTGGAAGACCGGGATGTCCAGGCGCTCCTGGAGCTTGCGCTCGATCTCGAAGCACCGGGGTGCCGAGATGTCCTCCAGGTTGACCCCGCCGAAGGACGGGGCGAGGCGGACCACGGTCTCCACGATCTCGTCGACGCCGGTGCAGTCGAGCGCGATCGGCACCGCGTCCACGCCACCGAACTGCTTGAACAGGATCGCCTTGCCCTCCATCACCGGGAGGGAGGCCTGGGGACCGATGTCCCCGAGCCCGAGCACGGCCGTGCCGTCGGTCACGACGGCGACGACGGACGACTTCCATGTGTAGTCGTTGACCAGGTCGGGCTGTTCCGCGATCGCGGTGCACACGCGCGCCACACCGGGCGTGTACGCGAGGGAAAGGTCGTCCTTGTCACGGATCGGCACTGTGGCCTGCACGGCCATCTTGCCGCCCCGGTGGAGCGCGAAGGCCGGGTCGAAGGAATCGAGGGGCTCGGCCCCGCCGTCCTGATCGGTATTGCCCGGTGCGCTGTCGCTGCGAGGATTGACGATCTCCGCTGCCACTTCGTTGTACCCCTTAGGTATGCATGGTTTGAGGGTCGACCACTCCTGGTGAGGGGTGGGCGGGCACCGCGCACGGCCCGATTTCTGATACGTACGAGCGCATACGCGACGGGCGCGCCGCACACGCGCCCTGAGCCCCGGATGAGGGGTGTAAAGAACCTTCTTACCGGACGGACGGTACCCGCGACGAGTCCATTAGGTGCAAGGTCACATTTCGGGTCCCGGGGTGCCGTCGGCGGACGGCGGACGGCCGGCGCGACGCGAGACGCACGCCGACGCGACGCAGACCACACCCGTTCACGCCAGTCGCTCACATCGTGAGATGACCAGAAGATTTTCCGGCCGGAGCGGCGTATCTCCGCAGATGGTGCGGCCTTGATGGGCCGAGTTGACGGTACTGACGTGCTTCGGGGGTCACCCGTTATCCGATTTTGACATAGCGGGCCCCCTGAATGGCGTAGTCCGAATGGCAAGATGCCGTAAACCCACGAGGTCGCGACACCCAAAGGTGTGTGTTCTCGTCGACGCATCGGCATCTCCACCATCCCGCCGGAGGAACCCACGATGACCGCAAGCTCCACCCGTCGTACCACCGCCGCGCAGTCCCGGCTAGCTGCGGTCGGCGCGATCGCGGTCGCAGGCGCCCTGCTGCTCACCGGCTGCGGTGACCAGACCAAGGACAAGAACGAGGCCTCCTCGAGCGCCTCCTCCAGCACCGCTCCGCTGGCCGACAAGCTGCCCCAGTCGATCCGCGACAAGGGGGTCATCAAGGTCGGTTCGGACATCGCCTACGCTCCGGTGGAGTTCAAGGACTCCTCCGGCAAGGTCACCGGCATCGACCCGGAGCTGGCCGCCGCCATGGGCAAGCAGCTCGGGGTGACGTTCCAGTTCGACAACGGCACCTTCGACGCGCTGCTCACCGGTCTGCGCTCGGGCCGCTACGACATCGCGATGTCGGCGATGACCGACAACAAGAACCGCCAGGAAGGTGTCGACCCGGACACCGGCAAGAAGGTCGGCGAGGGTGTCGACTTCGTCGACTACCTGACCGCCGGTGTGTCGATCTACACCCGCAAGGGCGACACCGAGTCCATCGCGACCTGGTCCGACCTGTGCGGCAAGAAGCTCGCCGTGGAGCGCGGCACCGTCTCGGAGGACCTCGCGAAGGCCGAGGCGCAGAAGTGTCCGAGCGGCAAGAAGCTCACCATCGAGGCCTTCGACGACGACCAGCAGTCGCAGACGCGGCTGCGCTCGGGCGGTGCCGACGCGGCCTCCTCCGACTTCCCGGTGGCGGCGTACGCGGTGAAGACCTCCGGTGGCGGCAAGGACTTCCAGATCGTCGGCGACCAGGTCGAGGCGGCGCCGTACGGCATCGCGGTCGCCAAGGACGACGCACAGCTGCGGGACGCGCTGAAGGCCGCGATGGACGCCATCATCAAGAGTGGCGAGTACCAGAAGATTCTCGAGAAGTGGGGTGCCGAGGACGGCGCCGTCAAGCAGTCCGTGATCAACGGCGGCAAGTGACCCGCGCACCCGAGCGGCCACCGAGAGGCAACACCCGTGACTGACATTCACAAGACGGCGGGGCCGACGGACACTCCGCCGGCCGGCCCGGAGGCCATCAAGGCCATCCCGGTCCGGCACTACGGACGGTACGTGTCCGCGGTCGTCGCGATCGCGCTCCTCGTAGCGATCATCTACGCGTTCAGCCAGGGCAGGATCAACTGGAACGCGGTACCGGACTACTTCTTCGACGACCGGATCCTGACCGGTGTCGGCAAGACCCTGCTGCTGACGTTCCTGTCGATGCTGATCGGCATCGTCGGCGGCGTGCTGCTCGCGGTGATGCGGCTGTCGAAGAACCCGGTGACCTCGTCGATCTCCTGGTTCTACATCTGGTTCTTCCGCGGCACCCCGGTGCTGGTGCAGCTGTTCCTGTGGTTCAACCTCGGCCTGGTGTTCGAGTACATCAACCTGGGCCCGGTCTACAAGAACTACTGGTCGGACTTCATGACGCCGCTGCTGACGGCGCTGCTCGGCCTCGGTCTGAACGAGGCCGCGTACATGGCGGAGATCTGCCGGGCCGGTCTGCTCGCGGTCGACGAGGGCCAGACCGAGGCCGCGCACGCGCTCGGCATGAGCCACGGAAAGACGCTGCTGCGCATCGTCATCCCGCAGGCCATGCGGGTGATCGTGCCGCCGACCGGCAACGAAGTCATCAACATGCTGAAGACGACCTCGCTCGTGGCGGCCGTCCAGTATCCCGAGCTGTTCCGCTACGCGCAGGACATCGGGCAGAACTCCGGTGCCCCGGTGGAGATGTACTTCCTCGCCGCGGCCTGGTACCTGATCATGACGTCGGTGCTGAGCGTCGGGCAGTACTACGTCGAGCGGTACTACGCCCGCGGCTCCAGCCGCCAGCTGCCGCCGACGCCGTGGCAGAAGGTCAGGACCAACATGCTCTCCCTGGGCCGGCCCAAGGGAGGCATGGCATGACCGACAAGCTGAGCAAGATCCAGGACACCCCGCCCACGGGCACCGTCCCGATGGTCAGGGCGCAGGGCGTCCACAAGTCCTTCGGGCACGTCGAGGTGCTCAAGGGCATCGACCTGGAGGTGAAGCCGGGCGAGGTGTTCTGCCTCATCGGCCCCTCCGGTTCGGGCAAGTCGACCTTCCTGCGGTGCATCAACCACCTGGAGAAGGTCAACGCGGGACGCCTGTACGTGGACGGCGAGCTGGTGGGCTACCGACAGCAGGGTGACAAGCTCTACGAGCTGCGTGACCGCGAGGTCGCCCTGAAGCGCCGGGACATCGGCATGGTCTTCCAGCGCTTCAACCTGTTCCCGCACATGACGGCCGTGGAGAACGTCATGGAGGCGCCGGTCCAGGTCAAGGGCGCCAAGCGGGCCGACGCGCAGCAGCGCGCGATGAGTCTGCTGGAGCGCGTGGGGCTGGCCGACAAGGCCGGCAACTACCCCTCGCAGCTCTCCGGCGGTCAGCAGCAGCGGGTGGCCATCGCCCGGGCCCTGGCCATGGACCCGAAACTGATGCTGTTCGACGAGCCGACCTCGGCCCTCGACCCGGAGCTGGTCGGTGACGTCCTCGACGTCATGCGCGACCTCGCCGAGTCGGGCATGACGATGGTCGTCGTCACCCACGAGATGGGCTTCGCCCGCGAGGTGGGCGACAGCCTGGTCTTCATGGACGGCGGCGTGGTGGTCGAGTCCGGCCATCCGCGCGAGGTCCTGACCAACCCGCAGCACGAGCGGACGCAGTCCTTCCTCTCGAAGGTGCTGTAACCGGCGGACGAGCGGCACGGCGGCCCGGGGCCGCGCACGGCGAGGGGCGGTACGGATTCCGTACCGCCCCTGTCGCTTGTCCGCCCCCGGCCCGCGGCCTACTTCAGTGCCAGCAGCAGGGTGTCCGAGGGGGAGCACCACACCGGCCGGGCCTCGCCGAAGCCCTGCTCGCGCAGCACGCGCGCGTGCCAGGCCGCGGACGGCATGTCGCCGTCGGCGTGCTCGCCGTAGATCTCGTACCGGCGGGCGGTGGGCCCGGCGAGGGCGGGGTCCTGCGCGGCCAGCCGCCACCACTGCGACCAGTCGAGGGCGCCGTCCCCCTTGGCCTGCTCCATGCGGGCGTGGCGCTGGGCGCGCTCGGCGGCGTTGATCCGGGGCGTGCTGTCGTCGATCATGTGGTCCGCGTTCATGAACACTCCGCCGTCGCGGACCAGTTCGGCGATCTGACCGTAGAGGGACGTGAGGGGTCCGGCGTGCAGCCAGTGCAGGGCCGTGGCGGTCAGGACGGCGTCGTAGGTGTCGTGGGGCAGGCGCGCCCGCCAGTCGGGGTCCTTGAGGTCGGCCGTGACGAGGGTGACCCGCCCGTCGCCCGCGAAGGTGCCCCCGGCGATGGTGAGCAGGGCCGGGTCGAGGTCGACGCCGGTGCTGGTGGCGCCGGGGAGGCGGGCCAGCAGTCGGGCGGTGATGGTGCCCGTGCCGCAGGCCAGGTCCAGTACGCGCGGGGCCGGGCCGGTGAACGCCTCGACCATGTCGAGCATGATCCGGAAGCGGTCCTCGCGGTCCGGCATGTACCACTCCTGCTGCCGGTCCCAGCTCTCCTGCCAGGCGCCCCAGTCGGTTCCGGTGGTGGTGGTCATGGAAACCCGGTCTCCCCTCGCCCGCGTAATACCCTGGATGCACGACCGGCTGTTACTCGACCGCAGACCTGACCATAGAGCGCCTCCGTAAGGACTACAAGTGGAACTGGCCTATTACTCGGACTACGCCGTACGTCTCGTCAACAGCGAGGAGCCGGCCCGGGGCAAGGACGTGCTGACGTCGGTCGAGGCCGTCCGCGACCTGTTCGGCGCCAACGCCTCGGCGGCCCGCCGTGCCACCGACGCCGACGTCACCCGCTTCCGCTCGGTGCGGGCACGGCTGCGGTCGGTCTTCGAGGCGGCCGACACCGGCGACGAGACCCTCGCCGTGGACCTGCTGAACTCCCTGCTCCTGGAGTTCCCGGTCAGCCCCCAGATCTCCGGCCACGACCACCGGGACGAGGACGACCGGCCGCTGTGGCACATGCACCTGGCCGACCACCCGTCGAACGCCACCGCCGGCTACGCGGCCATCGCCGCCATGGGCCTGGCCTTCCACCTCACCGAGTACGGCGTAGACCGGCTGGGCCTGTGCCAGGCCGCCCCCTGCCGCAACGCCTACCTGGACACCTCGACCAACCGCTCCCGCCGCTACTGCTCCGACCGCTGCGCCACCCGCGCCAACGTGGCCGCCTACCGGGCCCGCAAGCGTCTGGAGGCCGACCGGTCGGAGCGCACCGGCCGCGCCGCCGACAGCGCCCAGCGCGCCAGCGCCAGCGGTGAGCGCCGGCCGGCCTCCAGCGGGCGGTAGCGCCACCACACCCGGGCCAGGATCAGCTCCTCGGGCACGGTGCCGTAGTCGGTGCTGTCCCCGCCGGCGTAGGGATTGTCCCCGAGGACCCACCAGCCGCCCCCGCGGCGCTCCACCGCCCGCTTGACGACGAGCAGGTCCTGCTGGAACGGATGGCGCAGGACGACGACGTCACCGGGCCGCACCAGCGCGCCGTAGCGCACCAGCAGCCGGTCCCCGTGCCGGAGCGTGGGGACCATCGACGGTCCCGTCACCTCGGCCACTCCCAGGGGCGGGACGCTCCTGCCCCGCTCGCTCTCCTGCGACAGCTCCGGCATCCCCGGCACCTCCCCGTCCGTTCCTCCACCAGTCTCGGTCTCCCCCCGGACTTTTGTCCTAAGCCCTAGGGGGCACCCGCGAAAACCGATCCCTCAGGGAGTAATGTCCCACCTGAGAAGACGATCACGAGGAAGGAATGCTCCATGCTTTCCCGCCTGTTTGCCCCCAAGGTCAAGGTCAGCGCGCACTGCGACCTGCCCTGCGGCGTGTACGACCCGGCCCAGGCCCGCATCGAGGCGGAGTCGGTGAAGGCCACGCAGGAGAAGATGGCCGCCAACGACGACCCGCACTTCCAGACGCGCGCCACCCTCATCAAGGAGCAGCGCGCCGAGCTGGCGAAGCACCACGTCTCCGTGCTGTGGAGCGACTACTTCAAGCCCCCGCACTTCGAGAAGTACCCGGAGCTGCACCAGCTGGTCAACGACACCCTGAAGGCGCTGTCGGCCGCCAAGGCGTCCACCGACCCGGCCACGGGTCAGAAGGCGCTGGACTACATCGCCCAGATCGACAAGATCTTCTGGGAGACCAAGAAGGCCTGATCCCCGATCACGCTTTTCGACCTGCAATTATTTTCCTGACTTGCAGTGTCTTCCGGCCCGCACCCGGTCCGTCGGCCGCCGAACACGGCGTCCTGACGGCCCGGGTGCGGTCTTGTCCGGGTCCGGCCCGCCTGCGGTCCTGTCCCGGTCCGGCCGGCGTACGGCCACCGGCCGGGGGTCAGCCCAGCGTGTCGTCCTCGCCCGCCTCCAGCAGGCCCGCCGCCGCGCCCACGACGCGGGGATCGGGGTCGCCGACGACCTCCGGGTCCTTGTCGTCGTAGCCGAAGCGGGCCAGCACGCTGCGCATCGCCTCGACGCGGGCCCGCTTCTTGTCGTTGCTCTTCACCACGGTCCAGGGCGCGTGGGTGGTGTCCGTCGCGCGGAACATGGCGACCTTGGCGGCGGTGTAGTCGTCCCAGCGGTCGAGGGACTCCAGGTCCATCGGGCTGAGCTTCCACTGCCGCACGGGGTCGACCTGACGGATCGTGAACCGGGTGCGCTGCTCGCTCTGCGACACCGAGAACCAGAACTTGACCAGGTCGACGCCGTCGTCGACGAGCATCCGCTCGAACAGCGGGGCCTGGCGCATGAAACGGTTGTACTCGTCGTCCGAGCAGAAGCCCATCACCCGCTCCACGCCCGCCCTGTTGTACCAGGAGCGGTCGAACAGGACGATCTCGCCCGCGGTCGGCAGGTGCTCGACGTACCGCTGGAAGTACCACTGCCCGCGCTCGCGTTCGGTCGGCTTCTCCAGCGCCACCACCCGGGCGCCGCGTGGGTTGAGGTGCTCGGTGAACCGCTTGATCGTGCCGCCCTTGCCGGCCGCGTCCCGGCCCTCGAAGAGGATGACGAGCCGGCGCCCGGTCTTCTTGATCCAGCTCTGGAGCTTCAGCAGTTCGATCTGCTGGAGCCGCTTGTGCCACTCGTACTCCTTGCGCTCCATCCGCCGGCCGTAGGGGTAGTTCTCCCGCCAGGTGTCCACCGGACTGCCGTCGGGCCGTATCAGCACCGGGTCGTCGGCGTCCGTGTAGTCGACCCGCAGGCCTTCCGTGATCAGTGGTGTCATCCGCCTCGTCCTCGTCGTGTGCGGCGCCCCGTGCCGTGCGGCGTCCTCGTCGCGGGTGCCCGGTGACGTCCCGGCGGAACGGTGACGTGTCATCGGAATCGCGGCACGATCACGGATCTCCGCGGACCCGGCGTCCGCGCGCTGACGCCGTGCCATCCTGGAGCGGTGACCCTGGAGGACCTGAGGCGGCTGCGGCGGGCGCGTGACCGCATGGACCGCGAGTACGCCGAGCCGCTCGACATGACCGAACTGGCCCGCACCGCCCTGATGTCCCCCGGCCACTTCCAGCGCAGCTTCCGCAAGGCCTTCGGCGAGACCCCGTACGCCTACCTCATGACCCGCCGCGTCGAACGCGCCAAGGCGCTGCTGCGCCGGGGCGACCTCACCGTGACCGAGGTGTGCATGGCCGTCGGCTGTACCTCGCTCGGGTCGTTCAGCTCCCGCTTCACCGAACTGGTCGGGGAGACGCCGAGCGCCTACCGGGCGCGCTCGCACGAGGCGGGCGCGGTGATCCCGTCGTGCGTGGCCCGGACCTTCACCCGGCCCGCGCGCCGGCGGTACTGACCGGCCGCGGCGGAATCACGGTTGGGCGGGCGGGAGCGCCGGGCACGATCTAGCGTGAGCGCATGGATGTGAAACTCGCGCAGTGCTTCATCGCGGTGGACGACCACGACAAGGCGCTCGCCTTCTACCGGGACGTCCTGGGCCTGGAGGTCCGCAACGACGTGGGCTTCGAGGGGATGCGGTGGGTGACGGTGGCCTCGCCGCTCCAGCCCGACGTGGAGATCGTGCTCGAGCCGCCGGACGCCAACCCGGACGCCTCCCCCACCGACCGGCAGGTGCTGGCCGAGCTGCTGGCCAAGGGCCTGCTGCGCGGGGTCATCTTCACCACCCCCGACTGCGACGCGCTGTACGAACGGGTCCGGGACTCGGGCGCCGACGTGCTGCAGGAGCCCACGGACCAGCCGTACGGGGTGCGGGACTGCGCCTTCCGGGACCCGGCGGGCAACATGCTGCGCTTCATCGAGCGGCCCACCGGCTGAAACGCCCTGCCCGCCCGGCACGATCGTTCCTACGCTGCGTCCATGAACGACATCCGCTGGACCCATGTCTTCGCCGACCGCCCCGCCGCGCGCCTCGCCGCGGCCCACGCCTTCTGGACCGCCGTCACCGGCACCCGGCTGTCCGCGCCGCGGGGCGCGCACGGGGAGTTCGCGACGCTGCTGCCGGACGGCGCGGACGCCTGTGTGAAGGTGCAGGGCGTCCTCGCGGGGGACGGCGGCGCGCACCCCGACTTCTGTGTGACGGACGTGCCGGCCTTCCTCGTCCGGGCCCGGGAACTCGGCGCGGAAACGGTCGCCGAGCACGAGGGCTGGGCGGTGCTGCGCTCGCCCGCGGGCCAGCCGTTCTGCGCCGTCCCCTGGCAGGGCGAGGCGATACGCCCGCCGGTGGTCGCGGGGAGCCGGCTGGACCAGATCTGCCTGGACGTGCCGCCGTCCGCCTTCGAGGCCGAGACCGCGTTCTGGGTGGGGCTGACCGGCTGGGACCTGCTGACCGGCTCGCTCCCGGAGTTCCGGGTGCTCAGGCCGCCGCCGGGGCTGCCCGTCCGGGTCCTGCTCCAGCGCCTCGGTGCGGAGCGCCCCGCCTCCGCCCACCTCGACCTGGCCTGCGCGGACATCGAGCAGACCCGGGTCCGGCACGAGCGGCTGGGCGCCGTCCCGGTCGCCCGGGGCCGGCACTGGACGGTGATGCGCGATCCGGCGGGCGGCACCTACTGCCTCACCGGCCGCGACCCGGACACCGGCGGACTGCCGCCCGCGGCCGTCGCCGCACCGGCCCCGCCGGCCGGCTGATCACCGCCGCCCGTCACACCCAGGGCTCGACGTCCACCACGGCGTCGACGGGAATCGGCCCGTACACGTGCGGGAACTCCTCGCCGCCCGGCTCCGCGGCCTCGTACCGCACCGGCGCACCCACCTTGGCCGGGTCCACGACGAGCACCACCAGCTCGTCCGGGCCGTCGTAGGAGCCGTACAGGAAGGCCGCCACCCGCGGGAGTTGGTCGCGGGTGGAGAGGTGCACGAAACCCTCCTCCTGGAGAGTGCGGCCCCGGGTCGACATCTCGTAGGCCCCGCGCGCCCGGGCCTCGTCCCACAGGGAGCGCTCGGTGATGTGGAGGAGGTACGGCAGTTTCGGCATGCCACCACGCTACGGCCTCACCCCGGCCGCCCGCGACGAACCCGTCACCCCGCGGCATCCCGGGGTTCGTCGGGTGTCCCGGTGCCGGCGTCCGTGGGCTGTTGTGCGGCAGTGGTGGCGGTGGCGGCGGACGCCGCGCAGTCCGGGTTGCGGCAGGGGCCCGCGGCCCACACCGGGACCCAGGCGCCCAGCGTCTTGTGGCGCCGGACGACCGTCTCGACGGGCTGCCCGCACCCGGGACAGAAGCGCTGCCGGCTGTCCATGTCCTCAGCGTAGGACGGCCGGGGCCGCGGCGCTCCCCCACGCCGGCTCCGTCGTGGCTTCCCGGGGCCCTGGACCGCACCGGAGCTGCCCCGGTGCCCCCCGGCTCACCGGACCGGAGGCCCCGGTCACCGTGCGGGATCAGGGACCGCACGGGCCGGGAGCGCCGCGGTGGCCCGGTCAGCTGGTGCGGCGGGTGACGAACTCGGCCAGGGCCAGCAGGCCGCCCGCCTCCTCCGGGTCCGGGACCGCGCGGGACAGCTCCTGCACCGCCCGGGCCATCCGGTCGGCGGCCTCGGCCTGGGCCCAGTCCCGGCCGCCCGCCTCCTCCACGGCCCGTGCGGTGCGGGCGATGCCCTCCGCGTCCCCGGGCACGTGCGGTGCCGTGTACAGCTTGGCCAGTTCGGCCGAGGCCGGGGTGCCCGAGGTGAGGGCGGCCACCACCGGAAGCGACTTCTTGCGGGCCGCGAGATCCGCCCCGGCCGGCTTGCCGGTGCGCCGTGGGTCGCCCCATATCCCGATGACGTCGTCGATCAGCTGGAAGGCGAGCCCGGCCTGCCGGCCGAAGGCGTCCAGTGCCGCCACCGCCTCCGCCGGCGCCCCCGCGTACAGCGCGCCGAGCGCGCAGGCGCAGCCGATCAGCGCCCCGGTCTTGGCCTCCGCCATGGCGAGCACCTCGTCCAGGGCGACCTGGTCCGGTGGGCGCTGCTCCAGGGCCGTGTCGGTGTGCTGGCCGGCGCACAGTTCGACGACGCAGGCCGCGAGCCGGGCGGCGGCCGGTCCGGCCGCCAGGTGCGGGTCCTCGGCGAGCAGGCCGAGGGCCAGCGCCTGGAGTGCGTCCCCGGCGAGGATCGCGTCGGCGTCGCCGAACACCGTCCAGGCCGTGGGCCGGTGGCGGCGCGAGGTGTCCCGGTCCATCACGTCGTCGTGCAGCAGGGTGAAGTTGTGGACCAGCTCCACCGCCGCCGCCGCCCGCGCGGCCGCCGCCCGCGCGGTGGGTCCGCCGAGCGCGGTGGCCGCGGTGAGGACCAGCGCGGGCCGGATGGCCTTGCCCGCGTTGCCCTCGGCCGGGGTGCCGTCCGCATGCTCCCAGCCGAAGTGGTACAGCCCGACCCGGCGCATCGAGGTGGGCAGCGAGTCGAGGGCCGCGCGCAGTGCGGGATCGACGACGGCCCGGGAACGCTCCAGGATCGCGGCGGCCTCCTGTCCGGCCTCCTGTCCCTCGGGCAGGGCCGCCGTCGCCTCGGCCGGGCCGGGCGTCGGCTCCGGGAGGGGTCCGTGCCGCTCGCGCGGGCCGGGCGTGGGCCTGCCCTGCGGCGGCTCGGCGGGCGGCGCCGCCCCCGGCGCGCGTCCCCTGGTCCCCGCCGTCATGAATTCGGCCATGGCTGCTCCCCCTCGTGACGTGCCCCGGCGGTGGTGTCTCCGCTCCGGCTGGGCGCGTACTCCGGGGGTGTACCCGCCCCTGTGGGCGGGGACGCAGCCGCCAAGTGCGGGAACGTCACCTCCACCGGCCGATCTCGACGTTCTCCAGGACGCCGAGCGCGTCGGGCACCAGGACGGCCGCCGAGTAGTAGGCCGTCACCAGGTAGTTGATGATGGCCTGTTCGTTGATGCCCATGAACCGCACCGACAGGCTGGGCTCGATCTCGTCGGGCAGCCCGGACTGCCGCAGACCGATGACGCCCTGCTCCGCCTCGCCGGTACGCATGGCGATGATCGAGGTCGTACGGGCCTCGCTGACCGGGATCTTGTTGCACGGGTAGATGGGCACACCGCGCCAGGTGGGGATGCGGTTGCCCGCGATGTCGATGGTCTCCGGGACCAGTCCGCGCTTGTTGAGTTCGCGGCCGAAGGCGGCGATCGCGCGCGGGTGGGCCAGGAACAGCTTGGTGCCGCGCCGGCGGCTGAGCAGCTCGTCCATGTCGTCCGGGCTGGGCACACCGTCGTGAGGCTGGAGCCGCTGGTCGTACTCGCAGTTGCTGAGCAGCCCGAACTCCGGGTTGTTGACCAGCTCGTGCTCCTGGCGCTCCTTCAGCGCCTCGACCGTGAGCCGCAGCTGCTGCTCGGTCTGGTTCATCGGCTGGTTGTAGAGGTCGGCCACGCGGGAGTGGATGCGCAGCACGGTCTGCGCGATGCTCAGCTCGTACTCGCGCGGCCGGGTCTCGTAGTCCACGAAGGTGTGCGGGATCTCCGGCTCACCGCTGTGGCCGGACGCGAGCTCGACGGCCTTCTCGCCGTACTTGTTGGTGCGCTGGTCGGGGATGGAGCGCAGCTGCTCGAGGTGGCCGCGCAGCGAGTCGGAGCGCTCGGCGACCTGCTCGAAGTCCTGCCGGTTGAGGATGAGCACCGTGCACGCGGTCTGGGCGCGGGCGGTGTACTCCCAGATGGCGTCCGGGTCGAGCAGCGCCTGGTCGCCGAAGTAGGCGCCGTCGGCGAGGACCCCGAGGACGGCGTCGTCGCCGTAGGGGCCCGTGCCGACCTTCTCGACCCGGCCGTGGGCGAGCAGGTACACCTCGTCGGTCTGGTTGCCGAACGAGGTGATCGTCTCCCCGGCGGTGAAGTCCCGCTGCTGGCAGCGGCGGGCCAGCTCGGTGAGCACCTCCTCGTCCTCGTAGGACCGCAGGGCCGGCAGCTCGCCCAGCTCGGCGGGGATGACCTCGACCTGCCGGCCGGTCTTGACGAAGGTGATGCGGCCGTCGCCGACCGCGTACGTCAGCCGCCGGTTGACCCGGTACGTGCCGCCCTGCACGTCGACCCAGGGCAGGGTGCGCAGCAGCCAGCGGGAGCTGATCTCCTGCATCTGGGGAACGGACTTGGTGGTGGTGGCCAGGTTCCGCGCTGCCGCCGTGCCCAGGGACTGCTGCGGCTTGTCCTGATCCGTGCGGACCTCTTCGCCTACCGACATAGAAAACTGCCCTCCCATGGATCGCCCGGTGCCGGACCGCACCCGGCACCGGTCTCTCGCATCAGGCTTCCAGCACCGAACGTGCCCGCGCCATTACCCGAAAGAGCGGGAATGGATCATCGCACTACTGGGCAGAAAGAGGGATCCCGTCCGGCACTCCCCGGATGCGCCGCTTGTCCGGATCGGCTCGCACACCGCCCGAACGACGTGACCCGGGACGTCCGGTTCCGGTTGGTCCCGCCGGTACGCAACGGTCGCGGTCGGCGGCCGCCGGCCCGGTGCGAAGGAGTCGGTCATGGCCACACCCATGTCCGCCGGCGGCTTTCTGGCCGCTCTGCGGGCGGAGGGCGTCACCGTCGTCGAAGTGGGCGACTGGAAACATCACAACCGCAACCACAAGGGCCCCTGGGGCCCGGTGCACGGCGTCATGATCCACCACACGGTCACCGAGGGCGGCGCCCGCACCGTGGCCCTCTGCCGGGACGGCCACGCGGAGCTGCCGGGGCCGCTGTGCCACGGCGTGATCACCAAGGACGGCACGGTCCACCTGGTCGGCCACGGCCGGGCCAACCACGCCGGACTCGGCGACGACGAGGTGCTGCGCGCGGTGATCGCCGAGAAGCGGCTGCCGCCGGACAACGAGGCGAACACCGACGGCAACCGGTACTTCTACGGCTTCGAGTGCGAGAACCTCGGCGACGGCGAGGACCCGTGGCCCGAGGCCCAGCTGGAGGCGATCGTGCGCGCCGCGGCGGCGGTGTGCCGGCACCACGGCTGGACGGAGCGGTCGGTGATCGGGCACCTGGAGTGGCAGCCGGGGAAGGTCGACCCGAGAGGGTTCACCATGGCCCGGCTGCGCGAGCGGATCAGGGAGCGCCTGAAGGATTAGGCCTGCCGTACGCGGCGAGAGGGCCCGGCGGCGGACCCGGGCCCGGCCCGGTTGCCGCGGGACCCGGACCCGTTGCCTCGGGCCCGGCCCCGTGCCGCGGGCGCCGATCCCGGGCGACAGAATGGGGCCGTGACCGGCCCCGACGCGCTCAGCCCCCGCCTGCCCTCCCCGCTGGAGGAGGTGGCGGACGACCGCTTCGCCCGCCGGGGCCTGCGGCTGCTGCTGAAGCGGGACGACCTGATCCACCCGGAACTGGTCGGCAACAAGTGGCGCAAACTCGCGCCGAACCTGCGGGCGGCGGCCGGGCGTACGGTACTCACCTTCGGCGGCGCCTACTCCAACCACCTGCGGGCCACCGCCGCCGCGGGACGGCTGCTCGGGCTGCCCACCGTCGGCGTGGTCCGCGGCCAGGAGCTGGCCGGGCGCCCGCTGAACCCCTCCCTGGCCCGGTGTGCGGCCGACGGGATGCGGCTGCAGTTCGTCGACCGGGCGACCTACCGCCGCGCGGCCGAACCGCCGACGCTGGCCGCGATCCTGCGCGCGGCCGGCGCCGAGGGGGCGTACGTCGTCCCAGAGGGCGGCAGCAACGCCGGCGCCGTACGCGGCTGCCGGGCGCTCGGCGAGGAACTGCGCGGGCGGGCCGACGTGGTGGGGGTCGCCTGCGGCACGGGCGGCACGCTGGCCGGGCTGGCGGCGGGGCTGGAGGCGGGGCAGCGCGCCCTCGGCGTCCCCGTGCTGCGGGGCGGCTTCCTCACCGACGCCGTCACGGAGCTGCAGCAGCGCGCGTTCGGCGGGCGCCGGGGCACCTGGTGGCTCGACGACCGCTTCCACGGCGGCGGTTACGCCCGCACCACGTCCGCGCTGGAGGCGTTCGCCGAGGAGTTCGAACAGCGTCACGGGCTGCCGCTGGAGCGGCTGTATGTCGCCAAACTGCTGCACGCCCTGTTCACCCTGGCGGACGAGGGCGCCTTCCCGCGCGGGACGGTCGTCGCCGCCGTCGTCACGGGCCGCCCGTTCCCCTGACGTGCCGGGGCGGGAGCCGGTGCGGAACCCTCCCTCAGGCCGCCTCGCGGTAGGCCGCCGCCTCCTCCAGGTCCAGCCGCCGCAGCAGCGCGCGGAGCATCTCGTCGTCGATGTAGCGGTGGTCGCGGAGCTTGACGAAGACCTCGCGCTCGGCGCTGATCATCTCCCGGGACAGGCGCCGGTAGGTCTCGTCGACCGACTCGCCGGTGACCGGGTTGACCTGGCCCAGGCGCTCCCAGACGGCGTTGCGGCGGCGCTCCAGGACCGTGCGCAGCCGGTCGGCGAGGGGCTGGGGCAGGGTGTTGCGCTCGTCGGTGAGCAGTTCGTCGAGGCGGCTCTCGGCGGCCCGGGAGGCCTGTGCCTGGGCGTTGGCCTCAGCGAGGGTCTGGCGCTGCGGGTCGGGCCCGGGAAAGTTCAGCAGGCGGATCAGCGGGGGCAGGGTGACGCCCTGGAGGACCAGGGTGCCGATGACCGTGGTGAAGGTCAGGAACAGGATCAGGTTGCGCTGCGGGAAGGGCGTGCCGCCGTTCACCGTGAGCGGGATGGAGAAGGCGATGGCCAGCGAGACCACCCCGCGCATCCCCGCCCAGCCCGTGACCAGCACGCCCCGCCAGGTGGGGTTGTCCTCGCGCTCCCTGACGCGCGCCGACAGCAGGCGCGGCACGAAGGCGGCCGGGTAGACCCAGACGAACCGGGCCAGGATCACCACCAGGAAGACGGCGACGGCGTAGAAGGCGGCGTCCGCGCCCCGGTACGCGCCGAGGCCCTTGAGCACGAACGGCAGCTGGAGGCCGATCAGGGCGAAGACCGCCGACTCCAGGACGAAGGCGACCATCTTCCACACCGCCTCCTCCTGGAGCCGGGTGGCGAAGTCGACCTCCCACGCGCGGTGGCCCAGGTACAGGGCGACGACCACGACCGCGAGCACGCCCGAGGCGTGCAGCTGCTCGGCGACGCCGTAGGCGACGAACGGGATGAGCAGGGAGAGCGTGTTCTGCAGCAGGGGTTCCTTCAGGCGCCTGCGCAGCCAGTGCAGGGGCGCCATCAGGGCGAGTCCGACGCCGACGCCGCCGACCGCGGCGAGCAGGAACTCGCGGACCCCGCCCGACCAGGTGGCGCCCGCTCCGACCGCGGCGCCCAGGGCCACCTTGTAGGCGGTGATCGCGGTGGCGTCGTTCAGCAGGGACTCGCCCTGGAGGATGGTGGTGATCCGGGACGGCAGTCCCACCCGGCGGGCGACGGCCGTGGCGGCGACCGCGTCCGGCGGCGCCACCACCGCGCCCAGCACCAGGGCGGCCGGCAGTGGCATGCCGGGCACGAGCCGGTAGACGGCCCAGCCGACGACGAAGGTCGCGAAGAGCACGTATCCGACCGACAGCAGCGCGACGGGCCGCACTTGGGCGCGCAGGTCGAGGTAGGAGCTGTCGGACGCCGAGGTGTACAGCAGCGGGGGCAGCACCAGCGGCAGGACGATGTCGGGGTCGAGGGTGTAGACGGGCACCCCGGGGAGGTAGGAGACGATCAGGCCCACCGCCACCAGCAGCAGTGGCGCCGGCACCGGGGTGCGCCGGGCGGCCGCGGCGACCGCCGCGCTCCCCGCCACCAGCAGCAGCAGTGGCATCACGTCCATCGTCCTCGCCCACCCTTGTTTTTCCGCGCGGCCACCCGCACACCCGTCGTAACCTGGCAATCATGAAACAGTGCACGCACGCCGACGCGCTGCCGCACCCCGAGCCGCGGCCGCTGAACGAGACCTGCCCGCAGTGTCTCGCGGACGGCACGCACCCGGTGCAGCTGCGGCTCTGTCTGACCTGTGGCCACGTCGGCTGCTGCGACTCCTCGCCGGGCAGGCATGCGACGGAGCACCATGAGACGACAGGTCATCCGGTGATGCGGACCTTCGAACCCGGCGAGAGCTGGCGGTGGTGCTTCGTGGATCACGTGCTCGTATGAGAAGGCCCGTGGGAGAAGGGCCCGCGTGCGGCGTCCCGTGGCGAGGCGGTCCGTGTGACACTTCAAGGGGCCGCCGCGCGGACGGTTCAGGCGTCTGACGTCGGGGTACGTCAACCCGGCGCGCGCTCTTCCCATTTGGATCCGCGGAACCCCTAGACACGGAGCGTATCCACAGCTTTACTGTGAGTGACGCCAGGGGGTCGGGGTCCCGGGGACAGGAGCGTTCCGAGCGCGATAGCGTCACCGCTGTACCACTGTCGCGTTACCCCGGGGGGCGACCCTCGGCCCCGTAAAGCTTGTACCACCATGGAGGTGAGGGTGTCCCAGATCGCAGGCGAGCCCGCGACCCAGGACTTCGTGGAAGTCCGGCTGCCGGCTGCGGGTGCCTACCTGTCGGTGCTGCGGACGGCCACGGCCGGTCTCGCCGCCCGCTTGGACTTCACCCTGGACGAGATCGAGGACCTGCGCATCGCCGTCGACGAGGCCTGCGCGATCCTGCTCCAGCAGGCCGTGCCCGGCTCGGTGCTCAGCTGTGTCTTCCGGCTCGTCGACGACTCGCTGGAGGTCACGGTCTCGGCCCCGACCACGGACGGCCACGCGCCCTCGCGCGACACCTTCGCCTGGACCGTGCTGTCGGCCCTGGCGGGCAAGGTCTCGTCCGCCGTCGACGAGGACAAGACCGTGTCGATCAGCCTCTACAAACAGCGCGGCGCGGGACCCGGGCCGGCGTGAGGAACGGGGACGGGCCGGTGCGGGACGAAGAGCGCGGCACACGGGGACTGCCGACGGGCGCGGAGCCCGCGGACGCTTCCCGACGTACGGCGGGCGGTATCGACGGCATCCCCGAGCAGGCCAGGCCCCACCCGGAGGACGACTCCGAGCGGGTCGGCCCGGGCGATGCCACGCGAAGCGCGCCTCCACACGGGCTGAACGGGGTGGTGCCCCCGGTCCACGGGGCGGCCCCCGCGGACCCTCCCGCCCACGCGCAGCCGAGGGCGGGCGAGGAGGCGAGGGCTCGGGGAAGGGCTACGGGCGGGACGATGGGCGAGCACGAGCGGAACGCCGAGGACGAGGCGCTGGTCGCGGAGGCCGTACAGGCCACCCCGCACACCCCGCACACGCCGCAGGACCGCAGCGGGGCGCGGGCGATGTTCATCGAGCTGCGCAAGCTGCCGGACGGCAGCCCGGAGTACGCCGAGCTGCGCAACAAGCTGGTGCGGATGCACCTGCCGCTCGTGGAGCACCTCGCGCGCCGGTTCCGCAACCGCGGCGAGCCGCTGGACGACCTCACGCAGGTCGCCACCATCGGGCTGATCAAGTCCGTCGACCGCTTCGACCCGGAGCGCGGCGTGGAGTTCTCCACGTACGCCACCCCGACGGTCGTCGGCGAGATCAAGCGCCACTTCCGCGACAAGGGCTGGGCGGTGCGCGTCCCGCGGCGCCTGCAGGAGCTGCGGCTGTCGCTGACGACGGCCACGGCCGAGCTGTCCCAGCTGCACGGCCGCTCGCCGACGGTGCACGAGCTGGCCGAGAAGCTGGCCATCTCGGAGGAGGAGGTCCTGGAAGGACTGGAGTCCGCCAACGCGTACTCCACGCTCTCCCTGGACGTCCCCGACACCGACGACGAGTCGCCCGCGGTCGCCGACACCCTCGGCGCGGAGGACGAGGCGCTGGAGGGCGTCGAGTACCGCGAGTCCCTCAAGCCCCTGCTGGAGGACCTCCCGCCCCGGGAGAAGCGGATCCTGCTGCTGCGCTTCTTCGGCAACATGACCCAGTCGCAGATCGCGCAGGAGGTCGGCATCTCGCAGATGCACGTGTCCCGGCTGCTGGCCCGGACGCTGGCGCAGCTGCGCGAGAAGCTGCTCGTCGAGGAGTAGCCGAGGAGCAGCGGCCGGGACCGCCGGCGGGCCCCGGGACCCATCTCTCAGGGGGCCCTACGGCCGCTTCGGCTCCTGTGCGCGGCCCGGTCCCCGGATGCCGAGGGCCCGGGTCGTCTCGCCGTTGACCAGCAGCACGAGGGCCGCGACGGCCACCACGGCCAGCACGATCCCGGCGGGGATCGCCAGGCTGTCGGCCCGCAGCAGGTTGTAGGCGACGGGCAGCGCCATGATCTGGGTGATCACCGCGGGGCCGCGGCTCCAGCCCCGCAGCAGCAGCAGTCCGCGGGCCGCGAGCAGCGGCAGCAGGGCGAGCACGACCAGGGTGATGCCGCCGGTCACGGCCTGCCCGCGGTCGTCCGGGGAACCGGTGAGCCCGAGGACGAGGATCCACACACCGCCGGCCAGCAGCGCGAGGCCCTCCAGTCCGGTCAGCGCGGCCGCCCAGGTCAGCCGGCGCGGGCGGGCCGCGGACGCCTCGGCGGCTTCAGGGGCGCCGGGGGCTTCGGAGAGGTCCGGGGCGGGATTCTGCTCACTGCTCACCTCGAAAGGGTAGCCCTCGCGGTCCCGCGGCGGCCCGTACCCCCGCAGGGGGACGACCCGAGTGTCCAGGCTCACGCCCGCTTCCTTCACCGGATCCACGGATCGCCCTGGGCCGGATACCCCCCAGTAGGTACGCTGCAATCCATGCGTGCACTTCTCGTGGTCAATCCGGCGGCAACCACCACAAGCGCACGTAGGCGCGACGTACTGATCCACGCGCTGGCGAGCGAGATGAAGCTGGAGGCGGTCACCACCGAGTACCGCGGCCACGCGCGCGATCTGGGCCGGCAGGCGGCGCAGAGCGACGACATCGACCTCGTGGTGGCCCTCGGCGGTGACGGCACGGTCAACGAGGTCGTCAACGGCCTGTTGCACCAGGGGCCCGACCCGGACCGGCTGCCCGGCCTCGCCGTCGTCCCCGGCGGCTCCACCAATGTCTTCGCCCGCGCCCTGGGCCTGCCCAACGATCCGGTCGAGGCGACCGGCGCCCTGCTGGACGCGCTGCGCGAGGGCAGCGAGCGCGTCGTAGGCCTCGGTCTGACCTCGGGGCCGCCCGGCACCGAGGACGAGGCGGTCCCGGCCCGCTGGTTCACCTTCAACGCCGGTCTGGGTTTCGACGCGGGCGTGGTCGGCCGGGTCGAGCAGCAGCGCGAGCGGGGCAAGAAGTCGACGCACGCGCTGTACGTCCGCCAAGTGGTGCGGCAGTTCCTCGGTGAGCAGCACCGGCGGCACGGCACGATCAGCCTGGAACGGCCGGGAGCGGATCCGGTCGGCGAACTGGTCGTCGCCATAGTCTCGAACACGTCTCCTTGGACGTATCTCGGCAATCGCCCCATGTATACGTCGCCTAAGGCCTCGTTCGACGCGGGTATCGACGTACTCGGTCTCAGCCGGCTGTCGACGGCCGCTGTCGCCCGGTATGGCACCCAGTTGCTCACTTCGTCCCCCGAGCGGGGACCCCATGGAAAGCACGCCCTCTCGCTGCACGATCTGGACGAGTTCACCTTGCATTCGAAGGTCCCGCTGCCCCTTCAGATGGACGGTGACCATCTGGGGCTGCGTACGAGCGTGACGTTCACAGGCGTACGCCGTGCACTGCGTGTGATTGTGTGAGCGGAACGACCCAAACTCCTTTCACTCGAACGTTTAGGCCAGCATGCACCCCATGGAAGTACGGCTGTGACCTACTCGACACCGAGGAATCAAAAAAAACTTTCCGGAAGGGGTTGTATCCGTAGCTGAGGTTTGCGAGTCTCTACGTGGCGATCGGGACGGCCCGCAACATCGGCCTCCGCTGATCACCGGAACCCCTCGACACACACAGGACCTCCTCCAGGGAAGCTGGCGGTCGGCCCTTCACTTGTTGGGGGATTCGTGAAAGCGTTCACATTCACAAGCAATCAGCACGTAATACCAAGGAGAGGTAGCAGCCATGGACTGGCGTCACAACGCCGTTTGCCGCGAGGAAGACCCCGAGCTCTTCTTCCCCATCGGCAACACCGGTCCTGCGCTGCTGCAGATCGAGGAAGCCAAGGCCGTCTGCCGTCGCTGCCCCGTTATGGATCAGTGTCTGCAGTGGGCGCTCGAGTCCGGCCAGGACTCCGGCGTCTGGGGTGGTCTCAGCGAGGACGAGCGTCGCGCCATGAAGCGCCGTGCCGCCCGCAACCGGGCCCGTCAGGCCTCCGCCTGACAACACCCGCCCCGCGAGCCTGAGCTTGGCGGCGCGTACAGCGAGTACGCATCTCCCGCCCCCGAGCCGCAGCGCGCAGTACCCCCGATGCGCTAATACAGCAGCAACGAGCTTCGGCCCCGGACCACTTGGTCCGGGGCTCAATGCTTTTCGCTACTTCTGCGCCCGCACCGGGATGTCGAGGATCACCCGGGTGCCCCGCCCCGGCGCCGGGACCATGTCGAAGGTGCCGCCCAACTCGCCCTCGACCAGCGTCCGTACGATCTGCAGGCCGAGGTTGCCCGAGCGGTGCGGGTCGAAGTCCTCGGGCAGGCCGACGCCGTCGTCCTGGACGGTGACCAGCAGCCGGGCCTCCTTGGTGGTGCCGCCCCGGGCCGCAGCGACCTCGACGGTGCCGGTGTCGCCCTCACGGAAGCCGTGCTCCAGGGCGTTCTGCAGGATCTCGGTGAGCACCATCGACAGCGGGGTGGCGACCTCGGCGTCGAGTATCCCGAAGCGCCCGCTGCGCCGGCCGGCCACCTTGCCCGGCGAGATCTCGGCGACCATCGCCAGCACCCGGTCGGCGATCTCGTCGAACTCCACGCGCTCGTCCAGGTTCTGCGACAGCGTCTCGTGCACGATGGCGATCGAGCCGACCCGGCGGACGGCCTCCTCCAGCGCCTCCCGGCCGCGTTCGGAGTCGATGCGCCGGGCCTGGAGGCGCAGCAGGGCGGCGACCGTCTGCAGGTTGTTCTTCACCCGGTGGTGGATCTCCCGGATGGTGGCGTCCTTGGTGATCAACTCGCGCTCGCGGCGCCGCAGTTCGGTGACGTCCCGCAGCAGGACCAGGGAACCGATGCGCGTGCCCTTGGGTTTGAGCGGGATGGCCCGGAACTGGATCACCCCGTCGTGGGCCTCGATCTCGAACTCGCGGGGCGCCCAGCCGCTGGCCAGCTTCGCCAGTGCCTCGTCCACCGGCCCCCGCGTCGGGGCGAGTTCGGCGGTGGTGTGGCCCAGGTGCTGGCCGACCAGGTCGGCGGCGAGGCCCATGCGGTGGTAGGCGGACAGCGCGTTCGGGGAGGCGTACTGGACGGTGCCGTCCGCGTCGAGACGGATCAGGCCGTCGCCGACCCGCGGCGAGGCGTCCATGTCGACCTGCTGGTCGGGGAAGGGGAAGGAGCCGGCCGCGATCATCTGCGCCAGGTCGGAGGCGCTCTGGAGATAGGTCAGCTCCAGGCGGCTCGGGGTCCGCACGGTCAGCAGGTTGGTGTTGCGGGCGATGACGCCGAGGACGCGCCCTTCCCGGCGGACGGGGATGGACTCGACCCGGACGGGGACCTCCTCGCGCCACTCCGGGTCGCCCTCGCGCACGATCCGGCCCTCGTCGAGCGCCGCGTCCAGCATGGGGCGCCGGCCACGCGGGACCAGGTGGCCCACCATGTCGTCCTGGTAGGAGGTGGGGCCGGTGTTCGGGCGCATCTGGGCGACGGAGACGTACCGGGTGCCGTCGAGGGTGGGGACCCACAGCACCAGGTCGGCGAAGGAGAGGTCGGAGAGCAGCTGCCACTCCGAGACCAGCAGGTGGAGCCACTCGAGGTCGGAGTCGCTCAGAGCGGTGTGCTGGCGGACCAGTTCGTTCATGGAGGGCACGTCTGCGAGCGTACCCGGGCGAATGCGGGGGCCGGAAAACACCCGCGGGCCGCGGCGCCTGGGAGGGACCCTCAACCCTCCCGGCACCGCAGCCCGGAGCAATCTCGGCCGGCGGGGTGTGCGGTCCCGGTCGGCCGAGGTGAGGAGCCGGGGCAGTCAGGGCAGAGAGCCTCGGATCCTCCGTCCGCCTTCCTGTGCGGGGAAGGCGGAAGTCCTTACGCATTCTGGACTAGACCACGGGGCGTGTCCATGCGTGGTGTGTTCGTCGGGCGGTCTTGGGCGGTCTTCACGCGCGGCGTCCGCACGTGTCCGAGCGTGCGCGTACGTGGTGATTCAAGCCTAGCCCGCCCGGGTCGCCCGCGGGGCCGGACGGCCGGGGCAATTTTCCGCCGGACGCGGCCTGTTCCGCCCCCGCCGGGCCGCCCGGGGCGGGCGGCCCGGGGCCACGCGAACCCCGGCCCGCGTGCGGTACGCGGCGGTGTGCGTCTGGGCCCGGCGGGCCCCGCTCTGTTAGATTGGTCTAAACCACAGAGCCCTTCCGGGTGCCATCGAGTCCCCTCTTCAGAACGGCAGGCCAGCGTGGAAGTTGTCATCGTTCCGGACGCCGCGGCGGGCGGCGAGCTGATCGCCGAGGCCATGGCCCAGCTGCTCGGACGCACGCCCCGGGCGCTGCTCGGGGTGGCCACCGGCTCGACCCCGCTGCCCGTCTACCAGGCGCTGGCGGCCAAGGTCCGCTCCGGCGCCGTGGACGTCTCACGGGCGCGGATAGCGCAGCTCGACGAGTACGTGGGGCTGCCCGCCGACCACCCGGAGTCCTACCGCTCGGTGCTGCGGCGCGAGGTCCTGGAGCCGCTCGGCCTGGGGATGGACGCGTTCATGGGCCCCGACGGCACGGCCGAGGACGTCCAGGCGGCCTGCGCGGCGTACGACCGGGCGCTGACCGAGGCCGGGGGCGTTGACCTGCAACTGCTCGGCATCGGCACCGACGGCCACATCGGTTTCAACGAGCCGTGCTCCTCGCTCGCCTCGCGCACCCGGATCAAGACCCTGACCGAGCAGACCCGGGTCGACAACGCCCGCTTCTTCGACGGCGACATCGACCAGGTGCCGCACCACGTCATGACCCAGGGCATCGGCACGATCCTGGAGGCCCGGCACCTGGTGCTGCTGGCCACGGGCGAGGGCAAGGCCGACGCGGTCGCCGCGACCGTCGAGGGACCGGTCGCCGCCGTGTGCCCGGCCTCCGCGCTCCAGCTGCACCCGCACGCCACGGTCGTCGTCGACGAGGCCGCCGCCGGCAAGCTGAAGCTGGCCGACTACTTCCGCCACACCTACGCCCACAAGCCGCGGTGGCAGGGGATCTGACCCCCGGCACGCCCCGCGGACGCACCCTGCGGACACGCCCGAAGGCGCCGGTCACCCGAGAGGTGACCGGCGCCTTCGCCGTGCGGTCGCGGTGCGGGGACCCGGGTGTCAGACCCCGGTGATGACCTCCGCCGCCGCCCGGCCGCAGACGCGGGCCGCACCGTGGGTGGCGATGTGCAGGGCGCCCCGGGGGGCGGCCTGGGGCACTCCCATCTCGACGACGACCGTGTCGGGGCGGGCCTCCAGGAGGGCGTCGAGGGCCGCCGTCATCCAGGGGTGGCGGTGCTCGTCGCGGACCACGGCGACGACGCGCCGCTCCCCCGCGTCGGCCAGCGCCCGCTGTCCGGCCGTCTCGCCGGTGAAGCTGCCGGTGCGCGTGCCGGGCAGCAGCCGCTCCAGCTCGGCCGCCACGCCCCACGGTGTCTCGTCCCCGACGGCGATGTTGGCCACGGGGGTGAGGGCGGCGACGTACGGCGCCTCGGTGAGCGGCGCGAAGGCCGCGGCGCCGGTGACGCGCAGGGCGCGGCGGGCCGCCCGCAGGCCGACCTCGGCGTCGGGGGCCGCCGGCGCGGCGACCGCACCGGCCGTCCAGGCGGCCAGCTCCCGCACCCGCCGGGCCGCGTCCGCCAGCCGCTCCTCGGCCAGCTCGCCGGAGCGCACGGCGGCCACCAGGGCGTCGCGCAGGCGCCGTACCGTCTCGTCGTCGGCGAGGCCGCCGCCCACGCAGATCGCGTCGGCGCCGGCGGCGATGGCGAGGACGCTGCCGTGCTCGATGCCGTAGGTGCCCGCGATGGCCTGCATCTCCATGCCGTCGGTGACGATCAGGCCGTCGTAGCCGAGGTCGCCGCGCAGCAGGCCGGTGAGGATGCGGGGGGAGAGGGTGGCCGGGCGGTCCGGGTCCAGGGCGGGGACCAGGATGTGGGCGCTCATCACGGCGCGGGTGCCGGCGGCGACGGCCGCGCGGAAGGGGACCAGCTCGCGGGTGTCCAGGACGCCGGTGTCCGCGTCGATGCGGGGCAGCGCGAGGTGGGAGTCGACGGCCGTGTCGCCGTGGCCGGGGAAGTGCTTGGTGCAGGCCGCGACGCCGGCCGACTGCAGGCCGGTGACGTAGGCGGCGGTGTGCCGGGCGGCCAGGTCGGTGTCGGCGCCGAAGGAGCGGACGCCGATGACCGGGTTGGCGGGGTTGGAGTTGACGTCGGCGGAGGGGGCCCAGTTGAAGTTGACCCCGCAGGCCGCGAGCCGGCGGCCCAGCTCGGCGGCGACCGCCCGGGTCAGCTCGGGGTCGTCCACGGCGCCCAGGGCGTGGTTGCCGGGGAAGGAGGAGCCGGTGCGCACCTCCAGCCGGGTGACGTCGCCGCCCTCCTCGTCGATCGCGACCAGGACGTCGTCCCGCTCGGCGCGCAGCTGGGCGGTCAGCGCGGCCAGCTGCGCGGCGTCGGTGATGTTGCGGCCGAACAGGCCCACCGAGGCCAGGCCCTCGCCGAGCCGGCGCAGCAGCCAGTCGGGGGCGGTGGTGCCCGTGAACCCGGGCTGCAGCACGGTCAGCGCGTCCCGCGTCAAGGTGTCGATACCGCTGGCGAATGTCGTCATCGGGTGGCGTTATCCCTTCACGGCGCCCGCGGTCAGGCCCGCGGCCATCTTGCGCTGGACGAGGAGGAACAGGACGACGATCGGCACGGCCATCATGGTGGCGCCGGCCATCATCGGGGCGTACTCGGTGCCGTGCTTGGTGGTGAAGTTGCCGAGCCAGACGGTGGCCGTCTGGTTGTCCTGGCTGAGCAGCATCAGGGCGTACAGGTACTCGTTCCAGGCCTGGATGAACCCGTAGACCGAGGTGGCGACCATGCCGGGCGCGAGCAGCGGGAAGACGACGCGCAGGAAGGCGCCGGTGCGGGAGCAGCCGTCGACCATGGCGGCCTCCTCCAGCTCCCGGGGGATGTTGACGATGAAGCCGCGCAGCGTCCACACCGTGAAGGGGAGGATGAAGGTCAGGTAGGTGATGATCAGGCCGGTCAGCTTGTCGTACTGCTCGAGGTCGTTGAGCAGCAGGAACACCGGGATGATCATGGCGACCAGCGGGACCATCTGCACGGCCAGGATGCCCACGATCACGATCTTGCGGCCGCGGAAAGCGAACCGGGAGATGGCCAGCGCGGCCAGCATCCCGAAGACGATGCCGATCGCCACGACCGACAGCGACACGATCAGGCTGCGCCCGACCGGGCCCCAGAAGTCGGCGATGTCCAGCGCCCGGCTGAAGTTGGACAGGGTCAGCCCCGTCGGCAGCAGGCTCGGGTCCGGGTCGATGGCGTCCTTGGCGGGCTTGAACGCCGTGTTCAGCATCCAGTAGACGGGGAAGCCGATGGTGACGAAGACCAGCAGGCCGAGGAGGTTCCAGCCGAGCCGGGACTTCCCCGCACGCCCGCCGGGGGTGGGGATGGCGCTCGTGCCGCTCACTCGACTTCTCCGATCTTCAGCATCTGGCGCATGTACACGGCGACCACACCGAGCAGCAGGACGACGGTGATCAGGGCGATCGCCGAGCCCTGGGCGTAGTCGTTGACCACGAAGGCGCGGTCGTAGGAGTAGGTCGTCAGCAGCTGGAACTCGGCCTCGGGGTGGCCGTTGCGCATCACGAAGACCTGCGGGAAGACGCCCATGTCCCAGATGACCGAGAGGGTCGTCAGCATCACGACGATGGGCTTGAGGATGGGCAGGGTGACGTACCGGAAGACGCCCCAGGCGCCCGCGCCGTCCAGCCGGGCGGCCTCCTCCAGTTCGGCGGGGACCTGGGTGAGGCCGGCGCTGAGGGTGATGACGACGAAGGGGACCGCTCCCCAGACCACCAGCAGCATGATGACGGCCAGGCCCTGCGGCCCGCTCGCGAACCAGTTGTGGCCGATCAGATCGACCCCCGGCACCTTGCTGAGCAGGGCGTTGAGGATGCCGTAGTCGGCGTCGAAGAGCCACTTGAAGACGGTGGTGGCGACGATGACGGGCATGCCCCAGCTCGCCACCAGCGCGATGTTGACCAGGGTCTTCACCCAGCCGGAGACCCGCTGGAGCAGCAGCGCGATCAGCATCCCGGCGACCATGGTGAAGATCACCGAGCCGGCCGCGAAGACGATCGTGCGGACCACGACCTGCCAGAACTCGTCGTCGGCGAGCACCTTGGAGAAGTTGTCGAAGCCGACCGACTCCGCCGGCTGGAAGCCCCACAGCTGGGACTGGCCGAACTTCTGGAACGACAGGGTGACCAGGCGGACCAGCGGATAGCCCATGACCAGGGCCAGGACCAGCAGACAGGGGGCGAGCAGCAGCCAGGGCGTGCCCGCCCCGCCCGCCGTCCGCGCACGGCGTGGTCGCTCCGGGACGCCCGGTGGCGGCGCCTGCCGCGGCGGTGGCAGCTTGGCGGGGGTGGTCGTGTCTGCGGCACTCATCGCGCGCTCCTCAGCGGTCCCTCAGGGTCGTACGAAGGCAAGGCCCCGCACGGCCGCACGCCGGGTGGCACCCCGGGCGCAGCCGCACGAGAAGCAGGGCCCTGCCGGCGGCAGAGCCCTGCGCTCGGGTCACTTGGTGTTGATGACCTTGTCGATCGCGGCGTCCGCGTCCTTCGCGGCGTCCTCGACCGACTTCTTGCCGGTACCGATGCTCTGCAGCATCGTCTGCAGGATCTGGGCCTTCTCGACCTGGCCCCAGCCCGGTGCCATCGGCACGAACCAGTTGGACTCGGCCGCGGTGGCCGGGACGGCCGTCGCCGGGTCGTCCTTCAGCGTCGCGAGGTCGGTCTTGTTGTTGGGCAGGTTGCCCTTGGCGATCAGGCCCTTCTGGCCGGTGCTGCCGGTGAAGGCGTTGATCCACTCGGCGGCGACGCCCTGGGCCCTGGACTTCACCGGGACGGCGAGGTCGGAGCCGCCCAGGAAGACCGGCATGTTCTTGCCCGACGGACCGGGCATCACGAAGTTCTCGAGGTTGTCCTTGAGCTTGCCGGTCTTGTCGTTCTTCGGGTCGGCGGCGGTCGCGCCCTCCCAGGCCGCGCCGAAGATCATGGCGGACTTGCCCTGGCCGTAGACGATGTAACGGTCGGACTCGTCCTTGGTCTTGTCGCCGTGCATGTAGGAGTCGACGACCTTCTTGAACGCCTTCAGGCCCTTGACCGACTCGGGCGAGGAGAGGCTGGCCTTCCACTGGCCGCCCTCCTCCTTGGCGATGGCGCCGCCGGCGTCGTAGACGAAGGACATGGCCGCGTACCAGTCACGGGTGGGCTGGTACCAGGCGCTGAACTTGCTGCCTTCCTTCTTCTGGATCTTGTCCAGGGCGGCGGTCAGCTCGGCGTAGGTCTTCGGGGGCGTCTTGACGCCGACCGAAGCCGCCACGTCCTTGCGCCAGTTGGCGACGCGGGTACCGGCGTAGTACGGCACGCCGTAGGTCTTGCCCTCGTAGGTCACCGAGGCCTTGAGGCCGTCCAGCCACTGCGCCGAGTTGTCGAACTGCCCCGCCTCGACCGGCGCGAAGGCGCCCTTGACCATGTAGGGCAGCATCTCGGTGTTGCCCATCTCGACCACGTCGGGGGTCTTGTCCGTGGCGAGGACGGCGTCGAGCTTGGCGTTCTTGTCGGGCCAGCCGTAGTACTCGTGCTTGATCTTGATGCCGGGGTGCTTCTTCTGCACGGCGGCGTCGGCGGCCTTCACCAGGTTGGGCCAGTTGTTCTGGGCGTCCACGGTGAGCCAGACGGTCAGCTCCTTGGCGTCCGCCCCCGATGAGTTGCCGTCGTCCTTGTTGTCGCTGCCACACGCCGCGATGGAGACGACCATGCCCGCGATACCGATCGCGGCTATCAGCTTGCGCTTCACGCCACCCTCCTCAGGGATGCCACAAACCCCCCTGCCTCCCCGCGGTGTCACGTCGACGCGTCGTACCGCCCTTGGGGCCGGGACCTGGACCAATGGTGTAGACCAGTAGGGGGAGCTTGGCCCAGACCAATAGGCCTGTCAAGGGTGTTCAACCGGCCTCCAGGCAGCCGTGATGCGACCGAGATATGCAGGGACCTTTCATTGCGCAAGCGACAGATCGGACGGACCAGTTCCGCACCCCGGCCGGTAGACCACTGCCGCGCCGACCCCCGATGGACTAGACCAACGGGGACGGCGGCGGTATACAGAGGAGATCACGGAGCGCGGGCGGACCCGGGGTCGTCCCTGGTGCACCCCTGCCAGGAGAAGCCGTGCCACGATGTGAGCCGTGGCCGATGGGAAGTCGGTCGCTTTCGGCACCCGGAGCCGGGAAGGCAGAGCATGAGCACCGACGTCAGCAGTGCGGAGAACGAGGCCGGCGCGACCGTCCGTACCGCCCGCGTCCCCAAGTACTACCGCCTGAAGAAGCATCTGCTCGACATGACGGAGACCCAGGCGCCGGGCACGCCGGTGCCGCCCGAGCGGACGCTGGCGGCGGAGTTCGACACCTCCCGGACCACCGTCCGCCAGGCGCTGCAGGAACTGGTCGTCGAGGGCCGGCTGGAGCGCATCCAGGGCAAGGGCACCTTCGTCGCCAAGCCCAAGGTGTCCCAGGCGCTGCAACTGACCTCCTACACCGAGGACATGCGCGCCCAGGGCCTGGAGCCGACCTCCCAGCTGCTGGACATCGGGTACATCACCGCCGACGACCGGCTCGCCGGCCTGCTCGACATCACGGCCGGCGGACGCGTGCTGCGCATCGAGCGGCTGCGCATGGCCAACGCCGAGCCCATGGCGATCGAGACCACCCACCTGTCGGCCAAGCGCTTCCCGGCCCTGCGGCGGTCGCTGGTGAAGTACACCTCCCTCTACACCGCCCTCGCCGAGGTCTACGACGTCCATCTCGCCGAGGCCGAGGAGACCATCGAGACCTCGCTGGCCACCCCGCGCGAGGCCGGCCTGCTCGGCACCGACGTCGGCCTGCCGATGCTGATGCTCTCCCGGCACTCCGTGGACCAGCAGGGCCGGCCCGTGGAGTGGGTGCGCTCGGTGTACCGGGGCGACCGGTACAAGTTCGTGGCGCGCCTCAAGCGCCCCCAGGACTAGGACCTCTCGTTCGGACCACGTCCGCGCATACCGTCCGCGCGTACCGTCCGGGGCTGAATTACGGGACCGATATACGGACGAGGGCTTCCGCTGTCTCGACACCGTCACCTAGATTGCCTGCGCATTACAACAGGTGATCAACACCTGCGCACCGCACAGGTGGTCGTCGAGGGGACGGAGCGTGTGTCATGTCAGATGCGCCTGAAGTGAGACAACCGGTGGTCACACCGGTCCGCGTGGTCATCGCCCTCTGTCTCGCCGCGCCGTTCGCGGCGATGCTGTGGGTGGGCTCCTACGCGAAGACCGACCCGGCGTTCATCGGCATCCCGTTCTTCTACTGGTACCAGATGCTGTGGGTGCTCGTCTCCACCGCGCTGACCGTCACCGCGCACCAGCTGTGGCGCCGTGACCAGCGCTCCCGCGACGCGGTCCGGGGAGGTGCGTCGCGGTGAAGGACGGCGTGAACGGCGTCGCGCTCGGCGTCTTCATCTTCTTCTTCCTGGCCGTCACGGTCCTGGGCTTCCTGGCCGCGCGCTGGCGCCGGGCCGACGACGAGCACTCGCTCGACGAATGGGGCCTGGGCGGACGGTCCTTCGGCACCTGGATCACCTGGTTCCTGCTCGGCGGCGACCTGTACACGGCGTACACCTTCGTCGCCGTTCCCGCGGCGATCTACGCGGCGGGCGCCTCCGGCTTCTTCGCGGTGCCGTACACGATCCTGGTCTACCCGCTGATCTTCACCTTCCTGCCGCGGCTGTGGTCGGTGTCGCACAAGCACGGGTACGTGACGACCTCGGACTTCGTCCGCGGCCGCTTCGGCTCCAAGGGCCTGTCGCTCGCGGTGGCGGTCACCGGCATCCTCGCGACCATGCCGTACATCGCGCTCCAGCTCGTCGGCATCCAGGCCGTGCTGGACGTGATGGGCGTCGGCGGCAGCGCGAGCAGCAACTGGTTCGTCAAGGACCTGCCCCTGCTGATCGCCTTCGGCGTGCTGGCCGCCTACACCTACTCCTCGGGCCTGCGCGCCCCCGCGCTGATCGCGTTCGTGAAGGACGCGCTGATCTACATCGTCATCGCGGTGGCGATCATCTACATCCCGATCAAGCTCGGCGGCTTCGACGACGTCTTCGCCAAGGCGGGCCACGCCTTCGCGCAGGTCAACCCGGCGACCGGGAAGCCGCGCGGCGCCCTGGTCCCGGCCGAGGCAGGGCAGTGGACGTATGCCACGCTGGCGCTGGGCTCGGCGCTCGCGCTGTTCATGTACCCGCACTCGATCACCGCGACGCTGTCCTCGCGCAGCCGTGAGGTGATCCGCCGCAACACCACGATCCTGCCGCTGTACTCCCTGATGCTCGGCCTGCTGGCGCTGCTGGGCTTCATGGCGATCGCGGCCGGGGTGAAGGTCACCAACGGCCAGCTGGCGATCCCGCAGCTGTTCGAGGACATGTTCCCGGACTGGTTCGCGGGCGTGGCCTTCGCGGCGATCGGCATCGGCGCGCTGGTGCCGGCGGCGATCATGTCGATCGCGGCCGCGAACCTCTTCACCCGCAACATCTACAAGGACTTCATCAAGCCGGACGCCACGGCGAAGGAGGAGACCCGGGTCTCCAAGATCGTGTCGCTGCTGGTGAAGGTCGGCGCGCTGGTCTTCGTGCTGACCATGGACAAGACCGTCGCCATCAACTTCCAGCTGCTCGGCGGCATCTGGATCCTGCAGACCTTCCCCGCCCTGGTCGGCGGCCTGTTCACCCGGTGGTTCCACCGCTGGGCGCTGCTCGCGGGCTGGGCGGTGGGCATGATCTACGGCACGGTCGCCGCGTACGGTGTCGCCTCGCCGACCCAGAAGCACTTCGGCGGCTCGGCGAAGGAGATCCCCGGCATCGGGGAGATCGGCTACATCGGCCTGACCGCGTTCGTGCTCAACGTGGCCGTCACCGTCGTGCTGACCTTCGCCCTGCGGGCGTTCAAGGCCCCCGAGGGCCTCGACCAGACCAGTCCCGCCGACTACACCGCGGACGCGGGCGACCCGGGCGTCCAGGTGGAGCTGCCGCCGGCGACCGCGGACAGCGCCCACTGAGCGGGCCCGGACGGGCCGGCCGCCCGCTTACGCGGCGGCCGCGGACCGGCCGCCGCTGAACGGTTCCCGACGGGCCGCCGTGCGCACCGCGCAACGGCGGCCCGTTTGTCATGACATGACGCTCCGGCACCGCGCGACACAACATATGGGGGTGCTCGCCGAACCCGGCACCAGATGTATGCTCATGCTCGCTGTCGCCGCAGGGGAATCCGGTGCGAATCCGGAACTGTCCCGCAACGGTGTACACGCGTGCGTCCGCACGCCTGGTCAGTCCGAGGACCTGCCGGCAGCGCGCCCGGCCGTCCGGTCCGGGTGCCGAGACGTCCGGGCCTCGTGGAGTGGGCAGGTGGACGCGGCGCCGCCTGCGCCCGTGTGCCATCCCCTGCCCCGCGAGGCCCCGTGCCGAGCGAGGGAGAGCCCCCACGTGACCATCGCGCCAGCAGATCCGGCCTCAGTCAGCGTGCCGGAGACCGACGGTCCCGGTGCCGCGCTGCTGCGGACCCTGACCGAGCTGACCGCCGACCTGCCCGACGCCGACCCCGGCCGGGTCGCCGCCGCCGCGCTGCGGGGGCGGTCAGCGGCGGCCGACGAGGCGGAACTGCGCGAGCTGGCCACGGAGGCCGCCGCCGGCCTCATCTCCGAGGACCCCGCCTACTCGCGGCTGGCCGCCCGCCTGCTGACCCTCACCGTCCGCGCCGAGGCCGCCTCCCAGGGCGTGACGTCCTTCACCGCGTCGGTCGCCACCGGCCACCGCGAGGGGCTCATCGCCGACCGCACCGCGGCCTTCGTCCGCCTGCACGCGGCCCGCCTCGACGCGCTCGTCGACACCGGCGCCGACGACCGCTTCGGCTACTTCGGCCTGCGCACCCTGCACAGCCGCTACCTGCTGCGGCACCCGATCACCCGCAAGGTGATCGAGACGCCCCAGCACTTCCTGCTGCGCGTCGCCGCCGGACTTGCCGAGGACGACACCGTGCGGGCGCTCGACGAAGTGGCCGCGCTCTACCGGCTGATGAGCCGGCTGGACTACCTGCCGTCCTCCCCCACCCTGTTCAACTCCGGCACCCGGCACCCCCAGATGTCGTCCTGCTACCTCCTCGACTCCCCGCTGGACGAGCTGGACTCCATCTACGACCGCTACCACCAGGTCGCCCGGCTCTCCAAGCACGCCGGCGGCATCGGCCTGTCCTACTCCCGCATCCGTTCACGCGGTTCGCTGATCCGGGGCACCAACGGGCACTCCAACGGCATCGTGCCGTTCCTGAAGACCCTGGACGCCTCGGTGGCCGCCGTGAACCAGGGCGGCCGGCGCAAGGGCGCGGCCGCGGTCTACCTGGAGACCTGGCACTCCGACATCGAGGAGTTCCTGGAGCTGCGCGACAACACCGGCGAGGACGCCCGCCGCACGCACAACCTCAACCTCGCGCACTGGGTCCCGGACGAGTTCATGCGCCGGGTCGACGCCGACGGCACCTGGTCGCTGTTCTCCCCGGCGGACGTGCCGCAGCTGGTGGACCTGTGGGGCGAGGAGTTCGACGCCGCCTACCGCGCCGCGGAGGCCGCGGGCCTGGCGCGCAGAACGCTGCCCGCGCGTGAGCTGTACGGCCGCATGATGCGCACCCTCGCGCAGACCGGCAACGGCTGGATGACCTTCAAGGACGCCGCCAACCGCACCGCCAACCAGACGGCCGAGCCCGGGCACGTCGTCCACTCCTCCAACCTCTGCACGGAGATCCTGGAGGTCACGGACGACGGGGAGACCGCGGTCTGCAACCTGGGTTCGGTCAACCTCGGCGCCTTCGTGGACGCGGCGGCCGGTGACATCGACTGGGAGCGGCTGGACGCCACCGTGCGCACCGCCGTCACCTTCCTCGACCGCGTCGTCGACATCAACTTCTACCCGACCGAGCAGGCGGGCCGCTCCAACGCCCGCTGGCGGCCGGTGGGCCTGGGCGCCATGGGCCTTCAGGACGTCTTCTTCAAGCTGCGCCTGCCCTTCGACTCGGCCGGGGCGCGCGCCCTGTCGACGCGGATCGCCGAGCGGATCATGCTCGCCGCCTACGAGGCGTCCGCCGACCTCGCCGAGCGCAACGGCCCGCTGCCGGCCTGGCAGAAGACCCGTACGGCGCGGGGCGTGCTGCACCCCGACCACTACGGGACCGAGCCGGCCTGGCCGGAGCGCTGGGCGGCGCTGCGCGAGCGGATCGCGTCGGTCGGCCTGCGCAACTCGCTGCTGCTGGCCATCGCGCCGACGGCCACCATCGCCTCCATCGCGGGCGTGTACGAGTGCATCGAGCCCCAGGTGTCGAACCTCTTCAAGCGCGAGACCCTCTCCGGCGAGTTCCTCCAGGTCAACACCTACCTGGTGGAGGACCTGAAGCGGCTCGGCGTCTGGGACGCGCGCACCCGGGAGGCGCTGCGGGACTCCGCCGGCTCGGTGCAGGGCTTCACCTGGATCCCGGCGGACGTCAGGGAGCTGTACCGCACGGCGTGGGAGATCCCGCAGCGCGGGCTCATCGACATGGCCGCCGCCCGCACCCCGTACCTGGACCAGGCGCAGTCCCTGAACCTGTTCCTGGAGACGCCGACCATCGGCAAGCTCTCCTCGATGTACGCCTACGCCTGGAAGTCGGGCCTGAAGACGACGTACTACCTGCGCTCGCGGCCGGCCACCCGCATCGCGCGCGCCGCCCGCGCCCAGGCCCGGCCCGAGGCCACCGTCCCCGCCCAGCAGGCCGCCGACCCCGACGCCGTCGCCTGCTCCCTGGAGAACCCCGAGTCCTGCGAGGCCTGCCAGTGACGACCGACCGTGACAGCCGACTGCTCGACCCGGGCTTCGAGCTCACCCTGCGCCCCATGCGCTACCCGGACTTCTACGAGCGCTACCGGGACGCGATCAAGAACACCTGGACCGTGGAGGAGGTCGACCTCCACTCGGACGTGACCGACCTCGCGAAGCTCACGCCGGCCGAGCAGCACCTGATCGGCCGTCTGGTCGCGTTCTTCGCGACGGGCGACTCGATCGTGGCCAACAACCTGGTGCTGACGCTCTACAAGCACATCAACTCCCCCGAGGCGCGGCTGTACCTGAGCCGCCAGCTGTTCGAGGAGGCCGTCCACGTCCAGTTCTACCTGACGCTGCTGGACACCTACCTGCCCGACCCGGAGGACCGCAACGCCGCCTTCGCGGCCGTGGAGAACATCCCCTCCATCCGGGAGAAGGCGGCGTTCTGCTTCCGGTGGATGGACTCGGTGGAGAAGCTGGACCGCCTGGAGACCCGCTCCGACCGCCGCCGCTTCCTGCTGAACCTGATCTGCTTCGCCGCGTGCATCGAGGGCCTGTTCTTCTACGGGGCCTTCGCGTACGTCTACTGGTTCCGCAGCCGGGGTCTGCTGCACGGCCTGGCGACCGGCACCAACTGGGTGTTCCGCGACGAGACGATGCACATGTCGTTCGCCTTCGACGTGGTCGACACCGTCCGCAAGGAGGAGCCGGACCTCTTCGACGACGCCCTGCGGGAGCAGGTCACCGACATGCTGCGGGAGGCCGTCGAGGCCGAGCTGCAGTTCGCGCGCGACCTGTGCGGTGACGGCCTCCCGGGCATGAACACCGACTCCATGCGCCAGTACCTGGAGTGCGTGGCCGACCAGCGCCTCACGCGGCTCGGCTTCGCCCCGGTGTACGGCTCGGAGAACCCCTTCTCCTTTATGGAGCTGCAGGGCGTCCAGGAGCTGACCAACTTCTTCGAGCGGCGTCCCTCGGCGTACCAGGTGGCGGTGGAGGGCACCGTCGACCTGGACGAGGACTTCTGAGCGACGGCCGGTCTCAGACGGGACGGGTCAGGCCGCGGTGACCGCGGGACGCGCCGCACGCGGCGGGTGCCGCGGGCGCGGCGGGCCGGGTGGCGGCGCCGGGCCTGCCCGGCCCGCCGGGGGCGGGGTTCCCGGCCGCCCGGTCCGTCCGGGCGGCCTCGGCGTCACGCGCCGCCCGCAGCTCCCGGTCGACGCGCCGGTCGCGCACAATGCCGATCACCGAGGGCAGGGTCATGAGGACCAGGATCCCCAGCACGGCGAGCATTCCGATCAGGCCTTCGATCTGGTTTCCGTTCATGCACACCAGTCTCACGCCGGACACTCCTTACCGGCAGTGGCAGTACTGCCGCACCCCCTCGAATTACTGCCACTTCCGGGGCACACTGGCAGCATGCTGAAAAACGTCGCCGCGGTCCTGCTGAACGGCGTGCACCCCTTCGAACTGGGCGTGGTCTGCGAGGTCTTCGGGATCGACCGCAGCGACGAGGGGCTGCCGGTGTACGACTTCGCCGTGGTGTCGGCGGAGGGACCGCAGCTGAGCACCCCGGTCGCCGGCCTGAGCATGTCGACACCGTTCGGCCTGGAGCGGCTGGAGGAGGCCGACCTGATCGCCGTACCGGCCGGCAGCTCCTACGCGGCCCGGTCCTACCCGCCCGCGCTGCTGGACGCCCTGCGCCGGGCCACCGGGCGCGGCACCCGGGTGCTCAGCGTCTGCTCGGGCGTCTTCCTGCTCGGCGCGGCCGGGCTGCTCGAGGGCCGGCGCTGCGCCGTGCACTGGCGGCACGCCGACGAGCTGGCCCGGCGCTTCCCCCGGGCGGTCGTCGAGCCGGACGTGCTCTACGTCGACGAGGACCCGGTGATCACCTCGGCGGGCACCGCCGCCGGGATCGACGCGTGCCTGCACATCGTGCGCAAGGAGCAGGGCCCCGAGGTCGCCAACAAGATCGCCCGGCGGATGGTCGTACCGCCGCACCGGGACGGCGGGCAGGCGCAGTACATCGAGCGGCCGCTGCCCAGGTCGCCCTGCGACACGGTCGGCGAGGTGCTGGTGTGGATGGAGGAGCACCTCGACCAGGAGGTCACCGTCGAGCAGCTTGCCGCCCGCGCCCACATGGCTCCGCGCACCTTCGCCCGCCGCTTCCAGCAGGAGACCGGCACCACTCCCTACCGCTGGCTGCTGCGCCAGCGGGTGCTGCTGGCCCAGCGGTTGCTGGAGGGCACGGACGAGACCATGGACGCGATCGCCTGGCGCGCGGGCTTCGGTACGGCGGCCGCGCTGCGCCACCAGTTCGTCCGGGCGCTGGGCACCACCCCGAACGCCTACCGGCGCGCGTTCCGCGGTCCGGAGGCCGCCTGAGCGCGCGCCGGGCGGTGGCGGGCCGCGCTCACCTCACCACGGCACGGGCGTCAGCAGCAGCCGGTTCGGCCGCAGCGTGATGCCCACCCGGGTGCCGTCGTCGCAGTCGCCGGCCCGCTCGAACCGGTACTTCGCCGAGACCGCCGCGGTGATCAGGGACAGCTGGGCCATGGAGAAGTGGTCGCTGGGGCACTTGCGGTTGCCGGTGCTGAACGGGCTCATGGCGTGCTTCGGCACTTCCTTGACGCGCTCCGGCAGCCAGCGGTCGGGGTCGAAGTCGAGGTGCCCGGAGTAGGAGCGCGCGTCGCGCTGGATCGCGTAGGGGCTGTAGACGATGTCCGCCCCGGCCGGAATGCGATAGCCGCCGAGCGTGGTGTCGGTCACCGCGCGGCGCGTCAAAATCCACACGGCGGGCCGCAGCCGCATCGCCTCGACGACGACATTGTTGGTGTGCGTCAGCTTCCGGACGTCGTCGAATGCGACGGGCCGGCCGCCGGTCACCGATTCGACCTCCGCGCGTACCCGGGCCGCGTGTTCCGGATGTTCCGCGAGCACCTGGAGGAGCCACATGATCGTGGAGGCGACTGTTTCGCTTCCGGGGGTGAGTATCGCGACGACCTGGTCGTGGATCTCCTGTTCCCCGATCGGTTCGCCATTGTCGTCCTTCGCCTCGAGCAATGCCGTCAGCAAATCGTCCGGCTTTTGACCAGATGCGCGGCGTTCGGCGACGATCTCGTCGACGAGGAGATGTAAATCGGCCAGTGCCCGGTTGAATTCGCGGTTGGCCGGGAACGGCAGCCGGTAGAGCGGTCCCAGGGGCACCACCATACGGCGGTACATGCCCCGGAAGACGGTGGCGAGAGCGACGCACAGCCGTTCCGCGCGCTCGTCCATGAAGTCGCCGCGCAGCAGGCAGCGGGCGGCGATGCGCACGGCGACGCGGAAGGACTCGGTGGTGCAGTCGACGGTGTCGCCAGGCTGCCAGCGCCCGGTCAGCGCGTGCGCCTCCTGCTCCATCACCGGTCCGTAGGCGGGGATGGCGTCCAGCCTGAAGGCGGGCTGGATGGTGCGCCGCTGGCGCCGGTGGCGGGGCCCGTTGGCCGTGGCCACGCCCTCCTTGCCGAGCAGCCCCTCCAGGGACTCCCACAGCGGTCCGTCGATTCTGTAGTCGGGGCTGAGCGCGAGCGCGCCGGTCAGCGCCGGCGTGGTGACGGCGTACACCGTCTTGGGGCCCAGCTTGAGGCGTACGACGTCGCCGTGGTCGCGCAGCCCGGCCATGAAGGCGAGCGGGTCGCGCACCAGCTTCCAGCCGTGGCCGAGGACCGGGACACCGCCGCCCGCCAGGGGCGGCCGGCCCCGTCCGGGTGCCCCGGAGGACGCCGGCCGCACGGATTCGACGGTCATTTCTCACCTGCCGCTTCGTTGTTGACGTACGGGGGCGTGGACCGGTCGTCCCAGCTGTCGACCATGTACCGGCCGGACTCGTGGTGGAACCAGTAGACGGAACTGAACCAGTTGCGCATGTTCGCGACGCAGGCCCGGACCGCGGCTCCGCATTCCTTTCCGCGTACCGTTCCGTCGTCGAGTCCGTCGGCGAAGAACAGGGCTTCACGCTCGGCGTCCGGGAATGCGCTGACGCATTCCTGGACGCGTCGCCTGATGTCCTCGACGGCCTCCTCGAGGGACATTCCCTCGTGGGTGATGAGACTGAGTCCGAGATTGTGCACCTCGTCGCCCGCTATTTCCTTCGGCAGCGAGCAGAGGTCGTTGTACCAGGCGGCGAAATCCTGGCTGAGCAGTGCCGGACGGCGATATGCCGGGTGTTTTCGCACCGCGTCCGGGAGTTCGGTTCCCGCGCTCGGCTCGAGCAGGTCCGTCCATATCCAGTGGGCGAAGGTGAGGCGGCGCAGGGCGAGATACTCCTCGACACCGGGGACGTACCCTTCGGTGCGGTTGCGGAACTCGCGGTCGTACGCCTCGATCACCGCATGGAAGTGCCGGGCGAACCGGCGGTTCCAGGAGCGCGGCAGGAACGAGTACAGCCGCACCACGCTGTCCGCGAACGCGGAGACCAGGGGGTCCGGGTGGTGCAGGTGGTGCCGTGGTGCGTCGAGAGCCGCGTGCAGGCGGTGCCGCAGTCGCCGCCAGTCGCCGCTCCGGCCGTGCACGATGTCGCGGTCGTGGCGGTCGTCCCAGACGAAGAACCACGCGCTGTAGTCCGCTACGGCCTGCAGCACCTCGTCCGAGGCGCCGAGGTAGTACCCGGCCATGAGGTCGGTGTAGCACAGGCCGTCGGCATATTCCCGCACCTTCTCCGCCGGCATGAGCCGCTTTTCGAGGAGCCAGAGCCGGGTGTTCTCCTGAAGTCGCGGCCAGTAGGGGTGCAGTTGCCGGGGAAACGCGGCCTCGATCACCGGGAGGGCCAGGGAAGGTGGAACCGCGACCGCCGTCGGCGTCGATGTGGTGCTGTGTGGGAAAGCTCGCACGGACAAACCCCTCTCAGCCGCCAGGAGCGCACACCCCTCCCCCTGTGCCGGGCGTGCGCCGTTGCGTATCCCCGCACTTCCATTCAGCCCTACAACTGACCGGTCTGGGAACGGATTTGCTCCATCCACTCCCCCCTGATTGCGAAACCCCCTCTTGCGCGACCGATCGGTGACCAGTAGGCGTCCATCCCGGATCAGGTGTCCGTCGCGCGGGTGTGCGGCGTGTGCGAGTACGACGCACGGATGTCCGGCGCGCGGGTGTCCGGGCATGACGAAGGCGCCCGGCCGGGATCTCTCCCGGCCGGGCGCCCCGGTCCGCTCGCGACGGCCTCGCCGCCGGTGCTCACACCGCTCAGTCGTTGGCGACCACGGGGTAGCGTGGCTCGTTCTCGGCCATCTGCCGCAGCGCGTCCTTGCGTTCGCGCTTGGAGAGCCGGTCGATGTAGAGGTAGCCGTACAGGTGATCCGTCTCGTGCTGCAAACACCGTGCGAAGTAGCCGGTGCCGCGCACCCGGATCGGGTTGCCCTTCTCGTCCTGCCCGGTCACCTCGGCGTAGTCGGGCCGGGCCAGCGGCGCGTACGCCGTCGGCACGGACAGGCAGCCCTCGTTGGAGTCGTCCAGGCGGCGCCGGTCGGCGGGCAGGTCGACCAGCTTCGGGTTGCACACCACGCCGACGTGCCGGACGCCCTCGTCGTCGGGGCAGTCGTAGACGAACACCTTGCGGTCCACGCCGATCTGGTTGGCGGCCAGGCCCACGCCCTCCGCGGTGCGCTGCGAGGCGAACATGTCCGCCACCAGCTGTTCCAGCTCCGCACCGAACTCGGTGACGTCCTGGCACTCCTTGTGCAGCACCGGGTTGCCGACGACCGTGATCGGCCGGGAGGTACCCCGCTCGCGCCAGGCGCCCTCGCGCTCCTCGGTGTCCCCGGTGTCGATGACGAAGCCCTCGTCGTCCACGGGGAGCACGCCCGCGTGCTGGTGATCGGTGTCCTGCTGCGCCATGACCGACGTATGCCTTCCTGCAAGAACGGGGGTGGATGCGGATACAGGGTACGGCGAACGGTCAGCAGACCTCTTCGAGATCCCGCCAGTCACGCGAGTCGGGGCTGTCCGCGACCCATCCGTCGAGCAGCCCCCGCACCAGCGAGGCCGGCGCCGCCACGCCGCACTCCCGCTCGGGCACCCACAGCTGCCCGGCCGTGCGGTGGCCCAGCGGCCCGGGGTGTCCCGGCTCGCTGTGGTCGTGCGGATCGAGGTGCACACCGTCGCCCTCGTCCGACGGCATCCGTGACTCCGAGCACATGCGGCACAGCAGCCGCACCGACGACGACCAGTCCTCCGCGGCGAACCCCGCGTCGGCGGCCAGCTGCTCCAGCGCGTCCCGGTCCGCCTCGGTGGCCGCCTCCAGCAGCACCACCCAGGTGGGCACGGGCGACGGCGCCCACAGCTCGATCTCGTCGAAGACCGGGTAGGCGTGCCCGGTGGCGGTGGTCCGCTCGCCGTGCGGCACCCCGTCGTGCAGGACGACCTCGCCCCAGCGCCGCCCGGACGACGGCAGCGGGATGGACAGCACCTCGATGCGCGCCGGGTCGAGCCTGCGGCCCCACACCACCTCGGCCTCGCCCTCCGGCGACAGCCGTACGGCCGCGCTGCCCAGGTCCATGCCGAGCGGCTCCCCGGAGGCGGTCACCCCGCCGGGCACCTTCAGGCCGTAGGCCTGCCAGGCGCGCCGGGCCAGCGGCCAGTCCTGCAGCGCGGTGGCGGCGATGCCGACGTTCCACCAGTCGGGCGCCCCGCTCTCGCGGTCCAGCAGGGCCACGGCCCGCAGCCCGGCCGCCCGGGCCTGCTCCCAGTCGTGCCGGAACTTGTGCAGCAGGGCGAGGTTGAACCAGGACTCCGACAGCCAGGGCTCCAGGTCGGCGGCGCGGGTCAGCAGTTCCCCCGCGTCCTCGTACCGGCCATCGCCGATCAGTGTGAACGCCCGGTCGGTGGCCTGCCGCCAGGAGGCGGAGGGCCGGTGCCGTCCCTTGCCGAAGATCCTCACGATTCCCGCCTGCCAGTTCCAGTTCCCACAGTGGGCTGGCTTGTGCCCCCGGACACCCTCTCCCTGGCATCCAACCACGTACGGCGGGAGAGGCGCTCATTACCCATGGGTTACCCAGCCAGGGGCAGGGTCAGACAGTCCCGGGCGAGCACCCGGCCGAGCGCCTCCACCACGTCCGGCGCGTAGTCCCCGGCGGTACCGAGCCGCAGGTCCTCCAGCGCCGTCAGCGGCCCGCCGGGCCCGGCCTCCCGGGTCTTCTCGTCGTAGGCGTTCACCGCCCGCACGATCCGCGCGGCGACCGGCTGCTCCCGGTAGGGGTCGGCCTGCCGCTCGACGACGACCGCCACCGCCGCGTCCACCCCGGTCTGCCGGACGACGGCCCCGCCGAGCAGCGCGATGCGCCGCTGCTCCTGCGGCGGCAGTCCGGCGGTGGCGCCGGCCGGGACCGGGTCGACCAGGCTCAGCTGGCCGATGTCGTGCATGAGGGCCGCGTACTCCAGCACGGTCAGCTCCGGCCCGGACAGGCCCAGGTCCCGGCCGACGGCCCGACTGAGCGCGGCGACCCGGCGGGCGTGCCCGGGCGGGGTGTACCCGGCTATCTCCGTGGCCCGGGCGAGGGAGGCGATGGTCTGGCGGTAGGTGGTACGCACGGCCGCGTACCGGCGGAACGCCAGCTGGGTCAGCAGCAGCGGCAGGCAGAACACCGGCAGCGCCCACAGCCCCGCCACGGCGACGCCCAGCGCCATCACCGCGCCGGTCGCGCACACGGCGGACCCGATGCCGAGCAGCCCGCCCAGTTCCTCGCGCAGCAGCGGGCCGAACGGCCAGCGGGTGCGGGCGTGGGCGAGCGCGGCGGCGAGAACCGCGTCGCACAGCGCGGTGAGCACCAGCAGCGCGACCAGCAGCAGGGCGTAGGCCGGGCCGGCCCAGGCCCGGAACGCGCCCTGGTTGTACAGCGGTTGGAAGCAGGCGGCGGCGAAGCCGACGGTGAGCAGGCGCCGGGCGAGGTGGTCGCGGGCCGGGGTCAGGCCGCGCCGGACGTGCGGCACGCCGCCGAGCAGACAGGCGGCGAGGACGACGGAGACGACCTGCGGGGCGTCGTGCAGGCCGGGCCGCCCGGCGTCGGCGCCGAGCAGGGCGTACGACAGCGAGCCGGCGGCGCCGAGCGGCGCGGCCTCCCGCGGGCGGGCGCCGCTCCACCGGGTCAGCTCGCCGACGGCCGTGAGGAGCCCGAAGGCCAGCGCCACCCCCCGGTCCTCCAGGCCGCTCCACAGGGTGTCGGCGAGGCAGAGGGCGGCGAGCAGCGCGGCACCGCCGTGGATCAGCCGCAGCGCGGTCACCGGTGGGCTCCCGGGCGGCTGCCCGCCGGCTGGGGCGCGGGTGCCGGATGCGGGGCCTCGTCGGCGGTGACGGCCGGGTGCCAGCCGTGCCGGTCCAGGGCGCGCACCAGCGCGGTGACCATGCGGGGGTCGAAGTGGGCGCCCGCGCACCGCTCCAGCTCGGCCACCGCCGCCTCGACGGGCCGGGCCCGGCGGTAGGAGCGGGTGGAGGTCATCGCGTCGAAGGCGTCGGCGACGGCGACGACCCGGGCGCACTCGGGGATCTGCCGGCCGGCCAGCCCGTAGGGGTAGCCGCTGCCGTCCATCCGCTCGTGGTGGTGCAGGATCGCGGCCCGGGCATCGCCGAGGAAGGAGATGCCGCGCACCATCTCGTGCCCGTACTCGGGGTGCAGTTCGATGATCCGCCGTTCCTCGGGGGTCAGCGGACCGTCCTTGCGCAGCAGCCGGGTGGGCACGCCGAGCTTGCCGACGTCGTGCAGGATGCCGGCGAAGCGCAGTACCTCGACGCGTTCGTCGTCCATGCCGAGTTCGCGGGCGATCAGCACGGAGGCCCGGCCGACGCGCTCGCTGTGCCCGCGGGTGTAGCCGTCCTTGATGTCGACGGCCTGCACCAGCGCGCGGATGGTGGCCTGGTGGGCGGCTCGTTCCCGGTGGTACTGGGCGAACGCCCAGCAGGACACGCCCATCGGCAGCAGCACCAGCAGTGCGGCGACGGGGCCGTACGGGCTGCGCCACAGCACGGCCATCATCAGCCCGGCCAGCCCGTGCACCCCGACCGGCGCCAGCGAGCGGGCGAGCAGCGCGTGCCGGACGCGCCGGGCGGGCACCCCGGCCCGCTGTCCGAAGGGTGCGGGCGGTGTGCCGAGGCCGACGGCCAGGATGCCGCCGTCGAGCAGGGCGAGCACCAGGGCGAAGGCAAGCACCCCGGCCCCGGCGGGCAGCAGCACGTACGGGAAGCGGGAGGCGGCGACCGCCTCCCGGCCGCCCAGCGTGCCGTGCACGGTGGCGGCCGCCCAGACGGCGAGCGCCGGCTGGACGGCCCGCCAGAGACGCCGCAGCGGGGCGGTCCGCCGCCCGGCGCCGGGCAGCAGGGCGGCGGGCAGCGGCACCAGCGCGGCGGCCGGCGGGGCCAGCAGGAACGCCCCGGCGAGCAGCACGGGGTAGAAGGTGCCGGCGAAGCGGACCCGGACCACGTGCTCGCACAGCGCGTACAGCGCGGCCAGCGGCACCACCGCCCACCAAGGCGTGCCCGTCCCGGGCAGCGGCAGCACACAGGGCAATGCCAGCAGGGCGACGCAGGCGACGTACACCCGTGCCCGGGCCGGGACCGCCTCCATCACACCCCTCCCCCGACCGTGCCTGTCCGGGCTCGGAGCCTAGGGCGGTCGTCGGGGGATCCGGGGCCGGTGCCCGGAGGATTAGCACATTCGGGTGACGGCGGCCGGTGCCCGGCGCTCCTGGACCTCGGTCAGGCGGCCGGGCCGGCCGTCAACCGGCGGCGGTCACCGGGCGGCGGTCACGACTCGGGGGACGTCACCTGAGGGGTCGCCGTCACGTCGTGCTCGGGCACCGCGTGCCCGGAGCGGATCAGGTCGATCCGACCCAGCACCTTGGCACGCAGGTCGCTCGGTACGTCGTCGTGCCCGCAGCACCGCTTGACCAGCTTCTTCACGGCCTGCTCCAGACCGTACTTCTCGAGACAGGGCGAGCACTCCTCGAAGTGGTGCTGGAACTTGTCGCGGTCGACGTCCGGCATCTCACTGTCGAGGAACTCGTAGAGGTGGTTCAGCACCTCACTGCAGTCCGTCTCGTGCGGCTCTCCGCAGCTCATGAGCCCGAGCCTTTCGCTTCGTTCGACTCCCCGGCGCCCGCCGGGACCAGCCCGCGCTCACGGGCGTAGTCCTCCAGCATGCCGCGCAGTTGCCGGCGGCCCCGGTGCAGCCGGGACATCACCGTACCGATGGGTGTCCCCATGATGTCCGCGATCTCCTTGTACGCAAAGCCCTCTACATCGGCGAGGTAGACGGCGATGCGGAATTCCTCGGGGATCGCCTGCAGCGCCGACTTCACGTCCGAGTCGGGCAGGTGGTCGAGCGCCTGCGACTCGGCGGAGCGCAGACCCGTCGACATGTGCGACTCGGCGCGCGCGAGCTGCCAGTCCTCGATCTCCTCCGCGGCGGAGCGCTGCGGTTCGCGCTGCTTCTTGCGGTAGGAGTTGATGAACGTGTTGGTGAGGATCCGGTACAGCCACGCCTTGAGGTTGGTGCCCTCCCGGAACTGGTGGAAGGACGCGTACGCCTTGGCGTACGTCTCCTGCACCAGGTCCTCGGCGTCGGCCGGGTTGCGCGTCATGCGCAGCGCGGCCGAGTACATCTGGTCGAGGAACTCGAGCGCGTCGCGCTCGAAGCGCGCGCTGCGCTGCGCGGTCGACTCCGTGCCCGCGCCCGCGCTCATGCCCTGGCCCTCGGGCTGCTCCGCCTGGCCGTTGTCGGTCCCTGCGTCGGTCCCAGTGACCGGACCCACCTCCTCAAGATCCCGGGCGGGACCGAGACCGGCCCCACTCGTTTCGGAGGATAGAACACGACCCGGTCCCGCCGCCGCTCGAATCGGAGCGGTCTTGGCCGCGTGCAGCACCGTCCAGTCCAGGTCAGCGCGGCTGCTGCGGCTCGGGCATGTGGTCGGACCCATGCGGCGGACTTCCTCTCCTCGGACGTCGGTGCCGGTTCTTCAGCACGTCTGTCCGGCACAACAGTGACCCGCCGCGCGGCATTCCCCCGCGTCACCCGAGTGACGCCAGCCACCGCACGACGGCCCCGGTCACGGCCTGAAGCGCCTGCTCCTGCGTGATCCCGGCCCGCTTGGGCACCGCGAGGCCGTGGTCGCCCTCCGCCACCCCGACCAGCTCGTACGGCCCTTCGGGGAACTCCGCGGGCCGGCCGAAGGGGTCGTTGCCGCCCTGGACCACCAGGGTGGGCACCCCCGCGCCGAGCAGTTCCGCTGCCCGGGACTTCTCCGGCCGGCCCGGCGGGTGCAGCGGGAAGCTCAGCGCGAGCACGGCGTGCGCGCCCAGTGCGGCGGCGGTGCGGCAGGCGACCCGGGCGCCGGCGCTGCGCCCGCCGGAGACCACTGGCAGCCCGGGCGCGGCGAGCGTGGGCCACACCCCGCGCCAGCCGGTGTCCAGGGTCTTCGGCGCGGGCGCGACCTTCCGGCCCGCCACCCGCCAGGGCTGCTCGACGAGGGCCACGGTGACGCCGTGCCCGGGCAGCACCCGGGCGAGCGCCTGGAGGTCGCGTGCCCCGACACCGCCGCCGGCGCCGTGGCCCACCGCCAGCACCAGCCGCGCGTCCTTCGCCTCGTGCCAGGTCACGCGCGCGGTCCCGGCCTCGGTCTCGACAGTTTCGATCACGCTAGAAGAGTGTGCCCTCCTCCGGCGCCGCCAGCTCCTTCAGCAGCTCCGGGCCGTTGTTGCGGACGTTGCTGACGGCCGTGGAGACCGGGTACGCGCGCAGCAGGCCGGGCGGGGGCGGGGTCAGCAGGCCGCGCAGCTCGTCCGGGTCGGTGCGGCCGGGGTCCAGCCAGGCGTCCCAGCGGTCCGGGGTGAGCATCAGCGGCATCCGGGGGTGGATGTCGGCCAGCGAGCGCGGGCCCTCGGCGGGGGCGCCGGCCAGCGGGGTCCGCTCCGCCTCGGTGGTGATCACCGAGCAGGTGACCCACCAGGCCCGCGGGTGGTCGTCGGGCAGGGTCCGGTCCCGCCAGAACTCGTACAGGCCGGCCATCGCGAACACGGCGCCGTCGGCGGGCAGCACGAAGTACGGCTGCTTGCGGGGCCGCTTGCGCCTGCCCTCGGTCTCCAGCTGCCGCTCCTGCTCGCCGGTGACCCACTCGTAGTAGCCGTCGGCGGGCACGACGCAGCGCCGGGCGGCGAAGGCGCGCCGGTAGGCGGGCTTCTCGTGGACGGTCTCGGCGCGGGCGTTGATCATCCGGGCGCCGCCCTCGGGCGTCTTCGCCCAGGAGGGCACCAGCCCCCAGGTGAGCCTGCGCAGCTGCCGGACCGGGCGCAGGCTGCCGGTGTCCTTCACCGGGCGGTCCAGGACGGCGTGGACCTGCTTGGTGGGGGCCACGTTGTAGTCCGGTTCCAAGGTCTCCTCGGGCTCCCACTTCTCGATCTCGAAGATTTCCGCGAGATCCTCGGGCCCACGACTGGATGCATACCGTCCGCACATACGTGTCACACTGCCAGGCCCGCCCGCCCCCCGACCACCCGCCCACCGAACCCGCCGCACCCCGCGCACCTGCCGGACGCGGCGGACCCGCCGCACCCCGCCGCACTCGGGGGCACCCGACGAAACGGAGTCACCGCAGACCATGGACAGCCTCGCCGCCCTCGCGCTGCCCGGCCTCTGGGACCGGCTGACGGGCACCCAGCCCGACCCCGATCTGTGGGTGGTGCTGGCCACCCTGGCCGCCGCGCTGGCCGTGGTCGTCCCGCACCCGCTGTGGCGCCTGTCCCGCAACGCCATCACCATCGCGCACGAGGGCGGCCACGGCCTGCTGGCGCTGCTCACCGGCCGCACCCTGACCGGGATACGCCTGCACTCCGACACCAGCGGCCTGACCCTCAGCCGCGGCAAGCCGCACGGCCTCGGCATGATCCTCACCGCGGCGGCCGGGTACACCGCTCCCCCGCTGCTGGGCCTCGGCGGGGCCGCCCTGCTGGCCACGGGTCGCATCACGCTGCTGCTGTGGGCGGCGACCGCGCTGCTGGTGGCCATGCTGGTGATGATCCGCAACGCCTACGGCGTGCTGACCGTGGTGCTGACGGGCGGCGCCTTCCTGCTGGTGTCCTGGCTGGCCGGGCCCCAGGTGCAGGCGGCGTTCGCGTACGCGGTGGTGTGGTTCCTGCTGTTCGGCGGGGTCAGGCCGGCCTTCGAGCTCCAGGCGAAGCGGTCGGGCGGCGGCGCCGGCGACTCGGACGCGGACCAGCTGTCCCGGCTGACCCATGTCCCCGCGGGGCTGTGGCTGTTCCTGTTCCACGCGGTGTCCCTGTGCTCGCTCATCGGCGGCGGCCGCTGGCTGCTGGAGGGCTAGGGCCTGTCGTTCGGATCAGGTCGGCTGAGCGGAACCGCGCCTCTCGGCCGACCCGAGCGGGGCGTGGCGCGTGCAGCCGCAAGGCGGAGGAGGGAGTCGACGCGGAGCGTCGAGGACCGACGACAACGCCGCAGATGTGCGTGCCACGCCCCGCGACGCCGACATGATCCGAACGACAGGCCCTACGTCCTGTTGCCGTCCTGTCCGGCCGGACGGCACCGCACCGGGACGACGGCCTCCTTATAGAGTGGCCCCATGCCCGAAAACCCCGCCCTCTGGCCCGCCCCGCACGCGAGCGGAGCCGTCGACGCGACGGTCCACGTGCCCGGGTCCAAGTCGGTCACCAACCGCGCGCTGATCCTCGCCGCCCTCGCCTCGGAGCCCGGCTGGCTGCGCCGCCCGCTGCGCTCCCGCGACACGCTGCTGATGGCGGCCGCACTGCGCGCGTTGGGCGTCGGCATCGAGGAGGGCGTCGGCCCCGACGGCACGGGCGAGGCCTGGCGGGTGATCCCGGCTGTCCTGCGCGGCCCGGTCTCGGTCGACGTCGGCAACGCGGGCACCGTGATGCGCTTCCTGCCGCCGGTCGCCACGCTGGCCGACGGCCCCGTCCGCTTCGACGGGGACCCGCGCTCCTACGAGCGGCCCCTGAACGGGGTGATCGACGCGCTGCGGGTGCTCGGCGCGCGCATCGACGACGACGGCCGGGGCTCGCTGCCGCTCACCGTGCACGGCGGCGGGGCGCTGGACGGCGGCCCGGTGTCGGTCGACGCGTCCTCGTCGTCCCAGTTCGTCTCCGCGCTGCTGCTGTCGGGACCGCGCTTCAACCAGGGCGTCGAGGTCCGGCACACCGGTGCCACGCTGCCGTCCGTGCCGCACATCCGGATGACCGTCGACATGCTGCGCGCGGTCGGCGCCCAGGTGGACACCCCGGAGGCGGGTGGCGAGCCGAACGTCTGGCGGGTCACCCCGGGCGCGCTGCTCGGCCGGGACCTGACGATCGAGCCGGACCTGTCGAACGCCCAGCCGTTCCTGGCGGCGGCCCTGGTCACCGGCGGCAAGGTGATCGTCCCGGACTGGCCGGAGCGCACGACCCAGCCGGGTGACCGGCTGCGGGAGATCTTCACCGAGATGGGTGGTTCCTGCGAACTGACCGACTACGGCCTGGTGTTCACCGGGTCCGGCGCGGTGCACGGCATCGATGTCGACCTCGGTGACGTCGGCGAGCTGACCCCCGGCATCGCCGCGGTCGCCGCCCTCGCCGACTCCCCCTCGACCCTGCGGGGCGTGGCCCATCTGCGGCTGCACGAGACGGACCGGCTGGCCGCGCTGACCAAGGAGATCAACGAGCTGGGCGGTGACGTCACGGAGACGGCCGACGGCCTGCACATCCGCCCGCGCCCGCTGCACGGCGGCACCTTCCACACCTACGAGGACCACCGCATGGCGACGGCCGGTGCGATCATCGGCCTCGCGGTCGACGGGGTGCGGATCGAGAACGTGGCGACGACCGCGAAGACCCTGCCGGACTTCCCCGAGCTGTGGACCCGGATGTTCGGGAGCGACAGGGGCGACGGGGCGTAGGGGACACACCGCGATGCGCCGTTACGGCAAGCACACCGACGAGGACGACATCCGCTCCCGTCCCAACCGCAAGGGCAACCGGCCGCGGACCACCATCCGGCCCAAGCACGAGGACGCGGCCGAGGGCATGGTCCTCACCGTCGACCGGGGCCGGCTGACCTGCCTCGTCGACGGCCGCCCGGTGCTGGCGATGAAGGCCCGCGAGCTGGGTCGCAAGGCGGCCGTGGTGGGCGACCGGGTCGCCCTGGTCGGCGACCTGTCCGGCCAGAAGGACACCCTCGCGCGGATCGTCCGCATCGCGGAGCGCACCTCGGTGCTGCGCCGCACGGCCGACGACGACGACCCCTACGAGCGGGTCGTCGTCGCCAACGCCGACCAGCTCGCCATCGTCACCGCGCTCGCCGACCCCGAGCCCCGGCCGCGGCTGATCGACCGCTGCCTGGTGGCGGCCTTCGACGGCGGTCTGACGCCCCTGCTGGTGCTGACCAAGTCCGACCTGGCCCCGCCGGACAAGCTCCTGGAGCTGTACGGCGCCCTGGACATCCCCTACGTCGTCACCAGCCGGGAGGAGCTGGAGAACGGCTCCGCGGTGGCCCGGGTGCGCGAGCAGCTCGCCGGAAAGAGCACGGCGTTCGTCGGGCACTCCGGTGTCGGTAAGACGACCCTGGTCAACGCGCTGGTGCCGCTGGAGCTACGCCGTTCGACCGGGCACGTCAACGCCGTGACAGGACGCGGCCGGCACACCACCACCTCGGCGCTGGCGCTGCCCCTGTCGGGCGACGACGGCTGGGTCATCGACACGCCGGGCGTGCGCTCCTTCGGCCTGCACCACGTGGACCCCTCCCGGGTCATCAACGCCTTCCCCGACCTGCAACCCGGCACCGAGGGCTGCCCGCGCGCGTGCAGTCACGACGAGCCGGACTGCGCACTGGACGCCTGGGTGGCCGAGGGGCACGCCGACCCGGCCCGGCTGTACTCGCTGCGCCGGCTGCTGTCCACGCGGGAGCGCACGGACGGCGACTGAGCGCCGCGTTGTTTCGGGTGGGCCGACCGCAGGTAAGTGCATAATCGCACCGAGCCGGAGATCCGGGCGTACGAGAGGACAGCACATGGCGTGGCTGCTGGTCGTCGTGGCCGGGATGCTGGAGACCGGCTTCGCCGTCTGCCTCAAGCTCTCGCACGGATTCACCCGGCTGTGGCCGACGATCGCCTTCGCCTCCTTCGCCCTCGGCAGCTTCGGCCTGCTCACGCTCTCCCTGCGCAAGCTGGACGTGGGCCCCGCCTACGCGGTGTGGACCGGCATCGGCGCGGCCGGAACCGCCATCTACGGCATGGTCTTCCTCGGCGACCTGGTGTCCACCCTGAAGATCGTCTCGATCAGCCTGGTCATCGTGGGCGTGATCGGCCTCCAGCTGTCGGGCTCGGCGCACTAGGAGTACCGGATCGCGGGGCCCGGCCCTCCTGCGGCCCGGGCCCGTCCGGTCCCGCTCCCGCGCCGCGGCGCAGCGCGCCCCTGACCAGCCCGGCCACGCCGCCCTCCGCCGGCGGCGCCGCGACGCAGGACAGGGCGAGACGGACGGCGAGTTCGCAGCAGTGGGCGAGGTCACCGGCGTCCGGATCGGCCGCGCCGGGTCCGCACAGCGCGGCGAGGGCGCGGTCGCGGACGAGCGCCACGAAGTCACCGGGCGAGGGCAGCGGTCCGTCGGCCCGGCGCTGGGCCGGCACCGCCGACGCGGACGGCACGACGGTGAACGCCGGGCAGGGCAGGCGCTCGTTCCAGCAGCCGGTGAGCATGGCGCGGACGAGCGCGTTGTCGCGGGCGGCGGAGGCGGTCCACTCGGCGGTCGCGACGAGCCGGTCCCGGGGCGCGGCGGCCCCGGCGAGCGCGCGCTCGACACCGGCGAGGAAGCCGTCGGCCTCCCGGCGCACCAGTGCCCGCGCGAGCCCCTCCTTGCTGCCGAACTCGTTGTACAGGGTCTGCCGGGACACCCCGGCGGCCGCGGCCACCTCCACCATGCGTACGGCGGACCACGGCCTGCGGGCGAGCGCCGTGTACGCGGCGTCCAGCAGGGATTCCCGGGCAGCGGGCATCTCGCCTCCCTGGAGCAAGGGGCTCTGCGCCCAGATTTGACGCGCCCCGCAGCACTGTCAAGGGTTCGCGGAGGCACCGGGGGGCGCCTTTCCGGACGCCCCGAGCCGCCCGCCACCGCCACCGCCCCCACCGCCACCGCTGTCCCAGCCGCCCCCGCCGCCTCCGGCCCCGCGTACCGCCGCACGGCCCGGCCCCGGATCCCCCTCCCGGTGCGCCACGTGCGGTGCACCCCGGCCCGTGTGGCTGCGCCGCGCGCCGCCCGGATACGGTGCCTCCATGCCCGATTACCTCGACGACCTCCGTCTCGCCCACGTCCTCGCGGACGCGGCCGACGCCGCGACGACGGCCCGCTTCAAGGCGCTCGACCTGAAGGTCGAGACCAAACCGGACATGACCCCGGTGAGCGAGGCGGACAAGGCGGCCGAGGAGATCATCCGCGGTCAGCTCCAGCGGGCCCGCCCGCGCGACGCGATCCTCGGCGAGGAGTACGGCGTCGAGGGCACCGGGCCGCGCCGCTGGGTGATCGACCCGATCGACGGCACGAAGAACTACGTACGCGGGGTCCCGGTCTGGGCCACGCTGATCTCGCTGATGGAGGCGGTGGACGGCGAGCCCGCACACCCGGGCGGTGAGACGAGCGGGGAGGCGAGCGGGGAGGGCTACCGGCCGGTCGTCGGCCTGGTCTCCGCGCCCGCCCTGGGCCGCCGCTGGTGGGCCGCGAAGGGCCACGGCGCGTACACCGGCCGCAGCCTGTCCTCGGCGAGCCGGCTGCGCGTCTCCGGGGTCTCGGGCCTGGCGGACGCCTCCTTCGCGTACTCCTCGCTGTCCGGCTGGGAGGAGCAGGGCCGGCTCCCCGGCTTCCTCGACCTCACCCGCAAGGTCTGGCGCACGCGCGCGTACGGCGACTTCTGGCCCTACATGATGGTCGCCGAGGGCAGCGTCGACTTCTGCGCCGAGCCCGAGCTGTCCCTGTGGGACATGGCGGCCAACGCGATCATCGTCACCGAGGCGGGCGGCACCTTCACCGGCCTCGACGGCCGCCCGGGCCCGCACAGCGGCAACGCGGCCGCCTCCAACGGGCTCCTCCACGACGAGCTGCTGGACCACCTCGGCCGTACGTCCTGACCCCGGGGGCGCCGGCACCGGTCCGCCGCGCCGGGTCAGGCGCTGCGGGGCCGCCGCCCGCCCGCCCGCTTCGCGGCCTGCCGGCCCGTCTGCTCCCCGGCCTGCTCCCCGGCCGGTTTCCCGCCCTGGTCCCCGGTCCGCTTCGCGCCCTTCCGGCCGGATGCGCCGGCGGCGGTCCGGGCCGCCGCGGTCCCGCCCGCCGCGGTGCGCTTGGCGGCGGCCGTGGCCTTCTTCGCGGGTGACTTCGCGGCGGTCTTGGCCGCGGTCTTGGCGGCGGTCTTCGCGGGGGTCTTCCTCTGCGGCTCGGGCAGCTCGTGCACCTCGGCCGGGCCGGCGGCCTCCCCCCGGGAGGCCTTCGCCTGCTGCACGGACGCGTTCAGCGCGGCCATCAGGTCCAGCACCTGCGCGGGCTGCTCCGGCTCGGGCGCCTGGGGCAGCGGCTGGTGCTCCCGCTTCGCCTCGATGATCCGGGCGACGGCCTCCGTGTACCGGTCGTGGAACTCCTCGCCCTCGAGGTCGTCGCGGGTCATGGTGTCCATGAGGGCGAGCGCGCCCTCGATCTCGTCCTCGTCCAGCTCCACCGCCGGCGGGTACAGCTCCTCGGGCGAGCGGATCTCGTCCGGCCAGCGCATCGAGTGCAGCACCAGTGCGCCCTCCCGTACCCGCAGCAGCCCCAGGCGCTCCCTGCCCGACCAGGCGTACTTGGCGACGGCCACCTTCGAGGAGCGCCCCAGCGCCTGCGCGAGCAGCTTGTACGGCTTGGCCGCGACCTGCCCGTCCGGCTGGAGGTAGTAGCCCTCGCCGATGCGCAGCGGGTCGACCGACTCCAGCGGTACGAACGCCTCGATCTCGATCGCCTTGGCCGTCGGCAGCGGCAGGTTGCGCAGCTCCTCGTCGGTGATCGGGACGACCTGCGTCCTGGTCAGCTCGTACCCCTTGCCGATCTCGTCCTGGCCGACCTCCCGGTCCTCCAGTTCGCAGACCTTGCGCACCCGCACCCGTCCCATGTCCTCGACGTGGTACTGGTGGAAGCGCACGCTGTGGTCCTCGGTCGCGCTGACCACGTGGATCGGCACCGTGACCAGTCCGAACGAGATGGCGCCGGACCAGATGGTTCGGGGCATGGCAGTGACCTCCGTGTCTCCCCGAGCCAGACCAGGCTATGAGAGCCGCCGCGGCCGCGCAGGTCCGGGCTCCGCCGTCCGGCTCACGTCCATGACCCGGGCTCCGCCGCACGGCTCGCGTCCGTGCCCGGGCGCCCGGGCGCACCCCCACCCGGTGCGGACGTCGCGCGCGCTCTCAACGGGCCGCGCGCGCCCTCTTGTTGACCTGCGCTTTGCCTGTCACTCTGAAGGCTCCCCCCACTTGTGAACTTGTGAATCCGTCAACCGTCGGGGTCACGGCCTCACGCGCGCGGATTCCCTAGGAGGTGCTCCACCACATGCTCGTCCGCGACGCCATGAGCACGCTGGTCCTGACCGTCGGCCCCGCCCACACCCTCCGCCAGGCAGCCACCCTGATGTCCGCCCGCCGGGTCGGCGCGGCCGTCGTGCTCGACCCGGAGGCCGGCGCCATCGGCATCCTCACCGAGCGCGACATCCTCAACTCCGTCGGCCTGGGCCAGGACCCGGACACCGAGCGCATCCACGCCCACACCACCAACGACGTGGTGTTCGCCACCCCGGCCTGGACCCTGGAGGAGGCCGCCCGCGCCATGGCGCACGGCGGCTTCCGGCACCTGATCGTGCTGGACGGCGGCGAGCCCGCCGGCATCGTCTCGGTCCGCGACATCATCCGCTGCTGGGCCCCGGCCCGGCAGCACGCCCCCGCCTGAGCACGCCGGTGGGCCGGCCCCCGCGAGGGGACCGGCCCACCGGCCGCGCCGCGCCGCGCTGCTCTGTCAGGCGTCGCGTGTCAGGCGTCACCTGGCAGGGCCGGGCGTCGCGTGATCAGGCGCGCAGTGCCTGGACGGCGGCCTCCAGCCGCTTGCCGAAGTCGGCGTCCGCCTGGCTGAAGTTGCCGATCGCACGGTCGACGATGTCCTCGCGGCCGACCCCGGCGAGCGACCCCGCCAGGTTGGCGACCAGCCGCTCCTTCTCGTCCTCCGACATCAGCCGGTAGAGGTTGCCGGCCTGGACGAAGTCGTTGTCCTCGGCGTGCACCGGGGTCGGGTGGGTGCCGGTGCCAGCCGTGAAGCCGTCGAACGGCTGCCACAGCGGCCGGCCCGTCTGGGCGGGGCCGCCGAAGCTGTTCGGCTCGTAGTTCTTCGCGCCCTTGTGGCGGCCGTCGTACAGGTAGCCGTCCCGGGAGTGCGTGCGCGCCTCGGTGGCGTGCGGGCGGTTCACCGGCAAGTGGTCGGCGTTGATGCCGACGCGGTAGCGGTGGGCGTCGCCGTAGGCGAAGAGGCGGCCCTGGAGCATCTTGTCCGGGGACGGGCCGATACCGGGCACGAAGTGCGCCGGGGAGAAGATCGACTGCTCCACCTCGGCGAAGACGTTCTCCGGGTTGCGGTTCAGCTCCAGCTTGCCGATCTCGATGACCGGGTAGTCCGCATGCGGCCACACCTTGGTCAGGTCGAACGGGTTGAAGCGGTAGGCCGCCGCCTCGGCGACGGGCATGATCTGCACGCCGACCGTCCAGCTCGGGTACTCGCCGCGCTCGATGGCCTGGCGCAGGTCGCGCTGGTGCGAGTCCGGGTCCCGGCCCGCGAGCAGCTCCGCCTCGGCGGCGGTGAGGTTCCTGATGCCCTGGTCGGTCTTGAAGTGGTACTTGACCCAGAAGGCCTCGCCCGCCTCGTTGTTCCACTGGTAGGTGTGCGAGCCGAAGCCGTCCATGTGCCGGTAGGACGCCGGGATGCCGCGGTCGCCGAACAGCCAGGTCACCTGGTGGGTCGACTCCGGCGACAGGCTCCAGAAGTCCCAGACGTTCTCCGCCTCCTGGCTGCCCGTGTACGGGTCGCGCTTCTGGGTGTGGATGAAGTCGGGGAACTTGATGGCGTCCCGGATGAAGAAGACCGGGGTGTTGTTGCCGACGAGGTCGTAGTTGCCCTCCTCGGTGTAGAACTTCAGCGCGAAGCCGCGCGGGTCGCGCACGGCGTCCGCCGCGCCCAAGTTGCCCGCCACGGTCGAGAAGCGCAGGAACGTCTCCGTCCGCTTGCCGACCTCGGAGAGGAACGCGGCGCGGGTGTAGCGCGTGACGTCGGCGGTGACGGTGAAGGTGCCGTACGCACCGGCGCCCCGGGCGTGCACGACCCGCTCCGGGATGCGCTCCCGGTTGAAGTGGGCCAGCTTCTCCAGCAGCAACTGGTCCTGGACGAGCACCGGGCCGCCGACGCCCGCGGTCTCGCTGTTCCGGTTGTCGGCAACCGGTGCACCGGCCTCCGTAGTGAGCGGTCCCTGCGTCACGTGCGCCTCCAGCGTCATGCCTGACCAATCCTGTCCACGGGTCAAATCCACTCTCGATCCTACAATGGACATTGTCTAAGTCAAATGTCGATCCAAAGTCACACTTGTTCGGGACCTGGTCCTCCTAGCTGTTAGGCTGGTGCTCATGAGCGACCTTCTGGAACGGCTGCGCGGACGCGGGTGGCGCATGACCGCGCAGCGACGCGTGGTGGCCGAGGTCCTGGACGGCGAGCACGTCCACCTGACGGCCGACGAGGTGCACGCACGCGCCGTCGCCAAGCTGCCCGAGATCTCCCGGGCCACCGTCTACAACACGCTGGGCGAGTTGGTCACCCTGGGCGAGGTGCTCGAGGTCAGCACGGACCAGCGCGCCAAGCGCTACGACCCGAACGCACACCAGCCGCACCACCACCTGGTCTGCGCCCGGTGCGGCGCGATCCGCGACGTCCATCCGGTCGGCAACCCGCTCGCCGACCTCCCCGACTCGGAGCGCTTCGGCTTCGCGGTCTCGGACGTCGAGGTGACGTACCGCGGCCTGTGCCCCGCCTGCGCATCGGCCTAGCCGGCCCCCTCACTCCCCCGGAAGCCCCGGCGCCCTTGCGGCACCGGGGCTTCCGCGTGCGCGGCCTCGGGCGGCAGCCACCGTGCGCGCCAAAAAGCCGAGGGCCGGAACCCATGTCTGGATTCCGGCCCTCGGCCTTCAGTAGCGGGGACAGGATTTGAACCTGCGACCTCTGGGTTATGAGCCCAGCGAGCTACCGAGCTGCTCCACCCCGCGTCGGTAAACACGACAGTACGCGAGGGGAGGGAGGGGAAGCAAATCAATACCGGGGCGAGTGGCCGGGGTCACGTTCCCGCACGTCCCGGGGCGCGTCTCAGGCCGACAGCTCCTCCCGCAGCGCGTCCCGCAGCCGGCCCGCCCGTTCCGCCACCTCGACCGGCCCCAGCGCCACCGCCAGGTCGGCCCAGCGCTGGCCCTCCGCCAGCTCACCGCGACGCGCGTAGAGCAGGGCCAGCCGGAGCGCCGCCCGTCCGTGCCCGGCGTCGGCGGCCCGCTTCCACCACACCGCCGCCTCCGGCTCGCTCCCCTCCCGGGCCAGCAGCAGCCCGAGGTTGAACGCCCCGTTGCGCGACCCGGCCTCGGCCGCCGACCGGTACCAGCGCGCGGCCTCGACCACGTCGCCGCGGGCGGCCGCCAGCATCCCGACCCGCACCTGGGCGCGCCGGTGCCCCTGCGTGGCCGCCCGCTCGTACCACTCCTCGCACTCGGTCTTCTCGTGCGCCGTCTCGCCCAGCTCGTGCTCGGACACCGGCGGCCGCCGCGCGTCGAGCACGGTCGCCAGCCGGTACGCCGCCTCGGGGCTCCCGCCGCCCGCCGCGCAGCGCAGGTGCCGCTCGGCATCGAGCTCGTCGCCCTCCCGCAGCCGGGCGATGCCGACCTGGAGCGCCGCCTCGGTGTGCCCGGCGGCCGCCGCCCGCTCGTACCAGCGCAGCGCCTCGGCGTCCTCGCCGCGGCCGGCGTACAGGATGCCCAGGTTGAACGCGGCGTCGACGCTGCCGGCCTCCGCCGCCTTGGAGAACCACGGCTCCGCGCCGCTCGTGTCGCCGCCCTGGAGCAGCAGGACGGCCAGCGCGTTGGCCGCCTCCCGGTGCCCGGCGTAGGCCGCGCGCCGGTACCACTGCTCGGCCTGGGCGGTACGGCCCTGCTCGGCGCAGAGCAGCCCGAGGTTGTACGCCCCGTTGTCGTCCCCGGCCTCCAGGGCCGCCCGGTACCAGCGCTCGGCGGTCTGCGTCTCGCCGCGCTCGGCGTGCAGGGCGCCCAGCGCGTTGGCCGCGTTGCCGTCGCCGTCCTGGGCGGCACGCAGCCACCACACCGCGGCACTCTCGGTGTCCCCGGCGTCGCGCAGCAGGAAGCCCAGCGCGCAGGCGGCCCGGGCCTCGCCGTCCTTGGCGGAGGTCAGGTACCAGCGCCCCGCCTCCTTCAGCAGGCCGCGCCGCTCCAGGATCGCGCCGAGGTGCAGCGCGGCCCGCCGGTGGCCGCGCGCGGCGGCCTGCCGGTACCACTGCTCGGCCTCGTCGGCGGCGTCGTCGGGCCCGGGCTCGTCCTCGAGGGCGGCGGCGCGGTCCGGGTCGTCCCCCGCGGCCCTGCGGTCGATCGCGCGCGCGAGCCGGTAGGCGGCCTCCCGGTGCCCGCGTTCGGCGGCGGCCCGCATCCAGTGCCCGGCGCCGGCGTCACCGCGGTGCTCCAGCAGGTCGGCGAGCGCGTAGGCGCCCAGCGCGTGCCCCTGCTCGGCGGACTGGCGCAACCAGTACTCGGCGGCGGGCTCGTCGCCGCGCTCGCGGTGGTGGCGGCCGAGCGCGTGGGCGGCGGCGGCGGAACCGGCGACGGCGGCGATGCGCCACCAGCCGGCGGCCTCGTCGGCGTACCCGCGCTGGTGCAGCAGGACGCCCAGGTTGTTGGCGGCCGCCCGGTCACCGGCGGCGGTGGCGGCACGCAGCTGGGGCTCGGCTCCGTCGAGATCGCCGCGGCGCAGCAGCAGGGCGCCGAGCACGCTCGTCGCCTCGACGTCGCCGGCCTGCGCGGCGAGTCGCAGACGTACTTCCTCGGCGGCCTCCCCCATCTCGTCCTGGGAGGGTTCCGCACCGGAAGGCTGCACAAATCGCCCTGTCCCGAACAGAGTTGCCTTGTCCCCCATAACGTCCATCGTCGCACCACCTGCAACCTGGGTACACCCGGTATACCGCAGCCCGTGAGGTCACTTCAGCGTTTTGTCGACATGCCCACAGAGAGACAAGTCAAACACGGATCGCCCAACTCCCCCCAGCGGCGCGGCGCCTGTGCGCATCGGCACATGCGTTCGCCGCCCTCGTCCGAACATCACGAAGGCCCGGATCCTCAAGGGATCCGGGCCTTCGATGGCAGTAGCGGGGACAGGATTTGAACCTGCGACCTCTGGGTTATGAGCCCAGCGAGCTACCGAGCTGCTCCACCCCGCGCCGTTTGCTTCGTAACCGTACCACGGCGCGGAGGGGGCCCCTGACCAGCGGCCTCCTCAGCCTCTCCCCTCAGCCACTGCTCTCAGCCGCTAGCCTCCCGAGCCCTCGCTGGGACTGGCGCTGGGGCTACTGCTGGGACTGGCGCTCGGGGTGGCGCTCGTGCCGGCCTTCTTGTCGGCCTTGTCCTGCGCCTCCTCGGCCCGCTTCAGCGCCGCCTCCAGGTCCTTCTGCGCCTTGGCGTACGCCTCCCAGTCCGGCTTCCTCAGGGCCTCCTGCCCCGCGTCGAAGGCCTTCTGGGCGTCGGTCAGGGCCTCCTGGACGGTCGGGTTGGCGGACGTCGGCGGGTTGCCCGTGTCGTTCTCCGGTGGCGTGGTGACGGGACCCTTCACGCCGAACACCTTGTCCAGCGCCTCGCCCAGGGTGTTCTCGAAGGCGGTCTCGCCCTCGTAGGTCACCAGCACCTTGCGCAGCAACGGGTACTTGAGGCCGCCGCCGCGTACGTAGACCGGCTCCACGTAGAGCAGTCCTCCGTCCAGCGGCACGGTCAGCAGATTGCCGTACTCGATGTCGGAGTCGCCGCCCTTGAGGAGCTTGATGGCCGCGGCGATGTCCTGTTCGGAGTTGAACTGGCTCTGCACCTGTTTGGGCCCGTCGACCGTGGTGCTCGTCGGCAGTTTCAGAATTCTGATCTTGCCGTAGTCACCGGTCCCGGCCTCGGCGTCGACGGTCATGAACGCGCTGAGGTTGTCGCGCCCGTTGGGCGTGAACGTCGTCGACAGCGAGAACGCCTGCGCCGACTGGTCGGGCATCTTCATGCTCACGTAGTACGGCGGCACCGCGTTGCCCGACTTGTTGGTCGGGTCGTCGGGCACCTGCCACACCTCGCTGCCGGTGAGGAAGGTCTGCGCGTCCGTCACGTGGTAGCGGGTGAGCAGCTCGCGCTGCACCTTGAACAGGTCCTGCGGGTAGCGCAGGTGGTCCATCAGCGCCTGCGAGATCGCGGTCCGGGGCTGCACCGTGCCGGGGAAGGCCTTCATCCAGGTCTTCAGCACCGGGTCCTCGGTGTCCCACTGGTACAGCTTCACCTCACCGGTGTAGGCGTCGACGGTCGCCTTCACGGAGTTGCGGATGTAGTTGACCTGGTTCTGCTGGGCCACCACCGCGCGGGAGTTGTTGGTGGCGGTCAGCGAGTCGGCCGTCGTGTCGCCCAGGGTCGTCCGGGAGGCGTACGGATAGCCGTTCGTCGTGGTGTACGCGTCGACGATCCACTGGATCCTGTGGTTCACCACCGCCGGGTAGGCGTCGCCGTCGATGGTCAGCCAGGGGGCGACCGCCTCGACCCGCTCCTTGGGCGTGCGGTTGTACAGGATGCGCGAGCCCTTGCCGATCGCGCCCGAGTAGAGGATCTGCGGCTCGTTGAACGCCAGCGCGTACGCGGCCCGGTTGACCGGGTTGGCGAGGTTGACGCCGCTGGTGCCGGCGTAACTGGTGGTCTGCTCGCCGTTGTCGTCGGAGTAGTCGATCTCCTTCTGGGGACCGCCGACGATCGAGTACGTGGTGGTCTTCTCGCCGTAGTAGACGCGCTGCTGGTACGTGCCCAGGTCGCCCTTGGAGGGCAGGTCGTACTCGGTGAAGACCGGACGGCCCTCGGAGTCGGCCTCGGTGCCCTTGGCGGCGACCACGCCGTAGCCGTGGGTGTACCGGAAGTGGTCGTTGATCCAGTTGTTCTTCGGGACGCCGGTGAGGTCCAGCTCACGCAGCCCGATGACGGTGTCCTGGTCCTTGCCGTCCTTCGTGGCGTACCGGTCGACGTCGAGGTTGGTGGGGAACCCGTAGTAGTTACGCATCTGCTGGAGCTGCTGGAACGTCGGCGAGACGATGTTCGGGTCCAGGATGCGGATGCTGGCGGCGGAGCCGACGTCGTCGCGCAGCTTCGTCCGGTCCGTGGTGGTGCTCTTGCCCGCGTACTCGGTGACCTTGGTGTCGTCGATGCCGTACGCCTCGCGGGTCGCCTTGAGGTTCTTCTGGACGTACGGCGCTTCCTTGGCCTGCTCGTTGGGCTGGACCTGGAACTTCTGGACGATCGCCGGGTAGAGCCCGCCGATGAGGATCGCCGAGAGGACCATCAGGCCGAAGCCGATGACGGGCAGCTGCCAGGTGCGCCGCCACAGGGTGGCGAAGAACAGCAGCGCGCAGATCACCGCGATGCAGAACAGGATCGTCTTGGCCGGCAGGTAGGCGTTGGCGTCGACGTACCGCAGGCCCGTCCAGTTGTCGGTGGCCTTGAAGTCGCTGGACTTCACCGCCAGCCCGTACCGGTCGAGCCAGTAGGCGACCGCCTTCAGGGCGACGAAGATCCCCAGCAGCACCGACAGGTGGCCCGTGGCGGCGGCGGTGGCACGCGCGCCCGGGCTGGTGATGCGCAGGCCGCCGTACAGGTAGTGGGTGAGCGCGGCGGCGATCAGGGACAGGATCGCGGCGGCGAACCCGAAGCCCAGCAGGAACCGGTACCAGGGAAGATCGAAGGCGTAGAAGGACACGTCGAGGTGGAACTGCGGGTCCTTCTGGTGGAAGGGCACGCCGTTGACCCACATCAGCCAGGTGCGCCACTGGCTGGACGCCGAGGCACCCGCGATCAGCCCGACGAGGGCGGTCACGCCCAGCAGCAGCCACGTCTTGTACGGCGCGATGCCCATCCGGTAGCGGTCCAGGCTCTGCTGCTCCATGGACATGGCACTCAGCGGGGGCCGCAGCCGGTGCGCCAGCCAGATGTTCAGCCCGACCGCGACCGCCATCAGCAGACCGAAGACGAAGAACAGCCCGATCTTCGTCCACAGGGTGGTGGTGAACACGGACGAGTAGTGCACCGACCGGTACCAGAGCCAGTCCGTCCAGAAACCCGCGAACATGGTGAACGCCATGCCGAGCACGGCGAGGACGCCCAGTGTCATGAGCAGGGTCCGGACACGCCGGGACGGGCGGCCCGCTCTGATCCGTGGCCCCGTCGGGCCGCCGCCGCGGTCGGGCATCTGGAAAGCCAAGGTGCGCACCTCGAAGTCGCTGTCGGTCCGTCAGGTCCCCGTTGTCGTGGACCGTCCGTGGTCCCCGGTGATCGAGGGTCCACACCTATGCAACTTACTCAGGGTTTACTCGGTTCCCGATTCCGGCCCTGAACGAGGCAGGATTGTGACCATGTCCAACACTCCCATGGCAGCGAACCCGCTCACCCGGGCCGTACTCGAGATCGACGAGTACGCCTCCGGCCTCGGCTGGGACCAGCCCGCTCGCCTCTTCGCCCTCGTAGACACCGCACGGCTGCGGGCCCAGGAGCCCTCGCTCGCGGCTCAGCTCGGCCTGGAGGACGAGCCCCAGACCACCGGCCTCACCCCGATCGAGCAGGAGGAGATCGCCGCGGACAAGCCGCTGGACGACTTCCTCGGCACCATCGCCTGGCCCGACGCGGTGGCCGGCTGCGCGCTCACGGTGGAGCGCCTGATGCTGCCGCCGTCCGCCGAGGCGCAGGTTCCCCAGGGCCTGAGCGGCGCCCGGCTGACGAAGTGGGTGGCGGAGCACCCCGAGCGCCAGGAGGTCCGGATGACCGTCGCGGTGCTGCGCGACGGCTCCCGTGAGTCGGCGCTGCGCCTGCGCGAGAAGGACTCCCCGACCGAGGTCCTGACCGGCCCCGACCTGGTCCCCGGCCTCGCGGACGCCCTGGCGGCGACCTTCGAGGACTGACACCCCGGCCCGGCTCCCGCCCGGGCGGCCGCACGGCCCGCCCCGCGGGTCGGCGGTACGGCGCCGGGGGCGCCGCGCGCGGGGCGCCCCCGGCCGCGTACGCGCGTGTGCGTCAGCCCTTGGCGGTGCACCGCGGCAGTGCGGCGGTGTCGCCGCCGCGGATGTCCTTCAGGGCGCCGAGCGCGTCCTTGATCGTTTTGACCTTGACCAGGGTCAGGCCGCTCGGGGTGTCCTTGGCGGCGGCCGCGCAGTTGTCGGCGGGCGTCAGGAAGTACCGGGCGCCCTTGCTGCGCGCGCCGACGGTCTTCATCTCGATCCCGCCGATCGGCCCGACCGTGCCGGCGTCGTCGATGGTGCCGGTGCCGGCGACGAAGGTGCCGCCCGTGAGGCTGCCCGGGGTGAGCTTGTCGTAGATCCCGAGGGCGAACATCAGTCCGGCGCTGGGTCCGCCCACGTCGGCGAGCTTGATGTCGATGATGAACGGGAAGGTGTGGTCGGTCCCGGCGGAGATGCCGACGATGGCGCGCTTGGTGCCGCCGTCGTCGGAGGCCGTCGTGGTGATGGTGACCTTCTGGGTCGCGGTCGCCGTCCGGTGCGCCTTCTCGGCGGCGGCCTGCTCCTTGGCGGGCACGACGGTGAAGACGACGTCCTGCCCGGGCTTGTGCTCGGTCACCAGCTTGGCCACGTCGGACGGCTGCTTGACCGCCGTGCCGTCGACGGCCTTGATCACGTCACCGGCGTGCAGCCTGCCCTCGGCCGGGGAGCCCTTGACCACGGTGGAGACGATCACCCAGGACTTCACCGGGACGTCCAGCTGCTTCAGGGCGGCGACCTTGGCGCTCTCCTGGGACTGGCTGAACTCCTCGGCGTTCTCCTGGGTCGACTGCTCCTCCGTCTTGCCGTCCGGGTAGAGGGTGTCGTGCGGCACGATCTTGCTGTCGTGGGCCAGCCACCCGTACACCGCCTCCACCAGGTTCATCCGGAAGTCGGCGCTGGTGACCCTGACGGTGGTCATGTTCAGGTTTCCGGAGGTCGGGTAGGTCCGGCGTCCGGAGATCTGCAGCACCGGCTCGCCGTCGTGGTCCCCGAGCGTGTTCACCGTCGGACCCGGGGACATCTCCGCGTACGGCACGGGAATGAGCACTCCCGCGCACAGGAGCGCGATCAGCATCAGGGTGGAGGCGAGCATCGTCGCGGTGCGGCGTGGCATGCCACGACAGTACGGGACGGCTCTGTCAGCGCACCGTCAGGGCACCCCGGAGCGCGGGCCTCACACGCCCGGGTGGGACTTCTCCATCGCCGCGCGGAAGCGGGCGTACCCGTCCAGCTCGGGACCGTCGCTGCGGGCCTTCCGGGTCCGGCCGGCCCAACTTCCCCACAGACCGGCACCGATCCCAGCCACCAGCGGAATCAGCAACCAGGCGAGCGCCGCCATGCCGACCTCCCAACCCCATGAGTGTCCGCAACTGACTGATCAGCAGATTAACCTTCCGCACGGACAACGCTCACGGCAGGGGTGCGGTTACGCAACCGGAACCACTCCACCGGCGGACCCCTCGCCTCACCGGGCCACGGCCCTGCAACGAGGCGCTACGCGCCCACCCGCCCACCCGTCACCCGACCACCACCCCCCAACGAGGCGCTACGCGCCCACCCGTCACCCGACCACCACCCCCCAACGAGGCGCTACGCGCCCACCCATTCTTCGGTGCCGTCCGAGAACCTCTGGTGCTTCCAGATCGGCACCTCGTGCTTGAGGTCGTCGATCAGCTGCCGGCAGGCCTCGAAGGCCTCCCCACGGTGGGGGCACGACACGCCGACGACGACCGCGAGATCGCCCACCGCCAGATCACCCACCCGGTGGACGGCCGCCAGCGCCCGCACCGGGAACCGCGTGACCACCCGCTCCGCGATCCGCCGCATCTCCGCCTCGGCGCTGGGGTGGCACGAGTAGCCGAGCGCGTCCACGCCGGTGCCCTCGTCGTGGTTGCGCACGGTGCCCACGAACAGCGCGGTGCCCCCGGCCGCGTCGTCGCCCACGGCACGGAAGACCTCGTCCACCGACAGGGCGCTGTCCCGGACGGCGATCAGCTTGATGGGGTCGGGAGCCGCCTGCTCACCGGGGTGATCGTTCGTGGGTGCCATGCCCCCATCGTGCCGCACGCGCGCGACGGACCGGAATATGAGTTTCCCCCGTCACGCGCGCGGGACCGTTGGAGCGTCCTACAGGCCTGCCCCGCCGGACGGGACGGAACGGGGCCAGGCCGCGTCGCACGGCCCGCCGGCCCGGTCAGATCCGCCGCCGCGCCTTGCGGGCCCGCCGGACCACCGCCGCCGCGCCCAGCAGGGCGACCGTGGCGCCCGCCGCGCCCGCCGCCGTCGCGTCCTTGCGGCCCAGCCGGCGCCCGGCCACCGTGTGCCGCCCGGACACCTCGGCCAGCAGCTCCGCGAGGACCTCCTCGTTGGTCCAGCGCGGCCGCCACCCGGCCTCGTGCAGCCGGCTCCCGCTGACCACCCAGGGGTACATCGTGTACGCCAGGTCCCCGGCCGGTGAGGGGGTGAGCCCGATGCGGTGCAGCCGGGCCGCCGCGCCGAGCGCGACCGCCGACGGCAGCTCCATCCGCCGGATACCGCTCAGCTCCTCGACCTCCTCCTGCTCCAGCCACCCGTCGCACCCCACGACCAGCTCGCCGTCCACCTTCTCCAGCACCGCGTACTCCAGCGCGCCGCACAGGTCCTCGACGTGGCAGAACTGCCAGGCGGGCCGCGACCCGGCCACCACCAGCAGCCGGGGCGACTCGAAGTACCGGGTCAGCGCGGTGTCGGTGCCGCCGACCAGCACCGCCGGCCGTACGACGGTGACGTTCAGCCCCGGGTGCGCCCGGGGCGCGCGCCGCGCGAGCCGCTCGATCTCCAGCAGGTCCCCGACGCCCGTGGCCTCGGCCGTGGCCCGCAGCTCGGCGTCCTCCGACAGCGGCAGCTCGTTCTCCGGCAGCGCCCCGTAGACCATGGCGGACGTGCACAGCACCACCCGGTGCACCCCGGCGGCCGCGGCCGCCGTCAGCACGGTCTGCGTCCCCCGCACGTTGTAGGCCGTACGGGCGGCCGCGTCACTGCCCAGGTCCAGGTCGAGGGCGAGGTGCACCACCACGTCCACGCCGCGCAGCTTGTCCGCGATCGCCGGATCACGGACGTCCAGGATGTGCCAGCGGGCCGCCGCGCACTCCCCGCGCCGCTCGTCGATGGCGACGACCTGCTTGATCTCCTCCGAGGCGGCGAGCCGCTCGGTGAGCAGCGCGCCCACCCCGGTGGCGGCACCGGTGACCGCGACGACGGGTCCTCGGGCGGCGGACGGGGCCGAAAGGTTTCGCGCTGCGCGAACCTGCGGATCTGGGGAACTCACCGGGCGTCTCCAGCGGTTGTCTTCAGTACGGGCGCGAGTGACGCGTACGTACCAGGTGGCATCCATCCTGCCGCAGGCCGACTGTCGGCGAAGCACCGAGGCCCGATCGGGTCCAGGTGTCTACGCTGGGTGGTGTTGTCGGGCAGCCGCGCCGCCGGAGAGAACCGGTGGCCTTACCAGCCGAGGAATCCCGTGAGTGACACCCCATTCGGATTCGGCCTTCCGCCGGAGGAGCCGGAAGACGGCGACGAGGGCAAGAAGAAGGACCAGAGGAGCGGTGGTGGGCAGGGACCGGCCGATCCGCTCGGCTTCGGGCTGCCCGGTGCCGGAGGCTTTGGCGGCCCCGGCGCGGACAACCCGCTCGCTGCCATGTTCGGCTCGCTGAACCCCACCGACCTGGGCGCCGCGTTCCAGCAGCTGGGCCAGATGCTCTCCTACGAGGGCGGCCCGGTGAACTGGGACATGGCCAAGCAGATCGCCCGCCAGACGGTCTCCCAGGGCACGTCGGACGGCGTCAAGGACGCGAGCGTCGGCCCGGCCGAGCGCACCGCCGTCCAGGAGGCCGTCCGTCTCGCCGACCTCTGGCTGGACGACGCCACGTCCCTGCCGTCGGGCGCCGGCTCGGCGGTGGCCTGGTCGCGCGCGGAGTGGGTCGAGGCGACCCTGCCCGCGTGGCGGGAGCTGGTCGACCCGGTCGCCGAGCGGGTGGGCACGGCCATGGGCGACGTCCTGCCCGAGGAGATGCAGGCCATGGCGGGCCCGCTGATCGGCATGATGCGCTCGATGGGCGGTGCCATGTTCGGCACCCAGATCGGGCAGGCCGTCGGGGTCCTCGCGGGCGAGGTCGTCGGCTCCACCGACATCGGCCTGCCGCTGGGTCCGGCCGGCAAGGCCGCGCTGCTGCCGGCCAACGTCGAGGCGTTCGGCAGGGACCTCGGCGTGCCCAAGGAGGAGGTGCGGCTCTACCTCGCCCTGCGCGAGGCCGCCCACCAGCGCCTGTTCGCCCACGTGCCGTGGCTGCGCTCCCACCTCTTCGGCGCGGTCGACGGCTACGCGCGCGGGATCAAGGTCGACACGGCCAAGCTGGAGGACGTGGTCGGCCAGTTCGACCCGCAGAACCCGGAGCAGCTTCAGGACGCGCTGCAGCAGGGCATGTTCCAGCCCGAGGACACGCCCGAGCAGAAGGCCGCCCTGGCCCGTCTGGAGACCGCGCTGGCGCTCGTCGAGGGCTGGGTGGACGCGGTGGTCCACGCCGCCGCGAAGCCGCGCCTGGCGTCCGCCGACGCCCTGCGGGAGACCCTGCGCCGCCGCCGCGCCACAGGCGGACCGGCGGAGCAGACGTTCGCCACGCTGATCGGCCTGGAGCTGCGCCCGCGCCGGCTGCGTGACGCCTCCCGGCTGTGGGCCTCGCTGACCGACGCGCGCGGCGTCGACGGCAGGGACGCCCTGTGGGCCCACCCGGACATGCTGCCCACGGCCGGCGACCTGGACGACCCGGACGGCTTCGTGCACCGCGAGCAGCTGGACTTCTCCGAGCTGGACAAGATGCTCGGCGACGCGGCGAGCGCCTCGGCCGGGAAGACCGACCTGCGCAAGCACGACGCGCTGGACACCCCGGCGGACGCCTCCGCCGACGCCGCGGACGACGCTCCCCAGGACGACGGCAAGGACGACGGCAAGGCCACCGGCGGCAAGGGCGACGGCGCGGAGTGAGCCTGTACGACGACGCGGTCCTCGTGCTCAAGAACCATGAGGGCCAGGAAGAGCTGCGCCAGGCCTATCTGGACCACCTGGCCGAGCACCCGGACGGCATGTGGAAGGCCTGCCACGCCGGTCACGTGACGGCGAGCGCCCTGGTGCTCGACCCGGCGCGCGGCCGGGTCCTGCTCACCCTGCACCGGAAGCTGCGGATGTGGTTGCAGATGGGCGGCCACTGCGAGCCCGGCGACGCCACCCTGGAGGCGGCGGCCCTGCGCGAGGCGGCCGAGGAGTCCGGCATCCCCGGGCTGACCCTCCTCCCGGGCGGCCCGGTGCGCCTGGACCGGCATCCGATCCCGGCGCCCTGCCACTGGCACTACGACGTGCAGTACGCGGCCGTGGCCCCGCAGGGCGCCGAGCACGCGATCAGCGACGAGTCGCTCGACCTGCGCTGGTTCGCCTACGCCGACGTGCCGGACGTGGCCGACGAGTCGGTCGTCCGCCTGCTGGAGGCCGCCCGCGCGCGTCTGTAGCGGTGGGAGAACGGGTGCGGGGCGGCCGCCCGGCGGCCGCCCCCCGGGTCGCCCTCCTGGGTCAGCTCCAGGCGTTGCCCTGGTTCTGTCCCCGCGCGCCCTGCTGGCCCATGCCGAACTGCACGGCGACGCCCTGGCCGATGACGACGTTCTGCGGCGGCAGCAGTTCACTCGGCTGGACGAGCGCGAACCCGGAGCCCATGAAGCTCAGCTCCCAGCCCTCCCCGGTGCTGCCGCGCCGCCGCCACACCCCGGAGGAGTGCGTCTGGGCCTGCATCTGCACCCGCAGCCCGGTGGACCAGGCGACGATGGCGTCGGCGTCGCAGTTGGCGTACTTGTCGGGCGTGACCTCCAGCAGCAGCGGCGCGCCCGAGGTCATCAGGGCGACCTTGCCGCGCCCGGTGATGTTGAGCTGGTACTTCCCCGAGCCGGAGATGCCGTAGAGGCTGTCGACGGCGATGACCTCGTGGTGCAGCGAGGAGTCCATGGCGAGGACGTAGCTGCTGTCGACGGTGAGCCCGTCCTGCTCGACGTCCATGACGTGGATGTGCTGAGCGAGGTTGGCGAGGTAGACGGTGCCCTGCCCGTGGCAGCGCATCAGGTCCAGGCCCTCGCCGGTGCGGGCACGCGCGTGTGCCTGGTGGTGGCTGCGGTACTCGGCGTCGAACTCGACGAGGCCCTGGTAGGCGACCATGGTGCCCTTGCGGGCCAGGAGGTCGTCGCGGCCGTCGAGGACGATGCGCAGCATCTGCTTGTTCTGCAGGCTGTAGCGGTCCTGGGCCTGGGAGTCGTTGAAGGCGAAAAGCGGGCTCTGCATGATGACTGTGGCTCCCCCTCAGCCCCGGAACCGCAGGCGGTCGGTGCTGTCCTCACTGGGCTGGACGACGACGATGCCCTGGCCGGAGAAGGCCATCTGGTAGGCCTCCCCGCTGCCCCGGCCGATCAGCGACTGGGCCTTGAAGCTGCGCTTGCCCTTCACCTTGAGGTTCGGGGACCAGGCGACCAGCGCGTCCGGGTCGACGTAGGTCTCGTCCTCGCCGCCCCCGCAGTCGACGACGATCGGCTTGCCCCGGGAGGTCAGCGCGACCCAGCCCTGCCCGGAGATCCTGGTGTTCCACAGGCCCTGCCCGGCGAACTTCGCCAGCCCCTTCACCCGCTCCACGCCCCAGCTGAGGTGGGCGTCGAAGGCGAGGAGGTTGGTGGCGTTGACGGAGATGCCGTCGCCGTTGAGGTTGATCACGACGACGTCGGCGCCGTAGTCCGCGAGGTAGAGCAGGCCGTCGCCGGAGCACTTCATCAGGGGCGCGCCCTCGCCGGTGACCCAGTCCCGGGCGATCTGGCGGACCGCCGGCGGGTTGGGCTCGTACTGGATGAAGCCTTCGTAGGCGACCATCGAGCCCACGCGCGCGAGGAGGTCGTTGCCGGTCTGCATGGCGACCTTCAGCATGTGGTTGCCGTGGGTGTCCATGCGGGCGGTGACGGGTGCGGGGGCGTAGCCCGCGAGTGGCTGGTTCATGACGGGCTCCCTCAGACCTCGTACGGCTGGACGACGATGAAGTTGCCGGGAGCGCCCCGGAACTGCAGGTTGACGCTCTCCCCGGTGTCGCCCGCGTAGGCGTTGCGGCGCATCCTGACCTGGCTGGAGACGATCACCTGGGAGGCGGCCGACCAGGCGACCACCGCGTTGCAGTCGGCGAACGTGGTCGGCGTCACGGGCAGCACGACGGGCGTGCCGTGCGTCTTGACGACGATGGTGCCGGTGCCCTGGAACTGCATCGTGAACAGGGCGCCGCCGGGGATGCCGTGCCCCTCGACGCGGCGGACCTCGTACTGCAGGCTCTCGTCGAAGGCGAGGACGTTCTCGGCGGAGACGCAGATGGCGTCCCCCTGGAGTTCGACCGGGTGCAGGTGCGTGGAGTTCTCGGCGAGGAACACCTGGCCCTGGCCGGTGCAGCGCATCAGCTGCATCTCCTGCCCGGTGGCGTTGCCGACGATCCGGCCGGCGAATCCGGCGCCCTTGTAGCTGAAGTCGACCTTGCCCTGGTAGAGCACCATGCTGCCCTGCCGGGCCAGCACCGGCTGGCCGCCGATTCCGAGGTCGACGCGGATGAGCTTCTTGTTCTGCTGCGTCCAGCGCTGCCCGGTGGGCGTCTCCTTGAACTTCTGGAGCGCGGCGCCCACCCCGGCGCCGCCCTGGGGAGCGCCCTGCGGCACCCCGTAGGAGGCGGCGGCCTGCTGCCCGGGGACCTGGCCGTACGGCGGCTGCTGCTGGCCGTAGCCCGGTGGCGGGGTCGGCTGACCGTAGCCGGGCGGCGGCGCGGGGGCGTGCGGGGCGGGGGGCTGACCGTAGCCGGGCGGCATGGGGGCGCTCGGGGCGCCGGGGGCGCCGCCGTAGGACGGCTGCTGCGGCGGGAGGCCGAAGGGCGCGGGTGCCGGGGCCGGGGCCGGGGCCGGCGGCGGGACGGTGCCCGGGGGGTGCGGGGTCAGCGGGGCGATGACGGTGGGCGCCGCGTGCACGTTCGGGCCGGCGGGCGCGGGGGGCGGCGTGAAGCCCTGCGGGGCCGGCGGGGAGGGCGCGGGGGCGCCGAACGCGGGCGCGGGGGTGCTCCCGGGCGGCGGGGCGAACCCGGGCGCGGCGTTGCCCGCCGGCTGCTGCGGCGCGGCGGGCGCCTCCTCGTCCAGCACCTCGCCGCCGAAGTTCTTCAGCAGCGCCTCCAGGCCGCCGTCGAAGCCCTGGCCGACGGCGGCGAACCGCCACACGTCCTTGAAGTAGAAGTCGCCGAGCATCACGGCCCGCTCGGTGGAGAACTCGGCGCCGCTGAAGGAGTAGCGGGCGACCTCCTCGCCGCCGGCGACGACGCGGAGGTATCCGGGGCCGATCTGGGACATCTGCCCGGAGCCATCGACGGTCGCGGTGAACGACAGCTTCCGGATCTGCGGCGGGATCTGGTCCAGCGTGACGCGGAAGGACTCGGTGTCGCCCGCCTGCGCGCCCAGCAGCTGGATGGACTCCTCGGGCGACTTCGGCTGGTTGAAGAAGATGAAGTACCGGTCGTCGGAGAGGCGTTCCTCGGCGTCGAGGCCGAAGCAGCTGATGTCGAAGTTCAGTCCGGGGGCGGAGATCTGCACGCCTACGTACAGATCCGTGCCCGGCGTGAGGTCACTGATCCTGGCCTTGTGGCCGCGTTGGAATTCCCTGGCCATGCGTTACGACCGTCCCCCATCCCGAATGCGAGTGCGTCGCGCCAGGCTAACGGCAAACTCCGACAACCGGCGCAGCCGGTACAGACCCGGTACACAACCGGATCCGGACCCGCCGGGAACCGCCTCGCGCGGGCCGGTCACTCACCGGGCGCGTCGGGCAGCTGCGGCAGCCGGCCGGCGGCGGCCACCCCTTCGAGGTAGCCGCGGGCCCGCTCGGTGCGCGGGTAGGCCTCCAGCAGCCGCCAGAAACCGGGGCCGTGACCGGGCACCAGCAGGTGGGCCAGCTCGTGGCAGAGCACGTAGTCGACGACGTACTCCGGCATGCCCTGGAGGCGGTGCGAGAGCCGGATGCTGCCCTCGGCGGGGGTGCACGAACCCCAGCGGGTGTTCTGGTTGGTGACCCAGCGCACCGAGCGGGGCCGGGCCCGGCCGCCGAAGTACTGCTCCGACAGCCGCCGGGCGCGCTCGGCCAGCTCGGTGTCGCCCAGCACCCGCCGGCTCTCCTGCGCGGCGAGCTTGTCGAGCATGACGCTCACCCAGCGCTGCTCCTCCGCCTCGGACATGCGGGCGGGGATGAGCACGACGGTGCGATCGCCCTCGCGGTACGCGGAGACCGTCCGGCGGCGCCGGGCACTCCTGCGGACCTCGATCGCGCTCGCCCCCGAGCCGCTGGGCGGCTGGCTCGTCGTGCTGCGCTGTGGTTGTCCGGCGCGGTGCAGGGGATCGGCGGGCACGCCCCGACGTTACCCGCTGCGCAGGGGGGAAGTCCCGGCTGCGGGACGGTTCCGCGCCGATCCCCCACCATGCGTCTGATTCGTACGACGAATACCCCCGGCCTGTGGACAACTTGCGGCACCCCGCGGCAGGGCCGGGCATGCTGGCAGTCGTCGGCGCAGCACGACCGGCTGCGCCGACCGATGGGGACGAACGGGACTTTTCCTTTTCCAGGGCTACGGGGGCCTGTCATGCATCCGATGGTGAAGCCCGCGCTGCGGCGCGGCTGGCGCGACCTGAACACCGTGCAGTTCGGGATGACTCCGGCGCACGCGATGACACTCGGTCCGATGGACACCGCGACGGGCAGTTTCCTGGAACTGCTCAACGGCACCCGCGGGCCGGCGCTGCTGCGGGAGGAGGGCCGCCGCATGGACCTGCCGGACGGCCATGTCGACACCTTGGTGCGACGGCTGACACGGGCGGGTCTGATCGACGACGCGCGCGGCGGCGGTCCGGCCGCCGCGGCCCTGCGGGAGGAACCGGACGTCCTGGACCGGCTGCGGCCCGACCTGGCGTCACTGTCCCTGACCACGCGGGAGCCGGGTGAGGCCCTGGACCGGCTCGCGGCACGCCGCTCGCTGCGCGTGCAGGTGCGGGGCGCGGGCCGGGTCGGTTCGGTGCTGGCCTCCGTGCTGTCGGGCGCGGGGATCGGCGAGGTCGACGTGCGTGACATCGGACACGTGGAGCCGTGGGACGTCGCGCCGGGCGGAGCGGCCGCGGACGCCGTCGGGGAGCGCCGCGGCGAGGCGGCGCGGCAGGCCGTGCGCCGCGCGGCGCCGGACCGTCCGCCGCGCCGCACCCGCGCCACGCCGTCCGGCACCGGTGAGCCGCCTCTGTCCCTGGTGATCGTCGTTCCGCGGGACGACGTCCTCGTGCACGCGCCCGACCCCGGTGCGGCGGAAGCCCTCATGACCTCGGGCACGCCTCATCTCTACGCCGGCGTCGTGGAGGGCACCGGCGTCGTCGGGCCCCTGGTCCTGCCCGGGGAGACGAGCTGCGCGGGCTGCCTGCACCAGGGCCGCACCGACCGGGACCCCGCCTGGCCCCGCCTGGTCACCCAGTGGCGCTCGGGCAGGGCCCGCCAGATCGGCCCCTGCGACGTGACGCTGGCCACGACGGTCGCCGGTCTGGCCGCCGCCCACGCCCTGTCCTTCCTCGACGGGCAGTCGCCCTCCAGCACGGGCACACGCTGGGAGGTGTCACTGCCCGCACTGCGCTGGCACTCCCGCCCGGTCCTGCCGCATCCCGCCTGCGGCTGCGGGGCGGCGCGCGGAGGTGAGGCAGAGCACACCTCCACCAACGGGGAGCCGCGCGCGACAATGGCGGTGCGACGGCCGTCGACGGAGCGACGACGCGAGGCAGACGCGGCGCGGCCGACTGGTACTTGGAGGGCGCATGTCTGATCTTCCCCGCAAGGCGGTCACCCGGACCGCCAAGCTCGCCGCGCTCCCGCTCGGCTTCGCCGGCCGGGCGACCTGGGGGCTGGGCAAACGGATCGTGGGCGAGTCCGCGGAGATCGTCGGCCGGGAGCTGCAACAGCGCACGGCGGAGCAGCTGTTCAAGGTCCTCGGGGAGCTGAAGGGCGGTGCCATGAAGTTCGGGCAGGCCCTGTCGGTCTTCGAGTCCGCCCTCCCCGAGGAGGTCGCCGGCCCCTACCGGGCGGCGCTGACCAAGCTCCAGGAGGCGGCCCCGCCGATGCCCACCCGCACGGTGCACGCCGTGCTCGACGAGCGGCTGGGGACGGACTGGCGGGAGCTGTTCCTGGAGTTCGAGGAGAAGCCGTCGGCGGCGGCCTCGATCGGGCAGGTGCACCGCGGGGTGTGGCACGACGGCCGCGCGGTGGCCGTCAAGGTGCAGTACCCCGGCGCGGGCGAGGCCCTGCTGTCCGACCTGACGCAACTGGCACGCTTCTCCCGTCTGCTGGGGCCGCTGGTGCCCGGGATGGACATCAAGCCGCTGCTCGCCGAACTGCGCGACCGCGTCTCGGAGGAGCTGGACTACGGGCTGGAGGCGCAGGCGCAGGCGGCGCACGCGCGGGAGTTCGCGGACGACCCCGACGTGGTCGTCCCCGCGGTGGTGCACCAGTGCGACCAGGTGCTGGTCACCGAGTGGATCGACGGGATCCCCCTCTCGGAGGTCATCGCGGACGGCACGCCGTCACAGCGCGACCGGGCCGGTCAGCTGCTGGCCCGCTTCCTCTTCTCCGGCCCCGCCCGTACCGGTCTGCTGCACGCCGACCCGCATCCCGGCAACTTCCGGCTGCTCCCCGGCGGCCCCGGCGGCGAGGACGACTGGCGGCTGGGCGTGCTGGACTTCGGCACCGTCGACCGCCTGCCCGGCGGCCTGCCGACGCCGATCGGCGACTCCCTGCGGATGACCCTGGACGGCGACGCGGAGGCGGTCTACGCCCTGCTGTCCGCCGAGGGGTTCGTCAAGGAGTCCATAGAGCTGGACCCCGACGCGGTGCTCGACTACCTGCTGCCGATCATCGAGCCCGCCCGGGTCGAGGCTTTCACCTTCACCCGCGGCTGGATGCGCGGTCAGGCGGCCCGCATCGCCGACCCCCGCTCCCCCGCCTACCAGCTCGCCAAGCGGTTCAACCTGCCGCCCGCCTACCTGCTCATCCACCGGGTGACGCTGAGCACCATCGGGGTGCTGTGCCAGCTGGGGGCGACGGTGCGGCTGCGTGACGAACTGGAGGAGTGGCTGCCTGGCTTCGTCCTGGAGGAGACCACGGAGACGGCCTAGGCGGACCGAGCCGCTGACTTGGCCTGGGCGCGGGGCGTGACGCGCCGCGGGGGCCGGTCCGTCGTTCGGACCGGCCCCCGCGGGGAGCCCGTTCGCCTCCCTGGTCGGGAGGCCACGGTTCAGTCGGAGCGGATCACTGCATGACGGCCATGGCGAGCGCCCGGCGGGCACGCAGCGAGGCGCGCTCGGCCCGGCGCTGCATCCGGCGGGCGGTCGCCAGGCGCACGGCCCGGCGTTCCCGCTCGGCCTCGTGCAGTCGCTCGCGCATATGCGCGCGAGCCATGGCTTCTGGGATGAGTTGCATCTCTCGGGTCCTGTTCTGGCGCGAGTCGGTCGCGCCGGCGGTGGTGAAGTCTTGGATCGCGGAGCCCGCGGGCTCGCTGGTGGACGGCTTCATCGGGGCCTGCTTCTTGGGGTCGTGCGTGAGGGGACGGTCGATCGTTCCGGGGGTGTTCATGCCGTGACCGGGTTCTTGCGCGGGCGGCCACGCGGCCGCTTGCGGGCGACGACGACGCCCTGGACGAACAGCTCGCCACCCCAGACGCCCCAGGGCTCGCGGCGCTCCTTGGCCCCGGCGAGGCAGGCCTCGACCAGCGGGCAGGTGCGGCAGAGGGACTTGGCGTACTCGACGTCCGCCGGCGACTCGGCGAAGAAGACCTCCGGGTCGTAGGAACGGCAGGGGACGGGTACGCCGAGGTTCTCGATGGCTTCGTCGAGAGCGGTGAGCGCGGTGAGCGGGAACAAGGTGGAGTCCTCCGTGAGGCCGGGCGGGGGGATCGTTTCCGAAGGCGGTACGGACGGGGCGTGCGCTTCGAGTTGCACGGGTCGGTGTCCTCGTCTGGTCGTTTCCGGCCCTGTGGGGCCGGGAGGCGGCTGGTACCGGGTTCTTGTCTTGTCCCGAGGCCCCTTCGCTCCGCTCTCCCCGCTCGGGGAAAACAGAAGGGCCGCGGATCCCGGATGGGGTTCCGCGGCCCTGAAGGCGCCGGCCTGATCGTCGATCAGGCTGGATCACTCCAGGGTTCTGGCCCACGGAAGGCCCACATCTGGTGGTGCTGCGTCGTCTTGACTCCGGCACCGGTCGCCGCAAAGGCATAGGCATGCGCCTGTGCCGCTACCGCTTCCAGTGCCTTGGTCGGTCGCTCATTGCGCTCACGGACGGGAAGACCCGCCAGAGACAGGGAGGACGCCGGACGGACGGCACGAATGCCGGACAGACCGGTGCCCAGGGTCGAGGCGCCGAGCATGCACAGGGAGACGGTCGAGCGATCGGTCATTTTGGCCGCGCTGCTGATGGTGTTGATGCTGATCACTGGACTCGCCTCCTCTCGGCGTCTCAAGGGCTGGGATGAACCAGCCATCGGATATGCAAGTAGAGCACGGAATCAGGGCCTCGGAGAAGGCCGCCGTTTCCGTGCCTAGAACCTATGGGGATTCGCGGGGCATGCGCAAACTATTTTTTCGACGAGTTCGCATCAGTCCTCCCCGTCGGCCTCGCCGACCTCCTGGCCTGCGCAGATGGCCAGCACATCGGCCCCGTAGCGGTCCAGCTTCCGGGTGAGGACGCCGGGGATGCGGGCCAGCTGCGCGGGGCTGTCGGGACGGGCCTCGGCGATGGCCATCAGGGTCCGGTCGGTGAAGACGCAGAAGTCCGGCTGGCCGCTGCGCCGGCCCTGCACCGCCCGCCACTCCCGCAGCCGGAGGTAGAGACCCTCGTCCATGTCGGAGGGGCAGTCCTCGCAGCGCATCAGCTTCATCTCGCCCGCGTCGGTGAGGGTGCGCCCGCAGACGCGGCAGCGGGCCGGGCTGCGCTGGGCGCGCCGGGGGACGCTCGCGACGCCGCCGGTGATCCCCCGTTCGATGCCGCCGGCGGCCCCGGCGGCGGCCCGGCCGACGGTGGCCGTCGTGCCGGGGCGCAGGCCGTCGAGGAAGTGGCTGGGCCGGCGGCTCGCGCGGCCGCCGGGCGAGCGGGACAGGGACCAGGACAGGTGGAGCCGTTCCCGGGCGCGGGTCACGCCCACGTAGAGCAGCCGGCGCTCCTCCTCGATCTGCTCGTCCGTGCGGGCGTAGGTGATCGGCACCATGCCCTCGGCGATCCCGACCAGGAAGACGACGTCCCACTCCAGGCCCTTGGCCGCGTGCAGGGAGGCCAGGGTGACGCCCTGCACGGTCGGGGCGTGCTGGGCGCCCGCCCGCTCGTCGAGTTCGGCCACGAAGTCGCTCAGGCCGGCGCCGGGCCGGGCGGCGGCGAAGTCGTGGGCGAGGCCGACGAGCGCGGCCAGCGACTCCCAGCGCTCCCTTACGGCTCCGGAACCGGCCGGGGGCACGGTGGTCCAGCCCTCTCCCGACAGGACGGCGCGCACCTGGGAGGGCAGGTCGACGGCGTCGTCCAGCAGGGAGTCGTTGCCGCCGAAGCGGGCCGCGCCGCGCAGGGCGGTCCCCGCCTTGCGGACCTCGGGGCGGTCGAAGAAACGCTCGGCGCCGCGCAGCTGGTACGGGACCGCGGCGTCCGCGAGTGCCTGCTCGTAGGTCTCGGACTGGGAGTTCGTGCGGAACAGGACGGCGATCTCGGCGGCCGGGACGCCCGAGTCGATGAGTTCCCGGATGCGGCGGGCGGCGCCCTCCGCCTCGGCGGGCTCGTCGGTGTACTCGGTGAAGACCGGCTCGGGGCCCGCAGCGCGCTGGGAGATCAGCTCCAGGCGGTGGTCGGCGGCGCGGCCGCTGGCCTGGGCGAGCAGACCGTTGGCGAGCCGGACGACCTGGGGGGTGGAGCGGTAGTCACGGACCAGCTTGACGACGGTGGCGCCGGGGTGGCGGGCGCGGAAGTCGAGGAGGTGGTCGGGGGTGGCCCCGGTGAAGGAGTAGATCGTCTGGCTGGCGTCCCCGACGACGCACAGGCTGTCGCGGTCGCCGAGCCACAGTTCGAGCAGGCGCTGCTGGAGGGGGCTGACGTCCTGGTACTCGTCGACGACGAAGTGCTGGTACTGGGAGCGGACCTGGTCGGCGATGTCGTGCCGGTCCTGCAGCACGGCGACGGTCAGCAGCAGGACGTCCTCGAAGTCGATGACGGCGCGCTGCCGCTTGAGGTCCTCGTAGGCGGCGTAGAGGTGGGCGATCTCGGCCGGGTCACGGGGGGCCTCGCGGCCTGCCTTGGCGGCTGCCGCCGGGTAGTCGGCGGGGACGGTCTGGGTGACCTTGGACCATTCGATCTCGGCGGTGGTGTCCCGCAGCTCGCCGCGGTCCAGGCGGACACCGCACGCGGCCGCCGCCTCGGCGACGAGCTGGATCTTCCGGTCGATGATCCGGGGCATGGAGCCACCGACGGCTTTCGGCCAGAAGTACTGGAGCTGGCGCAGCGCCGCGGAGTGGAAGGTGCGGGCCTGCACGCCCTGCGCGCCGAGCTGCCGGAGGCGGCCGCGCATCTCGCCCGCGGCGCGGTTGGTGAAGGTGACGGCGAGCACGCTGGAGGGCTGGAGGATGCCGGCCCGGACCCCGTAGGCGATGCGGTGGGTGATCGCCCGGGTCTTGCCGGTGCCCGCTCCGGCCAGCACGCACACCGGTCCGTGCAGGGCGGTGGCCACCTCGCGCTGCTCGGGGTCGAGCCCTTCGAGCACCGCGTCGGCCGAGTCCGGTGCCTGCGGGAAGAGAGGGGAGTGCGTTGCTGCTGTCACACAGCCATGCTGCCAGGTCCCGCGGGACGGCTGTGCCGGTTGTCCACAGGGACGGGCTCGCAGTCGTACTAATGCGGCACGCATCACGCCGGCCGCACCGGCGGAGCGGGCGTGACGTACGTCAGGGGCGGGCCCGGGGCACGTGCGGGGCGGGTCCGCGACGGGTCCGGGGGTACGCGCGAGGCGGGGAATGGCGCGCCGGTCGCGTACGTTCCTCCTCTGGACGACCTTCCCGAGCTGCCTGAGGAGCGCGAGAGACATGCAGGGCACTGTGACGATGTACAGCACGACTTGGTGCGGTTACTGCCGGCGGCTGAAGAGCCAGCTGGACCGCGAAGGTATCGGCTACACCGAGATCAACATCGAGCAGGACCCGCAGTCCGCGGCGTTCGTCGAGCAGGCGAATGGCGGAAACCAGACGGTGCCCACGGTGCGTGTGGTGCCGGCCGGCGGCGGGAACGAGGTCGTCATGACGAACCCCAGCCTGGCCCAGGTGAAGCAGGCCCTCGCGGTCTGACGCCACCCGGCACGGCGGCAGCGCGCCCCCTGAGGTCGAGACGACCGCAGGGGGCGCGCTGCCGTGTGGGACCGGTGTGCCGGCCGGGTCCTATGTGAAGCTGCGGGTGGGCAGGGGTTTGCCGTACCAGAGTTCGATCAGGCGGGCGGCGATGGAGATGCCGTACGGCGGCAGCACCTCGCCGGCCTCGAAGGCGGCGTGCAGCTCCTCGCGGGAGAACCAGCGGGCCTCGTGGATCTCGTCGCCGTCGACCTCGATGTCGGTCGAGGTGGCGCGGGCCATGAAGCCGAGCATGAGGCTCGACGGGAAGGGCCAGGGCTGGCTGGCGACGTACTCGACCTGGCCGACGGTGATGCCGGCCTCCTCGAAGACCTCTCGGCGCACCGACTGCTCGATGGACTCCCCGGGCTCGACGAAGCCGGCGAGCGTGGAGAAGCGGCCCTCGGGCCAGTGGACCTGGCGGCCCAGCAGGATGCGGTCGTCCTCGTCGATGACGGCCATGATCACGGCCGGGTCGGTGCGCGGGTAGTGCTCGGCGCCGCAGGCCGGGCAGCGGCGGATGTGGCCGGCGGCGGCGATGACCGTGCGGTCGCCGCAGCGGGAGCAGAAGCGGTGGGTGCGCTGCCAGTTCTCCAGCCCGACCGCGTGCACCATGAGCCCGGCGTCCCGCGGCGACAGCAGCAGGCCCGCCTCGCGCAGACCGGCCGCGCGGGCCGACTGGTCGATGCGGCCGGGCAGGGAGTCCTTCTGCAGGGCGAAGTAGCTGACGCCGTCCTCGTCGATGCCCAGGAAGTAGCGGTGGGCCTCGGTCAGGGGCGCCTCGAAGGAGGGCGTCATGACGAGTTCGGTCCGGCCGTCGGGCGTCTCGTCGATGAGTACCTGGCCGCCGGACACCACGAAGCAGCGGGTCGTGGGATGGCTCCACGCGGCCGCCAGCCAGGCCTCGTCGAGCCGGTGGTGGGCGGCGCGGTCGATGCCGCTCGGAGCGGTGAGCGAGATGGGCCGGTCGGCGGTGTGGTCGATCCAGGTGGTCACGGGTGCTTCCAACTCCCCCAGTGGAACGGTCGGTTCGGTGGGTGGTTCGGCGGGCGGCGGGGCAGCGGGCCGGGCGCGGGCGGGTCAGGACGCGCGGGGCCAGGTGCGGGCGAGGTCGTCCCACAGATAGGCACTGGTCTCCACCCCCTTGAGCAGGAGATCCAGTTCGACCTTCTCGTTCGGCGCGTGCCAGCCGTCGGAGGGGACGGAGATGCCAAGGAAGAGGACGGGGACGCCGAGCACCTCCTGGAGGTCGGCGGCGGGGCCGGAGCCGCCCTCGCGGGTGAAGCGGACCGGGCTCTCGAAGGCACGGCCCATGGCGCGGACCACCGACTCCAGGGCGGGGTGGTCGAGCGGGGTCAGGCACGGGCGGGTGGCCGAGCCGAAGGTGATCTCGTGCCGGATGCCGGCGGGGATCCGCTCGTCGGCCCAGGCGCGGACGGCCTTCTCGATGTGGTCGGGGTCCTGCCCCGCGACCAGCCGGAAGGACAGCTTGACCATGGCCGAGGACGGGACGACGGTCTTGCTGCCGGGGCCCTGGTAGCCGCCGCCGATGCCGTTGACCTCGGCGGTCGGGCGGGCCCAGATGCGTTCCAGGGTGGTGTGTCCGGCCTCCCCGTGCGCGGCGTGGGACTTGGCGGTGCGCAGCCACGTCCGCTCGTCGAAGGGCAGCTCGGCGAACAGCTCGCGCTCCCGGTCGGTCAGCTCGACGATGCCGTCGTAGAAGCCGGGTACCGCCACGCGCGCGTGCTCGTCGTGCAGCGCGGCCACCAGCCGGGCCGCGGCGGTGGCCGGGTTGGGCACGGCGCCGCCGAAGGAGCCGGAGTGGATGTCCTGGTCGGGGCCGTACAGCCGGATCTCGCACTCGGCGAGGCCGCGCATGCCGGTGCACACCGTGGGTGTGTCCTCGGCCCACATGCCGGTGTCGGAGACGATCACGGCGTCGGCGGCGAGCCGGCCGGCGCGCTCCTCGACGAGGGCCCGGAAGTGCGGCGAGCCGGACTCCTCCTCGCCCTCGATGAGCAGCTTGAGGTGGACGGCGGGGGCGGTGCGGCCGGTGGCGGCCAGGTGGGCGCGGACGCCGAGTGTGTGGAAGAACACCTGGCCCTTGTCGTCTGCCGCCCCGCGCGCGTAGAGGCGGTTGCCGCGGACGACGGGCTCGAAGGGCTCGCTGTCCCAGCCGTCCTCGCGGGCGGCGGGCTGGACGTCGTGATGGCCGTAGACGAGCACGGTGGGCGCTTGCGCGTCGGCCGCGGGCCACTCGGCGAAGACGGCCGGGGCGCCCGGTGTCTGCCAGACCTCGGCGGTCGGGAAGCCGGTGTCCTTCAGCTTGGCGGCGAGCCAGTCGGCGCTGCGCCGTACGTCCGTCGCGTGCTCGGGCTGGGCCGACACGGACGGGATGCGCAGCCACTCGGCGAGGTCGTCGAGGAAGGCGGCGCGGTGCTGCTCGATGTACGTACGGACGGCGCTGTCCGGGGTCTGGCTCATGCTCACGAGCCTATCCGCCCGGACGGGCATCCTCGGCGGGCGGTTCGTCACACTCGGCTTCCACCGTCGGCGGCCCCTTCGGGCTCCGCCGTCAGCAGCCTCTCCAGTTCCGCCCGCCCCGGCAGCCGCGCCGGCCGTACGACCTCGCCGCCGCGCACGTACAGGAACGCGGCCGTGACGGACTCGGGCGGCACGCCCTGCTGCTCGGCCCAGGCGAGCCGGTAGACGGCGAGCTGGAGGGGGTCGGCGGTGCCGGCGCGGCCGGTCTTCCAGTCGACGATCTCGTACGTCGCGCCCTCGCCCTCGCCGTCGCGGTAGACGGCGTCGATACGGCCCCGTACGACGCGGCCGGCGAGGGTGAGCTGGAAGGGCGCCTCGACGCGGTAGGGCGTGCGGTGCGCGTACTCGGTGCGCTCGAAGGCCTCCTTCAGCGCCTCCAGGTCGTGTTCGTCGGCGATCTCGGCGTCGCTGCCGGGCAGCTCGTCGGGCTCCAGCATCGGCAGCGTCAACGCCTCGAAGCGGGCTTCGACCCATGCGTGGAACCTGGTGCCCCGGCGCGCGGCGGGTTGCGGGGGGCGCGGCATGGGGCGCGCGAGTTCCTGGGCGAGCCGGTCGGGGTCCTCGGCGAGGAGCAGCACCTGGGTCGCGGTCAGCGTGGCCGGCAGGGGTACGTCGGTGACGCTCTGCCGGGCGCGCAGCAGCTCACCGGCGAGGGCGTCGAGGTCGCGGTCCCAGGAGGCGATGGTGCGCGCCTCCTCGGGAGTGAGGGCGCTGCGCGTCGCGGGCCCCGCGCCACGGGGGCGTGCGGGGGCGTGCGCCTGGTGCGGGATCGTCACCGGGCGCGCGGTGGCCCGGGGACCGCGGCCGTCGCCGCCCCGGCCGCCGGGGCGGTCCCCGGGAGCGGTCGCGGCGCCTGGCGGAGGCTGCTCGTCCTCGAACAGCGGCGGTTCGCCGTCGTGGGGCGGCGCGTCCTCGTAGGGCGGCGCGTCCTCATAGGGCGGTTCGTCGTCGTACGGCGGTGGTTCGTCGTAGGGGGGTTCGTCGTCGGGTGGCGGGGGCCAGTCCGGGTCGTCGTGGGCGGCGGGGTCGTGGGTGACCGGCGGGCGGCCGTCGTCGGACGCGGCGAAGGAGTCGAGGTGGGCGAGGACGGTCTCGGCGGCCGCGCGGCGGCGGGCCAGGGCGTCGTCGTCCAGGGGCAGCGGCCACACCTGGTCGGCGGTGGCCGTGTGCAGGGCGGGGTTCTCCTCGCCCTCGGCAGGCTCCTCCGCCCAGGCCTCGATCTCACCGTGGCCGGCGGCGCAGTGGTCGTGGAGGGCGGTGAGGAAGCCGGACGGGCCGCGCGGCTTCTTCTGGCTGGGGCCCCACCAGTGACCGGAGCCGAGCAGCAGGGAGCGGGGGCGGGTGAAGGTGACGTAGCCGAGGCGGAGTTCCTCGGTGTGCTGGTGCTCCTTCATGGCCTCGTGGAAGGCCTTCATGCCGCGCGCGTCCCAGGACTCGATGTCGGGCAGGGTGTCGGTGTCGCCGCGCAGGGCGTGCGGCACCACCTTGGCCTGGGCGGTCCACTTCTCCCGCCCCTGGCCGCTGGGGAAGGTGCCGGCGACCAGTCCGGGGACGGCCACGACGTCCCATTCGAGGCCCTTGGACTTGTGCGCGGTGAGTACCTTGACGGTGTTCTCGCCGCCGGGCAGCGCGTTGTCGAGGCCCTTCTCGTACTGGGCCGCGGTGCGCAGGAAGCCGAGGAAGGCCAGCAGGGTGGCCTCGCCGTCGCCGGCGGCGAAGGAGGCGGCGACGTCCAGGAAGTTGGACAGGGTCTCGCGGCGGCGGGCGGCCAGCGCGTGCGGGGACGCCGACAGTTCCACCTCCAGGCCGGTGACGGCCAGGACGCGGTGCAGGACGTCCATCAGCGGGTCGGCCAGCGAGCGGCGCAGCTCCCGCAGTTCGGCCGCCAGCCGGGCGAAGCGCACGCGCGCGTCCGGGGAGAACGGCAGCCCGTCGTCGTCGCCCGCGCCTTCGTGCAGCGGCGACTCCAGGAACGTGTCCAGGGCGTCCGCGAGCGATATCACCTCGGACGGGTCCACTCCTTCGACCGCCTCGGCGAGCCTGCGGTCCGGGTCGTCGGCGTCACCCGCGCGCGCGTGGGCCACCAGCAGGCGGGCGCGGCGCCCCAGGAGGGCGAGGTCGCGGGGGCCGATGCGCCAGCGGGGGCCGGTCAGCAGGCGGACCAGGTGGGCGTTGGCACCGGGGTCCTGGAGGACCTCGCACACGGCGACCAGGTCGGCGACCTCCGGCAGGTGCAGCAGGCCGGAGAGGCCGACCACCTCGACGGGGACGTCACGGGCGACGAGGGCGCCCTGGATCTCGGCGAAGTCGGTCGCCGTACGGCACAGCACGGCGATCTCCCCGGGGGCGGTGCCGGTGCGCACCAGGTGGGCGACGGAGTCGGCGACCCAGTCGATCTCCTCGGCGTGGGTGCGCAGCAGGGCGCAGCGGACCGTGCCGTCGCGTTCGGCGCCCGGGGCCGGGCGCAGGGCCTCCACGCCCGCGTGCAGGGCGCGCAGCGGCTGCGCGAGGCCGTTGGCCAGGTCGAGGAGCCGGCCGCCGCTGCGCCGGTTCTCGCTGAGCGCCTGCCGGGCGGCGGGGCGGCCGTCGGCGTGCGCGAAGTGCTCGGGGAAGTCGTCGAGGTTGGCCACGGAGGCGCCGCGCCAGCCGTAGATGGCCTGGCAGGGGTCGCCCACAGCGGTCACCGGGTGGCCGGTGCCGCCGCCGAACAGGCCGGCCAGCAGGACGCGCTGGGCCACGGACGTGTCCTGGTACTCGTCCAGGAGCACCACCCGGAACTCCTCGCGCAGCAGACGGCCCACCTCGGGAACGCGGGCCAGGGCGGCGGACAGGGCGATCTGGTCGCCGAAGTCGAGCAGGTCGCGCTCGCGCTTGGCCGCCCGGTAGCGCAGGACGAGGTCGGCGAGTTCCCGGCGGGCGGCCGCCGTCTCGGGGACCTTGCGCAGGTCGGCGTTGGTCAGCTTGGCGCCGTCGAGGGTGCGCAGCAGGCCGGCGTCCCAGGCGCGCAGATCCTCGGGCCGGACCAGGTGTTCGGAGAGTTCGGAGTCGAGGGCCAGCAGGTCGCTGACCAGGTCGGCGAAGGACCGGGTCAGCGCCGGGTAGGGGCCGGGGGCCTCGCGCAGCACGCGCGCGGCGAGCTGGTAGCGGGTGGCGTCGGCCAGCAGCCGGGACGACGGTTCCAGGCCGATGCGCAGGCCGTGATCGGTGAGCAGGCGGCCGGCGAAGGCGTGGTACGTCGAGATGGCCGGTTCGCCGGGCGGGTTGTCGGGGTCGATGACGTCGGGGTCGGTGACGCCCGCCTTGATCAGCGCCTTGCGGACGCGTTCGGCGAGTTCGCCCGCCGCCTTGTTGGTGAAGGTGAGGCCGAGGACCTGCTCGGGGGCGACCTGGCCGGTGCCGACCAGCCAGACGACGCGGGCGGCCATCACGGTGGTCTTGCCCGACCCGGCTCCGGCCACGATCACCTGCGGGGCGGGCGGCGCGGTGATGCAGGCCGTCTGCTCCGGAGTGAACGGGATGCCGAGCAGCTCTTTGAGCTGCTCGGGGTCGCTGATACGGGAGGGCATGTCGTCAGAGGCTAGTGGCGAACACTGACAACCGGTGCCGGATTGCCCCGGTGTGCGAGGAGAAGCGCAGGTCAACGGCTGTGGTGCGATGCGTCACGCGGGGCCTCCCACGCCACACCCACCGCCGGCCCGCTCACTCCACCACGTGCCGCCCCTCCGGCCGTGCGCTGCACGACGCGCGGAACGCGCAGTGCGCGCAGTGCTGGCCGGTGGTCGGTGTGAACCGCTCGTCGAGCACCTTGCCCGCGGCGGTCGCCAGCAGTTCCCCGGCCCACTCCCCCGACGGCGGCTCCTGGGCCTGCACCTTGGGCAGGCTCTCGCCGCCGTCCCGCTTGGCCGCGCCCTGGCGCAGGTGCACCAGTTCCGCGCCGCCCGGCTCGGGGCGGATCCCGCCGAAGGCCTCGTCGACGGCGCCCTCGCGGACGGCGAGCTGGTAGACCGCGAGCTGCGGATGCCGGGTCACCTCCGCGGCGCTGGGTGCGTGCTTGCCGGTCTTGAAGTCGACGACGTAGGCGCGGCCGTCGCCGTCCGTCTCGACGCGGTCCATCTGACCGCGGATGCGGACCTGGACGTCACCCGCCTCCAGGGTGACGTCGAAGTCCTGTTCACTGGCCACCGGCGTGCGTCCCGTGCGGTCCAGCACGTGCCACTTGAGGAAGCGTTCGAGCGCCGCGCGCGCGTGCTCCTTCTCCTGCGCCGACTTCCAGGGCGCGTCGAAGGCCAGCGCGTTCCACACCGAATCCAGCCGTTCCATCAGCACGTCGAGATCGGCGGGGGTGCGCCCGGAGGCGACCTCGTCGGCGAGGACGTGGACGACGTTGCCGAAGCCCTGCGCGACGGTGGCCGGGGCGTCGGCCTTCACCTCGCGGCCCAGGAACCACTGGAGGGCGCAGGTGTTGGCGAGCTGGTCCAGGGCGCTGCCGGAGAGGACCACGGGCTGGTCGCGGTCGCGCAGCGGCACCTTGCTCTCGGTCGGCTCGAACATGCCCCACCAGCGGTACGGGTGGGCGGACGGCACCAGCGGTCGGCCGTCCTCGTCGGCGAGCGCGGCGAGCCTGGCCAGCCGCCGGGCGGCGGCTTCCCGGAGGGTGGCGGACACGCGCGGGTCGACCGTCGTGGCCCGCAGCTCGGCGACGAGCGCCGCCACCGACAGGGGGCGGCGGGGGCGTCCGGTGACGTCCTGCGGCTCGACGCCCAGTTCCGTGAGGAACCGCGAGGGCTGGTCGCCGTCGTCGGCCGGTGCCTTCACCGCGGTGACGACCAGGCGCTCACGCGCGCGCGTGGCGGCCACGTAGAACAGCCGGCGCTCCTCGGCGAGCAGCGCCCCCGGGCTGAGCGGTTCGGCGAGTCCGTCGCGGCCGATGCGGTCGGCCTCCAGCAGGGAGCCGCGGCGGCGCAGGTCCGGCCACAGGCCCTCCTGGACGCCGGCGACCACGACCAGCCGCCACTCCAGGCCCTTGGAGCGGTGCGCGGTCATCAGGCGGACGGCGTCCGGGCGTACGGCGCGGCGGGTGAGGGTGTCGGCGGCGATGTCCTCGGCGGCCGTCTCCTCCAGGAAGTTCAGCGCGCCCCGGCCTCCGGTGCGCTCCTCCGCGCGCGCGGCGGTGGCGAACAGCGCGCAGACGGCGTCCAGGTCGCGGTCGGCGTTGCGGCCGGCCGCGCCGCCGCGCCGGGCGGCCCGCTCCAGGCGCGCGGGCCACGGGGTGCCCTCCCACAGGTCCCACAGGGCCTCCTCGGCCGTGCCGCCGCCCGCGAGGCGTTCCCGGGCCTTGCGCAGCAGCGCGCCGAGACGCTGGGCGCCGCGCGCGTACGCCGGGTCGTGGGTGACGAGGCGTTCGGGCTCGGCGAGCGCGCGGGCGAGCAGCGCGTCGGAGGGCGGCGGCAGCGAGTTGCCGACGGCCCGCTCCTCCTCGCGCAGGGCGCGGCCCAGGCGGCGCAGGTCGGCGGCATCCATGCCGGCGAGAGGGGAGGTGAGCAGGGTGAGGGCGGTCTCGGTGTCGAGCCAGCAGCCGCCGGACTCCTCGGCGGGCCCGGCCGGGACCTCGGCGGCGGGGTCCTGACCCTCGGGGGCCGGGACTTCTCGGGCGGGGTTTTGCTCCTCGCTGGCCGGAGTGTCTGCGGCGGGCTCTTGCTCCTCGGTGACCGCAGCTTCTCCGGCGGGCTCTTGCTCCTCCGGGGCCGGGGCTTCTCCGGCGGGCTCTTGCTCCTCCGGGGCCGGGGCTTCCGCGGTCGGCCCGGCGGGGCCGGGGTGCCGGGCGGCCTCCGCCGTGGCGACCGCCTTGAGCGCCGTCAGCAGCGGTGCCACCGCCGGCTCGTGCCGCAGGGGGAGGTCGTCGCCGTCGATGTCCAGCGGGACACCGGCCGAGGTGAGGGCCCGGCGCACGGTCGGGATGGTGCGGGAACCGGCGCGCACCAGGACGGCCATGTCGCGCCAGGGCACACCGTCCTCCAGGTGGGCCCGGCGCAGGATGTCCGCGATGTTGTCCAGCTCCGTACCGGGCGTCGGGTACGTGTAGACCTCGACGCGGCCGCCGTCCCGTACCGGGGCGAGGTCTCGGTGGGCGCGGACCTTGTCGGCGGGCAGGCGGGTCAGCGGCATCCGCTGGGTGAGCAGACGGGTAGCGGAGAGCAGCGCGGCGCCCGAGCGGCGGGAGGTGCGCAGCACCTCTACGGGGGCCGGGCGGCCGTCCGCGCGCGCGAAGGCGGCCGGGAAGTCGAGGATGCCGTTCACGTCGGCGCCCCGGAAGGCGTAGATCGACTGGTCGGGGTCACCGAGGGCGACCAGGGTGCGCCCGCCGCCGGCCAGGGCGTGCAGCAGCCGCACCTGGGCCGGGTCGGTGTCCTGGTACTCGTCGACGTAGACGGCGTCGTACCGGGCGGCGAGCCGCTCGGCGACCCCCGGGCGGCGGGCCAGCAGGACCGCACGGTGGACCAGCTCGGCGTAGTCGAGGACGCCCTGGAGGTCGAGCACGTCGAGGTACTCGGCGAGGAAGGCGGCGGCGGCCCGCCAGTCGGGGCGGCCGATGCGCCGGGCGAAGGCGTCCAGGGTGCCGGGGCCGAGACCCAGCTCGCGGCTGCGGGCCAGGACGGCGCGGACCTCGTCGGCGAAGCCCCGGGTGGTCAGGCAGGCGCGCAGCTCGTCCGGCCAGCGCACGTGGGTCAGCCCGAGCCGCTCCAGGTCGGGCTGGCCGGCCAGCAGCTCGCGGACGGTGACGTCCTGCTCCGGGCCGGAGAGCAGCCGCAGGGGCTCCACGAACAGGCCGGTGTCCTGGTGGGCGCGCACCAGGGCGTAGCAGTAGGAGTGGAAGGTGGTCGCCCGAGGCGCGCGGGCCGCCCCCATCCGCAGGGCCATGCGGTCACGCAGGTCGACGGCGGCCCTGCGGCTGAACGTCAGCACGAGGATGCGCTCGGGGTCACCGCCGCGGGCGATCCGCGCGGCCACGGACTCGACGAGGGTGGTGGTCTTGCCGGTGCCCGGACCTGCGAGGACGAGCAGCGGACCGGTGCGGTGGTCAACCACGGCACGCTGTGCGGCGTCCAGACGAGGGGGGTCCACCGCGGCCGGCGGGGTACGGACCAGTCGGTAAGCGCCACGGCTCCCCTGCCGCACCTGGGGGTGCGGCAGTCGCCTGGTGGAGGAAGAGGAGCTCACGTGGTTCGCCGGTCCTGGTGGGTGTGCTGGTGGGAAGGCGGTCGCGCGTGGAGGGCGGTGGCCGCGGGGCGAGGGGGACACGTGCAACCGGCGTCGTACCGGACGAGGCCCCGCCGAAGGAGGCTACGCCCGGGGAGTTCACGCGAGCGGAGCTTCCGCTCCTTCGCTCACGCCTCCGGCGACACGGATGTCCCACCCCTTTCGAACGTACGGCATGGCGCGGGTGTCCCCGCGTTCCCGGATGTCCCCCGAACGGGCCACGGGTTCCTCGTGGAGGCAACCGATGGCGGAAGCTGTCAGGTGTGACCCTCCGCGCCCGCGCCGCCGTCCCACCGGGCCCGCCGCATGTCGAGCCGCGGCAGATGGCCCTCGGCCGCCCTGCTCGCCGCCTTCAGCGGGGTCCCCTCCGCGCGGTAGTGACCGAGGGCCCGCAGTTCGCTGCCGGGCAGCAGGGCTCCGTCCGCCCGCACGACCCGCCACCACGGCACCGCGCCGCCGTAGAGGGCCATCACCCGTCCGACCTGGCGCGGGCCGCCCTCCTCGAGCCACTCGGCGACATCGCCGTACGTCATGACGCGCCCCGGCGGAATCCGCTCCGCGACCTCCAGGACCCGCTCGGCGTATTCCGGCAGCGCGTCCTCGTACCCCTCTCGGGTGTCCTCGGGAAGGCTCTGCTCGCTCATTCGTCCCATCCTGCCGCACCCCACCGACATCCCGCGGCCGGTCCGCGCCCTCGCCCCGCGGCGGCGCTTCCGGCAGACTGTGCGACTCCGCAGGTGGACCCTGATGCCCGCGCCCGCCGGTCGCGCATGCCACCATCGTGCGGGCGGTGACTGGTGATACGAGACCAAGAAGAGACCATGAAGCAGCAGGGCGTGCACCCCGAGGGCGCGGAGGGCAGCTCTGACGGGCCCGCGCGCCCGGACACCGCCCGCGCGGGCACCGACGACGCCGGCCCGGCCGGGACGGCACGGGTACCGGACGCCGCCGGCCCGCCGCACGCACCCGACTCCGCCGGCCCGCCGCACGCACCGGCCTCGGCCGGGACGGCGCACGCCGCCGCTGCGGATGCGAACGCGGACGCGGATGGCACCGGCCTCCCCGGCACCACCGGCGCGGCACCCGGTTCCGGCGCCCACGAGCCCACGGACGCCCCGCGCGATCCGGAGGCCCCGGACACCCCGAACGACCCGGACGGGTGCGACGACGCGCGCGCCGACGCCGTGGAGGGCGACGAACCGCTGCTCCCCGCGCGCGTGCACCGCCCGTCCGACCTGATGCGGCTCCTGGTCGGCGTCTTCGCGATCGCCGTGCTGCTGGCGGTCGCCGCGTTCGCGCACGGCACCACCTCGGGCCTCGAGCAGGACATCAACAAGGGCACCGGACAGGCGCCCGACCTGCTGATCCGGTTCGCCGGGCTGGCGTCCAGCATCGCGATCCTCCTAGTGCCGGTCGCCTTCGCGATCGAGCGGCTGATCAAGCGGGACGGGCTGCGCATCGCCGACGGCGTCCTCGCGGCGGTCCTGGCCCACGGTGTGACGCTCGCCACCGACCTGTGGGTCGCCCGGGCCGCCCCGGGGTCCATCCAGGAGGCGCTCACCCAGCCCTCACCGGGTGACATCCACGCCCTCACCGACCCGGTGCACGGCTATCTCGCGCCCGTCATCGCCTACATGACGGCGGTCGGCATGTCCCGGCGGCCGCGCTGGCGCGCGGTGCTGTGGATCGTGCTGATGCTCGACGCGTTCTCCATGCTGGTCACCGGCTACACCACCCCGTTCTCGATCATCCTGACCGTGCTGATCGGCTGGACCGTCGCCTACGGCACCCTCTACGCGGTCGGCTCGCCCAATGTGCGTCCCACGGGGCAGACGCTGATGGCCGGTCTGCGGCACGTCGGCTTCCGCCCGGTCAGCGCGGCGCGTGAGGAGAGCCCGGAGGCGGAGAACGGCGACCGGGGCCGGCGCTACTTCGTGACCCTGGAGGACGGCCCGCCCCTGGACGTCACCGTGGTCGACCGGGAGCAGCAGGCGCAGGGCTTCTTCTACCGCGCCTGGCGCAACCTCACCCTGCGCGGCTTCGCCACCCGCTCCAGCCTCCCGTCGCTGCGCCAGGCGCTGGAGCAGGAGGCGCTGCTGGCGTACGCGGCGATCGCGGCGGGCGCGAACGCGCCGAAGCTGATCGCCACCTCCGAGCTGGGCCCCGACGCCGTGATGCTCGTCTACGAGCACACCGGGGGCCGCACACTGGACTCGCTGGCCGACGCGGAGATCACCGACGACCTGCTGCGCCACACCTGGCACCAGGTGCGGGCCCTGCAGTCGCGGCGCATCGCGCACCGCAGGCTGGCCGGTGACGCGATCCTGGTGGACCGTTCCGGCACGGTGATCCTCACCGAGCTGCGCGGCGGCGAGATCGCGGCCGGTGATCTGCTGCTGCGCATGGACGTCGCCCAGTTGCTCACCACCCTCGGCCTGCGGGTGGGTGCCGAGCGGGCGGTGGCCTCCGCGGTCGGCGTCCTCGGTCCCGACACGGTCGCCGACTGCCTGCCGATGCTCCAGCCGATCGCGCTGACCCGCTCCACGCGCGCGACGCTGCGCCGGCTCGCCCGGGAGCGCGCGCACCGCGAGCGCGAGGCCGTCCTGGAAGCGTCCCGGCAGGCCAAGCAGGCCCGGCTGGAGGAAGCCGCCCAGGACACCGGGACCGCCCAGGAGAAGCCCGACAAGAAGGCCGTGCGCGCCGAGCAGCGGGCCGAGAAACGGGCCATCGACGACGCCATCGACGAGGCGCGCGAAGAGGACCTGCTGACGCAGATCCGGCACCAGGTACTGCGGATCAGACCGCAGGCACCCGTGGAGCCGGCCCGCCTGGAGCGCGTGCGCCCGCGCACGCTGATCAGCTTCATCGCCGGCGCGATCGGCGCCTACTACCTGCTGACCCAGCTGACGCACATCGAGTTCGGCACGCTCTTCGCCCGGGCCCAGTGGGGCTGGGTGATCGCGGCGGTGCTGTTCTCCGCGCTCAGTTACGTCGCCGCGGCGATGGCGCTGCTGGGGTTCGTGCCCGAGCGGGTGCCGTTCGTGCGGACCGTGGCCGCGCAGGTGGCGGGCTCGTTCGTGAAGATCGTGGCGCCCGCCGCGGTCGGCGGTGTCGCCCTGAACACGCGCTTCCTGCAACGTGCGGGGGTGCGGCCGGGCCTCGCGGTGGCGAGCGTCGGCGCCTCCCAGCTGTTCGGGCTGGGCTGCCACATCCTGATGCTGCTGTCCTTCGGCTATCTGACCGGCACCGAGAAGACGCCGTCGCTGTCGCCGTCCCGGACGGTCATCGCCGGGCTGCTGACGGTGGCGGTGCTCGTGCTCGTGGTCACCTCGGTGCCGTTCCTGCGGAAGTTCGTCGTCACGCGCGTGAGGTCGCTGTTCGCGGGCGTCGTACCGCGCATGCTCGACGTCCTGCAGCGGCCGCAGAAGCTGGTCACCGGCATCGGCGGCATGCTGCTGCTGACCGCCTGCTTCGTGATGTGCCTGGACGCCTCCATCCGGGCCTTCGGCGACGACTCGACCTCGCTGAGCATCGCCAGCGTCGCCGTCGTCTTCCTCGCCGGCAACGCGCTCGGGTCCGCCGCGCCGACCCCGGGCGGCGTGGGCGCGGTGGAGGCCACCCTGACGGTCGGTCTGATCGCCGTCGGCCTGCCCAAGGAGGTCGCCGCGCCGGCCGTCCTGCTGTTCCGGCTGCTGACGCTGTGGCTGCCCGTACTGCCGGGCTGGCTGGCCTTCGGCCACCTCTCGCGCAAGGGCGCCCTGTAGCAGGCCGCGGCGCCGGTTCAGAGATACGGGGCCTCTTCCCGGCCGGTGCGCGGAGAGGCGCGGGCGCGCCGGCAGAGCGGCGTGGGCAAGCCTGCGAAGCTTCGCCGGCAGGCCTGCCCGGTGGCCGGTTCGGGGCCTACCTCATACGGCTCGCGCCCCGCGCGCCCCGGCGTGCGCGCCCTCAGGATGGACATATGCCCAACCCCTCCCGGCCGCGCGCCACCGCCCTGTCCGCCACCGCCGTGCTGCTCGGGGCCCTGCTGGCCGGCTGCGGCGACGGCTCCGGGAACGGGAACGGGGACCTCACGGCGCAGCACCTTGACTGGCAGGACTGCCCGGCGCCGTCCGAGGCGGAAGGCGGCGGCGGCTCCCCCTCCCCGCTGCCGAACGGCGGCACGTGGCAGTGCGCCACCATGAAGGCGCCCCTGGACTGGAGCAAGCCCAAGGGTGACACCATCGGGCTCGCCCTGATCCGGGCCAGGGCCAGCGGCCGGGCGGACGCGCGGATCGGCTCGCTCGTGTTCAACTTCGGCGGCCCCGGCGGCAGCGGCGTGGCCACGCTGCCCGCGTTCGGCGAGGACTACGCCGCCCTGCGCACCCGCTACGACCTGGTGAGCTTCGACCCGCGTGGGGTCGGCCGCAGCGATCCCGTCGAGTGCGAGAGCGACGCCCAGCTCGACGAGTACTTCCAGCAGGACGCCACACCCGACGACAGCGCCGAACGCACCCAGCTGGTGAACCGCACCAAACAGTTCAACGCAGCCTGCGACAAGCACTCCGCGAAGGTGCTGCCGCACGTGCGCACCACGGACGCGGCCCGCGACATGGACCTGATGCGCCAGGTGCTCGGCGACCCGAAGCTCTACTACTTCGGCATCTCCTACGGCACCGAGCTGGGCGGCGTCTACGCCCACCTGTTCCCCAAGAAGGTGGGCCGGGCGGTCTTCGATGGGGTCGTCGATCCCACGGAGGACCCCGAGCAGAGTTCGCTGGGGCAGGCCAGGGGCTTCCAGCTGGCGCTCGACAACTTCGCCGACGACTGCACCTCCAAGACCACCGACTGCCCCCTCGGCGACACGGCGCAGGACGTGAAGGACCGTATCGCCAAGCTGCTCGCCGACCTGGAGAAGAAGCCGATCCCCGGCGTCTTCCCGCGCGACCTCACCCAGACCGCCGCGACCAACGGCATCGCGCAGTCCCTGTACTCCAAGGACTTCTGGGAGTACCTGACCGAGGGCCTGGAACAGGCCTACGACGGGGACGGCAAGATCCTCATGCTGCTGTCCGACTCGATGAACGGCCGCAACGAGAACGGCGAGTACAGCAACATCACCGCGGCGAACGTCGCCATCAACTGCGCCGACGACAAGGCCCGCTACACCCCGGGCTACGTCGAGCAGCGGCTGCCCGCGTTCCGGGCCGCCTCCCCGTTGTTCGGGGACTTCCTGGCGTGGTCCATGGTCAGCTGCACCGACTGGGCCGTGCCGGGGGCGGCCGAGCATCCCGACGTCAGCGCGCCTGGGTCGGCACCGATCCTCGTGATCGGCAACACCGGGGATCCGGCGACCCCGTACGAGGGCGCCAGGAAGATGGTGGACGCGCTCGGCAAGGGCGTCGGCGTCGAGCTGACCTACCGCGGCCAGGGGCACGGCGCCTACGACAGCCGGAACAAGTGCGTGCAGGGTGCCGTGAACGGCTACCTGCTCGAGGGCAGGGTGCCGAAGACCGGCACCGTCTGCTCCTGACACCGCACCGACGAGCCGGGGGGATGAGCGGCACCGACGAGCCGGGCGGACGAGCCGAGCCGATCACTGCGGGCAGGACAGGAACCGCAGGTCAAAGGGTTATCCACAGGCTGTGACGGGCTCAGGACGCCCGACCTACCATGGCCTGAACGCCCCTCGCCGAGCAGTGCGGAGGGCTCGTGAGGGGGGTTGCGCATGTCTCGTATCGCACGGTGGACGGCCGCCGTGGCCGCGGTGGTGCTGCTGGCCGGCTGCGGCGGCCCGGCCGGCGGCAGCGGCGGGGACAAGGGAGAGGAGCGGTCCGGTACGGCGTCGGGGTCCGCGACCGGCCCCGCGACGGCCGCTCTGCCCGCCTCGCTCACCCGTCAGCGGCTCGACTGGGGCCGCTGCAAGGCCACCGGGGGCTCGCCGGCGCCGAGCGGTGAGTGGCGGTGCGCGACGCTGAAGGTGCCGCTCGACTGGTCGAAGCCGGGCGGCCGGACCATCGGTCTCGCACTCATCCGGGCCCGCGCCGGCGGCGGCGACCGCATCGGTTCACTGCTGTTCAACTTCGGCGGCCCCGGCGGCTCGGGCGTGGCCATGATGCCCTCCTACGCCGCCATCGTCTCCGGGCTGCGCCGGAGCTACGACCTGGTGAGCTGGGACCCGCGCGGGGTAGGGGCCAGCGAGGGCGTCCGCTGCCGCGACGACCGGGAGGTCCGGGCCGCCGAGGCGGTCGACGCCACTCCGGACACCCCCGCCGAGGAGAAGGCCTACCTCCAGGACGCCACCGCCTTCGGCAAGGGCTGCCTGCGCACCGCCGGGCCGCTGATGGCACACGTCTCCACGACCGACACCGCGCGCGACATGGACCTCATGCGCCAAGTGCTCGGCGATGCGAAGCTGCACTACTTCGGCATCTCCTACGGCACCGAACTGGGCGGCGTGTACGCCCACTTGTTCCCCGGACAGGTGGGGCGGCTCATCCTGGACGCGGTGGTGGACCCGACCGCCGACACCGTCGGCCATGCCGAGAACCAGACGAAGGGCTTCCAGCGGGCCCTCGACGACTACGTGAGGTCCACCGGCCAGGACCCGCGGCAGGGCTCCCGCACGATCGCGGCCCTGCTGAAGCGGATCGACGCCGCCCCGTTGCCCACGTCGTCCGGGCGGAAGCTCACCCAGACCCTCGCGGTCACCGGCATCATCCTGCCGCTGTACAACCGGGCGGGCTGGCCGATGCTGACCAGCGCGCTGAAGGCGGCGCGGCGGGGCGACGGCTCCGAACTGCTGTCGCTCGCCGACCAGTACAACGACCGTGACGCCTCGGGCCACTACGGCACGGCGACGCAGGCCCAACGGGTCATATCGTGCCTGGACGACCGGCAGCGGCCCACGCTCGCCGAGACGAAGAAGGCACTGCCGCGCTTCGAGCGGATCTCACCGGTGTTCGGGGACTTCATGGGCTGGGACACCGCGGGCTGGTGCCACGACTGGCCGGTGGCGGGCCAGTACGACACCCCGGAGGTGAGCGCACCGGGCGCGGCCCCGATCCTGCTGGTCGGCAACACGGGCGACCCGGCGACGCCGTACGAGGGTGCCCGCAGGATGGCGGACGAGCTGGGCAGGGGCGTCGGAGTCGAACTCACCTGGAAGGGCGAGGGACACGGGTCCTACGGCAGCGGGAGCGACTGCGTGGACTCGGCGGTGGACGCCTACCTGCTGCACGGCACGGTGCCGAAGGACGGCACGGTCTGCTCCTGACGGCGGCGAGAGTGGAGGCACCGGGCTTCCCGGCGGTCCCGAACGGCGGCCGGCCGGTGCCGTCCGGCAACGACACCGGCCCACGGCCCCTGAACGGGCCAGGGTCGTGGGCCGGGTCCGGCGTCCCGGTGAGGGAGGCCGGTCGGTCAGTACACCGGCTTGTGCGGTTCGATCTGGTTGACCCAGCCGATCACGCCGCCGCCGACGTGCACGGCGTCCGCGAAGCCCGCGGACTTCAGCACGGCGAGGACCTCCGCACTGCGGACACCCGTCTTGCAGTGCAGGACGATCTTCCGGTCCTGCGGCAGGCCCCCGAGGGCGCTGCCCATGAGGAACTCGTTCTTCGGGATCAGCTTGGCGCCCGGGATGGAGACGATCTCGTACTCGTTCGGCTCCCGGACGTCGATGATCTCGATGTTCTCGCCGTCGTCGATCCACTCCTTGAGCTGCTTGGGAGTGATCGTCGAGCCGGCCGCCGCCTGCTGGGCCTCCTCGGAGACGACGCCGCAGAAGGCCTCGTAGTCGATGAGTTCGGTGACGGTCGGGTTCTCGCCGCAGACCGCGCAGTCGGGGTCCTTGCGGACCTTGACCTGGCGGTACTGCATCTCCAGGGCGTCGTAGATCATCAGTCGGCCGACCAGCGGCTCACCGATGCCGGCGAGCAGCTTGATGGCCTCGTTGACCTGGATGGAGCCGATGGACGCGCACAGCACGCCCAGGACGCCGCCCTCGGCGCAGGAGGGGACCATGCCGGGGGGCGGGGGCTCCGGGTAGAGGCAGCGGTAGCAGGGGCCGTGCTCGGACCAGAACACGGAGGCCTGGCCGTCGAAGCGGTAGATCGAACCCCATACGTACGGCTTGTTCAGCAGCACGCACGCGTCGTTGACCAGGTAGCGGGTCGCGAAGTTGTCCGTGCCGTCGACGATCAGGTCGTACTGGCTGAAGATGTCCATCACGTTGTCGGCCTCGAGCCGCTCCTGGTGAAGGACCACGTTCACGTACGGGTTGATGCCGAGGACGGAGTCACGGGCGGACTCGGCCTTGGAGCGGCCGATGTCGGCCTGGCTGTGGATGATCTGGCGCTGCAGGTTCGACTCGTCGACCTCGTCGAACTCCACGATGCCGAGCGTGCCCACGCCCGCGGCGGCCAGGTACATCAGCGCCGGCGAGCCCAGGCCGCCGGCGCCCACACAGAGCACCTTGGCGTTCTTCAGCCGCTTCTGCCCGTCCATGCCCACGTCGGGGATGATCAGGTGGCGGGAGTACCTGCGGACCTCGTCTACGGTGAGCTCAGAAGCCGGCTCGACCAGGGGTGGCAACGACACGGGGACTCCGTTGGTCGGTCAATCACTACAGTTGTTCTCCCTGTAACACTGCCACGGGCTTCTTCATTCCGAGACACCTGTTCCGATCCGCGAGACGATGTCGTCCCAGTAGCCGGGCATCGCCTCCCAGGGGTCGATCCGTCCGCCGCGGTCGGTGCGGTCCGTGAACCAGATGGTCGCCGCTCCCTGCCAGCGGGCTATGCGCAGTGCCTCCTCCAGATGGCCGCGCGGCACGCTGTGCACGAAGTGGCAGAAGCGGTCGGGCGGGTAGGCGGCGGTCCACTCGGCGGCCTGCGACCAGCGGTAGTCGGACCAGGGGCCGGAGAAGGTCACCAGCTGGTCGGCGTGCTCGGCGTACCCGGGGTAGGGGTGCGTGCCGTGGTCGAGGACGAGGTGGGCGCCATCCCTCAGTGCGCGCAGTGCCGTCAGCGTGCGGCGGACTTGGGGCAGGGCGGCGCGCTCGGTGGGGCAGCGGTGCAGCAGGAAGCCGTCGACCCGGTACCAGTCGAGGTGGTGGCCCGCGTCGCGGAGCAGGTCGCCCTCGGCACGGGCGCCGTGGGCGGTGTCCAGATGGCCGAGGACGCGAACGCCCGCGGCCCGCAGCCGGGCGACCGCCTCCAGGCAGTGCGGGTCGGGGCGGGTGCCGGGCCCGGCCCCGACGTCGAGGACGACCCAGTGCAGCGGGGTGCCGGGGCGGGCGAGTTCCCCCCACTCGGTGGGCGCGACGAGGGGGTGGGCGTAGCCGGGCACCCCGAGGGCGGTGCGGACGCCGGTGCTCGCGCTGTCCGAGCGGGCGCTGGTCAGATGCGGCATGCCGCCTCCATCCAGATGTCGGCGAGGGACTCCTCGAGGTTGATGCGGGGGCGCCAGCCGAGACGGTCGCGCGCGGTGCGCACATCGGCCTGCTGCCAGCTGCCGCAACCGTCCGGGTACGGGAACGCGACCGGGGCCGCGTGGTCGGGGTCGGGCCGCGGATGGCCGATGGCCGCCCGCAACGGGCCGGGCGGGCCGTCGAGTTCGTGCAGGGCCCCGCCGTATCCGGCGACCCTGGCCAGTACGGCGGCGGCGTCGCGCAGGCGGACGGCGCGGCCCGAGCCGATGTTGATGACGCCCTGGGCGGCGGAGAGCGACGCGGCGTGCACGGCGCGGGCGACGTCCCGGACGTCGATGAAGTCCCGCTGCACGCCGAGCCCGCCGAGCTTGAGTTCACCGTCGCCGGACTGCATCGCGCGGCGCATGGCCTCGGCGAGGCGGCCGAGCGGGGAGCCCGCCGGGGTGCCGGGGCCGGCCGGGGAGAACACCCGGAGCACGACGGCGTCCAGGCCGGACCCCAGGACCAGTTCGGTCGCGGCGAGTTTGCTGACGCCGTACGGTCCGCCGGGCCGGGGCACCGCGTCCTCGGCCGTGGAGGACCCGGGCTGGCTGGGGCCGTACTCGGCGCTGCACCCGATCTGCACCAGGCGTGCCCCGCAGCCGCTGCGGCGCAGTGCCTCGCAGACGGTGGCGACCGCGACGGTGTTGTGCCGGGTGAGTTCGCGGGCGCCGCCCCGGGTGGCGCCGGCGCAGTTGACGACGACCCCGGGGTGGACCGCGTCCAGGAAGCGGGTGAGCGCGCCGGGGCTGCCGCTGGCGAGGTCGAAGCGGACGTCGGCGTCGTCGCCGCGGCCCAGCGCGGTCAGCTGGACGGCCGGGTCGGCGAGCAGGCGGTCGGCCACGAAGCGGCCGAGGTAACCGTTGGCTCCGATCAGCAGGACCCTCATCGGGTGGCTCCCGGGGTGTGCGCTCCGGTTGCTCCGGTGGTTCCGGCCGCTCCGGGTCGGGAGGTGGTCATCTGGCGGTCTCCTTCAAGGGGTGATGCAAGAGGTGATGCGAGTGCCTCCGGCGGTGGGCCGGGCTGCGGTGGGAGCGGGGCTGCTGAAGTGGGCGGTGGGCCGCCCGGACGGCGGGGACGCCACCTGGTCCGGGCCCGGTGGCAGGCGGTGTCGGCGGAGGGCGGGCGGCTCACTCGTCCGCTCCGGTCGGCGCGTGGGCCGCGGCCCGGGTGAGGGTGCGGGCGGCGTGGACCAGGAGGGTGAGGGCTGCCGTGCCGGAGGCCAGTGCCGGGACGCCGCCCGCGCCCCAGGTGTGCACGAGAGTCTCGACGGGAGTCGCCAGGCCCTCGCAGCCGGGAAGGCGACCGGCGAGGACCAGACCGACGGCGAGGGCCTCGGTCGCGGCGGTGGCGGCGAGGGCGTGCGCGGCGGCGTGCGGGACGCGGTGGACGGTGAGGAGGCGGGCCAGCAGCAGGAGGGCGCCGAGGGTGAGCGTCTGCGGGTAGGCGGCGGGTTGGCACAGGGCGGCCGCGCACACGGCCAGCAGCACGGTGAGGGCCCCCAGGAACAGGGCGACGGCGCCGAGCAGCAGCGGTCGGACAGCGGCGGTGAACTCCGCCAGGCCGCGGCTGCCGGTGAGTCTGCGGCGCGCGGCCGCCGAGAACAGCTGGGCGGTCCAGGCCGCCGGGACGCAGGCCAGCAGGAGGGCCAGGACGGGGGCGGTCGCCGTGGGCCAGGGGCCGTCGGGCAGGCCGGTGGGCGGCGCGTCGGGGCCGCCTGTCATGACCGAGCGCAGCAGGCCGTCGCCGAGGAGGGCGTAGCCGAACAGCCAGGTGGTCCACGCGCGCGTGGCGGACGCCGTGCGCCAGGTGCGGGCGCCAGGCGCGGCGAGGGGCCCGCGACGCAGCGCGGCACGCACCCCGAGGGTGACGGCGAGGGCGCCGCCGACGGCGACGAGGAGGCGGGAGCGGCCCTGGGTGAGGTGCAGGCCCGCGACGGCGGCGCCGCCCAGGGCACCGGGGAGACAGGCGAACGGGAGCCGGCCGGGGCGGACGCGGGTCGGTGCGGGGGGTTCGGGACGGGGCCGGGGCTCGCCGTCGCGGGGTACGCGCGCGTACAGCTCCTCGGCGAGCGAGAAGACGTCGCGGTGCCGGAAGCGGGTGGCGGTCCGGTCGGTGACCCCGTGCGCCTCCAGGCCGGCGGCGATCTCCAGCGGGTCCACGGCCCTTTCGCACAGCTCGCGGTGGCGGTGCAGCAGGGCCTTCACCGGGTCGGCGGGACCCCGGCGGGCGGGTCCGCGGCCACGGTCGGCGTCGCCGGGGTCCGCTGCCGCGGGCCGCCCGGCCTGCATCACGGCCGGCGCCCCGGCCACCGCCTGGGCCGGTACCTCCCCGTCGGTTCCGGCACGCCGGCCGAGGCCGTGGGCCGGGCCCCGGTCGCCGAACACCTCGACGGAGACGTCACCGGGCAGCACAGCGGTCAGGTCACGGTCACCGGGCAGATCGACGCACTGGTCGACCGAGTCACCGGCCGGGTCGACGGACAGATCGACGGACAGGTCGACCGAGTCACCGGCCAGGTCGGCGAAGGCGCCGGCGGGCGCGGCGTCCTGCGTCTCCGGGGCCGCCGTGAGCCATCCAGCCGACCGGGCGTCCCAGGCACCGGGGCTGCGCGGCACGCCCGGCCGCTCCGGCCCGAGCCCGTTCACCCCGCCACCCGGCCCCCTCGCCCCGGCACCCGCCCCGCGTACCTCGCAGGCCGGCCCGCTCGCCCCACCGGCCAGGTCCTCCCGCTGCCCCGCGCTCATCGCGTCCCCTCCGCCGCCGCGAGGCCGGTCGCCCGCACCGGTGCGCCCATCGCCCAACCGGGGCGGAGCAGGACGTGAGAGGTGGGTCCGGTCAGCCGGCCGGGGACGTGGGCCTCGGCGGGCGCGGCGAACGGGAGGGGGTCGCCGGCCTCGTCCAGAACGACCCGGCGCACCGGGCTGTGCGAGACGATGTCCAGGTAAATGCCGTGGAATGCCGCGAGGTTCTGCTCGACGGTGAACAGCTCGAGCGCGCGGGCGCGTGCGGCGGCACCGAGGCGCGCACGGCGCTCGGGGTCGCGCAGCAGCGCCACGCACGCCTCGGCGAGCGCCCGCGGGTTGCGCGGCGGCACGACGAGCCCGGTGCCGCCGATGACCTCGACGACCGCGCCGACGTCCGTGGACACCGTGGCGCGGCCGCAGAACATGGCCTCGACCAGGCCGACCGGGAAGCCCTCGACGACGCTGGACAGGACGACGACGGCACCGGCGGCGTAGGCGTCGGGGAGGGTCGGGGCCTCCGGTCCGCCGATCTCCTCGAAGGAGACCGGGTTGTCGCCGACCGCGTGCGCGCCCTCCGCCTCGTCCGGGAAGAGCTGGGCGGCCAGCGCCCGGCAGTGGCCCAGATAGGCCGCGCCCTCGGAACCCGCGGCGGCACCGATGATCCGCAGCCGTGCTGTGGGCTCCTGCTTGCGGACCTCGGCGAAGGCGTGGAGCAGGGACACCAGGTCCTTGGCGGGTTCGACGCGGCCGACCCACACCAGGGTGTCCGGGTCGGCGCGGTCCGGGGACTCGCCGACCTCGGCGAAGCGGGACGCCGCCATACCGGGGTGCACCGTGCGGATCTTGGCCCGGTCGGCGCCGCAGCGTTCCTGCCAGCGGCGGGCGTGGGTGTTGCCGGGGGTGATGACGGCGGCCCGGTGGTAGACCTCGGCGGCCAGCCGGCCGTGGAAGGCGGCGAGCAGGGCGCGTACGGCCGGGGCGGCGGCACCGGCACCGGCACCGAGGGTCAGGTAGTGGGTGCGCAGCTGGACGCCGTACTCGGTGAGCAGCAGCGGCACCTCGCAGAAGTGCCGGGCGAGCAGTCCGGGCAGGGCGGCGGGGCCGCCGGCGGTGGCGTGGCAGAGGTCGGCGGCGCCGAGGCCGTCGTCGTCGTACCAGTCGAGGGACAGGGGGCGCAGGGCGCGTTCCAGGTGTGCGGCGACGGTGAGGAGGTCGGGCACGCGTGCCTCGCGCGCCGGGGGCAGGGCGCCGGGCGCGCGGCACGCGCGTTCCAGGATGCGGACGGCGGTGTCGGAGCGGAGGGCGCCGACGAGCCCGCCGTCGTCGCGGGCGAGTTCGGCGAGCCCGTAGAGCGCGCTGCGGAAACGGTCCGCCTGGTCGTCCGTCCCGCCGCCCGCCACCCCGGCGTACGCGGTGCCCGCCGCGTCGAGCACCGCGCGGGAGCGGTCGGCCGGCGCGGTCACGCCGGTCGCGCCGATCCCGTCGATTCCGTCGATCCCGTCGATGCTGTCAGTGCCGGCGGGCGCCGTTCCCGCGGCCGCGGCGCACAAGGCCTCGACCAGCTCGCCGTAGCACGCGGCGAAGCGCCGGCGCGCGCGCCGCCCGTGGACCGTCCCGTCGCCCCCGGCCGTCCATGGGGGTGCCGTACGCACCCGGCCGACCTGCGGCGGAAGCGGCACCCAGGCCTGGTCGCACCGGCCCTCGTCCTGCCGGCGCCGGGTGCCGCCGAGCGCGTAGATGTCGAACTCGTGCTGCTCGAGCCCGCGCACGAGCCGGTCGCACCAGAGCCTGGCGTCACCGCTCACATACGGGTAGTCACCCTCCGTCAGCAGCCCGATCCGCATGTGTGCACCCCCGATCTCCCGTTAGGGGAGCCGCCGTTGCCCCGGCGGCTCGCAGCGGGACGAAGGTATGCGGACAAGGCGGTGGCGGGGAGGGGAGTGTTTTTTTTTTTCCCCCCCCCAAGCGGAGGGCCCTCCCCTTTCTTTCCCCGCGCCCCTCCTCCCTCCCTCCCCACCTCCCCTCCCCTCCCC
>NZ_JBVIYZ010000012.1:0-209449 GCF_055592085.1 Streptomyces sp. NPDC041135
GACCCCTACGTGCAGCCCGCCCGGGCCGCGCAGATGGGCGTGAAGGTGCTGTCGCTGGACGAACTGCTGGAGGTCTCCGACTTCATCACCGTCCATCTGCCCAAGACGCCCGAGACGCTCGGTCTGATCGGTGACGAGGCGCTGCGCAAGGTCAAGCCCGGTGTGCGCATCGTCAACGCCGCGCGCGGCGGCATCGTGGACGAGGCGGCGCTGTACGCGGCGCTGAAGGAGGGCCGGGTCGCCGGCGCCGGCCTCGACGTGTACGCCAAGGAGCCCTGCACCGACTCCCCGCTGTTCGAGCTGGACCAGGTCGTCTGCACCCCGCACCTGGGCGCCTCCACCGACGAGGCCCAGGAGAAGGCGGGCATCGCCGTGGCCCGTTCGGTGCGCCTGGCCCTGGCCGGCGAGCTGGTGCCGGACGCGGTCAACGTGCAGGGCGGTGTCATCGCCGAGGACGTCAAGCCGGGTCTGCCGCTGGCCGAGCGCCTGGGCCGTATCTTCACCGCGCTCGCGGGCGAGGTCGCGGTCCGCCTCGACGTCGAGGTGTACGGCGAGATCACCCAGCACGACGTGAAGGTGCTGGAGCTGTCCGCGCTCAAGGGTGTCTTCGAGGACGTCGTCGACGAGACGGTGTCGTACGTCAACGCCCCGCTGTTCGCCCAGGAGCGAGGTGTCGAGGTCCGGCTGACGACCAGCTCGGAGTCGGCCGACCACCGCAACGTGGTCACCGTGCGCGGCACCCTCGCGGACGGCGAGGAGGTGTCGGTCTCCGGCACCCTGGCCGGCCCGAAGCACCTGCAGAAGGTCGTCGCGGTCGGCGACTTCGACGTGGACCTCGCGCTCGCCGACCACATGCTCGTCCTGCGCTACGAGGACCGTCCGGGTGTCGTCGGCACCGTCGGCCGCATCCTCGGCGAGGCGGGTCTCAACATCGCCGGCATGCAGGTCGCCCGGTCCGCGGCCGGCGGCGAGGCGCTGGCGGTCCTCACGGTCGACGACAACGTGACGCCCACCGTGCTGGCCGACGTGGCCGCGGAGATCGGCGCGACCTCCGCGCGCTCGGTCAACCTGGTCTGAGCAGGCCCGTCCCGCAGCAGCCTGAGCGCCGGGCGGCCGAGGAACTCCCTCGGCCGCCCGGCGCTTTCGTGCGTGTCACCGCCCGCCGGCGTCCGGGGCGGTCCCGCGCAGGGTGACGGCCGCCGTGACCGCGGCCCCCAGCATCAGCACCGCACCCACGACCGCCGCCGCCTGCATGCCCTGGGTGAACGCCTCCCGGGCCGCGGCGGCCAGGTCCGCACCGGCCGGGCCGGGGAGCCGGCCGGCGACCGAGAGGGCGCCGCCGAGGGTCTCGCGGGCCTCGGCGGGGGCCGCGGCGGGCATCCGGTGGCCGAAGACGGCCGTACCGACGGAGCCCAGGACCGCCATCCCGAGGGCGCCGCCGAACTCGGTGCCCGTCTCCAGCAGTGAGGACGCCGATCCGGCGTGCTCCACCGGGACGGTGCCCATCGCCAGGTCGGTCAGCTGGGACATCACCGTCACGACCCCGCAGGCCAGCACCCCGGCGGCGGCGAGCACCAGCCACAGCGAGTCGGTGCCGGCCCCGGCCAGCAGCGCGTAACCGGCGGCGCTGAGGACGAAGCCGCAGGCGACGACCCGCCCGCGGTCGGCGCCGCGCTGGACGAGCTGCGCGGTCACGGGCCCGGCGACGCCGATCAGCACCGAGGGCAGCAGGCTCCACAGGGCGGCCGAGAGCGGGCTCTTGCCGAGGACCGACTGGAGGTACTGGGTGGTGTAGACGGCCGAGCCCAGCATGCCGAGGGCGGAGACCAGGGTGAGCACGAGCGCCGGGGTGAAGCCGCGGCCGCGCAGCAGGGCCGGGGGGACGAGCGGCGAGGCCGCGGTGCGCTGGCGGTGGACGAACAGGGCGGCGAAGAGCAGACCGACGGTCACCGACACGACGTACCGGACGTGCCAGCCTTCGGCGGGGATCTCCTTCAGGCCGTAGACGACCGGGAGGACGGCGGCCATCGACAGGGGCACGCCGGCCCAGTCGAAGCGGCCGGGCCGCGGGTTCCTGGACTCCGGCAGCAGCACCGGGCCGACGATCAGCAGCAGGGCCATGGCGGGCAGGTTGACCAGGAAGACCGAGCCCCACCAGAAGTGCTCGACGAGGATGCCGCTCATCACCGAGCCGAGCGCGATCCCGCCGGTCATCACCCCGGACCACAGGCCGATCGCCTTGGCGCGCTGGCCGGGGTCGGTGAACATCGTGCGCAGCAGGCCCATCGTGGAGGGCATCAGGGTGGCTCCGCCGACGCCGAGCACCGCGCGGGCCGCGATGAGGGTCCCGGCGCTGTCGGCGAAGGCCGCGAGGAGCGAGGCGGCACCGAAGGCGGCGGCGCCCGCCAGCAGGACCCTGCGGCGGCCCAGGCGGTCGCCGAGCGAGCCCATCGTGAGCAGCAGCCCGGCCAGGACGAAGCCGTAGACGTCCAGGATCCACAGCTGCTGGACGCCGGTCGGCTCCAGGTCCGCGCCGATCGCGGGGAGTGCGAAGTACAGCACCGAGACGTCCATCGAGACCAGCAGCAGCGGGAGCATCAGGACGCCGAGTGCGGTCCATTCGCGGCGGCCGGCCCGGACGGCCGGGGGCGTGGTGGTGCTCGTCGAGTTCGTCATGCCGGTGACTGTACGGACGTCTTAAACAACTGTCTAGAACGATTGTATAAGTCAGTCGTCTAGGACGGTCGTATGAACGCTGGGTAGGGTGGTCGGCATGGGACACCGTGAGGATCTGCTCGAGGGCGCCAGGCGCTGCCTGCTGGAGAAGGGCTTCGCCCGCACCACCGCGCGCGACATCGTGAAGGCGTCGGGGACCAACCTGGCCTCCATCGGCTACCACTACGGCTCGAAGGACGCCCTGCTCGCGCAGGCCTACGTGGCACTCGTCGAGGAGGTGTCCGGCGCCTTCGAGGGCGGCGCGGACGCGGGCGCGGCCAAGGGCATCACGGCCGCGCCCGGGTCCCTGGAGCGGTTCCAGGAGGTGTGGTCGAACGTCATCGCCACGATGCGCGAGCCCGGCTCGCTGTGGCGGCTCAGTGCGGAGATCGCGGTGATGGGGGACCAGCTGCCCGAGGTCCGCGACCATCTGGCGCGGGCGCAGCGGGAGGGCTCGCGCGGTTTCGTCGCCCTGCTGACCGGTGTGCCCGAGGAGGACGTGCCGGAGGACGTCGTGGACACGCTCGGCAGCTTCTACACGGTCCTGATGACGGGCCTGATCACCCTGTACACCTTCGACGCCGCGACCGCCCCCGGCGCCGAGCAGCTCACCGCGGGGCTGCGCCAGGTGATCGAGAACGCCACCCGCGGCTGACCGCACCGCCGCGGGTCCCGGCCGGACGCGTGCGGGCCCGTGGGGAGCACGCCTTACTCCGGGTCAGCCCATGGTGAGGACCATCCGGAAGCGGGCGGCGCCCTCGGTCATCTTCCGGTAGGCCTCCGCCGCGTCCTGGAGCGGCAGGATCTCGGTCACCGGGCGGATGCCGTGCAGGGCGCTGAACGCCATGGTGTCCTGCACGTCCTGCGCGGTGCCGGACGGGTGGCCGCGCACGGTCCTGCCGCCGGAGATGAGCTGGAGGGGGCTGATTCCCAGCCCGGCCGGGTCCACGCCGATGACCACCAGTTCACCGCGGTGCGCCAGCCCGTCGACCGTGGCCGTGATCGCGTCGGAGGCGCCCGCCGTGGCCAGCACCACCCGCGCGCCGCCCAGCGCCTGGAGGGCGTCCGCCACGGCCGTGCCGCCGGTGCTGTCGATGTAGTGGTGGGCCCCCAGCCGCCGGGCGAAGTCGGCCTTGTCGGCGCCGCGGGCGATGGCGACGGTCTCGAAGCCCATGGCGGCCGCGTACTGCACCCCCAGGTGGCCCAGTCCGCCGAGCCCGAGCACGGCGACGAGGTCTCCGGGCCGGGCGGAACTGCGGCGCAGCCCGTTGTACGTGGTCACGCCCGCGCAGGCCAGGGGCCCCGCCTCGGCGGCGGTCAGCACGTCCGGGATCCGGGCCAGGGCGTCGGCCGGCGCGACGACCGACTCGCCGAAGCCGCCGTCGTAGGTCCAGCCGGGCACCTTGAGGTTCGGGCACACGATGAAGTCGCCCTGCCGGCAGGGCAGGCAGTGGCCGCAGCTGCCGCCGAACCAGCCGACCGTCACCCGGTCGCCGACCTGCCACTCCCGCTCCCGGGTGCCCTCGCCGAGGTCCTCGATCCGCCCGGCGATCTCGTGCCCGGGCACCACGGGGAAGCGGACGCCCGGCAGGGCCGCGTTCACGAAGAACGTGTCGCTGTGGCAGACCCCGCAGGCCTCCACGGCGATCCGGACGTGGCCCGGGCCCGGCCGCGGCACCGGACGCTCCACGATCTCGAACGGCCCCCCGGCGGTGGCCACCTGCGCGACTCGGTAGGTACTCATCTGCGAACTCCCCGGTGACGGACTGAGGGTCTGACGGGCTGCGGGGCCGGGGGCCTTCGGCTGCGACGGCTACGGCTCCCACGACCAGCAGACCAGCTCCGGCCCGCTCCCGCGCGCCGACGGCCCCGACGGGCCCTACAGCCGCGCCCCCTTCAGCGCCATGTGCAGCAGCAGCCGGTCCTCGCCGTCGTCCAGGTCCAGGCCCGTCAGCTGCTCCACCCGGGACAGCCGGTAGTACAGGGTCTGGCGGTGGATGCCCAGCTCGGCGGCGGTCCGGCCGGCCTGTCCCGCGCGGTCGAGGTAGACCTCGGCGGTGCGGGCGAGGTCGTGGTGGGCCGGGGTGAGCAGGGGCGCCACCACCGGGTCGTGGGCCGCACCGGCGGGCAGGGAGGTCAGCAGCCGGTACGGCCCGATGTCCCCCCACCGGGCGACCGGGCCGAATCGGGGCTCGGCGAGCGCCGCCCGGGCCGCCGCCGACGCCTCCTGCCAGGCCGTGCCCAGCTCGGCGATCCCCGGCCGGGCCCCGGCGATCCCGGCGGCCGCGCTCCCGCCCGCCGCCGCTGAGCCCGCCCCGCCCGGGCCCGCCGCTCCCGTGCGCCCCGGCCCGGCGTCGCCCGCCCGCTCCAGCAGCCGGCCCGCCGCCGACACCGCCGGGGTCAGCGTGTCCGCCGACCGCAGCCGCACCAGCAGGGCCAGGCACTGCCCGGCCGTGCCCCACGGCACCGTGCACAGGGCCGTCGCGCCCGGCAGCGTGCGCACGGACGGCGCGTCGTCCGGATCGGCGGACGGCCACGGCGCCACGCAGACGACGGTGTGCGGCCCGTCCGCACGGGTCCCGAGGGCGGTGCGCAGCTCGGCGACCGCCATGTCGCGCTGCCAGCCCCGCTCGGCGGTGAGCACCGCGCGCAGCTCCCGGGTCAGGTCGGCCCCGGCCGCCGCCTCGTCGGCCAGCAGCGCGCCGATCCGGGCCGTGACGGCCATGGCCGCGGTCAGCTGCCGCTCGCTGGGGCCGGGGTCGTCGTCCAGCAGCCAGACGTAGCCGAGGACGACACCGCGATGGCGTACCGGCAGGCAGATGCGGCCGCGGTAGACCCCCGCCGCCGGGGTCGGCGGGATGCGCACGGGGGCCGTCGCCCGGGTGATGCCGAAGCCCTCGAACCAGGTCCGGACCGCCGCCGTCGAGCGCCGGGTCAGGATCGAGCGGGTGCGCACCGGGTCCAGCGCCGAGGGGTCGAGATCGCCCTCGCTGTCGTACGTCCCGAAGGCGATCAGCTCGAAGTCGCGGCTCTCCAGGGTCGCCGGAGCGCCCAGCAGCTCGGAGATCTCGTCCACCAGCTCCTGGTAGTCACCCACGTTCCTGAAAGGACCACTACCCACCGTCACCCGGGCATTCTCCCGCATTTCCGCACGGCTTTCATACAGATGTCTGAGATCCCGGGCACGGATGCGTGGCAGCTGTCGATGGCTGACGATCGAAGGGACTCCTAGGTTTCACGGTGGTTCTCCGTGCCGTACCCGAACCGTCGGGAAGCGGCCGTATCGGTGCTTGTCTGTGGAGGTGCCCCGTGCTGGGTCCCGTGATTCTCGCCGCGTCGCGCAGCGACCGGATGCGACGCCTGATCTCGGCGGCCCCGGTGACCAAGCAGGTCGTCGACCGCTTCATACCGGGCGAGAGCGTCGACGACGTGCTGCCGATCATCAAGGAGCGCACGGCCCAGGGCCTGGAGCTGACGATGGACGTCGTCGGCGAGGACATCACCACCCCCGGGCAGGCCGCCGCCGCCCGCGACGCCTACCTCGAGCTGGTCGAGCGGCTGGGCGGCCTGGAGCTGGGCGAGAAGGTCGAGATGTCCGTCAAGCTCTCGATGTTCGGCCAGGCGCTGGACGGCGGCCACGACCTCGCGCTGGCCAACGTCCGCCCGGTCGTCGAGGCCGCCGCCGCCATCGGCACGACCGTGACGCTGGACGCCGAGGACCACACCACCCTCGACTCGATGTTCGCCATCCACGAGGAGCTGCGGAAGGACTTCCCGCGGACCGGCTGCGTCATCCAGGCCTACCTCTTCCGCACCGAGGCCGACGCCCGCCGCCTCGCCGCGAGCGGCAGCCGGGTGCGGCTGGTCAAGGGCGCCTACAAGGAGCCCGCCGAGGTCGCCTACCAGCAGAAGCACGAGATCGACAAGGCGTACGTCCGTATCCTGCGGACGCTGATGGAGGGCGACGGCTACCCGATGATCGGGTCCCACGACCCGCGGCTGATCGCCATCGCCCAGGAGCTGGCCCACCAGGCCGGCCGCAAGCCCGGCGAGTACGAGTTCCAGATGCTGTACGGCATCCGCGGCGAGGAGCACCTGCGGCTCGCCGCCGAGGGCCACCGCATGCGCGTCTACACCGCCTACGGCACCGACTGGTACGGCTACTTCATGCGCCGCCTGGCGGAGAAGCCCGCCAACCTGCGGTTCTTCGTCCGCTCGATGATCAGCAAGGGCTGAGCCCGAACCACCCGCTCAACGCAAGGAGTTACGGAACCCATGGACGCTGTGACCCAGGTCCCCACCCCCGTCAACGAGCCGGTGCACGGCTACGCCCCCGGTTCGCCCGAGCGCGCCCGCCTGGAGGCCAAGCTCAAGGAGCTGGCCGAGAACCCGATCGACCTGCCGATGACCATCGGCGGCGAGCGGCGGATGGGCGGCGGCGAGCCGTTCCAGGTGGTCCAGCCGCACAACCACAAGGCCGTCATCGGCACCCTGCGCCACGCCACCCGGCAGGACGCCCAGGACGCCGTCGACGCGGCCCTCGCCGCCGCGCCCGCCTGGCGCGCGATGGCCTTCGACGACCGCGCGGCGATCATCCTGCGCGCCGCCGAACTGCTGGCCGGTCCGTGGCGCGAGACGATCGCCGCCTCCACCATGCTCGGCCAGTCCAAGACCGCCCAGCAGGCGGAGATCGACAGCCCCTGCGAGCTGGTCGACTTCTGGCGCTTCAACGTCCACTACGCCCGCCAGATCCTCGCCGAGCAGCCCCCGGCCAACTCGCCGGGCGTGTGGAACCGCCTCGACCACCGCCCGCTGGAGGGCTTCGTCTACGCGATCACGCCGTTCAACTTCTCGGCGATCGCCGCCAACCTGCCCACCGCCCCGGCGCTGATGGGCAACGTCGTGGTCTGGAAGCCGTCCCCGACCCAGACCCACGCCGCCGTGCTGCTCATGCGGCTGCTGGAGGAGGCGGGGCTGCCCAAGGGCGTCATCAACCTCGTCACCGGCGACGGCATCGAGGTCTCCGAGGTGGCGCTGAACCACCGCGACCTGGCCGGCATCCACTTCACCGGTTCCACCAAGACCTTCCAGTACCTGTGGAAGACGGTCGGCAACAACATCGAGAAGTACCGGTCCTACCCGCGCCTGGTCGGCGAGACCGGCGGCAAGGACTTCCTCGTCGCCCACCCGAGCGCCGACCGCGCGGTGCTGAAGACGGCGCTGACCCGCGGTGCCTTCGAGTACCAGGGCCAGAAGTGCTCCGCCACCTCCCGCGCCTACATCCCCGCCTCCATCTGGAACTCCGGTTTCAAGGAGGAGTTCGCGGCCGAGGTCGACTACCTGACCATGGGTGACGTCACCGACTTCGCCAACTTCATGGGCGCGGTCATCGACGAGCGTGCCTTCGCCAAGAACAAGGCCGCCATCGACCGCGCCCGGCAGGACCCGTCCTGCACGATCGTCGCGGGCGGCTCCTACGACGACTCGGTCGGCTACTTCGTCCGCCCGACCGTCATCGAGTGCACCGACCCGGAGAACGAGGTCTTCACGACCGAGTACTTCGGCCCGATCCTCGCCGTCCACGTCTACGAGGACGACCGGTACGACGAGATGCTGACCCAGATGGAGTCGGTGTCGGCCTACGCCCTGACCGGCTCGGTCGTCTCCAACGACCGCGCGGCGGCCGCGTACACGATGGACCGGCTCCGCTACGCCGCGGGCAACTTCTACATCAACGACAAGTCCACCGGCGCCGTCGTCGGCCAGCAGCCCTTCGGCGGCGGCCGTGCCTCCGGCACCAACGACAAGGCCGGCGCCCCGCAGAACCTGCAGCGCTGGACCCTGACCCGCGCCATCAAGGAGACGCTGGTCCCGCCGACCGACTACAGCTACCCGCACATGGGCTGACCAGCCCCTTCGGCCACGGGCCGGGAAGCCTGACCTCCGAGCGGGCTTCCCGGCCCGTTCCCATGCCCGCACGCGATCGCCGTCCGCCGTCTCAGATAGTAGGAAGTCCGAGTAATTGGGCAGACAGACGCGGCCGGGTGTCTTAGCTTGGTAGGAGCCGAACGTCTCGCTCGATCAAGCGAATGGCGATCGTGAGCCGGGCCCCGTGCAGGCAATCCCTGCGGCCCCGCTCCACGCCCCTTCCGGCGTCTCGCTACCACCCCGCCGTAATTTCCGTACTCCCGTGTGTCGAAGGAGTCGATTCCCATGGCCGAGACGACCGCCCGCCGCCGCGTCCGCCACGTGTCCAGCGTGAGCGAGACGGACCGCAAGAACGCCGCAGACGCCCTCCAGCGCGCGCTCGACCGCCGCGACAACGGCGGCGAGACCGGCCACTGAGCCGGCCGCGCCCCCCAGAACCGGGAGCCGCACCCGCTCAGGTGCGGCGCGGCCTCAGCCGCCGCGCCGCACCTGGAAACGGTCGATCCGCGTGCCGTCCCCGGCCCACGCGGACACCGTCAGCCGCGGCGACGCGCCGGGCTCCGCCTCCACCGAGAGGACGGAGAAGCCGGTGTACCGCACCCGCGACCACTCCGCCGTCTCCGGCGCCGCGGTCCCGGCCTTCGTCCAGTGGAAGGTCCGTACCGCGTCGTGCCGGGTGACGTGCCCCTCGTAGCTGTCCTCGACGCCCGGGGGGAAGGAGTACAGGTCCCGGCCGCCGCCGCCCGCGGTGACGTACACGGTCCCGTCCCGCGCGGGGTCCGTCGAGCCGCCGACCGGCACCGCCCGGCCCACCGCTCCGTCCTTCACCGCGTCCGTGCGCTCGTACACGTGGTTGTGGCCGTTGATCACCAGGTCCACCCGGTGCCGGGCGAACAGCGGCAGCCACTGCGTGCGCACCCCGCCGTCCGAGGCGTGCCGCGAGGTCGAGTAGGCGCAGTGGTGGAAGAACACCACCACGAAGTCGACGCCCTCCGCCGACCGCAGCCGGGCCAGCTGCCGGTCCAGCCAGGCCGTCTGACGGCCGCCGCTGTAACCGGAGTTGGCGGGGATCTCGTAGGACACGTCGTTGGCGTCCAGGGCCACGAAGCCGACGTTGCCGTACGTGAACGCGTAGACGCCCGGTGCCCTGCCCGCGTCGAAGCCGTTGTCCGGCAGGGAGAACCGGGCGAGCTGGCCGCCGTAGCCGTCGGGGGAGTACCAGGCCTCCATGTCGTGGTTGCCCGTGGTCACCATCCACGGCACCGACTTCGCCACCGGCTCGGTCTGCTTCAGGTACACGTCCCACTGCCGCGGGTCGTAGCCGTCCGAGGCGGTGCCGGTGCCGGCGGCGTCGGCGTAGCAGATGTCGCCCGCGTGCAGGTGGAAGGCGGGCCCGCGGCGCAGCAGCAGGCTGTCGTTGGCGCGCGCGCCGTTGCTGACGCCCTGGTCGCCGAAGGCCGTGAAGACGAACCGCTCCGGGCGGGCCGGCGCGGTGCGGAAGGAGGCGATGGTGCGCCGGTGGGCTGGGGAGGCGGGGTCCCAGCCGTCGTGGCCGACGCCGTAGTAGTAGGTGGTGCCGGGCGTGAGGCCGTCCAGCGCCGCGTGCACGTAGTACTGCCCGACCGCCGGCCGCACCCCTTCCACGCCGGGGGTGTGCAGCGGGCGCAGCTCGGCGTCCACGCGGTGGCCGAGGCCGTCGGGGCGCAGCCCGAGGCGCACGTAGGGCCGGGTGACCGCGAAGGGGACCTGCCAGGAGATCCGCATCATGGTGCGCGGATCCGCCCCGAAGGCCAGATGGCGGCCGAACGGGGTGAGCACCGCACCGGCCGGCCGGGCGCCGGCGGACACCGGCGCGGCGGTGCGGACGGTGGCGCCCGAGGCGCTCGCGCCACCCGTCAGCAGCCCGCCCGCCACCGCGCCCGCCGTCACCAGCGTGCGGCGCCGGGTCGGCCGGGTGCGCAGGTACTCGTACTGCTCGGCCATGCTCATGCGCTCCGCGAGACGGCGCGGGATGCCGACGTCAGGGGTCTCCATGCCGGGGAAGCTTCCACCGCCCGCCGACGCCCGTGCGGCACCCGGGTGAACTGCGGCCGACAGGATGACACCGGCACCGGAACGGGCGCCCGAAACCGGCGTCTGAACCGGTATCCGGAAGCTGGGGCGGGGCCTCGGGCCGGGGAGTTGCCGACGCCCGCACGACGCCCGCACGGCGCCCGCGCGGCGTCCGGATGGCGGACAGCGCGTGTCATCCCATGGGACGAGGAGTAGGGTGCCGACATGTCTCGCAGCCTCAATCTCGCAGTGATCCCCGGTGACGGCATCGGCCAGGAGGTCGTGGCCGAGGGTCTGAAGGTCCTCTCCGCCGTCCTGCCGCAGGATGTGAAGCTGGAGACCAAGGACTACGACTTCGGCGCCCGGCGCTACCACGCCACCGGTGAGACCCTCACCGACGCCGACCTCGACGCGCTCAAGCGGCACGACGCCATCCTGCTCGGCGCCATCGGCGACCCCTCGGTCCCCTCCGGCGTCCTGGAGCGCGGCTTCCTGCTCAAGCTCCGCTTCGCCTTCGACCACCACGTCAACCTGCGTCCGAGCAAGCTGCTCCCCGGGGTGACGACGCCGCTGGCCGGTGAGCCGGAGATCGACTTCGTCGTGGTCCGCGAGGGCACCGAGGGCCCGTACACCGGCAACGGCGGCACCATCCGCACGGGCACCCCGCACGAGGTCGCCACCGAGGTCTCCGTCAACACCGCCTTTGGGGTCGAGCGCGTGGTCCGCGACGCCTTCGCCCGCGCCCAGGCCCGCCCGCGCAAGAAGCTCACGCTGGTCCACAAGAACAACGTGCTGACCTTCGCGGGCCACCTGTGGACGAACATCTTCAACCGGGTCGCCGGGGAGTTCCCCGAGGTCACCACCGAGTACATCCACGTCGACGCGGCGACGATCTACCTCGTCACCCAGCCCGAGCGGTTCGACGTCATCGTCACCGACAACCTCTTCGGCGACATCATCACCGACCTCGCCGCGGCCGTCTCCGGCGGCATCGGCGTCGCCGCCTCCGGCAACATCAACCCCGGCGGCGAGTTCCCGTCCATGTTCGAGCCGGTGCACGGCTCGGCCCCGGACATCGCGGGCCAGGGCAAGGCGGACCCCACCGCCACGGTCCTCTCCGTCGGCCTGCTGCTGCGCCACCTCGGCCACCACGCCGAGGCGGACCGCATCGACGCCGCGGTCGCCGCCGACCTCACCGAGCGCGCCGGGCTGCCCGCGCGCTCCACCTCCGAGATCGGTGACGCGCTGGCCGCACGAGTAGCCGGCTGACCCGCCGGCCGTACGCACCACCGAAGCCGCCGGGTCGACTCAGCGCCCGGCGGCTTTCCCCTGTCCCCCGCCGGGTGCCACCATCAACCCCCTGGGCCGCATTCACCCCGGTTCCGTCCGCCGCCGCCCCCGCGCGATAATCGAACGCGGAGCCGCGGTATGAGGGAATGCTCGGACGTCCTAAGACTGGCCACCGGCCGTACGGGCGTGAGCGCGGCCCGTCACTACAACCGGTGAAGGACACCCACTCATGACGACGCCCACGATCGAGCTGAAGCCCTCCGCGAGCCCGCTGTCCGCCGCGGAGCGCGACGCGATCCTGGCCAGCCCCGGATTCGGCCGCCACTTCACCGACCACATGGTGACGATCAAGTGGACCGAGGGCCGCGGCTGGCACGACGGCCAGCTCGTCCCGTACGCGCCGATCCCCCTCGACCCCGCCACCAACGTCCTGCACTACGCGCAGGAGATCTTCGAGGGACTGAAGGCCTACCGCCAGCCCGACGGCTCGGTCGCCACCTTCCGCCCGGACCAGAACGCCAAGCGCTTCCAGCGCTCCGCGCGCCGCCTGGCCATGCCGGAGCTGCCGGTCGAGACGTTCGTCGAGGCCTGCCACGTCCTGGTCGAGCAGGACAAGGACTGGGTGCCCGCGCACGGCGGCGAGGAGTCCCTCTACCTGCGCCCGTTCATGATCGCCACCGAGGTCGGCCTGGGCGTCAAGCCCGCCAACGAGTACCTCTTCCTGGTCATCGCCTCCCCGGCCGGCGCGTACTTCCCCGGCGGGGTGAAGCCGGTGTCCATCTGGGTCTCGGAGGACCGCGTGCGGGCCGTGCCCGGCGGCATGGGCGACGCCAAGACCGGCGGCAACTACGCCGCCTCGCTGCTGGCCCAGGCCGAGGCCGCCGCCAAGGGCTGCGACCAGGTCTGCTACCTCGACGCCGTGGAGCACCGGTGGGTCGAGGAACTCGGCGGCATGAACCTGTACTTCGTCTACGGGGACCGGATCGTCACGCCCACGCTGACCGGATCCATCCTGGAGGGCGTCACCCGCGACTCCCTGCTGGCCGTCGCCCGCGACCTCGGCTACGAGGCCGAGGAGGGACGCGTCTCGGTGGACCAGTGGCAGCGCGACTCCGAGAACGGCACCCTCACCGAGGTCTTCGCCTGCGGCACCGCCGCCGTGATCACCCCGGTCGGCACGGTCAAGCGGGCCGGCGGCGAGTGGCGGCAGGGCGGCGGGGAGCCCGGTGAGGTCACCCTCCGCCTGCGCAGCGCCCTGCTGGACATCCAGCGCGGCAACGCCGAGGACCGGCACGGCTGGATGCAGAAGCTGGGCTGACCCGCCCGGGAGGGGGTCACCCCTCGCGTGCCGTCAGGGCCGCCGCGGACTCGGGGTCGGCGGCGGCCCCGACCGGTCCGCGCGCGGTCAGCAGCGCGTAGGCGAGGCCGCCGACCGCGCCCGACAGCAGGAAGCTGCAGTCCACCCCGCCGGTCAGGGACAGCAGCGGGCCCTCGTACGACGGCAGGGACACCGCCAGCAGCCCGGTCGCCGCGCCCAGCGCCCAGGACGCGGTCGCGGGCAGGTGCCAGCCCGCCCGGTACCAGTAGATCCCGCCCCGGGAGCGGCGGTTGAAGACCTGGAGGGCGTCGGCGTCGTAGCGGCCGCGGCAGCGGGCGGAGCCGATCAGGGTGATGACCGCCCACGGGGTGCCGACGGCCGTCAGCAGCAGCACGAAGGACGTCATCGCGGACTGGGCGTTCCAGGCGTAGTGGCCGGCGAAGACGCAGGCGGTGGCGACCACGGCGACCGTGCAGGTGGCGCGGGCGCGGGAGGCGCGGGGCAGGATGGCGTCCAGGTCGAGACCCATCGAGTACAGCATCAGCCCCGCGTTGCCGACCGATCCGGCGGAGGCGGCCAGCAGCAGCGGGACGAGGTACCAGCCGGGGGAGGCGGCGACCAGGGGGCCCGCGTAGTCGCCGGCGGCCCGGGCCGCGTACGCCGTGAAGGTGCCGAACAGCTGCGGCACCAGCAGGCCCGCGACCAGACCCAGCCAGGTGGCGTGCAGCACGCGGCGGCCGCTGTGGCGGGCGGGGGAGATGTAGCGGGTGTAGTCGCCGAGCAGGGTGATGAAGGCGATCGGCCCGGACAGCCCGGCGGCCACGGCGGCCAGACACCAGGTCCGCCAGAAGCCGCCGAGCAGCAGGCCGCCCGCGTCCGGCAGCGCCGCGGTGGTGAAGTGCGGGGCGTAGGCGAACACGCCCAGGGCCAGCAGGGCGGTCATGCCGACCGCCAGCACCCGGGACATCGCGAGCAGCACCCGGTAGCCGTAGACCGCGCCGGCCACCGTGGCCGCGGCGAGCAGCGCGTAGACGACCGCGTACGACGCCCCGCCGGCGGGCAGTCCGACGAGCCGGCCGAGGACGCCGAGCATGACGTCGCCGCCGATCCACACCGTCAGCGCGGTGTAGCCGAGGGCCAGCAGCAGCCCGACGACCGAGCCGACCAGCCGGCCGCGCACCCCGAAGTGGGCGCCGGAGGACGTGGAGAGGTTGGTCGCGGTGCGCAGCGAGATCAGTGCCAGCGGGGCGGTGAGCAGCGCGCCGGCCACCGTGCCCGCCACGGTCGCGCTCACCGACGCCCACCAGCCGAGCCCGAAGGACGGCGGCAGCCAGCCGAAGACGATCACGCCCAGGCAGAGGTTGGAGCCGAGCAGGATCGCGACGAGGTCCCGTGGGCCGCTGGTGCGTTCCGCCTCGGGGATGGTGTCGACTCCGTGCTGTTCGATCGGCATGACCGGGTCTCCTTCGACTGCCGCCTGATGTTTGAGCGGCGTTCAATGTGACCTGTATCCGGGTCACCGGTCAATCTTTCTGTTTCCCGCCGTCGACGTTTAGAGTGGTGCTCTAACGTGCGGAAGGCAAGGAGGTGCCGGGACGTGAGACTGACTCCCACGGAGCGTGACCGGCTGCTGCTGTTCTCGGCCGCCGAGCTGGCCCGGGCCCGCCGGGCCCGCGGTCTGCGGCTGAACGTCCCGGAGGCGACCGCGCTGATCGCGGACACCGTCTGCGAGGCGGCCCGGGACGGCCGGCGGCTCGCCGAGGCCATCGAGGCGGCCCGGTCGGTGCTGGGCCCCGACGACGTGCTGCCGGGCGTCGCCGACGTCGTCACCGAGGTGCACGTCGAGGCCGTCTTCGACGACGGCTCCCGGCTCGCCGTGGTCGCCGACCCCATCGGCGGCGGCCTGGGCCAGGAGGCACCGGGCGCGCTGCTGCCCGGGCCGCAGCACGCCGATCCCGCGCCCGAGCTGCGGATCACGGTCACCAACACCGCGACCGTGCCCGTCTCCGTCACCTCCCACTTCCACTTCTTCGAGGCCAACCCGCGCCTGGACTTCCCCCGCGAGCGGGCCTACGGCATGCGCCTGGCGGTGCCCGCCGGGTCCTCGGTCCGGTTCGGCCCGGGGGACACGGTCGAGGTCGGGCTGGTGCCGATCGGCGGCGAGCGGATCGCGATCGGCTTCGCCGGCCTGGTCGACGGGCCGCTGGACGCGCCGGGCGCGAAGGAAGAGGCCCTGCGCAGGGCCACCGCCTGCGGATACCTGGGAGCCGGCCGATGAGCATCGACGCGTACGCCTACGCCGCCACCCACGGCCCCCGCGCCGGGGACCGCATCCGGCTGGGCGACTCCGGCCTGACCGTCCGCGTCGAGTCCGACTCCCAGCGCTACGGCGACGAGTTCCTGGCCGGCTTCGGCAAGACCGCCCGCGACGGGCTGCACCTGAAGGCCGCCGCCGTCCGCGACACCTGCGACGTCGTGATCAGCAACGTCGTCGTGATCGACGCCGCCCAGGGCATCCGCAAGGTGTCCATCGGCATCCGCGAGGGCCGGATCAGCGGCGTGGGCCGGGCCGGCAACCCCGACACCCTCGACGGCGTCGACGTCGTGGTCGGCACGGGGACGTCCATCGTCTCCGGCGAGGGGCTGATCGCCACCGCCGGCGCCGTCGACACCCATGTGCACCTGCTGTCGCCGCGCATCATGGAGGCGTCACTGGCCTCCGGGGTGACCACCATCATCGGGCAGGAGTTCGGGCCGGTGTGGGGCGTCGGCGTCAACTCGCCCTGGGCGCTGCGGCACGCCTTCGGCGCCTTCGACGCCTGGCCGGTCAACATCGGCTTCCTGGGCCGCGGTTCGTCCTCCGACAGCGCCCCCCTGATCGAGGCGCTGGCCGAGGGCGGCGCGTCCGGCTTCAAGGTGCACGAGGACATGGGCGCCCACACCCGCGCCCTGGACACCGCGCTGCGCGTCGCCGAGGAGCACGACGTCCAGGTCGCCCTGCACAGCGACGGGCTGAACGAGTGCCTCTCGGTCGAGGACACCCTGCGCGTGCTGGACGGCCGCACCATCCACGCCTTCCACATCGAGGGCTGCGGCGGCGGACACGTCCCCAACGTGCTGAAGATGGCCGGGGTGCCCAACGTCATCGGCTCCTCCACCAACCCCACCCTGCCCTTCGGCCGGGACGCGGTCGCCGAGCACTACGGCATGATCGTCTCCGTCCACGACCTCAAGCCCGACCTGCCCGGCGACGCCGCCATGGCCCGTGACCGCATCCGCGCCGGCACCATGGGCGCCGAGGACGTGCTGCACGACCTGGGCGCCATCGGCATCACCTCCTCCGACGCGCAGGGCATGGGCCGCGCCGGCGAGACCGTGCGCCGCACGTTCGCCATGGCCGGGAAGATGAAGGCCCAGTTCGGCGCCCCCGAGGACCACGACAACGAACGCGTCCTGCGCTACATCGCCAAGCTGACCATCAATCCCGCCCTCGCGCACGGCCTCGCCCACGAGGTCGGCTCGATCGAGACCGGCAAGATGGCCGACATCGTGCTGTGGCGGCCGGAGTACTTCGGTGCCAAGCCGCAGCTCGTGCTCAAGTCCGGCTTCCCGGCGTTCGGCGTGACCGGCGACCCCAACGCGGCCACCGACACCTGCGAACCCCTGGTGCTGGGCCCGCTGTTCGGCGGCCACGGCGCCACCCCCGCCGACATCTCCGTCGCCTTCGTCGCGCAGGCCGCCCTCGACCAGGGCAACGACACGATGCCCACCCGGCGCCGCCGGGTCGCCGTGCGCGGCACCCGCGGCATCGGCCCGGCCGACCTGCGCCTGAACTCCCGCACCGGAACGGTCGACGTGGACGGGCGCACCGGCCTGGTGACCCTCGACGGCGAGCCGCTGCGCTCGGGGCCGGCCGACTCGGTCTCCCTCAACCGCCTGTACTTCCTGTGACGTCCACCGACAAGGACCCCGACATGAACACCCCCGCCGCCGACGGCTTCCGGATGCCCGCCGAGTGGGCCCCGCACGAGCGCACCTGGATGGCGTGGCCGGGCCCCAACCCCACCTTCGACGACCCCGAGGACCTCGCCGCCTCCCGGGCCGCCTGGGCCTCGGTCGCCCGGGCCGTGCGGCGCTTCGAACCGGTGACGGTGGTGTGCGGCCCCGGCGCCTCGGCAGGGGCGCGCGCCCTGCTCGGCCCCGGCATCGAGACCGTCGAACGCGACCTCGACGACGCCTGGATGCGGGACATCGGCCCCACCTTCCTCACCGACGGCCGGGGCTCCCTCGCCGCCGTGGACTGGACGTTCAACGGCTGGGGCGCCCAGGACTGGGCCCGCTGGGAACACGACGCGAAGATCGCCGCGCACGTCAGCGACCTCGCGGGCGCCCGGACGTACGCCTCCCGGCTGGTCAACGAGGGTGGCGCCATCCATGTCGACGGCGAGGGCACGGTGCTGCTCACCGAGACCGTGCAGCTCGGCCCCGAGCGCAACCCGCACTGGACGAAGGCGGAGGTCGAGGCCGAGATCCACGCCCACCTCGGCACCCGCAAGGCCATCTGGCTGCCGCGCGGCCTGACCGGCGACTACCCCCCGTACGGCTACGGCACCCTCGGGCACGTCGACATCGTCGCCGCCTTCGCCCGGCCCGGCGTGGTCGTCGTCCACCAGCAGCCCGACCCGGCCCACCCCGACCACGAGGTCACGCAGGAGGTCACCGGCCTGCTCAGGTCGGCGACCGACGCGCGCGGCCGCCGTCTGGAGGTGGTCGAGGTGCCCGCCCCGACCGTCCTGGAGGCCGACGGCCACTGGGCCGACTACTCCTACATCAACCACTACCTGTGCAACGGCGGCGTGGTGCTGTGCGGCTTCGACGACCCGCGCGACGAGATCGCCGCCGGAATCTTCCGCCGCCTCTTCCCGGAGCGGACGGTGACCCTGGTCGACGCCCGCCGGATCTTCGCGGGCGGCGGCGGCATCCACTGCATCACCCAGCAGCAGCCCAAGGTCCGGGTCGGGTAGAACATACGGGTGAACGTCCACCTCCCGCCCGGTGCCGCCCGGACGGTCCCGGCATGACCGCGACCCCGTCGCCCCGCCGCCGCACGCCCGCCCCGCCCCGCGAGGACGTCCTGGCCACCGCCATGGACATGATCGCCGAGCGCGGTCTGGAGAAACTCACCATGGCGGGGCTCGGCCGCGAGGTCGGCATGAGCAGCGGCCACCTGCTGTACTACTTCCGCTCCAAGGACGAGCTGCTGCTGCAGGCCCTGGAGTGGAGCGAGGGCCGCCTGGGCGCCGAGCGCGGCCGGCTTCTGACCCGGCCGGGCACGGCCCGCGCCCGCCTGGACGCCTACGTCGACCTGTACGTGCCCGACGGCCACCGCGATCCGCACTGGACGCTCTGGCTGGAGGTGTGGAACCGCTCGCAGAACGCCGCCGACGACGCCCGCGACCGGCAGGCCGCCATCGAGGGGGCCTGGCACCGCGACCTGGTCGCCCTGGTCGCCGAGGGCGTCTCGCGCGGCGAGTTCCGGCCGGTCGACGCCGACCGTTTCGCCGCCCGGCTGCGCGCCCTGCTCGACGGGTTCTCCATCCACGTGGCGGTGGGGCTGCGCGGCACCGACCGGGAGCAGATCCTGCGGCACGTGCGGGAGTTCCTGGACGAGGCGCTGGGCGCCGCCGGGGACACCGGCCGCTGACCGCCCCGGCCCTGCCCGGCCCTGCCCGGCCCCGCCCGGTCCGCACGGGGTGGACGGGGCCGGGCGGGGCGCGGCCGGGCGGCCGGAAACCGTCCACCGCGGCGACCGCATCCTGAGACGGCCGGTGAGCCGGGCGCGGGGCTGTGCGAGACTGCCTCCGTGCTCTCGTTCGCCACGATTATTGGCAGCAGGCGCGCCGGTCCGCAGTGACCACCACGTACGACCAGGTGCGGGTGGCCACCGTCGTCCTCGACCCGCGCGCAGACCTCTCGCACCCGCGAGGGGTTTTTTCGTTTTCCGGCCTACCCGAAGCCGGCAGGCGCAGCGCGCGAGAATACTCGGGGGACGGTGGAGCCGGTCATTCCGGTAAGACCGAGATCCAAAACAGGAGCCTTGACACCATGACCGCAAGCAGCCAGCCGGACGACGCGTTCCACGTCTTCGACACCACCCTGCGCGACGGCGCCCAGCGCGAGGGCATCAACCTCACGGTCGCCGACAAGCTGGCCATCGCCCGGCACCTGGACGACTTCGGGGTGGGCTTCATCGAGGGCGGCTGGCCCGGTGCCAACCCGCGCGACACCGAGTTCTTCGCCCGCGCCCAGCAGGAGATCGGCTTCCGGCACGCCCAGCTCGTCGCCTTCGGCGCCACCCGCCGCGCCGGCGCCCGGGCCGCGGACGACCCCCAGGTCAAGGCCCTGCTCGACTCCGGCGCCCCGGTGATCACCCTGGTCGCCAAGTCGCACGACCGGCACGTGGAGCTGGCGCTGCGCACCACGCTGGACGAGAACCTGGAGATGATCCGCGACACCGTCTCCCACCTGCGCGAGCAGGGCCGCCGGGTGTTCGTCGACTGCGAGCACTTCTTCGACGGCTACCGGGCCGACCCCGAGTACGCGAAGCGGGTCGTGCGCACCGCCTCCGACGCGGGCGCCGACGTGGTCATCCTCTGCGACACCAACGGCGGCATGCTCCCCGCCCAGGTCCACGCGGTCGTCGCCACGGTCCTCGCCGACACCGGCGCCCGGCTCGGCATCCACGCCCAGGACGACACCGGCTGCGCGGTCGCCAACACCCTCGCCGCCGTGGACGCCGGCGCCACCCACGTGCAGTGCACCGCCAACGGCTACGGCGAGCGGGTCGGCAACGCCAACCTCTTCCCGGTCGTCGCGGCCCTGGAGCTGAAGTACGGCAAGAAGGTCCTCCCCGACGGGCACCTGCGCGAGATGACCCGCATCTCGCACGCCATCGCCGAGGTGGTGAACCTGACCCCGTCCACCCACCAGCCCTACGTCGGGGTGTCGGCCTTCGCCCACAAGGCCGGGCTGCATGCCTCCGCCATCAAGGTCGACCCGGACCTGTACCAGCACATCGACCCCGAGCTGGTCGGCAACACCATGCGGATGCTGGTCTCCGACATGGCGGGCCGCGCCTCGGTGGAGCTGAAGGGCAAGGAGCTGGGCATCGACCTGGGCGGCGACCGCGAGCTGGTTGGCCGGGTCGTCGAGCGGGTCAAGGAGCGCGAGCTGCGCGGCTACACCTACGAGGCCGCCGACGCCAGCTTCGAGCTGCTGCTGCGCGCCGAGGTCGAGGGCGGCCCGCTGAAGTACTTCGACGTCGAGTCCTGGCGGGCCATCGTCGAGGACCGCCCCGACGGCACCCACGCCAACGAGGCCACGGTGAAGCTGTGGGCCAAGAGCGAGCGGATCGTCGCCACCGCCGAGGGCAACGGTCCCGTCAACGCCCTCGACCGGGCGCTGCGCGTCGCCCTGGAGAAGATCTACCCGCAGCTCGCCAAGCTGGAGCTGGTGGACTACAAGGTCCGCATCCTGGAGGGCAAGCACGGCACGTCGTCCACCACCCGGGTCCTGATCTCCACCTCCGACGGAAGCGGCGAGTGGTCCACGGTCGGTGTCGCCGAGAACGTCATCGCCGCCTCCTGGCAGGCCCTGGAGGACGCGTACGCCTACGGACTGCTGCGGGCGGGCGTCGAACCGGCCCGGTGAGCGGCGGCGGGCGGCCGCCGGGGCCTCACGGGCCGCGCCAGATGTTGTCGAAGGCCGCGTCCTCGATGCGCCGGCGCTGCCGCACCGCCTCCAGCTCCGACACCGCGTCCCCGACGGCGGCGACCACCGTCACCACGGCTTCGTCGTCCAGGTCGGACTCGTGCGGCGGCTCGGCGCGCAGGCCCAGGGCGGTGCCGAGGGCGGCGAGCACGGGTTCGCCGGAGGCCCAGCGTTCGGCGGCCCGGCGGCGGTCCGCCGTGTCGGCGGGCACCGGCCGGCCGGAGCGGCCCGGCAGCAGCCGGTGCCGCTCCCCGGCGAGGCCGCCGTCGGCCGACAGCGCGCCGAGATAGGACGCGTACAGGCCCCGCCCGCGGCGCCACAGCCAGTCCTCGACCGACTCGTACGGCGTCTGCCGGACCAGCGCGGCCACCGCCTCGTCCAGCAGGCGGTCCGGCAGGGTCCACGGCGGGCCGGGCACGATGCGGTCGCCGTCCAGGTCCAGCGCCTGGGCGGCGCGCAGATCGATCAGCTCGGCGCCGGCCAGGGCCAGCGACAGCTCGCCCTGCTCGACGGGGTGGTCCGCGACGCCGTCGAGGACGACGATCAGCAGGTCCCGGGCCGTGGTCACGACGCGGGGGTCCGGCCGGGGCCCTGGGGCCGCAGGTCCTCGGTGCCGCCGGGGCCCGTGCCGCCGGGGCCCGTGCCACCAGGTCCGGTGGTGGTGGTCCGTGCCGGGGACTGTCTCATGGTCTGCTCCCTTCGCCGGGGCGCCCGGCCGTGCCGGACGCCCCGCGTGGCTGCCCTCCCCTCATCGTCCGCCCCCGGAGCGGCCCCCGCCTACTGCAGGCGCCATTTCTGGTTGGCCGCGCCCGTGCACGACCAGATCTGGGCGCGGGCACCGTTCGCCGAGGAGTTGTCCGTGACGTCGAGGCACTTGTTCGCGGCCGTCTGGACGAGGTCACCGGTGGACGCGTTCCAGGACCACCGCTGGGCCGGGGTGCCGTTGCAGTCGTAGAGCTGAACCTTGGCGCCGTCCGCCGTCGACCCCGACACCACGTCGAGGCACTTGCCGAGCGCCTGGACGCTCCCGTCGGCCGCCACGGTCCACTTCTGGGCCGCCGAGCCGTTGCAGTCGTAGAGCTGCACCGCCGTGGCGTTGGCGCTCGAACCGCCCGCCACGTCGAGGCACTTGCCCGCCAGGCCCACGAAGGAGCCGGACTGGGCGGCGCCGCCCGACTGGGTGCCGGACCAGGTGAAGGTGGCCGAGGTGCGGCCGGGCAGGGAGTACGTGGCGTGCTGCGAGCCCCAGTCGATGGTCACCGTCCTCGCGGCCGTCCCGCCGTTGTACGCGATCAGCGCCTTGGAGCCGTCCGGGTTGCGCCAGGCCACGTTCGGCACCGTGGACGAGGCCGTGGAGGCGATCCGCTGGGCCCCGGGCCGTACGAACTTCGTCAGGTGCCCCATGGTGTAGTACTCGACCGTGTAGTCGACGCTGCCGCTCGCGCCGTCCCCGTTGTGCACGGTGATCAGGCCGGTGCAGGTGCCGCAACCGCCGTTGTGCGGGCCCATGTTCTGGTCCACCGCCAGCGACCACTTGGTCACCGACTTCGCCCAGTTGCGGGTGTAGTCCACGATGTTGAGCATGTCCTCGCGCTGCTGGTCGGCGATCCAGGTGCCGCCCGAGTGCTCGGTGCCGAAGGCGTCGAGGGACGGGTACCTGTTGTGCACGGTCGTCTGTTCGGCGACGTCGCCGCCGTACCCGTGCCAGGCGATGCCGCCGAAGTTGGGGTGGTTGCGCACGGCCGCGTCGTCCACCGTCTGGGCGGCGTAGGAGTCGTAGACGTCCCAGTTCCAGTCGTGCGCCAGGACTTTGGTGGACAGCCCGGCGGCCTGGAGCTTGGGCAGCAGCTCGCTCTTGGTGAAGTACGCCAGCCCGCTCGCGTTCCAGCTCATCGAGGGGTACCCGGAGCAGCAGGTCGGCTCGTTCTGCGCGGTCACGTAGGCGACGTCGATGCCCTGGTCCCGGTACGTCTGGAGGTACTTGACGAAGTACGAGGCGTAGGCCCCGTAGTCCTCCGCCTTCAGCCAGCCGCCGTTGAGCTGCCCGCTGTCCTTCATCCAGGCCGGCGCCGTCCAGGGCGTGGCCATCACCGTCAGGGCGGGGTTCAGCTGGCGTGCCTGCCGGGTCAGGGGGACGACGTCGGCGAGGTCGTGGGCGATGGAGAACGAGGCGAGGGACGGGTCGCTCTGCCCGGCGGGCACGTCGTCGTAGGTGTAGCCGTAGCGCGCCAGGTCCGAGGCGCCCATCGGGTTGCGCAGGAACGACAGCCCGATGCCGTCCGTCGGCGAGAACAGCTTGCGCATGGTGGCGTCCCGGGTCGCCTGCGACAGGGCCCCGCTGCTGTTCATCAGCCAGGCCGCGGTGTCGGTGAACGACGCGCCGCCGCCGGTGAAGGTCTGGTAGCGGGTGTTCTCGTCGACACTGATGTGCTCGCCGCCGCCACCGGCGCCGGACTGGAAGGCGAACGGTGCCTGGGCCTGGAGCCCGCGCACCACGTGCCGCCCGCCGGCGTCGTCGGTGGTGGTGAGCCAGGCGGTGACCTGCTCGCCGGCCGCGTGTGCGGAGGGCATGCCGAGCGTGGTGAACCCGGCGGTGGTGAGCAGCCCGGCCAGCAGCAGCCGGGCCGTACGCAGTGGTCTTCTCATGTGCGCCGCCTTCGGAGGTGGGGGGATGCGGGGGAGGCACGGGGAAGCGGGGAAACGGTGATGCGGGGGGAAGCGGGGGGAAGCGGGGGGATGGGCGTGCGAGCCGTGAGTAAATGACGGCTCGGCGGGCGCGTCAAGGGGTCGCGCATTCAATTCCCGAACGCACAACAGCCGTCTTCAAGCCGCCTGTTGAGCCCGTACCACTTCTGACGTGAACTCTTGACGGTGCTGTGGGGCCCCAGTTAACTCACGTCCTGATCTAAGTCATGAGTGAATCAAGAGCCGAGGGAAGGTCCATGCGAAGAACCGCCCTGCTCGTCTCCGCCGCTCTGCTGACCGCGCTGCTCCCGGTGACCGCGGCCGCCACCGCCTCGGGTGCCGAGGACCCCGCGAGCGTCCCCGTCGACCGCTTCGAGGGCGAGGTCCCCTTCGCCTCCCAGCCCGCCGAGGGCATCTTCACCTGGGGCGGCGACACCGACGACCCGCCCTCCCTCGAGCTCACCGCCCGCGCCGACGCCCCCGAGGGCGAGAAGGTCCTCACCGGCACCTACGACATCAGCGGTTACGGCGGCTTCACCCACGACTTCGCCGCCACCGAGCCCGCCCACGACTGGTCCGCCCACCGCGGCATCCGTCTCTGGTGGGACGGCCAGGACAACGGCAAGAAGATCCCCTTCGAGATCAAGGACGGCGGCGCCCACGGCGAGGCCTCGGAGCTGTGGACGACCTCCTTCACGGACGACTTCAGCGGCTGGAAACAGATCGAACTCCCCTTCACCGACTTCACCTACCGCACGGACTACCAGCCCGTCGGCGGCATCGACCACGTCCTGGGGCTGACCGCCATGTGGGGCTACTCCCTCACGCTGCCGGTCGGCATCCAGGGCCACTTCGCCGTGGACGGCGTCGAGCTGTACGGCACGGCGGACCCGGCGCTGCGCGCCTCGGTCACCACCGACTCCGCCGTCCACCCGGTCCGGGAGGGCGGCACGGCCGGCGTCGCCGTCACCGTCGCCACCACCGGCTCCGGGCCCCTGGAGGAGCCGGTGACCGTCGCCTACGAGACCGCGCCGACCGGCACCGCCGAGCCCGGCAAGGACTACCGCCCGGTCTCCGGCACCTTCACCTTCCCGGCCGGCACCGCCTCCGGCACCACCCGCACCGTCCGGGTCGCGACGATCGAGGACAGGACGGCCGAGGCCGCCGAGACGATCCCGCTGAAGCTCACCGTGACGGGCGCCAAGGCCCCGGCGGAGACCCCGCAGGTCGTCATCGACGCGCACGGACTGCCGTACCTGGACAGCAGGCTGCCGGTGAAGAAGCGCGTCGCCGACCTCGTCGGGCGCCTCTCCCTGGAGGAGAAGGCCGGCCAGATGACCCAGGCCGAGCGCGGTGCGGTCGCCGCCCCCGGTGACATCGCCGCCTACGACCTCGGCTCGCTGCTCTCCGGCGGCGGCTCCACGCCCACGCCCAACACCCCCGAGGGCTGGGCGAGGATGATCGACGCCTTCCAGCTCCGCACCCGGGCGACCCGCTACCAGATCCCGCTGATCTACGGCGTCGACGCGGTCCACGGCCACAACAACCTGGCCGGCGCCACGATCATGCCGCACAACATCGGCGTCGGCGCCACCCGCGACCCCGCGCTCGCCGAGCGCACCGCGGCGGTGACCGCCTCCGAGGTCCGCGCCACCGGCATCCCGTGGGACTTCGCCCCCTGCCTGTGCGTCACGCGCGACGAACGCTGGGGCCGCTCCTACGAGTCCTTCGGCGAGGACCCGGCGCTCGTGCAGTCCATGGAGACCGTCATCCAGGGACTCCAGGGCCGGGCGGACGGCAGGGACCTCGACCGCGACGACAAGGTGCTCGCCACCGCCAAGCACTTCGTGGGCGACGGCGGCACCGAGTACGGCTCCTCGACCACCGGCACCTACACCATCGACCAGGGCGTCACCAAGGTCACCCGCGAGCAGCTGGAGGCCGTCCACCTGGCGCCGTACCGGACGGCGGTCGACCGGGGCATCGGCTCGGTCATGCCGTCGTACTCCTCCCTCGACATCCTGGGCGACGGCAAGGGCGCGGTGAAGATGCACGCCCGCGCCGACATGATCACCGGGGTGCTCAAGGACCGGCTGGGCTTCGACGGCTTCGTCGTCAGCGACTGGAACGCCCTCGACCAGCTCCCCGGCGACTACCCGGCCCAGGTCCGCGCGTCGGTCGGCGCGGGCGTCGACATGATGATGGTGCCGTACTCCTACAAGGAGTTCAGCACCACGCTCGCCGACGAGGTGCGGGCCGGCCGGATCAGCACCGGGCGGATCGACGACGCCGTCTCCCGCATCCTCACCCAGAAGTTCCGGCTGGGCCTGTTCGAGCACCCGTACGCCGACACCGACGGAGCCGCGCGGATCGGCTCCCCGGCCCACCGCGCCGTGGCCCGGCAGGCGGCCGCCGAGTCGCAGGTGCTGCTGAAGAACACCGGCGACGTCCTTCCGCTGAGGAAGAACCAGAAGGTGTACGTCGCCGGGTCCAACGCCGACGACCTCGGCAACCAGACCGGCGGCTGGACCCTCACCTGGCAGGGCTCGTCCGGGAACATCACCGAGGGCACCACCGTCCTCGAGGGCATGCGCGACGCGGGCGGTGACGTCACCTACTCCAAGGACGCCTCGGCACCCACCGGCGGCTACGACGTCGGCGTGGTCGTCGTCGGCGAGACTCCCTACGCCGAGGGCGTCGGCGACGTCGGCAACGGCAACGACCTGGTGCTGTCCGCCGCCGACCAGGCAGCCGTGGACAGGGTCTGCGCCGCGATGAAGTGCGCGGTGCTGATCGTCTCGGGCCGTCCGCAGCTGATCGGCGACCGCCTCGGCGACATCGACGCCCTGGTCGCCTCCTGGCTGCCGGGCACCGAGGGCGACGGCGTGGCGGACGTGCTGTACGGCAGGCGCCCCTTCACCGGACAGCTCCCGGTCACCTGGCCCAGGTCCGAGGCCCAGCTGCCGATCAACGTCGGCGACAGCGCCTACGACCCGCAGTTCCCCTACGGCTGGGGCCTGACCACGCTCGGCAGGGCACCGCGGGGCGACGCGTCCACGCTGCGCGCCCTGGCCGCCGCGGCCGCGCTGGCCGAGCGCAGGGGAGCGGACCGCACCGGACGGGAACTGGTCACCCGGGCGCGGCTGCTCGTGCAGGCCGAGATCGGGCAGCGGATCACGCCGGCGGTCGCCAAGCCCTTCGCCGAGGCGGACCACCTGCTGCTGACCGGCCGGTACGGGAAGGCGGTGGACCAGCTGCTCCAGGCCTACCGGGCGGCCTGAACCCCCTACCGGCGCCGGCCGGCGGGCCCCCGGACCCACCCGCGGTCCGGGCGCCCGCGGGGTCCGTGCCCCCGCACCGTCCGGAGGGCCTGTTCCGGACGGTTTCGGGTAGTTTCGAAAGTATGAACGCCGTCACCCGGAGCCCGGTGGTCCTGCGGACCCGAAGCCTTGCCGCACTGCTGGCGGCCCTGGCGCTGGCGCTGCTCATGGCGTCGGCGCCGGGCGCCGCGGCGGCCACCGGCGTCTCCACGGTCGCCGACGCCCTGCGCCGCGGCCCGGTCTACGTGGACCCGGTGGCCGCGAACCTGCTGCCGGCGGCGGACGCCGAGGCGCTCGCGAAACGGATCAAGGACGCCGACCGGCCGCTGTTCGTGGCCGTCCTGCCCGCGGACCAGCCCACCGCCGGACTCTTCACGAAGCTGCGCACCGCCACCGGCGTCACCGGCCTGTACGCCGTCCGCCTCGGCGACCGCTTCGACGCCCGCGCCGACGCCTCGGTCCTGCCGCCCACGGCCGTGCACAACCTCACCGCCAGCGTGCAGGGCGAGTCCGCCACGGCCCAGCTGACCGACTTCACCGACCGCGCCCTGGCCAACATGGGCGGCAGGGCGCCCGCGTCCTGGGGCGGCTCCGCGGGCGGCGGCTTCTCCGGCACGGCCCTGGTCACCACCGCGGCGGTCCTGGTGGCGGGCGGCGCGGGCGCGTACGCGCTGGTGCGCCGCAACCGCCGGCGGCGCGAGGAGGATCAGCGGGCCGCCCTGGAGCGGCTGCGGGTCGTCGTCGACGAGGACATCACCGCCTTCGGCGAGGAACTGGACCGCCTGGACTTCCAGCCGTCGGAGCCGGGCGCCGACGACGCCCAGCGCGCCGACTACGCACGCGCGCTGGACGCCTACGAGACGGCGAAACAGCGGATGGCCGCCGCCCGCAGGGCCGAGGACGTACGGCCGGTGACCGAGGCGCTGGAGGACGGCCGCTTCTGCCTGGCCTCGCTGGCCGCCCGCCGGGAGGGCCGCCCGCTGCCCGAGCGCCGCCCGCCCTGCTTCTTCGACCCGCGGCACGGCCCCTCGGTCGCCGACGCCACCTGGACGCCGCCCGGCGGCGCCCCTCGCGAGGTGCCGGTCTGCGCGGCCGACGCCACCCGCATCGCCGACGGCCGCGACCCGGCCGTCCGCGAGGTCGACACCGACTACGGCCGCCGCCCCTACTGGGACGCGGGTCCCGCCTACGGCCCCTGGGCGGGCGGCTACTTCGGCGGCGGCGTGCTGCCCGGCCTGCTCATCGGCACGGCCCTCGGCGGCATCATGGCGGGCCCGGCGTACGCGGCCGACTACGGCACCGGGTACGGGGACTTCGGCGGCGGCTACGGCGACGGCGGCTTCGGTGACGGGGGCTACCAGGGCGGCGACGTCTCGGGGGCCGACTTCGACCCCGGGGACTTCGGCGGCGGCTTCGGGGACGGCGGCGGCTTCGGGGACGGCGGGGGAGGGGACTTCGGCGGAGGCGGAGGCGGCGGCGGGGATTTCGGCGGGGGGTTCTGAGCGCCGGGCGCCCGCGCCCCTCCCGCCCCGCCTGCGCCCCCGCTCACGCGTTGCGGATCGCCGAGATGTCGAAGGTGAGCCTGATCCGGTCGGAGACGAGGACGCCGCCGGTCTCCAGGGCCGCGTTCCAGGTCAGGCCCCACTCCGAGCGCAGGATCTCGGCCGTGCCCTCGAAGCCCACGCGCTCGTTGCCGAACGGGTCCTTCGCGGCGCCGTTGAACTCCAGGTCGATGGTGAGCGGCTTGGTGACGCCCAGGATCGAGAGGTCGCCGGTGACGCGGTAGGCGTCGCCACCCACGGCCTCCGCGCCGGTGGAGCGGAAGGTCATCGCCGGGAACTCGTCCGTGCGGAAGAAGTCGGCGGACTTGAGATGGCCGTCGCGGTCGGCGTTGCCGGTGTCGATGCTGTCCATCCGCACGTCGAGGGAGGCGGTGGACCGGGTGGGGTCCTCGCCGTCGAGGTGCAGGGTGCCGGTGAAGTCGGAGAAGTGGCCCTTGACGTTGGTGACCATGGCGTGCCGGGCCACGAACCCGATGGTGCTGTGCGCGGGGTCGACCGTGTAGTCGCCGGTCAGCGCGGCCAGCTGCGGGTCCACGGTGGCGGGGGTGGCGGTGGCGGTGGCGGCGGGGGTGCTGTCCTTGCGGCCGAAGATGCCCATGACGTGCTCCTTGGGGGGACGGGCGCGGCTCCGGTCCCGAAGTCGCGGTCGGTGATCTGTTGAAGGTTCAACGAACCTGACGAGAGAGACAGTAGCCCCATTCAGTTCAACATTCAACATCCCGCACGGGACGATCCCGGGATCATCCGGAACGGTGCTGTCCGCCCTCTGGCGGACGCGCGTAGAACTCGGGCACCATCTCCCTGCACGCCCCGCACCGCCTGCACAGCCGACCCACAGGAAGCACGGCCCACCGCAGGAAAGGTCCCCCATGAAGACCCTGAAGGTCCGCTCCGTCCTGACCGCGCTCGCGCTCGTCGTCGCCCCCGGCGTCGCCGTCCTCGGCACCGCCTCCGACGCCTTCGCCGTCACCAAGATCAGTCACGCCACCGCCACCGGGATGTTCCGCACCGTCGGCATCACCTGGTCGTCGTCCGGCAACTGCTCGGACCGCAACAACTCCACCTGCACGTCCTTCGAGCAGCTCAACCTCGCCACCGCGCAGGGCGCCCAGACCCTGAAGCGGGCCACCGGCTGCGCCCTCAACATCACCGGCGGCACCGAGACGGGCCACGCCTCGGGCACGTACTCGCACTGGAACGGCTACAAGCTGGACTACGGCAAGAACACCTGCGTCACGTCCTACATCAAGAACACCTTCAGCTACATCGGCCTGCGCGGCGACGGCGCCCCGCAGTACCAGTCCGGCTCCGGCAACATCTACGCCGACGAGGGCAGCCACTGGGACGTCCTCTACTACAACTGCGGCGGCTGCTGACCCCCGCAGGACGACGCGGCGACAGGCGGGGCCCCACCGTGCGGGTACGGTGGGGCCCTGACGCCGTCCGGGGGGTCCCGCGTCACTCCGGGGATGGCAAGCCGGCCACCAATGTGAGGTGGCTCTCAGGCCGCTTCTTTGTGACACCTCTACAAGCCGTGCGCCCTCTGAGCAGTCGGAACGGCTGCATGTCGTCGTGGTTCTGTTCAGTGGCACCAGGAAAACGGTCCGGAGACTGTACGGAGTCGACGGCTCGCTTTTCTTGGTCTCCTTCGTAAGGTCGCTACATGACCGTTTTGGAAGAGACGACGGGTGAGCCGACCGGCGAGCCGACGGACGCCCGCGGACGGGTCGCCGAGCTGCACGAGATCCGTGCGGCGGCTGTGGCGGGCCCGAGCGAGAAGGCGACCGAGGCGCAGCACGCCAAGGGCAAGCTGACGGCGCGGGAGCGGATCGAGCTGCTCCTGGACCCCGGGTCCTTCCAGGAGGTGGAGCAGCTGCGGCGGCACCGGGCGACGGGCTTCGGCCTGGACGCCAAGAAGCCGTACACCGACGGTGTGATCACGGGCTGGGGCACGGTCGAGGGCCGGACCGTGTTCGTGTACGCGCACGACTTCCGGATCTTCGGCGGGGCGCTGGGCGAGGCCCACGCCACGAAGATCCACAAGATCATGGACATGGCCATCGCGGCCGGTGCGCCGCTGGTCTCGCTCAACGACGGCGCCGGCGCGCGTATCCAGGAGGGCGTCTCCGCCCTCGCGGGCTACGGCGGCATCTTCCAGCGCAACACCAAGGCCTCCGGGGTCATCCCGCAGATCAGCGTGATGCTCGGCCCGTGCGCGGGCGGCGCGGCCTACAGTCCGGCGCTGACGGACTTCGTGTTCATGGTGCGTGAGACCTCGCAGATGTTCATCACCGGACCCGACGTCGTCAAGGCGGTCACCGGCGAGGAGATCACCCAGAACGGGCTCGGCGGCGCGGACGTGCACGCGGAGACGTCCGGGGTGTGCCACTTCGCCTACGACGACGAGGAGACCTGCATCGCGGAGGTGCGGTACCTGCTGTCGCTGCTTCCGCAGAACAACCGCGAGAACCCGCCCCGCGTGGAGTCCTCGGACGCGCTGGACCGGCGCTCGGACGTCCTGCTGGACCTGGTCCCGGCCGACGGCAACCGCCCCTACGACATGACCAAGGTCATCGAGGAGATCGTCGACGACGGCGAGTACCTGGAGATCCACGAGCGCTGGGCGCGCAACATCATCTGCGCCCTCGCCCGGATGGACGGCCAGGTCGTCGGCATCGTCGCCAACCAGCCCCAGGTGCTGGCGGGCGTCCTGGACATCGAGGCGAGTGAAAAAGCTGCGCGCTTTGTTCAGATGTGTGACGCTTTCAATATCCCGATCGTCACGTTCCTGGACGTACCCGGGTTCCTCCCCGGCGTCGACCAGGAGCACGGCGGAATCATCCGGCACGGCGCGAAGCTGCTCTACGCCTACTGCAACGCCACCGTGCCCCGCATCTCGCTGATCCTGCGCAAGGCGTACGGAGGTGCCTACATCGTCATGGACTCCCAGTCGATCGGCGCCGACCTCACCTACGCCTGGCCCACCAACGAGATCGCCGTGATGGGCGCCGAGGGCGCGGCGAACGTCATCTTCCGGCGGCAGATCGCCCAGGCCGAGGACCCCGAGGCCATGCGTCAGAAGATGGTCAAGGAGTACAAGGCCGAGCTGATGCACCCCTACTACGCGGCGGAGCGAGGCCTGGTCGACGACGTCATCGACCCGGCCGAGACCCGAGAGGTACTGATCCGGTCGCTGGCGATGCTGCACACCAAGCACGCCGACCTGCCCTCCCGCAAGCACGGCAACCCCCCGCAGTGACCCAGCGGATCCCCGTAACCCGACGGATCCTCCGAGGACACCTCTCTCATGGAGACTGACACCCATGGACACCCCTGACATCCGCGTCGAGAAGGGGCACGCCGGCCCCGAGGAAGTCGCCGCCATCACGGCCGTCCTCCTGGCCCGCGCCGCCGCCCGCCCCGCCGCCCCGCAGCACCGTGCCCACGGTGGCCACGCCAAGGCCGGCTGGCGCCGCCTGGAGCGCGAGCCCGGCTTCCGCGCCCCGCACAGCTGGCACTGAGCCCCTTCGCGCCACCGGCACCGGCCCCGCCCTCCCCCAGGGGAGCGCGGGGCCGCGGCATGCCGGCTCTGGCAGCGGTCAGGCTCGCTCGGGTGCCGGTCAGGCTCAGGTGTCCGTCAGGTCGACGGCCAGCCGGGTGTCCAGCCAGTCGAAGACGCGCTGCTCGAACAGCGCCCGCCCCAGGGGCTCGCAGTGCAGGTGCGCCCCCTCCGCCTCGGTGAAGCGGATCAGCTCCTTCGGCCCCGGCAGCGCCTCGTACAGCCGCCGCGCGGCGCCGGGCCAGAAGTGCTCGCCCTCCGGGTCGGTGACCAGCAGCGGTGTGACGATCCGGTCCACCACCGGCGTCACGTCGTACCGGGAGACCTCGGTGAGCAGGTCGTACGGCGCGCGATCGCCGTACGGCCTGGCCCGCCACCGCCAGGTCACCGCCGGCTCCCCGTCGGCCCGCACGGCATCGCCGACGACCCGGTCGAAGGTTTCGCGGTCACCGGAGTCGAACAGGGCGCGCAGCTCCTGGCCCAGACGGCCCCACCAGCTCTCGGCGACGTCGACCACCCCGGGGTCGGCCACGGCGGCGGCGAGCCGGTGCTCGAAGGCGAGCGCCCGCGGCACCCAGTAACCCGCCTGGCTCAGCCCGGCCAGCGCGATTCGGCGGCCGTCGATGTCCGGGCGCCCGAGGAGGAAGTCCACCACCGGCGTGACGACCTTCTCCCAGTCCGGGCGGAACGGCACCCCGCGCTCGAACAGCATCGACTGCTGGCCCGGCCCGTCGAACAGCAGCGCCCGGTAGCCCCGGGCCACCGCGGGCGCCCCGAGCATGGTCCAGGCCGTGCTGAGGGGACCGTCGCTGCCGTTGTTGACGATCAGCACCGGCAGCGGACCCGGCCGGCCGGGCGGGCTCACCAGGTACCCGGGCAGCGGACCGGCCTCGTACGGGATCTCCACCCGCTCGGCCGGCGGATGCCAGGCCGCCATGAAGCGGTCGAAGCAGGCACGGTGCTCCCCGAACACCTCCCGCAGCCGGGCCTCCGGGTCCGCGCACGCGTCGACCGCCGCCAGCGCCGTGCCGAAGTAGGTCGCGGCCCGCAGGAAGCCGTCGCGGGCGCTCGCCTCGTGGCCGTACTCGGCGCAGCCGACGGCCCGCGCGCACACCGAACGGCCGAGGGCGGTCCACGCCTCGAACCAGGCCGCGCCGCCGGCGTCGGCCGTGGCGGCCGCGACCGCCAGCACCTCGCCCGCGTCCGCGCCCTGCCGCCAGGCCGAGCCCAGGGCGACCAGCACCTCGTAGTCAAGCTGCTCGTTCGTGTTGAACCGCTGCGTCATGGCGACTCCAGCCGCAGGCCTGCCACGGATCGCGTCCGCCACGCGTCCCGCCCGCCCGCGGGCCCCGGACCGGCCGGACCGCACCTTTCACGGTAGGAGCCGCACCGGCCCCCCGCACCCCCGGGCCTCGCATGCGGGCCGGGGGCCGTCGCGGCACGATGGGAAGGGCCGCGACACCTGACCGCGCCCGTGGCCGGTGCCGGCGAGAGGAGACCCCATGGGACAGGTGCCGGCGCACACCTCACAGGAGGCGGACCGCAGACCGCCGTCCACCGGGAGCGTCTTCCTCTCCTTCGCGCCCTGGATCATCTTCGGGGTCGTGGCGTCCCCCAGCACCTGGAAGTACGCGGCGCTCGCCGCGCTGATCGCCTCGCTCGTGCTGTCCGGGCGGGACATCGCGCGCGGCAGCCTGAAGATCCTCGACATGACGGGCATCACGTTCTTCGCCGTCATCACGGTGCTCGCCCTGACCCTCGACCGCCACCAGCTCATCTGGCTGGAGACCTACGCGCAGGTCATCTCCAGCGCGGTGGTGGCCGCCGTCGCCCTGGGCTCGCTGCTGGGCGACCCGTTCACCGCGACGTACGCCCGCCAGTCGACACCGCGCAGTCTCTGGAACTCGCCGGTCTTCATCCACGTCAACCGGGTGCTCACCACCGCGTGGGGAGTGGTGTTCGCCCTCATGGCGGTGAGCGGATGGCTGGCCATCGAGGTGCCGTCCGCCGACGACTGGTTCAACTGGGTCATCCCCGTCGTGCTGCTGGTGTGGGTGGTCAAGTTCACCGCGCACTACCCGGACAGCTACCGCGACCGGTACGTCGCCGCCGCCTCCACCGCTGACTGACCACCGCCTGGCCGTACCCGCCCCGGACAGCACCGCCCGGAACAGCAGCGCGTCCGGGGTCCCGGTGCGGGACCCCGGACGCGAGCGACCAGGAGGATGCGGCGGCGCCGTCAGCGCAGGCGCGCCATCAGGGCGTGCTCCACCAGCGTGATGAGCGCCGACTTGGCGTCCGCCCGGTGGCGGGCGTCGGTGGTGATGATCGGGGTGTCGGGGCCGATCTGCAGCGCCTCGCGCACCTCGTCCGGCGAGTACGGCTGGTTGCCGTCGAAGCCGTTGAGGGCGATGACGAACGGCAGACCGGAGTTCTCGAAGTAGTCCACCGCCGGGAAGCAGTCGGCCAGCCGGCGGGTGTCGACCAGCACGATGGCGCCGATCGCGCCGCGCACCAGGTCGTCCCACATGAACCAGAAGCGGTCCTGGCCCGGCGTACCGAAGAGGTACAGGATCAGGTCCTGGTCCAGAGTGATACGGCCGAAGTCCATGGCGACCGTGGTGGTCGTCTTGTCTCCGGTGTGGGTGAGGTCGTCGATGCCTGCCGAAGCGGACGTCATGACGGCCTCTGTGCGCAGCGGGTTGATCTCCGAGACGGCGCCGACGAACGTGGTCTTGCCCACGCCGAAGCCGCCCGCCACCACGATCTTCGCGGAGGTGGTGGAGCGGGAAGGACCGCCGCTAGAGCTTGCGAAGTCCACTGAGCACCCTTTCGAGCAGTGTCACGTCTGGCTGGCCACCGGCGTTCTCGTCGCCGCCGGGCTGATGGATGGCGACCAGGCCCGCCTCCGCCAAGTCGGCGACGAGGATCCTGGCCACGCCGAGGGGGATGGTCAGCAACGCCGAGATCTCGGCCACCGACTTGATCTCTCGGCAGAGGTTGCAGATCCGCTGATGCTCGGGCAACTGGCCCTGCATCTGGTGCGGCTGCGCGGTGGTGTGCACCAGCGCCTCGATGGCGAGCTGGTAGCGCGGGCGGGTGCGGCCGCCGGTCATGGCGTACGGACGCACCAGGGGATTGTTCGCGCCCCCGGCGGGCGCCGGCTCCGGACGACGCTGCGGCTGCACCGGCTGGATGCGCGGCGCGGGCGGCTGGTCGTACGGTGACGGGCCGGGGCCCTGGGGCGCGTACGGCTGCCGGTGGCTGGGGGCGGAGGGGAAGTTGTACCGGTTCGCCGAACCGTCGCCCTGGCCCTGAGCAGGGCCGTACGACCAGTTGCCCGAAGACGAACCGCCTGGGGGTGTTGCCACTTTCTCCTCCTCCGACTGCACCGGGCACCCATCCGTGTGGAGCCGCGTCCCGAAACCTTACGGCCACGGGACGCGAAAACGCACCGTCCGACTGTTAGTTGAGAAGGCTGCCCTGGAGTTCCGCACGCAGATCCGGGGTAAGAACCGTGCCCGCGCGGTCCACCAGAAGGGCCATCTCGTACCCAATGAGACCGATGTCCGCTTCCGGGTGCGCGAGCACCGCGAGCGACGAACCGTCGGAAATGGACATCAGGAACAGAAATCCCCGCTCCATCTCCACAACTGTCTGATTCACGCTGCCTCCCTCGAAGATCCGGGAGGCGCCTGCCGTCAGAGACGTCAGGCCGGAGGCGACGGCCGCGAGCTGATCGGCCCGGTCGCGGGGGAAGCCTTCGGACATCGCCAGAAGGAGTCCGTCGGCGGAGACCACCACCGTGTGGGACACCCCCGGGGTGTTGTCCACGAAGTTGGTGATCAACCAGTTCAGGTTCTGTGCCGCCTGGCTCATCGGGCTCACACTAACGCTCCTGGTTGTAGGTGCTGTCAGGACCACTGTGCTGATTACTGGTGGCCTGGCCGTTCGTTTCACTGCCTGCGTTGCGTCCGCGCTGGACGCCCCGGCGCAGGTTGCTCAGCCTGCCCCGGACGTCCTCCGGGGCGCGGGAGACCTGTGGGCCTCCCTGAGGGGTGCTCTCGGCGGTGCCCTCGACCAGGTTGGCCTTGGGTACCCGCCGCGGCAGGCCGGAGGCGGTGACCCCGCCTGCCTTGGGCTTGCGCAGCTGCGAGGCCTGCTGCCAGCGCTCGTCGTTCGCCGAACGCCAGTCGCCGTCGCCGCGGCCGCCCTCGGCGGGAGCCGGCGCCTCCTGGCGCGCAGGCGCGGTGCCGGTCGCACCGCCGGAGCCGCCCGAACCGCTCGGGGCGGAACCCCGGCGCGGCAGCCCGGCCCCGGTCAGTCCGTGGCCGGGGGAGCCGGCCGTTCCCGGACGGTCGAAGCCTACGTGGTCCTGGGCACCCGCGTCAGCGGCCTGCGCCGATTCCGTTTCCGGAGCGTACTGACCCGGGTAGCCGTTCTGGTAGCCGTCCTGCTGGGGCCAGTCGTCCTGGTAGGACGGCTGCGGGTACGAACCGAACGCGTCCGGGGTGACCGCGTGGGAGCCCGTGTGCTGCTCCTGCTCCGGCTCCGCATAGCCCTCCGCGTACCCGCCGGAGAAGCTCTCGTCCCGCGGCAGACCGCCGTTCGGCGCGTAGTACTGCTCGTCGTACGACTGCTGTTGGTGCTCCTCGTACGGCGCCCGCTGCTGCTCCTGGTACGCCTGCTGTGCCTGCTGCGCCTCATAGGCCGACTGCGCGGCCTGGGCCGCCTGGGCGTCGTGCCCGCCTTGGCCGGCGTAACCGTCGTAGCCGCCCCGGCCGTCGAAATCGGCGTAACCGGAATGCTCGGCGGACTCCTGGCGCTGGTCGCCGTCGGCGTCCTGGCTCTGGGACTCCAGCGCCGCCCGGCGCTCCTCGCGCATCAGCGAACGCCCGACCGGGTCCAGCTCACGGATGTCGTCCGGGATCTCGGAGTACCGGCTGTCGTCGAAGCCGAGTTCGGCCGCGGTCATCATCGGCTGCAGCGGTGTGAAGTTCTCGCCCTGGAACTGCTGCTCCGGGATGATCTGCGAGACGGTGAACTCCTCGCGGTCCAGCGGCTGCTCGCCACCGCCGCCGTGGGTGATCGCGTCCGGGAGCATGACCAGCGAGGTCGTGCCGGCCTGCTCGCCCGAGGGGCGCAGCTGGACCCGGATGCCGTGCCGGTCGGACAGCCGGCCGACCACGAACAGGCCCATGCGCTGGGAGATCGCGGCGTCCACGGTCGGCGGGTTGGCCAGCTTGTGGTTGATGTCCGCGAAGTCCTCGGCGGTGAGGCCGATGCCCTTGTCGTGGATCTCGATCATGATGCGGCCGTCGGGCAGCCGGGTCGCGGTGACCCGGACCTTGGTCTGCGGGGAGGAGAACGTGGTGGCGTTCTCCAGCAGCTCGGCCAGCAGGTGCACGAGGTCGGTGACCGCGCGGCCGTGGATCTCGGCCTCGGGCACGCCGGACAGCTCGATGCGCTCGTACTGCTCCACCTCGGAGGAGGCGGCGCGCAGCACGTCGACCAGCGGGACCGGCTGGTCCCAGCGGCGGCCGGGCTCCTCGCCCGCGAGGACCAGGAGGTTCTCGCCGTTGCGGCGCATACGGGTCGCCAGGTGGTCCAGGCGGAAGAGGTTCTCCAGCTGGTCCGGGTCGGCCTCGTTGTTCTCCAGGTCGGTGATCAGGGTCAGCTGGCCCTCGATCAGCGACTGGTTGCGGCGCGAGAGGTTGGTGAAGATCGCGTTGATGTTGCCCCGCAGCAGGGCCTGCTCGGCGGCGAGCCGGACGGCCTCGCGGTGAACCTGGTCGAAGGCCCGGGCGACCTCGCCGATCTCGTCCGTGGAGGAGATCGGGATGGGCGCCACCCGGGTGTCGACGCGGCCGGGATCGGTCCGCGAGAGCTGGTCGACCAGCATCGGCAGGCGCTGCTCGGCGATGCCGAAGGCGGCGTTGCGCAGCTGGCGCATCGAGCGGCTCATCTGCCGGGCCACCAGCCCGGCCAGCAGGAACGCGGCGAGCAGGGCGATGACGACCACGGCACCGGTGATGAACGCGGAGGTCTTGGCGTCGTCGGCGATGGACGAGGCCTCGTTCACCGCCCGGTCGGCGAGGTCCGACTCGATCTGGCGATAGGCCTGGTACTTGAGCGTGTTCACCGCCCACCAGTTGTCGGCGGTGACGCCCCGGGCGGCGATCGCCTGCCGGGTGGCCGGGTCGGTGTCCGGCAGGGTGGCCAGCAGCGTGACCATCGTCGTCGCCTTGGCCGGCGGTGCGACGTACTTCGGGTCCTTGGCCTTCTGCTCCTCGACCAGCGCGGCGCCGTCGGTCTTCATCTTCTGCTGCGCGTCCAGGAGCTTCTGCTCGTCGGCGTCCGTGCCGCCGCCGCGGTACTCCTCGAGGGCGATCCGCTCGAGGTAGGCGTACGAGGAGAGGGAGACGCGCTGGGTCGCCAGGTTCGGTTCGTCCGGACCGGGCTTGACCAGCAGGTGCATGCCGATGGACCGCTGCAGCGACAGCGCGGCCTTGGTCAGCGAGATGGCGTAGACGGTGCGGCCGTAGGAGGTGATGTTGCCGGTGCCGAGACCGAGTTCGTTGGCGAACTCCATCAGCGGGTGGCTGATGTCGACGTAGCCCTCTTCGGTCTTCACGCCCGTGAGGCTGGTGGTGTAGGCGGCCTGGCGCAGCTTCTGCAGCTTGGGCTCGGTGCCGTGGAACAGCCGCAGCCGGCGCTCGAGCCCCGGTTTGTCCGGCATGTTCTGCGCCGCCTGCGCGAAGGCGTCGGCGGCCGCGTCCGTCTTCTTGCGGGCCGCGTCGACGGTCGCCTTGTTCGTGCCCAGCAGCAGCGGAACCGCGGTGACGTCACGCTCGGTCTCGAGGGCGTCGGCGTAGGTGAGGGCGGCGCGGACCAGGAGGGCGGTGTTCTCCGCGTCGCGGGCCTCCTGCCAGGTGTCGATCGAACCCTTCACCTGGAAGCCGCCCATGACCAGGCCGACCAGCACGGGTATGAGCAGGATCGCGTTCAGCCGGGTCGGCACCCGCCAGTTGCGCGGGGAGAAACGGCCGCCGCTCGGCGCGGGGGCGGCCGTGGGCTCGCCGCCGGGCACGGGGGTGGGCGCCGCAGCGCGCGGCGGCGGGGTGAAGTTGCCCCGCGCCGACGGCTCGGGACCGTTCTTGCTTCGCCTCACTCGACCAACAACCTCTCGGCGGTCGGCACCTACGTCGTGCCGCAGTCTCTCAGAGCCCGGTTCGCGATCGTTCCCCAGGAGCCCACTCGGCTCTTGGTACGACTTTGACTATTGGGCAGTTCAGGCATTCCAGCACGTGGACCAGCGCACTTCCAAACAGTGGAGACGTCCTGTGCGGAGGGGTCCGGGGTCCAGATAAAACGGTCATAAAGAGGGCGAGCCCCGCCAAAAGACGGGGCCTTTGTGGACGCAGCGGTACCGCTTGACCGCGACGCGTGGCGATACCACCCGAACTTTCTGCCGAAACGTTATGAACACCGGAGCCGACCGTGTCAAAGGCCACAGCCGGCTCCGATGGGGTTACGACAAGTGCCGTAGGGCACGTCCGGCTTGTACTACCGCAGGCGCGCCATCAGGGCGTGTTCCACCAGCGTGATGAGCGCCGACTTGGCGTCCGCCCGGTGGCGGGCGTCGGTGGTGATGATCGGGGTGTCGGGGCCGATCTGCAGCGCCTCGCGCACCTCGTCCGGCGAGTACGGCTGCTGCCCGTCGAAGCCGTTGAGGGCGATGACGAACGGCAGACCGGAGTTCTCGAAGTAGTCCACCGCCGGGAAGCAGTCGGCCAGCCGGCGGGTGTCCACGAGGACCACCGCGCCGATCGCGCCGCGCACCAGGTCGTCCCACATGAACCAGAAGCGGTCCTGGCCCGGCGTACCGAAGAGGTACAGGATCAGGTCCTGGTCCAGGGTGATACGGCCGAAGTCCATGGCCACCGTGGTGGTGGTCTTGTCCCCGGTGTGGGTCAGGTCGTCGATGCCCGCGCTCGCGGACGTCATCACGGCCTCCGTGCGCAGCGGATTGATCTCGGAGACGGCGCCCACGAACGTGGTCTTGCCCACGCCGAAGCCACCTGCCACCACGATCTTCGCGGAGGTGGTTGCCCGGCCCCCGTCAGAGCTTGCGAAGTCCACTGAGCACCCTTTCGAGCAGCGTCACGTCAGGTGCGCCACCGTTGTTCTCGTCGCCGCCCGGCTGGTGGATGGCGACCAGGCCGGCCTCGGCGAGGTCGGCGACGAGGATCCGGGCCACACCGAGCGGCATGGCCAGCAGCGCCGACACCTCCGCCACCGACTTGACCTCGCGGCACAGGTGGCAGATGCGCTGGTGCTCCGGGAGCAGCCCCATGAGCGCGGCCGGGTCGGCCGTGGTGCTGATCAGTGCCTCGATGGCCAGCTGATAGCGCGGCCGGGTCCGGCCGCCGGTCATCGCGTACGGACGGACCAGCGGCTGGTCGCCCTCGTCCCCGTACGGCTCCGCGTACGGATCATGATGGGCGGTGGGCGGGGTCATGAATCCTCCGGGCGGGACAGCAAGTCGGTCAGTCGTGCCGTCTGACGGGGCCGGTGGGGGGATTGTGGCGGCCGGACGGTGATTTCGTGAGGCGGGTGGTACCGGGGCCGGTCAGTGAAGCAGACTGCCCTGGAGTTCGGCGCGCAGGTCGGGCGTGAGGACCGCCCCTGCGCGGTCGACGAGCAGTGCCATCTCGTAGCCCACGAGGCCGATGTCGCACTCCGGGTGGGCCAGGACCGCGAGGGACGAGCCGTCGGAGACCGACATCAGGAAGAGGAAACCGCGCTCCATCTCGACGACCGTCTGCGCCACGTTGCCGCCCTCGAAGATCCGGGAAGCCCCGGCCGTCAGCGAGGTCAGCCCGGACGCGACGGCCGCCAGCTGGTCGGCGCGGTCCCGCGGGAACCCTTCGGACATGGCCAGCAGCAGGCCGTCGGCGGAGACCACGACGGTGTGGGACACCCCAGGGGTGTTGTCCACGAAGTTGGTGATCAACCAGTTCAGGTTCTGTGCCGCCTGGCTCATCGGACTCAACTAACGCTCCTGCTGGTGAGTGGGGCTCGGGAAGCTGCCGGTCGTGCCGTTGCCGGCCTGGCGACCCTGCGCGATACCCCGACGGAGATTGGTCAGCCGGCCGCGTACGTCGTCAGGCGCACGCGAGACCTGCGGACCCGCTTGGTGCTGTTGCTGCTGCGCCGTGCCCGGCACGAGGTTCGCCCGGGGGACCCGGCGCGGCAGACCGGAGGTGGTGACGCCGCCCGCGGCCGGCTGCCGTACGCGCTCCGCCTGCCGGACGAGTTCGTCGTTCGGGGAGGGGCGCCAGGAGCCGTTGGCGGGACGCTGGGGGGCCGCCGGGGCGGCCGGGGTGGGAGCCTGCGGCTGCTGCGGGGCCGGGGCGGGGCCGTTGTCCGGCTGTCCGTCCTGGCCACCGCGGAACCAGTTGGTCTCCAGGGTGTCGTACAGCGGCGTACGGCCGTCACCGGGACCGGTGGCGGGCGGCAGGGCCTCGGGCTCCTGCCGCGCCGGACGCTGCTGCGGGGCCGGCAGGCGCGGGGCACCGAAGCCGGAGCCCCGGTTGCCGGTCTGCGGCCGCTCGAACTGGCCGGTCTGCTGGGCGGGACCGGGACGGCCCGGCAGCTGGTGCTGTCCGGTGGAACCGCCGTCGTAACCAGCGTCGTACGCCTGCGGGGCGCCGAACTGGCCGGTGGAGGAGCTGTCCTGCGGGCCGCCGGGCGTGCCGAAGACGTCCTGGCGGACGAACGGGTCGCCGGCGTCCTGCGCGGAGTGCGGGGGCCGCTGCTGGTGCTGCTGGTGCTGCGGGGCGTTGGCACCCTGCTGGCCCTGCTGGCCCTGCTGGCCCGGGCGTCCGTCGGCGCCGGGGCGGGCGAACTGGCCGGTGTTATGGGCGTTGTTGTCGAAGCCGTTGTAGTCCGGGCGCGGGAACTCGCCCGTGGCGCCGGGACCGCGCGCGTCGAGCGCCGGGACGACCGGCATCTCGGCCGTCGCGGCGGGACCCTGGCGGTCGTCGACGCGCGGGAGGCGCGAGGTCTGCGCCGGGTCCGGCTCGTCGTGGCCGCGCGGGGTGTCCAGCGAGGCGCGCGACACCGGCGGCCTGCCGCCCTCGTCGCTCCAGCCGGGCGTGCGCGCCTGCGGACCGGCGCCGGGCAGCTCGGCCCGCGGGCCGCCGCGCGGCGGCAGCTGGGGCTGACGGCCCTGGTTCTGACCCTGGTCCTGGCCCTGGTCGGCGCCGTTGCGTCCGCGCCGCGGCGGGACCGGGTTGCCCCGGCCGCCGAAGGCGTCCTGCTGCGGCGCGCCGGTGCCCGCGGCCTGAAGGCCCTGCGGAGCGGCGGGTGCCTGGCCGCCGAAGCCGCCGGCACCCGCGCCGGCCGGCGCGGGCCGGCCCTGCTGCGGGGCGGGACCCTGCGGACCGCGAGCGCCGCCGGGCGCGCCGGGACGGCCGCCCTGGCCGGTACCGGGCAGCGCGGCCCGGGGACCCTGGCCGGCGCCGACCTGGCCGCGTGCGCCGGGACCGGCACCGAGGCGTGCGCCACCGGCCGGACCGCCGGCGCCGGGCGAGCCCGCGCCGAGCGGACCGCCGCTGCCGCGACGGGCGGCGGCCGCACCGGCGGCGGCCTGCGCCGCGGCCGGACCACCACTCGGCGCGGGGGCGCCGGGCTTGCCCGGAGCGGGCTTCTTGCCGCCCTGGGCGACGTCGACGGGGAGCATGACCAGCGCGGTCGTACCACCGGAGTCGGAGGGGCGCAGCTGGATGCGGATGCCGTGGCGCTGCGACAGCCGGCCGACCACGAACAGACCCATGCGGCGGGAGACCGACACGTCCACGGTGGGCGGCGAGGCGAGGCGTTCGTTGATCGCCGCGAGGTCCTCGGGGGAGAGGCCGATACCGGTGTCGTGGATCTCGATCAGCACGCGGCCGTCGGGCAGGGCGTGACCGGTGACCTTGACCTTGGTCTGCGGGGAGGAGAACGAGGTGGCGTTCTCCAGCAGCTCGGCGAGCAGGTGGACGAGGTCGTTGACCACCCGGCCGGCCACTTCTGTGGTCGGCACGGAGGCCAGTTCGATGCGCTCGTACTGCTCCACCTCGGACGCGGCGGCGCGCAGCACGTCGACCAGCGGGACCGGACGGGTCCAGCGGCGGCCGGGCTCCTCACCGGCGAGGACGAGGAGGTTCTCACCGTTACGGCGCATACGGGTCGCGAGGTGGTCGAGCTTGAACAGCGAGGACAGCTGGTCCGGGTCGGCCTCGCGGGACTCCAGCTCGGAGATCAGCGACAGCTGGCGCTGGATCAGACCCTGGGAGCGGCGCGAGAGGTTGGTGAACATCGCGTTGACGTTGCCCCGCAGCAGGGCCTGCTCGGCGGCGAGGCGGACCGCCTCGCGGTGCACGTCGTCGAAGGCCGCGGCCACCTGGCCGATCTCGTCCCGGGAGTGCACACCGACCGACTCCACGGACGTGTCGACGTCCTGCGGGTCGGACTCGGACAGCTGCTTGACCAGCTCGGGCAGCCGGTCCTGGGCGACCTTGGTGGCGGTCTCCTGGAGCCGGCGCAGCGAGCGGATCATGGAGCGGGCCACCACGAAGGCGCCGACCAGGGAGACGCCGAGCACCAGCAGGATCAGCGCACCGGAGATGATCGCCTCGCGCTCGGAGGCGGAGCGCAGCTCGCGGGCCTTCTGCTCCATGTCCTCGAGCAGCGTGTGCTCGATCTTCTTCATCTGCTCGATCTTCGTCGAGCTGTCGTCGACCCAGTCGCGGTAGGAGCGGTCCGGCAGCCCGTCCAGGCCCTCCTTGGAGCCGAGGGCGCGCTTGGCGTAGGTGTCCGCGGACTCGATCGTCGGGTTGCCCTCGTCGATCGGCTTCAGCAGCTTCTCGGCGTCCTGGTCGGCGTAGATCTTGCGGAAGATCGTCAGCTCCGAGCCCTCGCTCTCGTACGCCGACTCGGCGTAGAGGCGGTCGTTCTCGGAGAGCTTGCCGGAGACCTTGTTGGTGTCCGGCAGGGCCGCCGCGAGGACGGCGCGCTGCACGGAGGCGTACTCCTTGGCGGTGGAGAAGGCCGCCAGGGCGCGGGTGCGCTGGATCATCTCCGGGTTGCTGGAGGCCTCGGCCATGTCCTGGGAGAGGCCGATGAGCTGGTTGATCAGCCGGTGGTAGGCCTCGACCGTCTGCGTCGAGTTGTCCTTCGACTGGTAGGCCACCCGGCGGATCTTGGCGAGGTTGTCCAGCTGTCCGGCGAGGCCGACGAGGCTGTCACGGACACCCTGGAGGTTGCCGTCCTTGCTCGCCGCGTCGATCTCCTCGGACGCGTCGAGGAAGTTGTTCTTCGCCCGGTCCGTCTTGTCCTGGTAGCCCTTGACGGTGAAGTTGTTCACCGTCAGGCCGTGCGCCAGCGGGCCGGCGGACTGGTCGCGCTCGTCCTGGAGCGCCTGGGCCAGTTCGGTGGCCTGCTTGGTCATGTCCGTCAGCAGCTTCATGTTGTCGAGCTGCTGGATGTCGTCCATGGACTGGTTGATGCGCAGCGCGCCCAGCGAGGTGGCCGCGACCACGGGGAGCGCGAGCAGCGACACCAGGCGCGTGGAGATGCGCCAGTTGCGCAGCGCCACGCGCGAGCCGGGGCCGGTCCTGGCCGGCTTGGCGGGCTTCACGGGCGGCGTGGGGTTCGCCGGTCCCGCGGACGCCGGCGCGCTGTGGCGCCCGGAGCGCTCACCGCCGTCGCCGGACGGGCCCGGGCCCGGGTTCTGGGCGTGCTGGGGCGAGGAGCTGACGGCCATGGGGCCAGTCCCGCCGTGCGGCTCCGGCTCCGCCGAAGCGCTGCCATCCCTCTTGAAACGTCCCTGCACTAGCGTCGCAACCTCTGGACCAGGCGCCCCTCCGGATGAACGGAGAGACACGGTGTCGGCGTTGTAGGGAGCGTCCTGAATACGCCCCCCGGGTGGTCGTGAGTGACCGGCTGGCTCCCCCTGTCCCGCCGCCACATCGGCGCTGCACGTCGCGCCCCCTGTGCGCCGGCCAGATCCTGCGGCGGTCCGTGGAATTCCAGCACAGTGCCGGATCTCCAACAAGGGCCGCGGACCGAGCTGTGACCTCCGTGACTGGTTGTGAGTGCCGGGTCACCGGACGTGGGGGCCGTTTCCTGCCATAACGGACGTATCCCTGCGGGTCGCCACGGTGCGGGCGGTGTCCCAGTCGCCATGATCAGCAGCGGAATGGGGGCTTCAGGGGCGGGATGTCCGTTTCGCGGGGGTGGGATGCGAGCCGGAATTGACCGATTTGCCGTAACGCTCGTGAGCAAACTCACACGCGGATCATGAGCACTTCACGTCGTCGGCGGGGAAGCCGATGTTTAGCCTGACGCTTTACAGAGGCCCCTACTACGACAAGGTCCGTACACCCGTGAAGACGACGATGCTGTTCCGCACCATAGCCAACCCGCGGCGCACGACTCTGGCGCACCTCGACGGCGCCGACGACCTGCACACCCCGGAGCAGCCGGAGCACTCCGTCGACCTGCCGGCCCAGACGGCCAACCCCCGGCGCACGGTGCTGATGGAGATGCCCGCCGCGGCGCAGGTGCCGGCCGGCGCGTAACGCGGCCCCCGCGGCAGTGCCGGCGTGACCCGTTCCGGCACTCCGCCCTCACCCCTCACCCACCACGCCACGCGCGCGGGTGCGCGGGCCGCCGGCCGACCGCCGGGCGGTGCGAGCGGTTAACCTGGGGCGTCAGTCCGCCGGTTCTCAGTGAGGGGCGCAAGCATCCCGTGCGCATCGCCAGGTTCTCCATCGACGGGAACGTCGCCTTCGGCGCTGTCGAGGGCGACAAGCAGGACGAACTCGTCCTCGACATCATCAAGGGCATCCCGTTCGCGGACTTCGAGCTGTCCGGTACGAAGGTGCCGCTGAGCAAGGTCAGGCTGCTCCCGCCGGTGCTGCCCAACAAGGTCGTGGCGTTCGGCCGCAACTACGCCGAGCACGCGCGTGAGCTGGGCAACGAGGTGCCCGAGGCCCCGTTCGCCTTCCTCAAGCCGTCCACCTCGGTGATCGGCTCCGGCGACGACATCCAGTACCCGTCCTTCTCCCAGGAGCTGCACCACGAGGCCGAGCTGGCCGTGGTCATCGGCCGCCTGTGCCGCGAGGTGCCCCGCGAGCGCGTCAAGGACGTCGTCCTCGGCTACACCTGCGCCAACGACGTCACCGCCCGGGACGTGCAGCGCCGCGAGAAGCAGTGGGCCCGGGCCAAGGGCTTCGACACCTCCTGCCCGCTCGGCCCCTGGGTGGAGACGGACCTGGACCTCGCCCGCGCCAACGACCTGACCGTCCAGCTCACCGTCAACGGCGAACAGCGCCAGCTGGGCCGCACCAGCGAGATGATCCACAGCATCGAGGACCTGGTCGTCAACATCTCCGAGGCGATGACCCTGCTCCCCGGTGACGTGATCCTCACCGGCACCCCGGCGGGCGTCGGCCCCCTGCACGTCGGCGACGAGGTCGCCGTCACCATCGAAGGCATCGGCACTCTCACCAACAAGGTTGTCAAGCGTGGCTAGCGCACCCGCCTCCCCTGTACGCGTCCGTTTCTGTCCCTCGCCGACCGGCAACCCCCACGTGGGCCTGGTCCGCACCGCCCTGTTCAACTGGGCGTTCGCCCGGCACCACCAGGGCACCCTGGTGTTCCGCATCGAGGACACCGACGCGGCCCGCGACTCGGAGGAGTCCTACGGCCAGCTGCTCGACGCGATGCGCTGGCTGGGCTTCGACTGGGACGAGGGCCCCGAGACGGGCGGCCCGCACGCGCCGTACCGCCAGTCGCAGCGCATGGACCTCTACGCCGACGTCGCGCGCAAGCTGCTCGACGCCGGTCACGCCTACCACTGCTACTGCTCCCAGGAGGAGCTGGACACCCGCCGCGAGGCCGCCCGTGCGGCCGGCCGGCCCTCGGGCTACGACGGGCACTGCCGCGACCTGAGCGCCGAGCAGATCGAGCGGTACCAGGCCCAGGGCCGGGCCCCGATCGTCCGCTTCCGGATGCCCGACGAGGCGATCACCTTCACCGACCTGGTCCGCGGCGAGCTGACCTTCACCCCGGAGAACGTGCCGGACTACGGCATCGTCCGCGCCAACGGCGCCCCGCTGTACACGCTGGTCAACCCGGTCGACGACGCCCTGATGGAGATCACCCACGTCCTGCGCGGCGAGGACCTGCTCTCCTCCACCCCCCGCCAGATCGCCCTGTACCGGGCGCTCATCGAGCTGGGCATCGCCCAGGGGATCCCGCACTTCGGGCACCTGCCGTACGTGATGGGCGAGGGCAACAAGAAGCTCTCCAAGCGCGACCCGCAGGCGTCGCTCAACCTCTACCGCGAGCGCGGCTTCCTGCCGGAGGGCCTGCTCAACTACCTCTCCCTGCTCGGCTGGTCGCTCTCGGCCGACCGGGACATCTTCACCGTGGACGAGCTGGTCGCGGCCTTCGACATCAAGGACGTCAACCCCAACCCGGCCCGCTTCGACCTGAAGAAGTGCGAGGCGATCAACGCCGACCACATCCGCATGCTCGACGTGAAGGAGTTCACCGAGCGCTGCCGCCCGTGGCTGAAGGCCCCGTTCGCCACCTGGGCGCCGGAGGACTTCGACGAGGCCCGGTGGCAGGCGGTCGCGCCGCACGCCCAGACCCGGGTGAAGGTGCTGTCGGAGATCACCGACAACGTCGACTTCCTTTTCCTGCCCGAGCCGGTCTTCGACGAGGCGAGCTGGGCCAAGGCGATGAAGGAGGGCAGCGACGCCCTGCTGCGCACCGCCCGCGAGAAGCTCCAGGCGGCCGACTGGAACTCCGCCGAGTCGCTGAAGGAGGCCGTCCTGGCCGCCGGTGAGGCGCACGGCCTCAAGCTCGGCAAGGCCCAGGCCCCCGTCCGCGTCGCCGTCACCGGCCGCACGGTCGGCCTGCCCCTCTTCGAGTCCCTCGAGGTGCTGGGCGAGGAGAAGACGCTATCCCGCATCGACGCGGCGCTGGCGAGGCTCGCGGCCTGAAGCCGGCCGGCGGCGTATCCGCGTGAAGGGGCGGCACCCGGGGTCCGGGTGCCGCCCCTTCACGCGTCCCCGCCCGCCCGGCGCGGACCCCGCCGATCGCCGGACGCGTGCCCGGGCGCCGGGTTACCGTCGGCCCATGACCATCCGCGCTGTGATCTGGGACGTGGACGACACCCTCTTCGACTACACGAGCGCCGACCGGCGGGGCATGCGCGACCACCTCGCGGCCGAGGGGCTGCTCGCCGGGTATCCGACCGCCGAGGCGGCGCTCGTGCGGTGGCGGCAGATCACCGACCAGCAGTGGGCGCGGTACGCGGCGGGGGAGACGTCCTTCCAGGGGCAGCGCCGGGACCGGGTGCGGGTGTTCCTGGGCGAGGAACTGACCGACGACGGGGCCGACGCCTGGTTCCAGCGGTACGTCACGCACTACGAGGCCGCCTGGAGCCTGTTCCCGGACGTGCTGCCCGCCCTGGACGCCCTCGCCGCGAGCCACCGGCACGCGGTGCTGTCCAACTCCAGCCTCACCGTCCAGGAGCCCAAGCTGCGCGCCCTCGGCGTCCGCGACCGCTTCGAGGCCGTCCTGTGCGCCGCCGAACTGGGCGTCTCCAAGCCGGACGCCGGGGCGTTCCTGGCGGCCTGCGAGGCGCTGGCACTGCCGCCGCACGAGGTGGCGTACGTGGGCGACCACCCGGAGATCGACGGGCGGGGCGCGGCGGAGGCCGGGCTGCTGTCGGTGTGGATCGACCGCGGCGGGCCCACCGCGGCCGGCCCCGAGGTGCTCACGCGGCACCGGATCTCCAGCCTCGCCGAACTCCCCGCGATCGTCCGCGCCGATACCCGTTTTGGAGCCCCGTCCACCTTCGGGTAATGTTCTTCCTGCGCCGCAGGGAGCGGGCCGGAAGGCCGGAACCCGAGGCGCACTACTAGAACAAGATCCCTCCGGGGCTTGCGTTCCAGTGGCCTATGGTGTAATTGGCAGCACGACTGATTCTGGTTCAGTTAGTCTTGGTTCGAGTCCAGGTAGGCCAGCTCGCAGAGCTCATCTGCACACCGCGGATCACATCCGCAAGCCCCCGTTGTGTAGCGGCCTAGCACGCTGCCCTCTCAAGGCAGTAGCGCCGGTTCGAATCCGGTCGGGGGTACTGATCTCGATCAACTCGGGATCACAAGGGCCCCCGTTGTGTAGCGGCCTAGCACGCCGCCCTCTCAAGGCGGTAGCGCCGGTTCGAATCCGGTCGGGGGTACTGTCTGGTCTAAACCATCATTGGTCTATGGTGTAATTGGCAGCACGACTGATTCTGGTTCAGTTAGTCTTGGTTCGAGTCCAGGTAGACCAGCTCGGATCTGCGGAAACGTAAGATCCTCGCCCCCGTTGTGTAGCGGCCTAGCACGCCGCCCTCTCAAGGCGGTAGCGCCGGTTCGAATCCGGTCGGGGGTACGCAGTCCGATGGGCCTCCACTTCGGTGGGGGCCCATCGGCGTGTCCGGACCCGGACGCGGTGAGGCACCGGGGCGCGGGACGGACGGGGGCACGGGGCGGACGGGTGCCGTACGCGTCCTCCGGGCCGGCCGCGGCGTTGAGGCGGACCCGGAGGACGGCAGCGGCGGTCAGCCGGAGCGGCGCAGGGCCTCGGACAGGCGGGAGGCCGCGTCGATGACCGCCTGGGCGTGCATCCGGCCCGGGTGCCGGGTCAGGCGCTCGATGGGGCCGGACACCGACACGGCGGCCACCACGCGGTTCGACGGCCCGCGCACGGGCGCGGAGACGGACGCCACGCCCGGCTCCCGCTCGCCGATGGACTGGGCCCAGCCGCGCCGCCGTACGCCCGACAGGGCCGTCGCCGTGAAGCGGGCGCCCTGGAGGCCGCGGTGCAGCCGCTCCGGCTCCTCCCAGGCCATCAGGATCTGCGCCGATGAGCCCGCCTTCATGGTCAGCGTGGAGCCGACCGGGACGGTGTCGCGCAGACCCGACAGCCGCTCCGCCGCCGCCACGCAGATCCGCATGTCGCCCTGGCGCCGGTAGAGCTGCGCGCTCTCACCGGTGACGTCCCGCAGATGCGTGAGCACCGGGCCGGCGGTGGCCAGCAGGCGGTCCTCGCCCGCCGCGGCGGCCAGCTCGGCCAGGCGCGGCCCGAGGATGAACCGGCCCTGCATGTCGCGTGCCACCATGCGGTGGTGTTCCAGAGCCACGGCCAGCCGGTGGGCCGTGGGTCGTGCCAGTCCGGTGGCCCCGACCAGACCCGCGAGGGTGGCCGGACCGGACTCCAGGGCGCTGAGGACAAGGGCCGCCTTGTCCAGCACGCCGACGCCGCTACTGTTGTCCATGCAACGATACTCACGTCTCACTCTGTGAAACGCAAGTTCAATTTTCCGTGGAACGCGCCACCCTGGAATCACACACAGCGGCCCGTGGACCAAAGGGCCTGGCGGCGGACGCCCGCTTCAGGGGCAGCGAACCCGGAGAACCGGGGGGCGCCGTCTCCCAAGATCTCTAGTTGGGCCGGTGGACGATCGCCGGCCGAAGGGAAAGCGATGGGTAGGACACTCGCGGAGAAGGTCTGGGACGACCACGTCGTCCGGCGCGCCGAGGGCGAGCCCGACCTCCTCTTCATCGATCTGCACCTGCTGCACGAGGTGACCAGCCCGCAGGCCTTCGACGGGCTGCGCAAGAGCGGCCGCCCCGTGCGCCGCCTGGACCTCACCATCGCGACCGAGGACCACAACACCCCGACCCTCGACATCGACAAGCCCATCGCCGACCCGGTCTCCCGGGCCCAGCTGGAGACGCTGCGCAAGAACTGCGCCGAGTTCGGCGTGCGCCTGCACCCGCTCGGCGACATCGAGCAGGGCGTGGTGCACGTGGTCGGCCCGCAGCTGGGTCTGACCCAGCCCGGCACCACCGTCGTCTGCGGCGACTCGCACACCTCCACGCACGGCGCCTTCGGCGCGCTGGCGTTCGGCATCGGCACCTCCCAGGTGGAGCACGTGCTCGCCACCCAGACGCTGCCGATGGCCCGCCCGAAGACCATGGCGATCACGGTCGAGGGCGAGCTGCCCGACGGCGTCACCGCCAAGGACCTGATCCTGGCGATCATCGCGCGGATCGGCACCGGCGGCGGCCAGGGCTACGTCCTGGAGTACCGCGGCTCCGCCATCGAGCAGCTCTCGATGGAGGCCCGGATGACCATCTGCAACATGTCGATCGAGGCCGGCGCCCGCGCGGGCATGATCGCCCCCGACGAGACCACCTTCGCCTACCTCAAGGGCCGCCCGCACGCCCCCGAGGGCGCCGACTGGGACGCCGCGGTGGAGTACTGGAAGACCCTGCGCACCGACGACGACGCGGTCTTCGACGCCGAGGTGGTCATCGACGCCGCCGAGCTGTCGCCGTTCGTCACCTGGGGCACCAACCCCGGCCAGGGCGCACCGCTTTCGGCGGCCGTCCCCGACCCCGCTTCGTACGAAGACGCCTCGGAGCGCTTCGCCGCGGAAAAGGCCCTGGAGTACATGGGGTTGGAGGCCGGGCAGCCGCTGCGCTCCATCACCGTGGACACCGTCTTCGTAGGCTCCTGCACCAACGGCCGCATCGAGGATCTGCGGGCCGCCGCCGACATCCTGCGGGAGCGCAAAGTCGCCGAGGGCGTACGGATGCTGGTCGTCCCCGGCTCCGCGCGCGTGGGTCTGCAGGCCGTCTCCGAGGGCCTGGACGTGGTCTTCAAGGAGGCCGGCGCCGAATGGCGGCACGCGGGCTGCTCGATGTGCCTGGGCATGAACCCCGACCAGCTGGCCCCCGGCGAGCGCTCGGCGTCCACCTCCAACCGCAACTTCGAGGGCCGGCAGGGCAAGGGCGGCCGTACGCACCTGGTGTCGCCGCAGGTCGCGGCCGCTACGGCGGTCCTGGGTCACCTCGCGTCCCCCGCCGACCTGTCCGACGCCGACACCCGTACGCCCGCTGGAGTCTGAGAAGTCATGGAAGCATTCACCAAGCACACCGGCCGGGCCGTCCCGCTGCGCCGCAGCAACGTCGACACCGACCAGATCATCCCTGCTCACTGGCTCAAGAAGGTCACCCGGGACGGGTTCGAGGACGGGCTCTTCGAGGCCTGGCGCAAGGACGCGGACTTCGTCCTCAACCGCCCCGAGCGCCAGGGCGCCACGGTCCTGGTGGCCGGACCCGACTTCGGCACCGGCTCGTCGCGCGAGCACGCCGTCTGGGCGCTGCAGAACTACGGCTTCAAGACGGTGATCTCCTCCCGCTTCGCCGACATCTTCCGGGGCAACTCGCTGAAGAACGGCCTGCTCACCGTGGTGCTGGAGCAGAAGATCGTGGACGCGCTGTGGGAGCTGACCGAACAGGACCCGACGGCCGAGGTCACGGTGGACCTCGAGGCGCGTGAGGTGCGCGCCGAGGGCCTGACCGCCTCCTTCGAGCTGGACGAGAACGCCCGCTGGCGGCTGCTGAACGGCCTGGACGACATCTCGATCACGCTGCAGAACGAGCCCGACATCGCGGCCTACGAGGCCGGGCGCCCGTCCTTCAAGCCGCGGACGCTCCCGGTCTGATCCGGCGCCCCGCCGGCACCGGCGCCGACAACTGAACAGGTCGACTTTCGGCCACCGCAACACCCCGCCTGTACCCCCGATCGCCACGATTGGGGGTACAGGCGTGTCTGCACCCGAACGGCCCCGCACACACCGCCCAGGCCGCCCAATTCCCCAGGTTGAGCGGGTGGTTGGCCGGGTAGACGGCCTCGCGGAGGACGGCCCGCCGGAGCGCCGGGAAGGCCGTTGGAGGCGGCAGTTGCCCCCTGCGCAGGCGACAACTCGCCCCAGATGGCACAATCTGTGCATGGACCACGACGGCCAACTCCCGCTCTATACGGCAGTCGCGGACCTGTTGAAGGAAGCGCACACAACAGTGCGCGCACTGCAAGTCCCGGAGGGCGTACGGATGGCGCTGACCCGGAAGCTGCTGGTCATTACGGCCGCGGCCAAGCACGATCTCGCCGACGCGGCAAGGCGGCTCGAACGGTTCATGGCGGACCTCGACGCGGGTCGGGCTCCCGAGGACGACCTCTGAGCACGTCCGGGACGGCCGAGTCCGTTGCGGCACAAGGGTGATAAGCCCGTTTCGTGTTTGATTTGCGGTATATATCTGCCTAACGTGCGAAAAAGCTTGAACACTTTCGTTCTGGCGATGTCTCCGAAGGGGAAGACGTGAACAAGGCGCAGCTCGTAGAAGCGATTGCCGACAAGATGGGCGGCCGCCAGCAGGCCGCCGATGCTGTCGACGCGGTCCTGGACGCCATCGTCCGCGCGGTCGTCGCAGGTGACCGGGTCTCGGTCACCGGCTTCGGGTCCTTCGAGAAGGTGGACCGCCCCGCCCGTTACGCCCGCAACCCGCAGACGGGCGAGCGGGTTCGGGTCAAGAAGACGTCTGTGCCGCGCTTCCGGGCTGGTCAGGGCTTCAAGGACCTGGTCAGCGGGTCGAAGAAGCTCCCGCGCGGCGGCGAGGTCGCCGTCAAGAAGGCCCCCAAGGGCAGCCTGTCCGGTCCGCCCGCCACCATCGCCAAGGCCGCCGGCAAGAAGGCCGCCACCAAGAAGGCCACGGGCGCCGCGAAGAAGACCACCGCCGCCTCCGCCGCGAAGAAGACGACGGCGAAGAAGACCACGCCCGCCGCCAAGAAGACCACGGCGAAGAAGTCGCCCGCCAAGACGACGACCGCCGCCGCGAAGAAGACCACGGCCAAGGCCACCGCCAAGAAGACGACGGCCAAGAAGGCCCCGGCGAAGAAGGTCACCGCCAAGAAGGCCCCGGCCAAGAAGTCGGCGGCCCGCAAGACCACCGCCAAGAAGGCCACCACCGCCCGCTAGCCGCACAGGGCACCAGTGACTCACGCGCCGGGCCGGGCTCCACCGGGGAGCCCGGCCCGCGGCGTCTCAGAACGTCTGCAGGGTCACCAGCGTGATCCGCAGACCGGCCCCGCCGCCCGCCGCCTCCGCGGACCGCGGCGCCGCCTCGGACCCCACCGGCCCCTGCGGCCCCACCTGCCCCGCAGGCCGCGCCGGTTCGGTCTCGATCCGCACCCGCTGCCCCGGCCGCAGCAGCCGGAGCCCGCCCGCGTCGAACGCCGCCGCGTCGAAGGGCACCGGGGTGCCGTCGTCGAGCAGCACCTGCCCGCTGCGGGTACCGGGGTCGTACGTGTAGGCGGTGGCGTGCATGGCCGCAGCCTACTGCCCGGGGATCAGCAGCCGCGCGGCCGCCGCCGCGGTGCGCGGACCCACGCCGAGCGCCAGCGCCGCCCGCAGATCGGCGCCCGTGTCGACGTCCTGGCGTACCGAGTCCACCGCGCCGAGCCCGAGTTCCACGGCTCCTGACGCCCGGTGGCGGGCCCGGGAACCGATGCCGAAAGCGGGGCCCAATTCCGCGCCCGGGGACGCGGCCAGCACCGTGGTGCCGACCGCGGCCGCGTCCGCGAGAAAAGCGCGCGGGAATTGCCCGGCCGTTTCCAGTACCCGGGACAATTCCGCCGGGCGAAGGGCCGGCAGATCCGCGTTCAGGGCCGCCACCGCCGAGCCGGGACACCCGGCCCGCACCACGCCCGCCCCGTGGCGCAGGGCGGCGTTCAGACCGCCGGCCGGCGTGTCCGGCTCGATCCGGGCACCGAGGGCGGCCAGCTCCCGGCCCGCGAGCGCGTCGTCCGTGACGACCACCACACCGGCGACCGCCTCGCAGGCCAGCGCCGCCGCCACCGTGTCCTGGGCGAACGCGAGGGCCAGTCCCGGGCGCAGCCCGTCGGCGGCGGTGTCCGCCAGCCTGCTCTTGGCCCGCGCCAGGGGCTTGAGCGGTATGACCAAGGTCCACTGCACCGGCGTACCGTCCCTCTCGTGTCCCGCACATTGTCCCCCGGCCCTTCCGGCGGGCCGGGCGGCGGGGCGTACGGTGTTCTCGACAGACCGGCGGCCTGGGGCGACACTTGTGCGGCCCCCCGGCCCCTGGTGGAAAGCCCTAGAGGCCCTGCAGGAAGGTGTCCGCGTGCCCCGCCCCAGAATCGGCTTCTGGTACCGCTTCGCAGCGGTCCTCTGCAAACCGCCGCTGGTGGTTCTGATCAAGCGGGACTGGCGCGGAATGGAGCACATTCCGGCCGAGGGCGGTTTTATCACCGCGGTGAACCACAATTCCCACGTGGACCCCTTCGCATACGCGCACTATCAGTACAACACCGGTCGAGTTCCGCGATTCCTGGCGAAGAGCGGGCTTTTCGGAAAGGGATTCGTCGGCGCCGCGATGCGCGGCACCGGACAGATCCCGGTGTACCGCGAGTCCACCGACGCGCTCAGTGCCTTCCGGGCCGCCATCGACGCCGTGCGGCGCGGCGAGTGCGTCGCCTTCTACCCCGAGGGCACCCTCACCCGCGACCCGGACGGCTGGCCCATGACCGGCAAGACCGGCGCCGCCCGCGTGGCCCTCGAGACCAAGTGCCCGGTCATCCCGGTCGCCCAGTGGGGCGCCAACGAACTGCTGCCGCCGTACGCCAGGAAGCCCAGCCTGCTGCCGCGCAAGACCCACCACGTCCTCGCGGGCCCGCCGGTGGACCTGACGCGCTTCTACGACAGGGAGATGACCCCGGAACTCCTCAAGGAGGCCACCGAGGTGATCATGGAGGCGGTCACCCGCCAGCTCGAGGTGATCCGCGGCGAGAAGGCGCCCGCGACGCGCTACGACCCGCGCCGGGAGCGGATCGAGCAGCGCCGCAGGACGCGCGCGCAGACCGAGCGGGACCGCGCGCAGACCGAGCGGGACCGCGCGCAGGCCGGTCGGGAAACGGAGAGCGGCACGTGAGCAAGCCTGCCAAGGCAGCGGTCTTCAGCGCCGGTTCGTGGGGCACGGCCTTCGGGATGGTGCTCGCCGACGCGGGGTGCGAGGTCACCCTGTGGGCCCGCCGCCCCGAGGTCGCCGAGGCGATCAACGCCACCCGCCTCAACCCCGACTACCTGCCGGGCGTCGAGCTGCCGGAGAACCTCCGGGCCACCACCGACCCCGCCGAGGCCGCCGCCGGCGCCGACTTCACGGTCCTGTCGGTGCCCTCCCAGACCCTGCGCGCCAACCTCGCGCAATGGACGCCGCTGCTCGCCCCGGACACCGTCCTGGTCTCGCTGATGAAGGGCGTCGAACTCGGCTCCGCCATGCGGATGAGCGAGGTCGTCGAGGACGTCGCGGGGGTCGGCCGGGACCGGATCGCCGTGGTCAGCGGGCCCAACCTCGCCCGGGAGATCGCCGCCCGGATGCCGGCCGCCGCCGTGGTCGCCTGCACCGACGAGGCGGTCGGACGGCGGTTGCAGACCGCCTGCCACACCCCGTACTTCCGCCCGTACACGATCACCGACGTCGTCGGCTGCGAACTCGGCGGCGCCGTCAAGAACGTCATCGGCCTCGCCGTCGGCATCGCGGACGGCATGGGCCTCGGCGACAACGCCAAGGGCTCCCTCATCACCCGCGGCCTCGCCGAGACCGCCCGGCTCGGCGCCGCGCTCGGGGCCGACCCGATGACCTTCGCCGGCCTCGCGGGCCTGGGCGACCTGGTGGCCACCTGCTCCTCGCCGCTGTCGCGCAACCACACCTTCGGCACCAACCTCGGCAAGGGCATGACCCTCCAGGAGACCATCGCCGTCACCCGGCAGACCGCCGAGGGCGTCAAGTCCTGCGAGTCGGTGCTGGATCTGGCGCGGCGGCACGGCGTCGACATGCCGATCACCGAGATGGTCGTCGGCATCGTGCACGAGGGCAAGCCGCCGGTGGTCGCCCTCAAGGAGCTGATGTCGCGCAGCGCGAAGCCGGAACGACACTGAGCGACAGCCCCCGTTCGGCGGCCCGCCGACGCTGTCTCCCGGCCCTGCCACCAGGTACTCTCATCGCGATATGAGCACCGAGAACCTCCCCCAGAGCCCTGAGCAGCCGTCACGCAAGCCGCGCGTGGCCGTCGTGTTCGGCGGCCGCAGCTCCGAACACGGGATCTCCGTGGTCACCGCCGGCGCCGTACTCAAGGCCATCGACCGGACCAAGTACGACGTCCTGCCGATCGGCATCACGCGGGACGGCCGCTGGGCGCTCACCGCCGACGAGCCGGAGCGGATGGCCATCACCGACCGCCGTACGCCCAGCGTCGACGAACTCGCCGAGTCCGACGAGGGCGGCGTGGTGCTCCCCGTCGACCCGGCCAGCCGCGAGGTCGTCTACAGCGAGCCGGGCTGCGTGCCCAAGGCGCTCGGCGAGGTCGACGTGGTCTTCCCGGTGCTGCACGGCCCCTACGGCGAGGACGGCACCCTCCAGGGCCTGCTGGAGCTGTCCGGGGTGCCGTACGTGGGCTCGGGCGTGCTCGCCTCGGCCGTCGGCCAGGACAAGGAGTACATGAAGCGGGTGTTCACCTCCTTCGGGCTCACCGTCGGCCCGTACGTGGTGATCCGGCCCCGCGAGTGGGAGCAGGCCGGCCCCGGCGGCGACCTGGGCGCCGCCGCCCGCAAGAAGATCGTCGACTTCGCCGGCGAGCACGGCTGGCCGCTGTTCGTGAAGCCCGCGCGCGCCGGCTCCTCGATCGGCATCACCAAGGTCGACGACCTCTCCGGCCTCGACGAGGCGATCGCCGAGGCCCGGCTGCACGACCCGAAGATCCTGGTGGAGGCCGCGCTGCGCGGCCGCGAGATCGAGTGCGGCGTCCTGGAGTTCGAGGACGGCCCGCGGGCCTCCGTACCGGCCGAGATCCCGCCGCCGGACGCCCACGCGTACTACGACTTCGAGGCCAAGTACATCGACTCCACGCCCGGCATCGTCCCGGCCCCGCTCACCGACGAGGAGAGCGCCGAGGTGCGGCGGCTGGCCGTGCGGGCCTTCGACGCCGCCTCCTGCGAGGGACTGGTCCGCGCGGACTTCTTCCTCACCGAGGACGGCGAGTTCGTGATCAACGAGATCAACACGATGCCCGGCTTCACCCCCATCTCGATGTACCCGCAGATGTGGCAGGCCGAGGGCATCGGCTACGCCGAGCTGGTGGACCTCCTGCTCCAGGCGGCGCTGCGCCGCTCCACCGGGCTGCGCTGACCCCGCCGGAGTGCTCCGGCCCCGGCGGGCCGCGCCGGTCCGCCGCGTGCGTCAGGTCATGGAGGCGGTCCCCACCGGGACCGCCTTCTTCACGCAGGCCGCGAGGCCGGTGAGGACCGCGGTGCCCTCGTCCTCGGGGGACATCCCCGCGGGCAGGGTCACCTGCACGTAGGCCAGCCGGTTGGCCGTGGTGAACCGCCAGGTGCCGTCGCCCTGCTTCTCCATCAGCCAGTCCACGCCGTTCACCCCGCCCGCCAGGACGTCGCGGTAGGCGCCCTCGGCCACCTTGGGGTCGATCATCTTCGGCGGCCGTACGACACCGCAGCGCAGTATGATCGCCGGGCTTCCCCAGCCCGCCGTGTAGCGGGACGGGGGCCCGGGGTCGTCGCGGTCCCGCCCGGCCAGCTTCTTCGGCAGCGCCGTGTCCAGGTCCCGGCAGACCGGGGCCGTCCTGGCGTCGGGGCGGGGAACCGCGACCGTGTCGCTGTCGTCTGCTGAGGAGCAGCCCGCGACCGCGATCAGCAGGGCCAGCGCGGGCAGGGCGGGGAGCCGGAGGGACGAGGAGTTCACCGGCCAAGGGTAGACGGGGGCTACAGATGCACCACCGGGCAGGTCAGGGTGCGCGTGATGCCGTCCACTTGCTGGACCTTCGCGACCACCATCCGACCGAGGTCGTCGACGGTGTCGGCCTGGGCGCGCACGATGACGTCGTACGGTCCCGTCACGTCCTCGGCCTGGATCACACCAGGGATCGTGCCGATCGTCTCGGCGACGGTCGACGCCTTGCCGACCTCCGTCTGGATCAGGATGTACGCCTGTACCACGGAACCTCCAGGGCGGCCACGAGGATCATGTGGGGAAAAGGAACGCCACGGTATCGCGTCGCCGCTCGTCACGGGGAGACCCGGGGACAGCGGGCTTGCGCGCCAGGGTGCGGGAACGACGGAAGTTGACGGTCCGCCCGCCGGTCTCCTCGACGGTAGCGGGGGCGAGGATGATGCGCGAGCAGGGCGGGCGAGCCGGGCGGCGCGCGGGCACGGACAGGCACGGACAGGCACGGACAGGCACGGACAGGCACGGACAGGCACAGAAGGGGCTTGAGCAATGAAGGGCACTGTGGGTGAGCTAGGTGAGTTCGGGCTCATCAGGGAGCTGACCTCCCGTCTCACCACCACCCCGGCGGTCCGGGTCGGCCCCGGCGACGACGCCGCGGTGGTCGCCGCACCCGACCGCAGGGTCGTGGCGAGCACCGACATCCTGCTGGAGGGGCGGCACTTCCGCCGCGACTGGTCCACGGCCTACGACGTGGGCCGCAAGGCGGCCGCGCAGAACCTCGCGGACATCGCCGCCATGGGCGCCGTACCGACCGCGCTGCTGCTCGGCCTGGTCGTCCCGGCCGAACTGCCGGTCACCTGGCCGAGCGAGCTGATGGACGGCCTGCGCGACGAGTGCCAGGTCGCGGGCGCCTCGGTGGTCGGCGGCGACGTGGTGCGCGGCGACACGATCATGGTGTCGATCACCGCGCTGGGCGATCTGCGCAACCAGGAGCCGGTGACCCGGGGCGGGGCCCAGCCCGGCGACCTGGTGGCGGTCACGGGCTGGCTGGGCTGGTCGGCGGCCGGGTACGCGGTGCTCTCCCGCGGCTTCCGCTCACCGCGCGCCTTCGTGGAGGCCCACCGGCGCCCCGAACCGCCGTACCACGCCGGTCCGGCGGCCGCCGGGCTGGGCGCGACGGCCATGTGCGACGTGAGCGACGGGCTGATCGCCGACCTCGGGCACATCGCGGAGGCCAGCAAGGTCCGCATCGACGTCCGCTCCGGCGCCATCGACATCCCCTCGCAGATGAACGACATCGGGCAGGCCGTCGGCGTCGACCCGCTGCAATGGGTGCTGACCGGGGGCGAGGACCACGCGATCGTGGCCACGTTCCCGCCGGACGTGAAGCTGCCCGCCCGCTGGAAGGTGATCGGCGAGGTCCTCAACCCCTCGGCGCTGCCCCAGGTGACGGTCGACGGGGCGCCGTGGACCAGCAAGGGCGGCTGGGACCACTTCGGGGACATCGAGTCGTGATCCCCAGGGTGCTCACGGTGGCGGGCTCCGACTCCGGCGGCGGCGCCGGGGTCCAGGCCGACCTCAAGACGATGCTGGCGCTCGGGGTGCACGGGATGAGCGTGATCACGGCCGTGACCGCGCAGAACTCCCTCGGCGTGCAGGGCGTCTGGGAGCTGCCGGCGCAGGCGGTGCGCGCCCAGTACCGCAGCGTCGTCGACGACATCGGCGTACAGGCCGTCAAGACCGGCATGCTCGCCTCGGCCGCACTGGTCGAGGAGGTCGCCGGCCTGCTGGCCGGGACGGACGCGCCGGCGGTCGTGGACCCGGTGGGCGTCTCCAAGCACGGGGACCCGCTGCTGGCGGCCTCCGCGCTGGAGGCGGTGCGCACGGTGCTGCTGCCGGTGGCGACCGTGGCCACGCCCAACCTCGACGAAGTGGCGCAGCTCACCGGGGTGCGGGTGGAGACGGAGGACGATCTGCGGCGGGCCGCCGAAGCCGTGCTGGCCCACGGCCCGCGGTGGGTGCTGATCAAGGGCGGCCATCTGCCCGGCGACGCCGTGGACCTGCTGACGGACGGCTCCGCCGAGCACCGGCTGCGGGCGCCCCGGCGCGACAACCGGCACACGCACGGCACGGGGTGCACGCTGGCCTCGGCGATCGCGGCGGGGCTGGCGCGGGGGCTGCCCGTGCCGGAGGCGGTGGCGGCGGCCAAGCGCTACGTCACCGGGGCGATCGAGGCGGGCTTCGCACTCGGCGCGGGCATCGGACCGGTGGACCACGGGTGGCGCCTGCGCAGCTGACCGCGGGGCGCCGTGGGACACGCCTCGGGGACGCTCACCTCGGGGACGTTCACCTCGCGGACGCGCACCTCGGGGAACGGCAAAAAGCCGGCCCACCCTGAGGTGGACCGGCTCCGTGCAGCGAACCAGGCAGTGGCCGCGCGCTCAGCTGTAGCGTCAGCGCGAGACCTTGCCGGCCTTGATGCACGAGGTGCAAGCGTTCACGCGCTTCGGCGTCCCGCCGACCACGGTACGCACGCGCTGGATGTTCGGGTTCCAGCGGCGGGGCGTACGGCGGTGCGAATGCGAGATGTTGTTGCCGAAGCCCGGGCCCTTGCCGCAGACGTCGCAGTTGGCAGCCACGGGTCACTCCAAAGACTTCAGATGCTCTTACGGTTGATCCCGGCATGCCGGGATCGAGATCAGAACAAGAGATCTTGAGTGGCGCTGCCAGGGGGAATGGCCCGATCGGATCGGGCAACCGGAGCAGCATACAACGACTGCGTCCGGACAACGAAACTACCATGGCAGCTCAGGCCCCCGTCCCGGCCCTCTTCCGGCGCGCACCGATCCGGGGTCTACGCTGCGTCCCACGTCCGACAGCACCCAGGGAGGCGCAGGTGCCGCAGGTGCCGCCGACATTCTTCGACGCCCTCGCGGTGCGCACCTGGTGCGGACTGTCGCTGCGGGCGCTGGGGCGGGCGCGCGAGGAGATCGACGCGATCAACGTCTACCCGGTGGCGGACGGCGACACGGGCACGAACCTGTACCTGACCGTGGAGTCCGCGGCCACGGCCGTGGAGGCGGTGTTCGCCGGGCACGCGGCCGGACCGGGGGAGGGCGGTGACCCCTCGCTGGCCGACGCCGTGCGCGCGATGGCGCACGGGGCGCTCATCGGGGCCCGGGGCAACTCCGGGACGATCCTCGCGCAGCTGCTGCGCGGCATGGCCCAGGTCCTCGCCGAGGACGGGCGCACCCACGCCGACGGCAGCGGACTGCGGCGGGCCCTGCGCCGGGCCGCCGACTCCGCCCGCCGGGCCGTGGCCCACCCGGTCGACGGCACGGTGCTGTCGGTCGCCTCGGCCGCCGCCGACGCCGCCGAGGGGGCCGGGGACGACTGCGCGGCGGTGGCGCGCGCGGCTCACGCGGGGGCCTGCGTGGCGCTGGCGGCCACTCCGGGGCAGCTGGCCGTCCTGCGGCGGGCCGGGGTGGTCGACGCCGGGGGCCGGGGGCTGGTGGCGGTGCTGGGGGCCCTGGTGGAGGCGTGCACGGGGGAGGCGGTGCGGGAGGCAGAACCGGGCGCGGGGTCCGGTGCGCGGGGGCGGTCCGTGCCCGGCGACGAGGGCGCGCAGGCCGCCGCCGACGCCCACGCGCGCGTGGGGACGGCCTGCGAGGCCGTGACCGTCTCGGAAGCGGCACCCGCCGCCGCGACGGCGCCCTGCCCCGAGGAGACCGGCGGCGGCCCCGCCTTCGAGGTCATCTACCTGCTGGAGGCCGACGACACCGCCGTGGCCCGGCTGCGGGCGCGGCTCGACGCCCTCGGGGACTCACTGGTCGTGGTCGGCGGCGACGGCCTGTGGAACGTCCACGTGCACGTCGACGACGCCGGCGCCGCCGTGGAGGCGGGCGTGGAGGCGGGCCGGCCGTACCGCATCCGGATCACCCACTTCGGGCAGGGCGACGTGCACACCGGTGGCGAGCGGCCGCCCCGGGAACCCGTCCAGCGCGCCGTCGTCGCCGTCGTACCCGGCGAGGGGCTGGCCGGGCTGTACGGCGAGGCGGGCGCGACCACCGTCCTCGCGCGCCCCGGGGAGCCGCCCGCCAGCGGTGAGCTGGTGCAGGCCGTGCGGCGGGCCCACGCGCGCGAGGTCGTGCTGCTGCCCAACGACGCCGAGCTGCGGCACACGGCGGCCGCAGCGGCCGAGCAGGCCCGCGTCGAGGGCATCCGCGTCGCCCTCATCCCCACCCGCTCCGCGGTCCAGGGCATCGCCGCCCTCGCGGTGCACGAGCCGGAGCGCCGCTTCGACGAGGACGTCGTGCAGATGACCTCGGCGGCGGGCGCCACCCGCTACGCCGAGGTGGTCGTCGCCGAACGCGAGTCCTGGACGATGGCCGGGATCTGCCAGGCCGGTGACGTCCTCGGCCTGATCGACGGCGACGTGGCGGTGATCGGCTCGGACGTCACCGCCACCGCCGAGACCGTGCTGGACCGCATGCTCCAGGCGGGCGGCGAGCTGGTCACCCTCGTCCTGGGCGACGGCGCCCCGCAGTCCGTCGCCGAGCGCCTGGAGGCACGCGTGCGCGAGTCCTACCTGGCCGTCGACACCGTGGTGTACCGGGGCGGCCGGCAGGGAGCGCCGCTCCTCATCGGCGTGGAGTGAGCGGCGCCGGCGCCGGCCGGCCTCACGGCCGCTCGTCGCCCGTCCCGTCCACCGACCGCAGCAGCTGCTCCGCCTCCGCCCGCCGGGCCGCCACGGTCCCCTCCGCGTCGTCGTGCCCGTCCCCGGCGTCCTCGTACGGTTCCGGGCCGGCCTCGGCCCCGTCGTACGCCGCCAGCACCGCACGCGCGCGGGCCGCCGCCCCGGCCGTCCGGCCCAGGTCGGCCTCCAGCCAGCCGGCGGCCAGTTCGGCCCCCGTACGGCTGTGCAGCGCGGCCCCGCCGAGGTCGTCGAAGACGGCCGCGGCCCGGGTCATGTGGGCCAGGGCCTCCTCGAAGGCGGCCCGGATCGCCGCGTCGTCGGCCTCCTCGGAGACCGAGCGGGCCAGCAGGTCACCGAACTGGCGGTGGGTGTTGCCGAGTTCGGCGGTGAGCCGGTCGCGCTCGGCCGGGTCGGCGGCCTCGGCGAGGGCGCCGGCGCACTCCAGGACCGCGTCCGCCATCAGCTCCCGCGCCCCGTCGGCCCCCGCCTCGCCGCGCAGCGCCAGCCAGGCGCGGGCCCGCAGCGAGCGGACCAGGAAGTGCACGTTGCCCAGCGAGCGCCACAGGTCGCCCGCGCGCGCGTAGGCCCGGTCCGCCTCGGCGGTCAGCCCCGCCTGGCCGAGGGACTCGGCGGCGAGGTGGGCGAGCGTCGCGTGGTCCTGCTGCTCGGGCCAGTGCCGGGCGGTCTCGGCGGCCTGAAGCCGGCGTTCGGCTGCCGCGCGGTGCTCGCCCAGCTCGCTCAGGCAGTCACCCAGCCACCACTGCGTCTGCACGACCGCGCCGTCGCCGTGCGTCTCCACGTCCAGCTCGGGCAGCGCCGACTCCAGCACCTCGGCGGCCTCCGCGTACCGCCCCTGCCGCAGCAGGAATCCGCCGAGCTGGTGGCGCGCCCAGGCGCCCAGGGTGCCGCTCTCGCCCGCCTCGTCGGCCCAGTGCGCCGCTTCCAGGGCCTGCTCGGCGGCCTCCTCGACCGCGCCCCGGGCGCCGGTCACCTCGGCCAGCTGGAGATGCAGCTGGGCCCGCCCGGCCGGCTCCACGTACGGCCCGCCGTGCTCCAGGGCGGCCCGCAGCGCCCGCTCGGCCCCCGGGAGGTCGCCGAGGTGATGGGCGAGGGCGGCCACCCGCACCTCGTACTCCACCGCGAACCACGGCAGCCCCACCCCGGTGAACTCCTCCGCCGCCCGCCGGAACAGCTCCACCGCCCGCGGCAGGTCACCGGCGAGTTCGGTCAGCTCCGCCAGCATCGCGCGGGCCTCGGCGCCCCGGGACACCAGCCGGACGTCCGTGCCGCCGTGCCCGTCGACGAGCGCCAGCACCTCCCGCACGGCCCGCTCGGCGTCGCGGGGGGCGTCCCGGACGCCGCCCCCGGCGGCCCCGGCCCGCTCGTGCACCCGCCGCAGCAGCACCCGCGCCCGGCTCATCAGCACCGACGCCGTCTGCCGGATGCCGGTGTCGCCCTGGGCATACAGCGTCAGGATGCGGTCGTACGGTTCGGCGACCGCGGCCAGCGCCTCGTCCACCTCGCCCGCCAGGGCCCGTACGTAGGCTCCCCGCGCGCGTGCCGCCAGCGCCTCCCCGGGGTCGCCCGCCTCCGCGTACAGCTGCGCCGCCCGCTCGAACAGCGCGGCGCCCCCGGGACCGCTGTCCATCGCCCGGTGCTCGGCGATCTCCGCCCGGGCACGGGCGTCCAGCTCGACCCCCTCGGCGGCCCGGGCGACCTCCGCCCACGCCTGGAGCGCGTGCGGCCGCAGCCCCTCCGACAGCCGCCGCGCCCGCGCCAGCAGCGCGGCCAGGTCCGCCGGCTCCGCACCGGCCGCGGGCTCCGCCTCCGCGGGTGGCGACACGGCCGGCGCCGCGGCCGGGCCCGGCCGGGCCGCGCGCACGCCCAGCGGCAGCCGGTCCACCAGCGGGCGCTGCGCCATCCGCGCGCGCACCCGCTCACCCACGTACGGCGTGCCGTTGCGCTGGTCGAACCGCCCGGCCAGCTCCAGGGCCTCCGCGCGCGCGTGGGCGGCCAGTTCCCGCGCCGTCCACACCCGCCCGGCGGGCCCGGGCACCCGCTCGCCGCCCAGACCCAGCTCGCCCAGCCGGTCCATCAGCAGCGCCACCACGGCCAGGAAGTCCAGCCGGCTGCGCGGATGCCCGGTGCCGGTGAAGTACGCGGGCCGCTCGGCGAGCAGCTCCAGGCCGCGCGCCTCGTTGCCGGTCAGCGCGCAGAACTCCACATGGTCGGCGTACGCGCCGCGCATGCTCTCCATCGGCCGCACCAGCCGGAAACCGCGCAGGTGATGGGCGCGCGCCTCGTCCAGCCGGCCCAGGCGCAGCAGCGGCGCCAGGGAGGAGGCGAGCACGGTGTGCGGTTCGTGCGCGCAGCTGTACTCGCCCTCCAGCACCGGCCGCCACAGCTCCAGCGCCTGCGCGTCCCGGCCCCGCCGGACCTGCCAGGTGCCCTGCCCGTGCAGCTCACAGGCGTGGCAGTCGGCCATGTCGTCCCGGTCGGCGGCCAGCCAGGCGGCGTACGCCCGCTCCGCGCGCGCCAGGTCCCCGATGTGCGCGGCGACGCTGAACTCCGCGCTGCGCACCGCCCGTTCGGAGTGCCCGGCGAGCCGGTAGCGGTGCTCCATCTCGCCGAGCCACTTCTCGATGGAGGCGAGCGGCACGTGCGGCTGGTCCAGCATGCCGGCCGACACCCACTTGAACACCCAGTGCAGCGAGTGCGTCTCGTAGGCGTCGAAGTCCTCGGGGCGCTCGTCCCACATGCGCAGCAGCCGCGCGAACGGGACGAACATCTTGTCCTTCTCGGAGCTGTAGTTGTAGACCTTCAGCTGGTGCCCGAGCGCCTCGATCACCGCCAGCGGGACGTCCAGTTTCTCGGCCTGCGCCAGCAGCTGCTCCGCGCGCGCGTTGCGGGCCGGTCCCTCCGGCTGCTCCGCGTTCTGGGCCAGCGCCCGGCGCAGCGCGTCGAAGTCCGTGATCCCGGCCATCAGCGACCGTCCTCCCCGTGTGCGGATTCCCCGTGAGTGGCCCACTCCAGCAGGCCGATGAACGCCCGGTTCAGCAGCGCGGAGTCCGCGGGCCGCAGCGGACGCTGCGCCATCAGCAGCGCCTGTCCGTACAGCGACTCGGTCGCCGTGCCGATCAGCTCCGACTCCCGCAGCGAGCCGATCCGCCGCACCAGCGGGTTGAGATGGTTGAGCACCAGCCGCGCGCGCGGGGCGCTGCCGCGCAGCGAGCCGAGGATGCCCGCCCACAGGTCGTCGGCCTGCTCCTCGGCCGCCGCGCGGGCCTGCTCGTGCCGGGCGGCCCGGTCGTCGAGGTGCAGCGCGGGCACCGACAGCGGATGGAAGGAGCGCAGCACCACGTCACAGCCCAGGGGGTCGAGCTTCGCCCGGGCGGCCGCCAGGAAGCCGGACAGGGCCAGCTCCTCGGCCGGGTCGACGGCGTCCAGGTGGGCGGTCACGGTGTCCGCGTCCAGCTCGGCGACCACCGTCCCCGGGCGCACCGACGGCAGCGCCTCGACCAGCTCGCTGTCGTAGGTGTAGCCGCCGTTGACCACGCCGACGCCCTGCGCGGCGGCGATCGGCGCGACCTGCCGGTACTCCTCGACCGTCCGGGTGAAGTGCACCACCGGGTGGCGCCGCGCGAACTCCTCCAGGGACACCCGCCCGTCGGTGGTCTCGAACGGCAGCCACGGCAGCATCGTGCGCAGCATCCCGGCGTCGTGCCGGGCCAGCGACTTCACGCCCAGGTGGTGCACCGACAGGAACGCCGCCAGCCGCTCCGGGTCACCGGCCGCCAGCGACGTCAGCCAGGACCTGATCCGCTCGCCCAGCGCCTCCCGCACGGCGGCCAGCGTCTCGTCCTCGTACAGCGACTCCCGGGAGGCCGTCGGGCGCAGGCTGTCGGTGTCCAGCACGCAGCGCACGAAGAACGCCCAGTCCGGCAGCAGCTGTTCGGCCCGCTCGGTCAGCAGCATGCCCTTCAGGTGCACCCGGTGCGACGCCCGCTGCGCCGGGCTGACCGCCGACGGCAGCACGTAGGCCACGCCCCGGACACCGGCCAGCGGCACGCTCAGGTCCACGGCGTCCAGCGGGGTGAAGCCGAAGGTGTCGTGGCAGTGCCGGGCCAGCGCCACCCGGCGGGCGGCGGGGGAGGGATAGGCGCGGTCCCAGGGCGCGGGCAGGTCGGTGACCGCCTCCGCGCCCACCCGCACGTCGTAGGGCAGCAGCGCGCCGAAGTCCCGGGCCAGCGCCAGCACGCGCTCCTCGCTCAGCCAGTCCGCCGACCCCGGGCGGGCCACCAGGTGCACCGTGGTGCCCGGCTCCGGCCGCGCCGACGCGGGCAGTGTGCGCACGGTGTACGACCCGTCGTCGCGGGCCGTCCACTCCACGGGCGGGGCGTCCGGCGTGCGGGCGCTGCGGCTGACCACCCGGATCCGCTCGGCCACCACGAAACAGGCCAGCAGGCCGATGCCGAACTGGCCGAGGAAGTCCGACCGGGCCTCCTGGAGACCCTCGGCCCGCTTGGAGCTGCGCCCGATGGTCGCCAGCAGGCTGTGCACGTCCGACTCGGTCAGCCCGACGCCGCTGTCCTCCACCCGCAGCTCACCGTCCGCCGCGTGCAGCCGCACCCGCGCCGGAGCACCGGGCTCCGCGGCCCGCCGGGCGGTGATGGCGTCCACCGCGTTCTGCAGCAGCTCGCGCAGATAGACCTTGGGACTGGAGTACAGGTGATGGGAGAGCAGGTCCACCAGACCGCGCAGGTCGACCTGGAAGGTGTGGGGTGACGGGGAGCCTTGGGATGACTGTGGGGTCTGGTAGTCCATCGTCGCAGCGCCGGAGGGGGGAGGGGCACGATCGGCGCGGGGTCGGGCGGTCCGGGTGGGGCGGTGACCGCGGGGGGATGGCCGGAGCGCGTCATCCTAGGCCCGGAACAGCGCCGCTGACCAGGGGTTTCGGGGGACGTATACGGCATTGTCGGTGCCGTGGTGTGCAATGGATCTCGTGCCCGCACCGCAAGAACCACTACAACAGCCGCTGAAGGTGGTGCTCGGTCCCGCCACCGCCAAGGTGATGGCCGAGCACCTCGGCCTGCACACCGTCGGCGACCTGCTGCACCACTACCCGCGCAGGTACGAGGAGCGCGGCCAGCTCACCCACCTCGCCGACCTGCCGATGGACGAGCACGTCACGGTCGTCGCCCAGGTCGCCGACGCCCGGCTGCACTCCTTCGCCTCCGCCAAGGCCCCCCGCGGCAAGGGCCAGCGGCTGGAGGTGACGATCACCGACGGCAGCGGCCGGCTCCAACTGGTCTTCTTCGGCGCCGGCGTGCACAAGCCCCACAAGGAACTGCTGCCCGGCACGCGCGCGATGTTCGCGGGCAAGGTCTCGGTGTTCAACCGCCGGCTGCAACTCGCCCACCCGGCCTACGAACTGCTGCGCGCGGAGGGCGAGGAGGCGGTGGAGACCTGGGCCGGCGCCCTCATCCCGCTCTACCCCGCCACCGCCAAGCTGGAGTCCTGGAAGATCGGCAAGGCCGTGCAGACGGTGCTGCCCAGCGCCTCCGACGCCACGGATCCGCTCCCGGACTCCCTGCGCGAGGGCCGCGGACTGGTCTCCCTCCCGGAGGCCCTGCTCAAGATCCACCGCCCGCACACCAAGGCCGACATCGCCGACGCCCGCGCCCGCCTGAAGTGGGACGAGGCCTTCGTCCTCCAGGTCGCCCTGGCCCGCCGCCGGCACGCCGACGCGCTGCTGCCCGCCGTCGCGCGCCGACCCGCACCCGACGGCCTGCTCGCCGCCTTCGACGACCGGCTGCCCTTCACCCTCACCGAGGGCCAGCGGAAGGTCTCCCGGGAGATCTTCGCCGACCTGGCCACCGACCACCCCATGCACCGCCTGCTCCAGGGCGAGGTCGGCTCCGGCAAGACCATGGTCGCCCTGCGCGCCATGCTCGCCGTCGTCGACGCGGGCGGCCAGGCCGCCATGCTCGCGCCCACCGAGGTGCTCGCCCAGCAGCACCACCGGTCGGTGACCGAGATGATGGGCGAGCTGGCCCAGGGCGGCATGCTGGGCGGCGCCGAGCACGCCACCAAGGTGGTGCTGCTGACCGGGTCGATGGGCACCGGCGCCCGGCGGCAGGCGCTGCTCGACCTGGCCACCGGTGAGGCCGGCATCGTCATCGGCACCCACGCCCTGATCGAGGACAAGGTGCAGTTCCACGACCTCGGCCTGGTCGTCGTCGACGAACAGCACCGCTTCGGCGTCGAGCAGCGCGACGCCCTGCGCGGCAAGGGCAAACAGCCCCCGCACCTGCTGGTCATGACCGCCACGCCGATCCCGCGCACCGTCGCCATGACCGTCTTCGGCGACCTGGAGACCTCCGTCCTCGACCAGCTCCCGGCCGGCCGCTCGCCCATCGCCAGCCATGTCGTCCCGGCCGCCGACAAGCCCCACTTCCTGGCCCGCGCCTGGGAGCGGGTGCGCGAGGAGGTGGAGAACGGCCACCAGGCCTACGTCGTCTGTCCCCGCATCGGCGACGACGCCGACGACGCCGCCGCCCGGAAGAAGAAGTCCCCCGAGGACGAGGCGGAGCGGCGGCCCCCGCTGGCCGTCCTCGACGTGGCCGGCCAGCTCGGCCGGGGCCCCCTCCAGGGCCTGCGCGTCGAGGTGCTGCACGGCCGGATGCACCCGGACGACAAGGACGCCGTCATGCGCCGCTTCGCGGCCGGGGAGACGGACGTCCTGGTCGCCACCACCGTCATCGAGGTCGGCGTCAACGTCCCCAACGCCACGGCCATGGTCATCATGGACGCCGACCGGTTCGGCGTCTCGCAGCTGCACCAGCTGCGCGGCCGCGTCGGCCGGGGGTCGGCACCCGGCCTGTGCCTGCTGGTCACCGAGATGCCCGAGGCGAGCCCGGCCCGGCAGCGCCTCGGCGCCGTCGCCGCCACCCTGGACGGGTTCGAGCTGTCCCGCATCGACCTCGAACAGCGCCGCGAGGGCGACGTCCTCGGCCAGGCCCAGTCCGGCGCCCGCTCCAGCCTCCGGGTGCTCGAGGTCATCGAGGACGAGGAGATCATCGCCGAGGCCCGGCAGGAGGCGACGGCGCTCGTCGCCGCCGACCCGGAGCTGGAGAGCCTCCCGGGCCTGCGCACCGCCCTGGACGCCCTGGTGGACCACGAGCGGGAGCAGTACCTGGAGAAGGGCTGACCCCGGCCCGACCGCGGCCTGCCCCGGGCCGGACCCGGTCCTCCCCGGGCCCGGCGTCCGTCCCCGCCTCCCCCCGGCCGGCCGGGCGCACCCCGGCGGCGCCTGCCAGACTGGCCACGACGCAGCCGACGAAGCAGAAGGACCCCGTACATGACCCGCGTGATCGCCGGCGCCGCCGGCGGACGCCGCCTGGCGGTACCGCCCGGTTCCGGCACCCGCCCGACCTCCGACCGCGCACGCGAGGGCCTCTTCTCCACCTGGCAGTCCCTCCTCGGCGCCCCCCTGGACGGCGAACGGGTCCTCGACCTCTACGCCGGCTCCGGAGCCGTCGGCCTGGAGGCCCTCTCCCGCGGCGCCGGACACACCCTGCTGGTCGAGGCCGACGCCCGCGCCGCCCGCGTCGTCCGTGAGAACGTACGGAGCCTGGGCCTGCCGGGCGCCGAGGTCAGAGCGGGCAGAGCGGAGCAGATCATCCGCACCCGGCCGCCTGCGGAGCCGTACGACCTGGTCTTCCTGGACCCGCCGTACGCCGTCTCCGACGACGATCTTCGGGAGATCCTGCTCACACTCCGCGCGGAAAGCTGGCTCGCGGCGCGGGCCCTCGTCACCGTGGAGCGCAGCACCAGAGGCGGTGAATTCCGGTGGCCGGACGGCTTCGAGGCCCTCAGGTCCCGGCGTTACGGCGAGGGAACGTTTTGGTACGGTCGCGCCGCCTCTACGTGCGAAGACGCACGATGACCGGACCGGAGAGCGAGGGATCACTAGTGCGCCGCGCCGTCTGTCCCGGGTCGTTCGACCCCATCACCAACGGACACCTCGACATCATTGCCCGCGCCTCCCGTCTGTACGACGAGGTCTACGTCGCGGTCATGATCAACAAGGCCAAGAAGGGCCTGTTCGAGATCGACGAGCGGATCGAGCTGATCCGCCAGGTCACCGCCGACTACGGCAACGTCCGGGTCGAGGCCTTCCACGGCCTGCTCGTCGACTTCTGCAAGCAGCGCGACATCCCCGCCATCGTCAAGGGCCTGCGCGCCGTCAGCGACTTCGACTACGAGCTGCAGATGGCCCAGATGAACAACGGCCTCTCGGGCGTCGAGACGCTGTTCGTCCCCACCAACCCCACCTACAGCTTCCTGTCCTCCTCGCTCGTCAAGGAGGTCGCGACCTGGGGCGGCGACGTCTCCCACCTGGTCCCGCCCGCGGTCCACGACGCCCTCGCCGAGCGCCTCAAGACGGACTGAGCCCGCACCGGGCGCCCGACGGCCCCCGCCCCGGCGCCCGGCGGCCCGTCATCCGGTGTCCGGGGCGCACGCCGGGGTCGTACAGTCGTCCCGTCCGTCTCCAACACAGCTGTAGAGAGTGGCGAGCACAGGTGGACGTGCAGAAGAAGCTCGACGAGATCGTGGCCGCGGTCTCCAGCGCCCGGTCGATGCCCATGTCGGCGTCGTGCGTGGTCAACCGCGCCGATCTGCTCGCGATGCTCGAAGAGGTGCGCCAGGCCCTGCCCGGCTCCCTGGCGCAGGCCCGGGAACTGATCGGCGACCGCGAGCAGATGGTCGAGCAGGCCCGCCAGGAGGCCGAGCAGATCATCCGCGGCGCGCACGCCGAGCGCGGCTCGCTGATCTCCGGCACCGAGGTCGCCCGCCGCTCGCAGGCCGAGGCCGACCGGATCCTCGACGAGGCCCGCAAGGAGGCCGAGGAGATCCGCGCCGAGGCCGACGACTACGTCGACTCCAAGCTCGCCAACTTCGAGGTCGTCCTCACCAAGACCCTCGGCTCGGTCGGCCGCGGCCGCGAGAAGCTGCTCGGCACCGGCCCGGGCCTCGACGAGCAGGGCTTCGCCGACGAGGACGCCCCCGAGCGCAGCCACGACCCGGAGACGCTGCGCCGCACCGCCGACGAGTACGTCGACGTCAAGCTCGGCGCCTTCGAGGCGGTCCTCGCCAAGACGCTGGAGGCCGTCGGCCGCGGCCGGCAGAAGCTGCACGGCCGCATCGCCTCCGACGATCTCGGCGCCCTCGCCGACGACACCACGACCTTCCAGCACTCCAGCGACGCCGACTACCTCGCCGACCTCGCCGCCCCGTCGGACCTCGCGACCGGGCGCCCGGCCGCGCCGCAGCGGCCCGAGCCGCAGCCCACGTACGAGCAGCAGCCGGCGTACGGCTACGACCAGCAGCCGGACCCGTACGCCGGCTACCCGCAGCAGACCGGCTACGGACAGCAGGACCCCTACGGCTACCAGCAGGCAGACCCCTACGCGGCCGCCTATCAGGGCTACGACACCCAGCAGGCGGCCTACGACCCGGACCCCGCCCGGCAGGACCCCCAGTCCCACCAGGACCACCAGGGCCGGCAGAACCAGCAGCCCCACCAGTCCCAGCAGGACTACGCCCTCGACGAGACCAGCCTGTTCGACACCGGGATGATCAGTGCCGAGCAGCTGCGGGCCTACGAGCAGGGACGCGGCCTGTAGGACCCCGCCCGGGCGCCGCGGGAGGCGCCCGCGACCACCGGATTGGGCCGAGAGGGAAAGGTCCAGTATCCTGGGCGTTCGGTCGCGCGTGCGCTGCGCCGACCTCGCAGACGTTCGACGCTGCCCGGCCCACCGCCGAGCGGCGTCCCCTCCCCTCACACGAAGATCGAAAGCAGGAATGGCCTCCAACGCACGCCTCGACCACCGCAACCCCCTCGTGTTCGACACGCACGAGCTGGGTCGGCGTCCGGGTGCGTTGCGGCGCCTGACCCGCACGATCGACGCCCCGCCGGACCTCGGCCTGGTCGGAATCATCGGAGTGCCGCTCGGCGCCCCGGTGGAACTCGACCTGCGCCTGGAGTCGGTCCTGGAAGGGGTGCTTGTCACAGGCACCGCCCGTGCACAGGCCGAAGGGGAGTGCGTAAGGTGTCTGGAGCCGCTCGGGCTCGATCTCGAAGCGGACTTCCAGGAACTGTTCTCGTACCCCGACGCCGACGACCGGGGCCGCGTCACCGCGGAACCGGGCGACGACGTCGAGGACGACGAGGACAGGTACTTCCTCGAGGACGGATTGTTCGACCTCGAACCCCTGCTGCGGGATGCGGTGGTGCTCGCACTGCCGATGCAGCCGGTGTGCCAGGAAGACTGCCCGGGTCTGTGCTCCGAGTGCGGAGCGCGGCTCGCGGACGACCCGGGACACCACCATGACGCCGTCGACATCCGTTGGGCGGCTTTGCAGGGACTCGCCGGCACCATGCAGGACGGCGAGAAGGACGAGATGAGCGGCGGCGTGCCTCGATCCGCACCCGCCGACGAGAAGCAGGAGAAGTAGCCGTGGCTGTTCCGAAGCGGAAGATGTCGCGCAGCAACACGCGCCACCGCCGGTCGCAGTGGAAGGCTGCGGTCCCCACCCTGGTTGCGTGCGAGCGCTGCCACGAGCCCAAGCTGCAGCACATCGCGTGCCCGTCGTGCGGCACCTACAACAAGCGCCAGGTCCTCGAAGTCTGAGCGGGCTGGTGAGAGGCACTGTGTCCAGTCCCAAGAAGGCGGAAGACGCCATGGCGGACTCGTCCGTCAAGAAGAAATCGGACCACACGGCCTCGTCCCACACGCTTCTGGAAGGGCGGCTCGGCTACCAGCTCGAGTCCGCCCTTCTGGTACGCGCACTGACGCACCGTTCCTACGCGTACGAGAACGGCGGTCTGCCGACGAACGAGCGGCTGGAGTTCCTCGGGGACTCCGTCCTGGGGCTCGTCGTCACGGACACGCTGTACCGCACCCACCCCGACCTGCCCGAAGGCCAGCTGGCCAAGCTGCGGGCCGCGGTGGTCAACTCGCGTGCGCTTGCGGAGGTGAGCCGGGGCCTCGACCTGGGCTCCTTCATCCGGCTCGGCCGTGGTGAAGAGGGAACGGGCGGCCGGGACAAGGCATCCATCCTCGCGGACACCCTGGAAGCGGTGATCGGCGCGGTCTATCTCGACCAGGGCCTCGAAGCGGCGTCCGAGCTGGTGCACCGGCTCTTCGACCCGCTGATCGAGAAGTCCTCCAACCTCGGAGCCGGCCTGGACTGGAAGACCAGTCTCCAGGAGCTGACCGCGACCGAAGGGCTCGGCGTGCCCGAGTACCTGGTCACGGAGACCGGCCCCGACCACGAGAAGACCTTCACTGCTGCCGCCCGCGTCGGAGGCGTCTCGTACGGCACCGGCACCGGCCGCAGCAAGAAGGAGGCGGAGCAGCAGGCCGCCGAGTCGGCCTGGCGGTCCATCCGGGCCGCGGCGGACGAACGGGCCAAGGGCGCCGGCACGGCCGCCCAGGACGGCGGCCCAGCCTCCGCCACCGCCTGACGAACAGCGCACCCAGCGCCCGCCCCGCGGCCTTCCGCGGGGCGGGCGCTCGGTTCATCCACGGTCCGTACGGGAGACGTGATGCCCGAGTTGCCCGAGGTCGAGGTCGTACGGCGCGGCCTGGAGCGGTGGGTCGCCCATCGCACCGTCACCGACGCCGAGGTGCTGCACCCGCGTGCCGTACGCCGCCACGTGGCCGGTGCGGAGGACTTCGCGCACCGTCTGCGGGGCCACCGGATCGGCGTCCCGAGCCGCCGCGGCAAGTACCTGTGGCTGCCCCTGGCGGACACCGGCCAGTCCGTCCTCGCCCACCTCGGCATGAGCGGCCAGCTGCTGGTGCGGCCGCACACCGCACCGGACGAGAAGCACCTGCGCATCCGGGTCCGGTTCACCGACACCCTGACCGCGGACGGCACCGCGGCGAGCGGCGACGCGGAGAGCGGCGACGCGGCGGCCGGGACCGAGCTGCGCTTCGTCGACCAGCGCACCTTCGGCGGGCTGTCGTTGCACGACACCACCCCCGAGGGCCTGCCCGACGTCATCGCGCACATCGCCCGCGATCCCCTGGACCCGCTGTTCGACGAGGAGCGCTTCCACCAGGCGCTGCGCCGCAAGCGGACCACCATCAAACGGGCCCTGCTGGACCAGTCGCTGATCAGCGGCGTCGGCAACATCTACGCCGACGAGGCCCTGTGGCGCGCCCGCGTGCACTACGAGCGCCCCACCGCCGGCTTCACCCGCCCGCGCACCACCGAACTCCTCGGGCACGTGCGGGACGTGATGAACGCGGCCCTCGCCGTCGGCGGCACCAGCTTCGACAGCCTCTACGTCAACGTCAACGGCGAGTCCGGCTACTTCGACCGCTCCCTGGACGCCTACGGGCGGGCGGGCCTGCCCTGCCGGCGCTGCGGCACCCCGATGGTCCGGCGCCCCTGGATGAACCGCTCCAGCTACTTCTGCCCGGCGTGTCAGAGGGCGCCGCGGTCGGCGTCGTAGCGCTCCCGGGCGGCCAGCACGTCGTCCATGGCCCCCTCCACGCACTGGATGAGGGCCAGCAGCCGCTCGGCCACCGCGCGGCCGAGGGCGGTCAGTTCGTAGTCCACGCGGGGCGGGTTCGTCGGTTGGGCCTCGCGGCGCACCAGGCCGTCGCGCTCCAGCGCGTGCAGCGTCTGGGACAGCATCTTCTCGCTCACCCCGTCGACCCGGCGGCGCAGCTCGTTGAAGCGCAGCGAGCCCTCGTACAGCGCGCCGAGCGTCAGTCCGCCCCAGCGGCCGGTGACGTGCTCCAGCGTGCCGCGCGACGGACAGGCCTTGGCGAACACGTCGTAGGGGAGATCCGACTCTGCGGCCGGCTCCTGGATGGTCTCCATACCACGAGCGTACTCCAGCGCAGCGCTAACTCGCAGGTTGCACTAACCAGAAGTTAGTGCTTTCCTTTGGTCACCGCTCGCCGAGCGGGCCAGGCTGTCGAACGGTTCGTCGCTGTCCGTGCAGTCACCGTCGTCCGAGCAGTCACCGCTGTCCGAGGACCGTCCGAGGAGTACCCACCGTGACCAGCCCCGTCGTCTCCATCGCCTACCACTCCGGCCACGGCCACACCGCCGTCCTGGCCGAGGCCGTCCGGGCCGGTGCCGCCCGGGCCGGCGCCGAGGTCCACCTGATCGCGGTGGACGAGATCACCGACGCGCAGTGGGAGCTGCTGGACCGCTCCGACGCGATCGTGTTCGGCTCGCCCACGTACATGGGCACCGCCTCCGGCGCCTTCCACGTCTTCGCCGAGGCGTCCTCCAAGCGCTGGTTCGGGCAGGACTGGAAGGACAAGCTGGCGGCCGGCTTCACCAACTCCGGCTCCAAGAGCGGCGACAAGCTGCACACCCTGCAGTTCTTCCAGATCCTCGCCGCCCAGCACGGCATGCACTGGGTCAACCTGGGTCTGCACCCCGGCTGGAACAGCAGCGAGGCCTCCGAGAACGACCTCAACCGCCTCGGCTTCTTCGCCGGCGCCGCCGCCCAGACCAACGTCGACGAGGGCCCCGAGGCCGTCCACAAGGCGGACGTGGCGACGGCCGAGCACCTCGGTCACCGGGTCGCCGAGACGGCGAAGACCTTCACCCGAGGCCGCCTCGCGGCCTGAGCGGCCGAGTGTCCCGGGCCGCGCCGGGCCGGCCGGCGGCCCGCGGACGGCCCAGGACGGTTCCCAGGGCTTGATCTGCGGCTGTCAGTAACCGAAGTCCTGCGTCCACCACGGGCCGCCGGGGGCCAGGTGCACGCCGACGCCGAGGGTCTTGAAGTCGCAGTTCAGTATGTTGGCGCGGTGGCCGGGGCTGTGCATCCAGGCGTCCATCACCGCCGCCGCGTCGGCCTGCCCGCGGGCTATGTTCTCGCCGCCGAGGTCCGCTATGCCGGCCTTCGCCGCCCGGTCCCACGGCGTGGCGCCGTCCGGGTCGGTGTGGTCGAAGAAGCCCCGGTCGGCCATGTCCTGGCTGAAGGACTCCGCCAGCCCGGTCAGCGCGGAGTTGGCCGACAGCGCGCTGCAACCGACCTTCGCCCGCTCGTCGTTGACCAGCTTCAGCACCTCGGCCTCGGCGGCGGCCTGCGCCGACACCGTCACCGGCGCGGACGTCCTGGCCGGTGCCTTCGTCGCCGCGGGGGCCGACGGGGCGGCCGTCCGGGTCGGCTGGGCGGTGGGCTTCGGCTTCGCGGTCGCCGTCTTCGACGGGGAGGGCGAGGAGGAGGGGGCCGCCGAGGAGGCGGGGGCCGACGGCGCGGGGGAGGCCGAGCGCTGGGCGTCCCGGCTGGTCGAGGAGCCACCGGCGCGGCCGTCGGCACTGCCGGAGGTGCCGCCCTGGCCGCTGGCGGTGTTGCTGGGCGAGCCCGCCGCCTGCACCAGGTCACCGGGGCCGGCGCTGGTGCCGCCGCCGAGCTTGTAGTTCTCCAGGCCCGGCACGACGCCGGTGGCCACCGCGACCGTGCCGAGGGCGACGGCGGCGGAGACGCCGAGCAGCCCGGTGCGCACCGGCCGCGCGGCCTTCTTCCGGCGCCGGTGCCCGTGACCGGAACCGGACCCGGAACCATCGGCCGGTCCGGCGAGCGGGCCGAAGTCGTCGGCGGTGAAGACGGCCGTGGCGAAGTCCGGCGCACCACCCGCCGCGGCGAAGTCCCGCGGGTCGGAGGGGCTGCTGAAGTCCTCGATGCGGGCGGTGCTGGTCACGTCCTCGGGGCCGCCGGCCGCGGTGAGGTGCTCCGGCCGGCCGGAGCCCGCGGGGTCCGCGAACCGCGGCGCGGAGTACAGATAGGCGGCGGCCCTGGCGTTGGTCTCGGCGTACGCCTCGGGGTTCAGGTACGGGGCGATGCCCATCGGGGCCCGCTCACCCGCGTACCGGGCCGGCGGGCCGTCGCCGTCCGTGACGGAAGGGTGCGGCGCGGCCCCCGTGGCGCGGCCGGCGGCGGAGCGTCGGTGGCGTCCCATGTCCTTGCCTTCTTCCTCGTCCTCGCGACCGACCAGGGGCCGTCCTCGCTGCGGAGGCCCGTGACTCCTTCTGGTCGACCCGACTCACTCGATCGAGCGAGTTTCATATGCGATTCATTGGGTCGGGACGGTACCGCATGACGCCCGGGGAGGAAGTGTCCCGAGTGACATCGGCCGGTTAGGTTGCAGCCATGAACGAGGAAGTACGGCTGGTCGCCTGGGTGCGCGGACGCGTCCAAGGTGTGGGTTTCCGCTGGTTCACGCGTGCCAAGGCGCTGGAGATCGGCGGCCTGAGTGGTTTTGCTCTCAATCTGGGCGACGGACGGGTGCAGGTCGTCGCCGAGGGCCCGCGACAGGGCTGCGAGGGGCTGCTGCAGTGGCTCCAGGGCGGCGACACGCCCGGACACGTGGACGGCGTCACCGAGATCTGGGACACACCCAGGGGCGGCTACGAGGGCTTCGTCATCCGCTGACCCCACCGGCCCGGCACCCCCGGCCGGCGCCGGCGAACTGCCACCGGCACGTGCGCGGAACGCAATTGACCTGGTGGTTGCCAAGAACCGCTTGCCGTGGCAGGCTCCGCAGGGAAGGATCACCGATACGCCCCGGGGGCTCCGCAGGAGTCGCCGCGCCGCCGTTCCCGGCCGCGTGCCCCCGGTTCACCCCCCAATACGGGGCGTGATCGTGTTGACCGTCAAACTTTTTGGTGAGACGCTGAAAGCCCCGCGCACCTTAGCTGTTTGGCATGAATCAATAGCAGAGCACCACTCGAGCGTGCCAAGCACCGCGGGTGCGAATCCCTCACGACCCACACCGCATCGGTCGGTCACTCATTGTGGAGGACCATCCATCATGGCAAAGGCGCTTCTCGGTTACGTCGGCGGCTCCGACCCGCGACTCCTCGCCGAGATGCGACGGCTCCAGCAGCGCGTCCAGGACCTGGAATCCGAGCTCGTACGGATCCAGGCGGAGAACGAAGCGCTGGCGGCTGCCGCTTCTCACGACAGGATCATGGAGAGCATCGACGCACACCAGGCGGAGCCCGCGCTCACCTGATCGCTGCAACGCTCCACAACGGCACACGCAGCGGTTGGGCTGCCCGTAACAACCGCTCAGTTGTCAGATTTGCAAGGGACGCTTCGGCGTCCCTTCTTTCTTTCCCCCGCATCCTTTCACTGTCTTCACCGTCTGGTCTGCCCTCCGCGTTCATTGACGAAACCGCGGGGTTGCCAACGTTCATGGAGTGAGATAGCGGCGCCGGGTAGAGTCCAGCGGCGTGCACCTCAAGGCCCTGACCCTGCGCGGGTTCAAGTCGTTCGCGTCGGCGACCACGCTCCGCTTCGAGCCGGGCATCACCTGCGTCGTCGGACCGAACGGCTCGGGCAAGTCCAACGTCGTGGACGCGCTCAGCTGGGTCATGGGCGAGCAGGGCGCCAAGTCGCTGCGCGGCGGCAAGATGGAGGACGTCATCTTCGCCGGCACCACGGGGCGCCCGCCGCTGGGCCGCGCCGAGGTCTCCTTGACCATCGACAACTCCGACGGCGCGCTGCCCATCGAGTACGCCGAGGTCACCATCACGCGGATCATGTTCCGCAACGGCGGCAGCGAGTACCAGATCAACGGTGACACCTGCCGCCTGCTGGACATCCAGGAACTGCTGTCCGACTCCGGCATCGGCCGCGAGATGCACGTCATCGTCGGCCAGGGCCAGCTCGACTCCGTCCTGCACGCCGACCCCATGGGCCGCCGCGCCTTCATCGAGGAGGCGGCCGGAGTCCTCAAGCACCGCAAACGCAAGGAGAAGGCGCTGCGGAAACTGGACGCGATGCGGGCCAACCTCGCGCGCGTGCAGGACCTCACCGACGAGCTGCGCCGCCAGCTCAAACCGCTGGGCCGGCAGGCGGCGGTGGCACGCCGGGCCGCCGTGATCCAGGCCGACCTGCGCGACGCCCGGCTGCGGCTGCTCGCCGACGACCTCGTACGGCTGCGGGAGGCGCTGCGGGCCGAGGTCGCCGACGAGGCGGCGCTGAAGGCGCGCCGGGAAGCCGCCGAGGCCGAGCTGAAGCGGGCCCTGCAGCGCGAGACCCTGCTGGAGGACGAGGTGCGCCGGCTCACCCCGCGCGTCCAGCGCGCCCAGCAGACCTGGTACGAGCTGTCCCAGCTGGCCGAGCGGGTGCGCGGCACGGTCTCACTGGCCGACGCCCGCGTCATGAGCGCCACCTCCGCGCCCCCCGAGGAACGGCGCGGCCGCGACCCGGAGGACCTGGAGCGCGAGGCCGCCCGGGTCCGTGAGCAGGAGGCCGAGCTGACAGCCGCCCTGGAGGCGGCCCAGCACGCCCTGGACGACACCGTCGCCCACCGGGCCGAGCTGGAGCGGGCCCTCGCCCTGGAGGAGCGCCGGCTGAAGGACGTCGCCCGGGCCATCGCCGACCGCCGCGAGGGCCTGGCCCGGCTCAGCGGTCAGGTCAACGCCGCCCGCTCCCGCGCCGCCTCCGCACAGGCCGAGATCGACCGGCTGGCCGCGGCCCGGGACGAGGCACGGGAGCGGGCGGAAGCGGCGCAGGAGGAGTACGAGGCGCTGCGGGCCGAGGTCGACGGCCTGGACGCCGGGGACGCCGAGCTGGCCGAGCGGCACGAGGACGCCGAGCGGCAGCTGGCCGAGGCGGCGGCCGCCCACTCCGCCGCCCGGGAGGCGGTCACCGCGGCGGAACGCCGGCGCGCCGCGACCCAGGCCCGCCACGACGCGCTGTCGCTCGGCCTGCGGCGCAAGGACGGCACCGGGACACTGCTGGCCGCCCGGGACCGGATCACCGGGGTGCTGGGCCCGGCGGCGCAGCTGCTGACCGTGACCCCCGGCTACGAAGTGGCGCTGGCCGCCGCCTTCGGCGCGGCGGCGGACGCCGTCGCCGTGACCACCCCGGCCGCGGCGGCCGAGGCGATCCGGCTGCTGCGCAAGCTGGACGGAGGCCGGGCCGCCCTGCTCCTGACGGACGCCCCGGAGGACCCGCCGGCCCTCGCCGACCCGCGGGCCGGCGGCCCGGGCAGCGGCCCCGGCGGCGACGGGCGGGCGCCCTTCGCCGCTGATCTGGTGCGGGGGCCCGCCGAGCTGATGCCGGCCGTGCGCCGGCTGCTGCGGGGCATCGTGGTCGTCGCGACGCTGGAGGACGCCGAGGACCTGGTGCACGCCCGGCCCGGGCTGACCGCCGTCACCACCGAGGGCGATCTGCTCGGCGCGCACTTCGCGCACGGCGGCTCCGCCGGGGCGCCCAGCCTCCTGGAGGTGCAGGCCTCCGTCGACGAGGCGGCGGCCGAGCTGGCCGAGCTGGCGGTGCGTTGCGAGGAGCTGGCCGCGGCGCAGCACGCCGCCGCCGCGCGCCGTCAGGAGTGCGCCGCGCTCGTCGAGGAGCTGGGGGAGCGGCGCCGGGCCGCGGAGCGGGAGAAGTCGGCCGTGGCCCAGCAGCTCGGGCGGCTCGCCGGGCAGGCGCGGGGCGCGGCCGGGGAGGCGGAGCGGTCCACGGCGGCCGCGGCGCGGGCGCAGGAGGCGCTGGAGCGGGCCGTCGAGGAGGCCGAGGAGCTGGCCGAGCGGCTGACGGTCGCCGAGGAGATGCCGGCCGAGGAGGAGCCGGACACCTCGGTACGGGACCGGCTCGCCGCCGACGGCGCCAACGCCCGGCAGACCGAGATGGAGGCCCGCCTCCAGGTCCGTACCCACGAGGAGCGGGTCAAGGCACTGGCCGGGCGGGCGGACTCCCTGGACCGGGCGGCGCGCACGGAACGCGAGGCACGCGCGCGTGCCGAGCAGCGGCAGGCCCGGCTGCGGCACGAGGCGGCCGTGGCGCGCGCCGTGGCCGCCGGTGCGCGCCAGCTCCTCGCGCACGTCGAGGTGTCCGTGGGCAGGGCGCAGGAGGAGCGCGCCGCGGCCGAGGCCGCCAAGGCCCTGCGGGAGCGGGAACTGGCCGCGGCCCGCGGCGCCGGGCGCGAGCTGAAGGCGGAACTCGACAAGCTGACGGATTCAGTTCACCGGGGCGAGGTACTAGGAGCAGAGAAGCGGCTGCGCATCGAGCAGCTGGAGACCAGGGCTCTGGAGGAACTCGGTGTGGAACCGGCGGGGCTCGTCAGCGAGTACGGTCCCCACCAGCTCGTGCCCGCCTCGCTCCCCGCCGAGGACGAGGAACTGCCGGAGGACCCCGAGCACCCCCGCAACCGGCCCCGCCCCTTCGTCCGCGCCGAGCAGGAGAAGCGGCTGAAGGCCGCCGAGCGCGCCTACCAGCAGCTCGGCAAGGTCAACCCGCTGGCGCTGGAGGAGTTCGCGGCCCTGGAGGAGCGGCACAAGTTCCTCAGCGAGCAGCTGGAGGACCTGAAGAAGACCCGTGCCGACCTGCTCCAGGTGGTCAGGGAGGTCGACGAGCGCGTCGAGCAGGTCTTCACCGAGGCCTACCGGGACACCGCGCGCGAGTTCGAGGGAGTCTTCGGCCGGCTGTTCCCCGGCGGCGAGGGACGTTTGGTGCTCACCGACCCCGGCAACATGCTCACCACGGGCGTGGACGTCGAGGCGCGTCCGCCGGGCAAGAAGGTCAAGCGGCTGTCCCTGCTCTCGGGCGGTGAGCGGTCGCTGACCGCGGTGGCGCTGCTGGTGTCGATCTTCAAGGCGCGGCCGAGCCCGTTCTACGTGATGGACGAGGTCGAGGCGGCGCTGGACGACACCAACCTGCAGCGGCTGATCCGGATCATGCAGGAGTTGCAGGAGGCCTCGCAGCTGATCGTGATCACGCACCAGAAGCGCACGATGGAGGTGGCCGACGCCCTGTACGGCGTCTCGATGCAAGGTGACGGTGTGTCGAAGGTCATCAGCCAGCGGCTGCGCTGACGTCGGCTGCCGCTGACGTCAGCTCCCCGCGACGCCAGGTTAGTTGGCCTATGCCTTCAAGAACTTAACGAAAGCTGACTCGCTGTATCGAAAAATTCACATTAGTTGAACTATTGACTTCGAAACTTGAAGGCATAGTCTCTGCAACGTTGCTTTTACCTTCAGGTGTGAGTGGCGTGACCTTGTGCGCCACTTGAACATGACAGGGCTCACCCCCACCCCCGGCAGCGTTGCCGGTGGCCCGAGGAGTTATTCGTGACCAGCACAGCGCAGGCACCCCAGTCAGGAGCCAGAACGGCTCACCCCGACCATCTCGGGCACGTCATCTTCATCGCGGCGGCGGCCGCGATGGGCGGATTCCTCTTCGGCTACGACAGCTCCGTGATCAACGGTGCCGTCGAGGCCATCCGGTCCCGCTACGACGTCGGGTCCGCGGCCTTGGCCCAGGTCATCGCCATCGCGCTGATCGGCTGCGCGATCGGCGCCGCGACCGCGGGCCGGATAGCCGACCGCATCGGCCGCATCCGCTGCATGCAGATCGCCTCCGTGCTGTTCACCATCAGCGCCGTCGGCTCCGCGCTGCCCTTCGCGCTGTGGGACCTCGCCTTCTGGCGCATCGTCGGCGGCTTCGCCATCGGCATGGCCTCCGTCATCGGCCCCGCCTACATCGCCGAGGTCGCCCCGCCGGCCTACCGCGGCCGCCTCGGCTCCTTCCAGCAGGCCGCGATCGTCGTCGGCATCGCCATCTCGCAGCTGGTCAACTGGGGCCTGCTCAACGCCGCCGGCGGCAACCAGCGTGGCGAGCTGATGGGCCTGGAGGCCTGGCAGGTCATGCTCGGCGTCATGGTGGTCCCCGCCGTGCTGTACGGCCTGCTGTCCTTCGCCATCCCCGAGTCCCCGCGCTTCCTGCTCTCCGTCGGCAAGCGCGAGCGCGCCCGCGAGATCCTGGCCGAGGTCGAGGGCAAGGACGTCGACCTGAACGCCCGCGTCAGCGAGATCGAGCTGGCCATGAAGAGCGAGCACAAGTCCACCTTCAAGGACCTGCTCGGCGGCGGCTTCTTCTTCAAGCCGATCGTCTGGGTCGGCATCGGCCTGTCGGTCTTCCAGCAGTTCGTCGGCATCAACGTCGCGTTCTACTACTCCTCGACGCTGTGGCAGTCGGTCGGCGTCGACCCGACGGACTCGTTCTTCTACTCCTTCACGACGTCGATCATCAACATCGTCGGCACCGTGATCGCGATGATCTTCGTGGACCGGGTCGGCCGCAAGCCGCTCGCCCTCATCGGCTCGGTCGGCATGGTCGTCGGCCTGGCGCTGGAGGCGTGGGCCTTCTCCTACGACCTGGTCGGCGGCAAGCTGCCCGCCACCCAGGGCTGGGTCGCCCTGGTCGCCGCGCACGTCTTCGTCCTCTTCTTCGCCCTCTCCTGGGGCGTGGTCGTCTGGGTGTTCCTCGGCGAGATGTTCCCGAACCGGCTGCGCGCCGCCGCGCTGGGCGTGGCCGCCGCCGCCCAGTGGATCGCCAACTGGGCGATCACCGCGAGCTTCCCGTCGCTGGCCGACTGGAACCTCTCCGGCACCTATGTGATCTACACGGTCTTCGCCGCGCTCTCCATCCCCTTCGTCCTGAAGTTCGTCAAGGAGACCAAGGGCAAGACCCTGGAGGAGATGGGCTGAGCCCCGCTCCGCGACCCACGGTCCCGATCCCGGGGCCCACGGACTCGAGGAGAAGGGCCAAGTCCCCGCTGCCCCTCTCCTCGTACCTTCCGCCGCCCCCGCTCCGGCACCACCGGAGCGGGGGCGGCGGTGTCGTACGCGCCCGGGCCGGTGCCGGCGTGCGGGGACCCGGCCTGGCTGACGGGGTGTCAGGGGGGCCGGGTGCGCCGCCCCCGTTCGGCCGTGCCGGGAGCGGTCCGCGCCGGGAGGGGTCGCGCATACTGGATGGGTTATGGAAACCATCATCCTTGCTGTAGTCATCGCCGTGGTCGTGCTCGGCGCGCTCGGCGGGCTCATCGTCGGCAGCCGGCGCAAGAAGCCGCTGCCCCCGCCGCCGCCCGCCGCGCCCGACATCACCGCGCCCCCGGCCGAGCCGCACGTCGGCGACGAGGCCGAGACGCCGCGCGACGAGCCGCGCCGGACGATCGAGGAGGTGGATCTTCCGGGCGGCCCGGCACCGGTCGTCGTGGAGGAGCCCCCGGCCGGCCCCGAGTTCGAAGCGCCCCCGATCGAGATCCCGGAGCCCACGGCGGGCCGGCTGGTCCGTCTGCGGGCCCGGCTGTCCCGCTCGCAGAACGCCCTGGGCAAGGGACTGCTCACGCTGCTGTCCCGCGAGCACCTCGACGAGGACACCTGGGAGGAGGTCGAGGACACGCTGCTCACCGCCGACGTCGGCGTGCTGCCCACCCAGGAGCTGGTCGAGCGGCTGCGCGAGCGCGTGAAGGTGCTCGGCACCCGCAGCACCGCGGAGCTGCGCGGCCTGCTGCGCGAGGAACTGCTCAAGCTGATCGGCACGGACGTCGACCGCACCGTGCGGACCGAGCCCGAGGACCGCAAGCCCGGGATCGTGATGGTCGTCGGCGTCAACGGCACCGGCAAGACCACCACCACCGGCAAGCTGGCCCGCGTCCTGGTGGCCGACGGACGCACCGTCGTGCTCGGCGCCGCCGACACCTTCCGGGCCGCCGCCGCCGACCAGCTGCAGACCTGGGGCGAGCGCGTGGGCGCCTACACCGTGCGCGGGCCGGAGGCCGGCGACCCGGCCTCCGTCGCCTTCGACGCGGTCAAGGAGGGCAAGGAGATGGGCGTCGACGTGGTGCTCATCGACACCGCCGGGCGCCTGCACACCAAGACCGGCCTGATGGACGAGCTGGGCAAGGTCAAGCGCGTGGTGGAGAAGCACGCGCCGCTGGACGAGGTGCTGCTGGTCCTCGACGCCACGACCGGCCAGAACGGGCTGGTCCAGGCCCGGGTCTTCGCCGAGGTCGTCAACATCACCGGCATCGTGCTGACCAAGCTGGACGGCACCGCCAAGGGCGGCATCGTGATCGCGGTCCAGCGCGAGCTGGGCGTCCCGGTCAAGCTGGTCGGCCTGGGCGAGGGCGCCGACGACCTGGCGCCGTTCGAGCCGGAGGCGTTCGTCGACGCCCTCATCGGCGACTGACACCCGCCGCGCCCGCGACGGACCGCCGTCCGCGGGCCCGCGGCACACGCGGAAGAAGCGCCCGCCCCCGAGGTGCAGTCGGGGACGGGCGCTTCGCTGTGCGGGGCCGGGCCGGGCCCTCGTGGACGGGTCGTCGCACCTGCTCCGAGGGTGGCGACCCTAGGCCCGCGACCGGTGGGCCACGTAGGCCAGGGTGCCCAGCAGCAGCCGGGCCGCCGGGGGCTTGGACACCGAGTCCAGCGCGGGCGGGCGCAGCCAGCGCACCGGGCCGAGGCCGCCCCGGTCGGAGGGCGGGGCGGTGATGTACGTACCCGGGCCGAGGCCGCGCAGGTCCAGGGAGGCCGGGTCGTCCCAGCCCATGCGGTACAGCAGCTGCGGCAGCTGCGCGGCGGCGCCCGGGGCCACCAGGAACTGGGCGCGGCCGTCCGGAGTGGCGGTGACCGGGCCGAGGGGCAGGCCCATGCGCTCGAGGCGGACCAGGGCGCGCTGCCCGGCGGGCTCGGCGACCTCGATGACGTCGAAGGCGCGGCCGACCGGCAGCAGCACCGCGGCCCCCGGGAACTCCGCCCAGGCCCGGGTCACCGCGTCCAGCGTGGCGCCGGCCGGGACCCGCGGCGCGAAGTCGAGGGGGTGTGCGCCGGGCGCGTCGCAGTCCGCCCGGCCGCAGGAGCACGCGCCGCCCGCGGCCCGCGCGCCCAGTGCCACGTCCCAGCCCCACAGCCCGGTGAACTCGGCGACCGCGGTGCACTCGGAGGTGCGGCCCCGCCGACGTGTGCCGGTGCGGATCTCGCGCATGCCGCCGATCGTGAAGCCCATGCCCCCTCCAACGGGTCCGGCCTGCCGGTGGTTACGACGCGGAGCGGTTCGGAAGCGGAACGTGACGCTCTGGCTCTGCCTTCCCGCGTGTCCGCGGTCCCAGGGCGGCGCCCGGATGTGCCCTGGGTGGTGCGTCCGGCGGCGCGCGCCCCTGCGTGCACCGCTCCGCTCACTTCCGGTCGTCCTATGTCAAGTGAATCGCGCCGAGGCGACGTTGAGTTCATTCGTTGGGGTGGCGAATGGTGGCGTTTCCAGGATCGCCGTGGCCGGACGGGTGATCGTAGGATTACTGTGAGTGCGCGAGGCCTGAGGGCACATGCGCTCATGGGTATGCCGGAGGCAAGGCGCCGATTCGTTCGAAGGCTGAGAAGTGGCGGACGGGCGGCCCTGTCGACAGGCATTCTGATAGGGCTTGGCGCACTCGGTGACAAGCGGTCTGAGGATTGGGGGCGTTCCAGTGGGCGGCAACGGCGGTGGCGGGACGAACGCTGACAAGCGCCCCAATGAGCTGCTCGGCTCGTGGTTCGTGCGCAGCGGCTGGTCCAAGGGCGAGCTGGCCCGGCAGGTCAACCGCAGAGCACGCCAGCTGGGAGCCAACCACATCTCCACCGACACCTCGCGGGTGCGCCGCTGGCTGGACGGGGAGAACCCGCGCGAGCCGATCCCGCGGATCCTGTCCGAGCTGTTCTCCGAGCGGTTCGGCTGCGTCGTCTCCGTCGAGGACCTCGGCCTGCGCGCCGCCCGCCAGTCACCCTCCGCGTCCGGCGTCGACCTGCCCTGGACGGGCCCGCAGACGGTGGCGTTACTGAGCGAGTTCTCCCGCAGCGACCTGATGCTCGCCCGCCGCGGTTTCCTCGGCACCTCGCTGGCGCTGTCCGCCGGACCCACCCTCATCGAGCCGATGCAGCGCTGGCTGGTGCCCTCGCCGTCCGCCCCCGCCGCGCGCCGCGAAGGCGACCCCGTCCTCGAACCGCGCCGCCCGGGCCGGCTGTCCGGGCCCGAGCTGGACCTGCTGCAGACCACCACGGTGATGTTCCGCCAGTGGGACGCCCAGTGCGGCGGCGGCCTGCGCCGCAAGGCGGTCGTCGGTCAGCTGCACGAGGTCACCGACCTGCTCCAGGAACCGCAGCCGGAGGCCACCACCCGCAAGCTGTTCCGGGTCGCCGCGGAACTGGCCGAACTGGCCGGCTGGATGAGCTACGACGTGGGCCTGCAACCCACCGCCCAGAAGTACTTCGTCCTCGCCCTGCACGCCGCCAAGGAAGCCGGCGACAAGCCCCTGGGCTCCTACGTCCTGTCCTCGATGAGCCGCCAGATGATCCACCTCGGCCGGCCCGACGACGCCCTGGAGCTGATCCACCTCGCCCAGTACGGCAGCCGGGACTGCGCGAGCCCGCGCACCCAGTCCATGCTGTATGCGATGGAGGCCCGCGCCTACGCCAACATGGGCCAGCCCGGCAAGTGCAAACGGGCGGTCCGGATGGCCGAGGACACCTTCGCCGAGGCCGACGAGTGGGACGAGCCGGACCCCGACTGGATCCGCTTCTTCTCCGAGGCCGAACTGCACGGCGAGAACTCGCACTCCTTCCGCGACCTCGCCTACGTCGCCGGCCGCAGCCCCACCTACGCCTCCCTGGCCGAGCCCCTGATGCAGCGGGCCGTCGACCTGTTCGCCAAGGACAGCGACCACCAGCGGTCGTACGCGCTGAACCTCATCGGGATGGCCACCGTGCACCTGCTGCGCCGCGAACCGGAGCAGAGCACGGCCTACGCCTCACGGGCGATGGACATCGCCAGGAAGGTGCGCTCCGAACGGGTGAACACCCGTATCCGAAAGACGGTCGACACGGCCGTGCGCGACTTCGGCGACCTGGCCCAGGTCGTCGACCTCACCGACAAGCTCGCCGTCGACCTGCCGGAGAGCGCCGAGGCCGTCTGAGCCCCGGCAGACCGCGGAAAACCCGCCAAGCCCCGGCCGCGGCCGGTCCTCCCGAACAGTCCGACTCGGCTCCCCCATGCCAGGTCACCGGAGAGGCCGCCGCGGCCGGCTTCTGCCATGGTTGCGTCACGATAACGATCGCCACGCACGGTATCCGGCAGTTCATGGACGCGTAACACGCCAGGCGCCTTCGTCACCCCGGCGAAACAACGAGGGGCTTCCACGGAAACGGCGCTGCGCCAATCTCATGGCGCATAACCGGCCCACCCCTCACTGACCGGACCGCTCAGGCTTCGCCCGCACGGGGCCGTACCAACCGACGAGGAGACGCCGATGGCACCAGCCATCATGCTTGCGGCGGACGCACCCAAACTGTCGTCCGCCAACACAGGCTTCATGCTCATCTGTTCCGCCCTGGTGATGCTCATGACGCCGGGTCTTGCCTTCTTCTACGGGGGCATGGTCCGGGTCAAGAGCACCCTGAACATGCTGATGATGAGCTTCATCAGCCTCGGGATCGTCACCGTCCTGTGGGTGCTCTACGGCTTCTCCATGGCCTTCGGCACCGACAAGGGCTCCCTCGTCGGCTGGACGTCCGACTTCGTCGGCTTCTCCGGCATCGACAAGATGGACCTGTGGCCGGGCTACACCATCCCGACCTTCGTCTTCGCCGTCTTCCAGCTGATGTTCGCGATCATCACCCCGGCCCTGATAAGCGGCGCCCTCGCCGACCGGGTGAAGTTCTCCGCGTGGGCGGTCTTCCTGGCCCTGTGGGTCACGGTCGTGTACTTCCCGGTCGCCCACTGGGTGTGGGGCACCGGCGGCTGGGCCTTCGAACTCGGCGTCATCGACTTCGCCGGCGGTACGGCGGTGCACATCAACGCCGGTGCGGCCGCGCTCGGCGTGATCTTCGTCATCGGCAAGCGGGTCGGTTTCAAGAAGGACCCGATGCGCCCGCACAGCCTCCCGCTGGTCATGCTCGGCGCCGGTCTGCTGTGGTTCGGCTGGTTCGGCTTCAACGCCGGCTCCTGGCTCGGCAACGACGACGGCGTCGGCCCGCTGATGTTCGTCAACACCCAGGTCGCCACCGGTGCCGCGATGCTCGCCTGGCTGATCTACGAGAAGATCCGCCACGGCGCCTTCACCACCCTCGGTGCCGCCTCCGGCGCCGTCGCCGGCCTGGTCGCGATCACGCCCTCCGGCGGCGCGGTCACCCCGCTCGGCGCGATCGCCGTCGGCGCCATCGCCGGTGTCGCCTGCGCCGCGGCCGTGAGCCTGAAGTACCGGTTCGGCTACGACGACTCCCTCGACGTCGTCGGCGTCCACATGGTCGGCGGTGTCATCGGCTCCCTGCTGATCGGCTTCTTCGCCAGCGGCAAGGGCCAGTCCGACGTCAAGGGCCTGTTCTACGGCGGCAACGCCGACCAGCTGTGGAAGCAGTGCGCGGGCGTCTTCGCCGTCCTCGCCTACTCGATGGCCGCCTCCGCGGTCCTCGCCTTCCTCCTCGACAAGACCATCGGCATGCGGGTCACCGAGGACGAGGAGGTCTCCGGCATCGACCAGGCCGAGCACGCCGAGACCGCATACGACTTCAGCGGCGCGGGCGGCGGTGTCGTCGCGTCCGCCGCCGGACCGGCCCTGGCCGCCACGCAGGCGAAGAAGGTGGACGCATGAAGCTCATCACCGCCGTCGTCAAGCCCCACCGGCTCGACGAGATCAAGGAAGCCCTCCAGGCGTTCGGCGTCCACGGACTGACGGTCACCGAGGCGAGCGGCTACGGTCGTCAGCGGGGACACACCGAGGTCTACCGCGGTGCCGAGTACACCGTCGACCTGGTCCCCAAGATCCGCATCGAGGTACTCGTCGAGGACGACGACGCCGAGCAGCTGATCGAGGTCGTCGTCAAGGCGGCCCGGACCGGCAAGATCGGTGACGGGAAGGTCTGGTCCCTCCCCGTCGAGACGGCCGTACGGGTCCGTACCGGCGAGCGCGGGCCCGACGCGCTCTGAGGCAGGCACACAGAACAGGAGTCGCTGGGTGACGAGCACGGATCTCCGTAATGACGCAGAGGACTCGGGACCCAGCGGCTACGCGGCGGCCCGGCTGCGCCTCCTCACCGAGGGGACGCGGTCCGGGCCGCCGCGCCGTACCGCCCTGGCCGGACTGACCGACGACTGGCTGACCGGTCTGTTCACCGCCGCCACCGCCGCGACCACCACCGGCGAGGGGGCCGGCCGGCGCCAGGGCGACGAGCGCCGCGAGCCCGTCAAGGGCGTCTCGCTCGTCGCCGTCGGCGGCTACGGCCGCAGCGAGCTGTCCCCGCGCAGCGACCTCGACCTCCTCCTGCTGCACGACGGCAGCGACCCCAAGGCCGTCGCCGCCGTCGCCGACCGCCTCTGGTACCCGGTGTGGGACCTCGGCCTCGCCCTCGACCACTCCGTGCGCACCCCGGCGGAGGCGAGGAAGACCGCCGGGGAGGACCTCAAGGTCCACCTCGGCCTGCTCGACGCGCGCCACCTCGCCGGGGACCTCACCCTGACCGCCGCACTGCGCACCGCTGTCCTCGCCGACTGGCGCAACCAGGCGCCCAGGCGCCTGCCCGAACTCCAGGAGCTGTGCGCCGAGCGCGCCGAACGGCAGGGCGAACTGCAGTACCTGCTGGAACCCGACCTCAAGGAGGCCCGGGGCGGACTGCGCGACGCCACCGCGCTGCGCGCCGTCGCCGCGTCCTGGCTCGCCGACGCCCCCCGCGAGGGCCTCGCCGACGCCCGGCGCCGGCTGCTCGACGTACGCGACGCCCTGCACCTGGCCACCGGACGCGCCACCGACCGCCTCGCCCTCCAGGAACAGGACCAGGTCGCGGCCGAACTGGGCCTGCTCGACGCCGACACCCTGCTGCGCCAGGTGTACGAGGCGGCACGCGTCGTCTCCTACGCCAGCGACGTCACCTGGCGGGAGGTCGGACGGGTGCTGCGCTCGCGCGCCGTACGGCCCCGGCTGCGCGCCATGCTCGGCGGCGGCAAGTCCGTCACCGAGCGCTCCCCGCTGGCCGAGGGAGTGGTGGAACAGGACGGCGAGGTGGTGCTCGCCCGCGTCGCCCGCCCCGAACGCGACCCCGTCCTGCCGCTGCGCGCCGCGGCCGCCGCCGCCCAGGCCGGCCTGCCGCTCTCGCTGCACGCGGTGCGGCGCCTGGCCGCCACCGCGCGCCCGCTGCCCACGCCCTGGCCCGCCGAGGCCCGCGAACAGCTGGTCACCCTGCTCGGCTCGGGCCGCCCGACCGTCGACGTCTGGGAGGCGCTGGAGGCCGAGGGCCTCATCACCCAGCTGCTGCCGGACTGGGAGCGGGTGCGCTGCCGCCCCCAGCGCAACGCCGTGCACGTGTGGACCGTCGACCGGCACCTCATCGAGACGGCCGTGCGCGCCTCCGAGTTCACCCGCCGCGTCAGCCGCCCCGACCTGCTCCTGGTGGCCGCCCTGCTGCACGACATCGGCAAGGGCTGGCCCGGCGACCACTCCGTCGCCGGCGAGATCATCGTCAAGGACGTCGCCGCGCGGATCGGCTTCGACGGCACGGAGGTGGCCGTCCTCGCCGCACTGGTCCGCCACCACCTGCTGCTCGTCGAGACCGCCACCCGGCGCGACCTGGAGGACCCGGCCACCGTCCGCGCGGTCGCCGAGGCGGTCGGCACCCACAGCACCCTGGAACTGCTGCACGCCCTCACCGAGGCCGACGCGCTGGCCACCGGCCCCGCCGCCTGGTCCTCCTGGCGCGGCTCCCTCGTCGCCGACCTGGTCAAACGGGTCTCCGCGGTGCTCGCGGGCGACGCCCCCGAGGAGCCGGAACCCGCCGCGCCCACCGCCGAGCAGGAACGGCTCGCCATCGAGGCGTTCCGCACCGGCGGCCCCGTCCTCTCCCTGCGCGCCCAGACCGAACCGGCACCGCCCGGCGAGGACCAGCCCGCCGGCGCCCCCGAACCGCTCGGCGTGGAACTGCTCATCGCCGTACCGGACCAGCCCGGCGTGCTGCCCGCGGTCGCCGGCGTCCTCGCGGTGCACCGCCTGACCGTCCGCACCGCCGAACTGCGCACCCTGCGCCTGCCCGACGACGTCGACGACGGCTCGGTGCTGCTGCTCGACTGGCGGGTGGCCGCGGAGTACGGCTCCCTGCCCCAGGCCGCCCGGCTCCGCGCCGACCTGGTCCGGGCCCTGGACGGCACCCTGGACATCGCCGCCCGCCTCACCGAACGGGACGCCGCCTACCCGCGCCGCCGCGGCTGGGTGGCCCCGCCCCCGCGCGTCACGGTGGACCCGGCCGCCTCCCGGCACGCCACGGTGATCGAGGTCCGCGCCCAGGACGCCCCCGGCCTCCTCTTCCGCATCGGGCGGGTCCTGGACGACGCCGGGGTGCGCATGCGCAGCGCCCATGTCAGCACGCTCGGCGCCAACGCCGTGGACGCCTTCTACGTCACCGGTGCGCAGGGGGCGCCGCTGCCGGCCGGGGAGGCGTCGGCGGTGGCGCGGAAGCTGGAGGACACCCTGCGGGGACGACCGTGACCCGATCCAGCCCGGCCGGGATACCCTGGAGGGCGATTCCCTGAGCCATCTCCGACCCCGAGGACCGACGCCGCCGTGTTCGATACTCTCTCCGACCGCCTCTCAGCGACTTTCAAGGGCCTGCGCGGCAAGGGGCGGTTGTCCGAGGCGGACATCGACGCCACGGCCCGCGAGATCCGCATCGCCCTGCTCGAGGCGGACGTGGCACTCCCCGTCGTGCGGTCGTTCATCAAGAACGTCAAGGAGCGCGCGCTCGGGGCCGAGGTCTCCAAGGCGCTGAACCCCGCCCAGCAGGTGCTCAAGATCGTCAACGACGAGCTGGTCACCATCCTCGGCGGCGAGACCCGGCGCCTGCGCTTCGCCAAGCAGCCGCCCACCGTGCTGATGCTGGCCGGTCTCCAGGGTGCGGGCAAGACCACCCTCGCCGGCAAGCTCGGCAAGTGGCTCAAGGACCAGGGGCACTCCCCGCTCCTGGTCGCCGCCGACCTCCAGCGCCCGAACGCCGTGAACCAGCTGAGCGTCGTCGCCGAGCGCGCCGGCGTCGCGGTCTACGCGCCCGAGCCGGGCAACGGCGTCGGCGACCCGGTGAAGGTGGCCCAGGACTCCATCGAGTTCGCCAAGCAGAAGGTCCACGACATCGTGATCGTGGACACCGCCGGCCGCCTCGGCATCGACCAAGAGCTGATGCGGCAGGCCGCGGACATCCGCGACGCCGTGCGGCCCGACGAGATCCTCTTCGTCGTCGACGCCATGATCGGCCAGGACGCGGTCAACACCGCCGAGTCCTTCCGCGACGGCGTCGGCTTCGACGGCGTGGTGCTCTCCAAGCTCGACGGTGACGCCCGCGGTGGTGCCGCCCTGTCGATCGCCCAGATCACCGGCAAGCCGATCATGTTCGCCTCCAACGGCGAGAAGCTCGAGGACTTCGACGCCTTCCACCCGGACCGGATGGCCTCCCGCATCCTCGACATGGGTGACCTGCTCACCCTGATCGAGCAGGCGGAGAAGACCTTCAGCCAGGAAGAGGCCCAGAAGATGGCCTCCAAGCTGGCGTCCAAGAAGGGGCAGGACTTCACCCTCGACGACTTCCTGGCCCAGATGGAACAGGTCCGGAAGATGGGCTCCATCTCCAAGCTCCTGGGGATGCTGCCCGGCATGGGCCAGATCAAGGACCAGATCCAGAACCTGGACGAGCGGGACGTCGACCGCACGGCCGCGATCATCAAGTCGATGACCCCGGGCGAGCGACAGGACCCGACGATCATCAACGGCTCGCGCCGCGCCCGTATCGCCCGGGGTTCCGGTGTCGACGTCAGCGCGGTGAAGAACCTGGTCGAGCGGTTCTTCGAGGCCCGCAAGATGATGTCCCGCATGGCCCAGGGCGGCGGCATGCCGGGGATGCCGGGCATCCCGGGCATGGGCGGCGGACCCGGCCGGCAGAAGAAGCAGCAGAAGAAGGCCAAGGGCAAGCAGCGCTCCGGCAACCCGATGAAGCGCAAGCAGCAGGAGCTGGAGGAGGCGCAGCGCCGCGAGGCGGCCGCCCAGTCCGGCGGCGCCCTGGGGCTGCCCCAGCAGAACGTGCAGGACTTCGAGCTGCCGGACGAGTTCAAGAAGTTCATGGGCTGAGCCCGGCCGGGCCTCGCGAAGGCCCGGAACCGGCCACGCAGGACGAGGACCTCCGGGGTGGTACGCCGTTCGCGGCCGTGCCACCCCGGAGGTCTTTTCCGGTCGTCGGGTGTCAGGCCCTAGGGCACGCGGGCGATCAGGTAGCGGAAGACGTTCGGCATCCACACCGTCGCGTCCGGCCGCCGGTACGGGTGCAGCGCCTCCGCCAGCTCCTTGCCGACCCGCTCCAGGTCCATGGCCGCGGCGGCCGCGTCCAGCAGGCCCGTGGACAGCAGGCCGCGCACCGCGCTGTCGACGTCGGCGTACCCGAACGGGCAGGACACCCGGCCGGAGCCGTCCGGCCGCAGCCCGGCCCGCTGGGCGGCCTCCTCCAGGTCGTCGCGCAGGGCGCTGCGCCACCGGCCCGCGCGCCGCGGCTCGCCCCGCTTCGTCGCCGCCCGCACCACCGCCGGGGTGGCGCAGCGCTCCGGCGGGCCCCATCCGGCCAGCACCACCACCGCACCCCGCCCGGCGAGCGGGAGGGCGGCCGCGAGCAGGTCGTCCAGGCTCTCCGGGTCCCCGGGGAGGCAGCCCATCGGCTCGAAGACGGTCACCAGGGTGTACGGCGCCGTCTTCGCGTCGGCCGCGTCCCGGGGCGAGCCCCGCAGCAGCCGGGTGCCGGCCTCCGCGCGCCTGCCGCGCACGGCGTTCACCGGCAGGCGCTCCCGCGCCAGGGCGAGCCGCTCGGGGCTGGAGTCGACACCGGTGACCGAAGCGCCCCTGGAGGCCGCCATCAGCAGGGCGAGCCCGGAACCGCAGCGCAGGCCCAGGAGCCGGGTGGCGGGGCCCACGTCAAGTCGCTCGTAGACGGCTTCGTAGAGCGGGACCAGCATCCGCTCCTGGATCTCGGACCAGTCACGCGCGCGTGCGCACAGGTTCACGTGGGACACGGGTTCCGCACGAGTCGGCTGTGGCCGCACGAGCGTAGGTGTCATAGGTAAGCGCCCCCATCTGCCGAGAGTTGCGGCCGCGCACGGCCTGGGCTCCCGTGCCGTGCGCCGGCACCTTCCACGTATGCCAGGTAACTCCCGGCTCGCGGCGCCGTCCAGGGGTCGCGGGGCCCCGCTTGTGTCCTGCTGGTGCCTGTGGCGAGAATTCACATCCCGGCAACGTGGCCCACCACCCCGCGGCCACGGCAGCGGCGCCCGGCGCGAGCGCCGGCGCGGCCGAAACTGGCCGACAACACCCCGCCCGCCCACCGGCGGGCCGCCCACCGCCCGCCGCCCGGGGCGGGCCGGTGCCCGGCGGCCGCGGCCCACCCGGTAACGTCACGACCCTGACGCACGCCGACCGCGGCGGCGCCCCGGCACACGAGCGACGAAAAACCACCTCTCGCGCACCCGCCGCGCGGCCCCTCCCGCCGGCTGAGCCGATCTACGCGCCGGGCTGTACGTCGGCATACGTAGGGCTACGCACCGGCTTGGTATGAGCTGTGAGGCTTCTCCGCAGATCAGCGCACCCGCCCTCGTCAGGACGCATCAGCGGCAACTGACTGGTACGTGCAAATTATTTGGGATGCCCCGGAATAGGAACACAGCGGCACCCCCGCTCGTTGTTGTTACGTGAGCACGACACAGACACCACCTGTACTCGCCGCAGAACTGGCGCAGGCGTGGGCCGACATTCAGCGGTACCACCCCGAGCTGCCGGACCTCGCCGCGCCAGAGTCCCTGATCGGGGAGTCGTCGTCCGCCTGCGGTCACGAGCTCTCCTTCGAGCGGCTGCTCCATGAGGCAGTCCACGGCATCGCCGCCGCGCGCGGGGTACGCGACACCTCCCGCGCCGGTCGCTACCACAACCGCAGGTTCCTCGCGATCGCCGAGGAACTGGGCCTCGACCACCCCGACGAACCGCATCCCAGCAGCGGCTTCTCGCTGGTCACGCTCAATCCCGAGGCCAAGCGGCGCTACCGCCCGACCATGGAGCGGCTGCAGCGCGCGCTGAAGGCGCACACGGCGGCCACCTCCTCCGACACCTCCCGCACCTTCCGCGGACCGGCCGCCCGGCACGGCTCCTCGGGCGGCGGCGTCCGGGTCAAGGCGGTCTGCGACTGCGGCCGCAACGTCCGGGTCGTCCCCTCGGTCCTGGCCCAGGCCCCCATCGTGTGCGGCGGCTGCGGCAAGCCGTTCCGCATCCCGGAGGTCGTGGGGGCGGCGGTCGGCTAGGAGTACGGCTGCTCGTGGCAGCCGTACCCGGCCCCGCCGGCCGGTCACGCACCCGACGCACCCCCCGCGCCGGGTGCCTCCCAGTCATGCCCGGGCACTCCCGCCCCACCGCCCCCGGCGCAAGCGCCTCCCAGGGTGTGGCAGAATGGCCAGCTGTACTCGACAGCCGAACAGGACCCCTCTCTCCTCCGGCTGACGCGTCCGTCGGGCACTCGGGTACCGCAACCCCACGCGGCCGTCCCGCCGTGCCCAACCCACGTCAATCCAGGAGAACCCACTCCCGTGGCAGTCAAGATCAAGCTGAAGCGTCTGGGCAAGATCCGTTCGCCTCACTACCGCATCGTCGTCGCCGACTCCCGTACCCGCCGTGACGGCCGGGCCATCGAGGAGATCGGCAAGTACCACCCGACCTACAACCCGTCGGTCATGGAGGTGGACGCCGACCGTGTCGCGTACTGGCTCGGCGTCGGCGCCCAGCCGACCGAGCCCGTGCTCGCCATCCTGAAGAAGACCGGCGACTGGCAGAAGTTCAAGGGCGAGCCCGCCCCGGCGCCGCTGCTGGTGGCCGAGCCCAAGGCCACGCGTCCGTCGTTCGAGGCGCTCGGCGGCGACGACGAGGGCAAGGGTGAGGCGATCACCCAGAAGAAGAAGGCAGAGAAGAAGGACGAGGCCGCGGCCGAGTCCGAGACCGAGGCCTGAGCACCATGCTCGAAGAGGCGCTCGAGCACCTCGTGAAGGGCATCGTCGACAACCCCGACGATGTGCAGGTCGCCTCGCGCGACCTGCGCCGCGGGCGGGTGCTGGAGGTCCGGGTCCACCCCGACGACCTCGGCAAGGTGATCGGCCGCAACGGCCGCACCGCGCGCGCCCTGCGCACCGTCGTGGGCGCCATCGGCGGCCGCGGTGTCCGTGTCGACCTCGTCGACGTGGACCACGTCCGCTGACGCTTCATCGCACACCGGCTCGGGCCGGGGAGGGCCTGAGGGCCGTCCCCGGCCCGCAGTCGTATGAGCCGCCCCGCGGCTCGCGTTCCGACAGGAGATCAAGCACAGTGCAGCTGGTAGTCGCACGGATCGGCCGCGCCCACGGCATCAAGGGCGAGGTCACCGTCGAGGTACGTACCGACGAGCCCGAACTCAGGCTCGCCCCCGGCGCCGTCCTGGCCACCGACCCCGCCACGGCGGGCCCGCTCACCATCGCGGCCGGCCGCGTGCACAGCGGCCGGCTGCTGCTGCGCTTCGAGGGCGTCGGCGACCGCACCGCCGCCGAGGCCCTGCGCAACACCCTCCTGATCGCCGAGATCGACCCGGAGGAACGTCCCGAGGACGACGACGAGTACTACGACCACCAGCTCATCGACCTCGACGTGGTCACCGAGGACGGCACCGAGGTCGGCCGGATCACCGAGATCTCCCACCTGGCCGCCCAGGACCTGTTCATCGTCGAGCGCCCCGACGGCAGCGAGGTGCTGATCCCCTTCGTCGCCGAGATCGTCGCCGACATCGACCTGGAGGAGCAGAAGGCCGTCATCACCCCGCCCCCCGGGCTGATCGACGACCGTGCGGAGATCGCCTCCTCCCGGGACGACTCCTGATGCGCCTCGACGTCGTCACCATCTTCCCCGAGTACCTCGACCCGCTGAACGTCTCCCTGGTCGGCAAGGCCCGCGCCCGCGGCCGGCTCCAGGTCCACGTCCACGACCTGCGGTGCTGGACCCACGACCGGCACAACACCGTCGACGACACCCCCTACGGCGGCGGACCCGGCATGGTCATGAAGACCGACCCCTGGGGCGACGCCCTCGACACCGTCCTCGCCGACGGCTACGAGAGCGGCGCGCACAGCCCCGCGCTGATCGTGCCCACCCCCAGCGGCCGCCCCTTCACCCAGGAACTGGCCGTCGAGCTGTCCGAGCGCCCCTGGCTGGTGTTCACACCGGCCCGCTACGAAGGCATCGACCGCCGCGTCATCGACGAGTACGCCACGCGCATACCGGTGTACGAGGTCTCCATCGGCGACTACGTCCTGGCCGGCGGCGAGGCGGCCGTCCTGGTCGTCACCGAAGCCGTCGCCCGGCTGCTGCCCGGCGTCCTCGGCAACGCCGAGTCCCACCGCGACGACTCCTTCGCCCCCGGCGCCATGGCCGACCTCCTGGAAGGCCCCGTCTACACCAAGCCGCCCCTCTGGCGCGGCCGGGACATCCCCGAGGTGCTGCTCAGCGGCCACCACGGCAGGATCGCCCGCTGGCGCCGCGACGAGGCCCTGCGCCGCACCACCGCGCACCGGCCCGACCTCATCCAGCGCAGCGCCCCCGCGGCCTTCGACAAGAAGGACCGCGAGATGCTCTCCATCCTCGGCTGGGCACCCGACCCGGAGGGCGAGCCGTACGGCCGATTTTGGCGCCGCACCGACGACGTGGAACAATAGGCCGCTGTTGTGCGTCCGACCGGCGTGCGCCCCTGCCACAGGGGGACACGACGCCCGCCGATGCGCACAGCGGTCCCCCTGGAAACCTCCTTCCCGTTGATGACCTGTGGCATCAGCGAAGAAAGCAGACACGATGTCCCACCTGCTCGACACCGTCGACTCCGCCTCGCTGCGCAGCGACATCCCGGCCTTCCGCCCGGGTGACACCGTCAACGTCCACGTGCGCGTCATCGAGGGCAACCGCTCCCGTGTGCAGCAGTTCAAGGGCGTGGTCATCCGCCGTCAGGGCTCCGGCGTCCGCGAGTCCTTCACGGTCCGCAAGGTCTCGTTCTCCGTCGGCGTCGAGCGCACCTTCCCGGTGCACACCCCGATCGTCGAGAAGATCGAGCTGGTCACCCGCGGTGACGTGCGCCGCGCCAAGCTGTACTACCTCCGTGAGCTGCGCGGCAAGGCCGCGAAGATCAAGGAGAAGCGCGACAACTGAGCGTTGCGCGGAGTTCCTGGCCGGGCCGGATAGCATCTGGCCCCGATGGACACCGAAGCACAGCCGACGAAACGCGACCGCTCCCCCCGTCCGCCCGCACCGGGCACGGAGGGACGGTCGCGTTTCGCATGGGTGAGGCGGATCACCGACTGGCTGCCGGGCGGCCGGATCACCCTCACCCTCTTCGCCTGCCTGGCGTTCCTGCTGCTGATGAACACCTGGGTGGCACAGCCCTTCCAGATCCCCAGCGGATCCATGAAGCAGGGATTGAGGATCGGGGACCGGGTTCTCGTAAACAAGTTGGCGTACCGTTTCGGAGCCGCCCCGCGCCGCGGCGACGTGGTCGTCTTCGACGGCACCGGGTACTTCGGGAACGCCGACTACATCAAACGCGTCGTAGGCGTAGGAGGCGACCACGTGGTCTGCTGCGACCAGGAGGGCAGGATCGACGTGAACGACCGGCCCGTCGACGAGACGGCGTTCCTCTACCCCGGGGACAGCCCCTCCTCCGTACCCTTCGACGTCCGCGTGCCCGACGGCCGCCTCTTCGTCCTCGGCGACCACCGCAGCGACTCCAGCGACTCCCGCGACCACCTCGGCTCACCCGGCGGCGGCATGATCCCGGTCGGCGACGTCATCGGCCGGGCCGACTGGATCGTCTGGCCCTCCGCCCACTGGACCCGGCTGCACCGGCCCGCCGGCTACGCGCGCGTGCCCGCCGCGGCGGCCGCCTCCGCCGCCCGGAACCCCGAGAAGGCACCGGCGGGCACACATGGGTAGCCGCGGCAAACCGCGCGCCGCGCCCGGCGCACCCGGCGACGACCTGCTGCCCACCGGCGTCCGGCGCGCCGTCGGATCGTCCGGCGGACGTTCGCGCCAGGAGCGCCGCAAACTCCAGCGCAAGGTCAAGCGCAAGCGCAGGCGCTCGGCCGTACGGGAGATCCCCCTGCTCGTCGGCGTGGCCGTGCTGATAGCCCTCGTGCTGAAGACCTTCCTGCTCCAGGCGTTCGTGATCCCCTCCGGCTCCATGGAGGAGACCATCCGGATCGGCGACCGCGTCCTGGTCGACAAGTTCACCCCGTGGTTCGGCTCGAAGCCGCAGCGCGGGGACGTCGTCGTCTTCCACGACCCGGGCGGCTGGCTGGCGGGCGAACAGACCACCAAGAAGAACGACCCCGTCGGCGTCAAACAGGTCAAGGAAGGGCTCACCTTCATCGGCCTGCTGCCCTCCGACAACGAGAAGGACCTCATCAAACGGGTGATCGGAGTCGGCGGCGACCACGTCAAGTGCTGCGACGCCCAGGGCCGCGTGACCGTCAACGGCGAACCCCTGACCGAGGGCGACTACCTGTACCCCGGGGACGCGCCCTCCACCACCCCGTTCGACATCACCGTCCCCCAGGGTCGGCTGTGGGTGATGGGCGACCACCGCGGCAACTCCGCCGACTCCCGCGCCCACCAGGACACCGACTACGGCGGCACCGTCGCCGCGGGCTCCGTGGTCGGCCGGGCCATGGTCATCGGCTGGCCCTTCGGGCACTGGACAAGGCTGACGGAACCTAAAACCTTCGCAAGCGTGCCCGACTCCGTGTCCGGGTCGACCGCTGCCCCCTCGCCGTCGCATAGGGTTGCCCCCGACGATCCGAACAGAACGATCGGGCTCCCGACCCCTGCGGAACTCCCGCTCGTTATGGGAGTGGTGGGCCTGCGCCGAGGATGGCGCCGGCGGCGGCACGGAGTAAGGAGTTGGCGTGGGGGATGTGGCGGTTGGCGCACGGTCGGGACACGACGGCGAGGAGCACCGCGGGCGCCCCGAGGAAGCGTCCGCCCCTGCTCCGGACGGCGCCGTGACCTCAGGGAATGACGGCGCCGCGCGCGCGGGCGGCACGCCGGCGGGCGAGCAGCCGCCCCCCGGCGCGGGCGACGGCCCCCCGGCGACCGGGTCGGCGCCCCGGCCCGCGAAGCCGCGCTCCTTCTGGAAGGAGCTGCCGATCCTGATCGGCATCGCACTGGTCCTGGCCCTGCTGATCAAGACGTTCCTCGTCCAGGCGTTCTCGATCCCCTCCGACTCGATGCAGAACACCCTCCAGCAGGGTGACCGCGTCCTGGTCGACAAGCTCACCCCGTGGTTCGGCTCCGAGCCCGACCGCGGCGAGGTCGTCGTCTTCCACGACCCGGACAACTGGCTGGCCGGCGAGCCCACGCCGACGCCGAACGCCGCGCAGAAGGTCCTCAGCTGGATCGGCCTCATGCCGTCCGCCGAGGAGAAGGACCTCATCAAGCGGGTCATCGGCGTCGGCGGCGACACCGTCCAGTGCAAGGGCACCGGCCCCCTCCTGGTCAACGGCCACGCGCTGAACGAGCCCTACGTGTACCCGGGCAACACCCCGTGCAGCCAGGACGACCAGGGCGGCCAGTTCAAGGTCAAGGTGCCCAAGGGCTACATCTGGGTGATGGGCGACCACCGCCAGAACTCCCGTGACTCCCGCTACAACCAGACCGACCGCAACCACGGCATGGTCCCGGTGGACCAGGTCGTCGGCCGCGCCGTCGTCAAGGCCTGGCCGGTCAACCGCTGGGGCACGCTGCCCGTCCCGGACACCTTCGACCAGCCGGGCCTCGACAAGCAGTCCACGGCCGCCGCGTCCCTGCCGGTCGCCCCCGGCGCCGTCGCCGTCGTCGCCCTGCTGCCGGTGGTGGCACGGCGCCGCAGGCGGCCGGGCCGGGCGTAACCCGCCACCGCGTCGAAGGGCTCTCGGTCGGCGCCGCCGACCGCCCCCGCGCCCGCACCCGGTGAAGCTCCGGGAAAGGTGTGACCAGGGTCGTGAAACAGGGACTCCCCCCGTCCGGTACCGCCGGGTAGGGTGCGGGTCCATGGGTGGTCAGAGCACGATACGTACGGCCCCGTCAGGCGGCGGCACCGGCACGGCACAGGCCGGCGGCCGGACCGGACAGCGGTTGTCCGGACTGGCCGTCGCACTCGGACTGGTGCTGTTCCTCGCCGGCTTCGGATGGGGAGCGGTGGTCTACCAGCCGTACACCGTGCCCACCGAGTCGATGACGCCGACGATCGACGCGGGCGACCGGGTCCTGGCCCAGCGCATCGACGGCGGCGAGGTGCGCCGCGGTGACGTGGTCGTCTTCCGGGACAAGGACTGGGTCACCAACGCCGACGTCGTCAAGCGCGTCGTCGCGGTCGGCGGCGACACGGTGTCCTGCTGCACCGACGGCAAGCTGACCGTCAACGGCCACCAGATCGACGAGCCCTACCTGGCCGCCGGCACCCCGGCCGAGACCAAGAAGATCCCCACCGTCACGGTGCCCAAGGGCCGGCTGTTCCTCCTCGGCGACGAACGCCACACCTCCCTGGACTCCAGCGCCCACCTCACCGACGCGGCCGGCGGCACGGTCGCCCGCAGCGCCGTCTCCGCCCGCGTGGACGCCGTCGTCTGGCCGATGAACGGCATGCTCCAGCGCCCCACCGGCTTCCAGGCCCTCGGCGCGCTGTCCCGGCCGGGCCCGCTGCGGACCATCACCGTCATGATCGTCGCCGGCGCTGTCCTGGTCCTCGCCGGCGGCGCGTACGGCCCCCTCGCCAAACGCCTCGGCCGCTCCCGCACCAGGCCCCGGGCGGAGTCCGCCGGTGCCCGCTGAGGCCACGGACGCGGACGGCACCGGCGCCCACCCCGGCGGCCTGCGCAAGGTCGCGCGGGTGATCCTGCTCGACCCCGAGGACCGCATCCTGCTCCTGCACGGCCACGAACCGGACGCCCCGGCCGACGACTGGTGGTTCACGCCCGGCGGCGGACTCGAGGGCGACGAGACGCACGAAGAGGCCGCCCTGCGGGAACTCGCCGAGGAGACCGGCATCACCGGTGTCGACCTCGGACCGGTGCTGTGGCGGCGCAGGTGCTCCTTCCCGTTCGCCGGCCGCCGCTGGGACCAGGACGAGTGGTACTACCTGGCCCGGACCACCGCGGCCACCCGGACGGTGCCCGCAGCGGTGTCCCTGACGGAGCTGGAGCGGCGCAGTGTCGCCGGAGCGCGCTGGTGGACGTGCCGGGAACTGAGCCGGTCGCATGAGACGGTGTATCCGACCAGACTCGCCGGGCTGCTGCGCAGGCTGCTCGACGAAGGTCCCCCGGCCAGTCCCGTGACCCTCGACCCGGAAATCGTCTAGCGAATCGTCTGGCGACCCGGAAACCGTCGGAGGGCTTCGGCGACTGGCGCACAATGGGGGGATCGCACGGCTGAAGGGGAACATGCCATGAGCGCCGAGGACCTCGAGAAGTACGAGACCGAGATGGAGCTGAAGCTCTACCGGGAGTACCGAGACGTCGTCGGTCTGTTCAAATACGTGATCGAGACCGAGCGGCGCTTCTATCTCACCAACGATTACGAGATGCAGGTGCACTCCGTGCAGGGCGAGGTGTTCTTCGAGGTGTCCATGGCGGACGCCTGGGTCTGGGACATGTACCGGCCGGCCCGGTTCGTCAAGCAGGTGCGCGTCCTCACGTTCAAGGATGTGAACATCGAGGAGCTGAACAAGAGCGACCTCGAGCTGCCGGGCGGGTGACGGCGGGCGGCGGCAGGCAGCGGGCGGGCAGCGGGCGGTGACGCAGGCGGGTCCGCGGTGGCGCGGCCCTCACCCTCACGGGTGACGGAGTTGTCCACAACCGGCGGGTAACACACCAAGATCAACACCATCCGGCGCAATGCGTGACCGTGGGCGCCGGAGGTGGTGCCCCATGGACAAGGCACGCAACGCACTCGGCAGGTACGGCGAGGAACTGGCCGCGCGGCGGCTGACCGAAGCCGGCATGACGGTCCTGGAGCGCAACTGGCGCTGCGGCAGGACCGGCGAGATCGACATCGTCGCCCGCGACGGCGACGTCCTGGTCGTGTGCGAGGTGAAGACCCGCAGGGGCGGCCGCTACGAGCACCCCATGGCCGCCGTCACCGCCGACAAGACACGGCGGCTGCTCGGCCTCGCGCAACGCTGGATCCAGAGCCACGGAGGAGCACCGCCGGGAGGCGTCCGCATCGACCTCGTCGGCGTCCTGCTGCCCCGGCGCGGAGCCGCGCTCGTCGAGCACGCACGGGGGGTGGCCTGATGGGATTCGCCCGGACGTGCTCGGTCGCCCTGGTCGGCGTCGACGGAGTGGTCGTCGAGGTCCAGGCCGACCTCGAACCCGGAGTCGCCGCCTTCACCCTGGTGGGCCTGCCGGACAAGAGCCTCACGGAGAGCCGCGACCGGGTACGGGCGGCCGTCGTCAACTCGGGCGGCGAATGGCCGCAGAAGAAACTCACCGTCGGCCTCAGCCCCGCCTCGGTGCCCAAGGCCGGCTCCGGCTTCGACCTCGCCGTCGCCTGCGCCGTCCTCGGCGCCGCCGAACGCATCGACCCCCGCGTCCTCGCCGACATCATGATGATCGGCGAACTCGGCCTCGACGGACGCGTACGACCGGTACGCGGCATCCTGCCCGCCGTCCTGGCCGCCGCCGACGCCGGATACGAACAGGTCGTCGTCCCCGAGAGCGCCGCCGCCGAAGCCGCCCTCGTCCCCGGGGTCTCCGTCCTCGGCATCCGCAGCCTGCGCCAGCTCATCGCCGTCCTGACGGACGAACCCGTCCCCGACGAGGAACCGGACGGACCCGGCCGCCCCGACCCCCTGCTGGCCGGCCTGCGCGTACCCGGCACCCGAGCCGCCACCGGCATGCACACCCTCGACGCGGCACAGCACGAACAGGACCACGACCTGGCCGACGTCGTGGGCCAGACCTCGGCCCGCACCGCCGTCGAGGTGGCCGCCGCCGGCGGACACCACCTGTTCCTGGAGGGACCGCCCGGCGCCGGCAAGACCATGCTCGCCGAACGGCTGCCCGCCGTGCTGCCCCGGCTGGACCGGCAGGACTCGCTGGAGGTCACGGCCGTGCACTCGGTGGCCGGACTGCTCCCTCCGGGCAAACCCCTCATCGACACCGCGCCCTACTGCGCCCCCCACCACTCCGCCACCATGCAGTCACTCGTCGGCGGCGGCCAGGGCATCGCCCGCCCCGGCGCCGTGTCCCTGGCCCACCGCGGAGTGCTCTTCCTCGACGAGGCCCCCGAATTCCGCACCCAGACCCTCGACGCCCTGCGGCAACCCCTGGAAGCCGGACACGTCGTCATCGCGCGCAGCGCCGGAGTGGTGCGCTTCCCCGCCCGGTTCCTCATGGTGCTGGCCGCCAACCCCTGCCCCTGCGGACGCTTCTCGCAGCGCGACTCGCTGTGCGAATGCCCGCCCTCGGCGATCCGCCGCTACCAGTCCCGGCTGTCCGGACCACTCCTCGACCGGGTCGACCTGCGCGTCGAGGTCGACCCCGTCACCCGCGCCCAGCTCACCGCACCGGGCGCCCGGGGCGAGTCCACCGCGACCGTCCGGGCCCGGGTCGCGGCGGCCAGGGAACGGTCGGCGGCGCGCCTGGCCGGCACCCCCTGGCGGAGCAACAGCGAGGTACCCGGACGCGAACTGCGCGGCCGCTGGCAGGCCACGGCCGGCGCGATGGACGAGGCCGAGCGCAGCCTCGAACGGGGCGTGCTCACGGCCCGGGGCATCGACCGGGTGCTGCGGGTCGCCTGGACGGTCGCGGACCTCCTCGGCCATGACCGCCCGGACGCCACCGACGTCGCCCTGGCCCTGCAACTGCGCACCGGCGTCCCCCGCGGCGTGCCGATGGTCATCGGAGCCCTGACATGACCGACAGGGACGGCGCCGACGGCACCGACGGCAGGGACCGCCCAGGGGACAGGGAGGCCCCGGGAGGCGGGGCGGACGGCGGTGGTGGGCCGGGCAGGGGAGGCGGGCCGGACCCCGGCGCCGCCGGGACGCCGGGTGCCGAGCTGCTGCACCGGGTCTTCCTCACCCGGGTGCTCGAACCCGGGGACGAGACCGGCGGACGGTGGCTGCGGGAGTACGGTCTCCGAGAGGTGGCCGGCCGGCTGCGGGGGAGCGGAGAGCCGCTGCCCGGAGTGAGCGCGACCCGGTGGGCGGGGCTGCGCGGGAGAGCCGAGCGGGCGGAACCCGAGCGGGACCTGCACACCGCGCGGGCGGCCGGGGTGCGGTTCGTCAGCCCCGGTGACGCGGAGTGGCCCGCCCAGCTTGACGACCTCGGCGACGCCCGGCCCCTGGGACTGTGGGTGCGCGGCCGGCCCAGCCTGCGGATGTGGGCGCTGACCTCGGTGGCCGTGGTCGGCGCCCGCGCCTGCACGGAGTACGGCGCCCACGTCGCGGCCACCCTCGCCTCCGGCCTCGCCGAACGCGGCTGGGTCGTGGTCTCGGGCGGCGCCTACGGGGTCGACGGCGCCGCCCACCGCGGCGCCCTGGCCGCCGGCGGAGCCACCGCCGCCGTCCTGGCCTGCGGCGTCGACCGGCCCTACCCGCGCGGCCACACCGAACTGATCAACAGGATCGCGGAACAGGGCCTGGTGATCGGCGAGTTACCGCCCGGCGAGCACCCGACACCGACCAGATTCATCCTCCGCAACCGCGTCATCGCCGCGCTGACGCGGGGGACGGTCGTCGTGGAGGCCGCCTGCCGCAGCGGCTCACTGGTCACCGCGCGGGCGGCGCAACGGCTCGGGAGGTTCACGATGGGCGTGCCCGGGCCCGTCACCAGCGCACTCTCCGCGGGCGTGCACGAGCTGCTGCGCGGCGAGGCCGTCCTGGTCGGGGACGCGGCCGAGGTCGTCGAGCTGGTGGGCGACATGGGTGAGCTGGCACCGGTCCGCCGCGGTCCCGTCCTCCCGCGCGACCTGCTGGAACCCGCCGCCCGGCAGGTCCTGGCCGCCCTCCCCGGGAACCGTTCCGCGCCGCCCGCGGAGATCGCGCGCGGCGCGCAGACCACCCAGGACGAGGCGATCGCGAGACTGTACGAACTGCGAGCACTCGGTTACGTCGAACGACACGGCGACGGCTGGAAGTTGACACGCCAGGCCGTGATCTCGGTCCGGCCCGGTCGCGGTCGGCGGTGACCGACGGCGCTCGGCCGTCCGGGGGAACGCCCGACGCCCTTGGGATTCCCGTGAGTTGGCGTCCGCAACCGCTCACACAGAGCCATCGGTGCATGGCCCCGGCAACCATCGGCAGAGGTGAACGCGCAGGGGTGGCGCCCCGTTGTTCGCACACCGCGACTCCTCAGTCACGCTACGCTCACGAACGGTGCCGACGCAGACCGCGCCGACCCGGCATCAGGCAGACACCGCACCCATCCGCCCCCCTTCCCCCCAGCCCAACCCACTCCATCCCACTCCACAGCACTTCACGGCACTTCACGGCAGAACGGCACAAGGCGACCAATGCCCCAGCACACCTCCGGGTCCGACCGGGCGGCGATCCCCCCAGCCGCCCGCGACGGTGGCAGCGTGCGGCCGCCGGCTCCCTCGACGCTCGACGAGCTGTGGCGGTCGTACAAGGCGACGGGGGACGAGCGGCTGCGGGAGCAGCTGATCCTGCACTACTCGCCGCTGGTGAAGTACGTGGCGGGACGGGTGAGCGTCGGGCTGCCGCCGAACGTGGAGCAGGCCGACTTCGTCTCCTCGGGCGTGTTCGGGCTGATCGACGCGATCGAGAAGTTCGACATCGACCGCGAGATCAAGTTCGAGACGTACGCGATCACCCGGATCCGGGGCGCGATGATCGACGAGCTGCGGGCACTGGACTGGATCCCGCGCTCGGTCCGGCAGAAGGCGCGCAACGTCGAGCGGGCGTACGCCACGCTGGAGGCACGGCTGCGGCGCACCCCCAGCGAGGTGGAGGTCGCCGCCGAGCTGGGCATCGAGGTCGAGGAACTGCACGCCGTGTTCAGTCAGTTGTCGCTGGCCAACGTGGTCGCCCTGGAGGAGCTGCTGCACGTCGGCGGCGAGAGCGGTGACGGCCTCAGCGTGATGGACACGCTGGAGGACACCGCCGCCGACAACCCCGTGGAGGTGGCCGAGGACCGCGAGCTGCGCCGGTTCCTCGCCCGGGCGATCAACACGCTGCCCGAGCGGGAGAAGACCGTCGTCACCCTGTACTACTACGAGGGCCTCACCCTCGCCGAGATCGGCAACGTGCTCGGTGTCACCGAGAGCCGGGTCAGCCAGATCCACACCAAGTCGGTGCTCCAGCTGCGGGCCAAGCTGGCCGGCTTCGGCCGCTGAGCGGGGCCGCCGGGGCGACGTGACAGGCGTCCCTGGCGCAGTGCCTCCCGTCCGCGCGGGCGCGTCCGTACAGTGGTCGGGTGCCAAGGATTCGAGCGGCCTCCGTGGCCGAGCACCGGTCGATGCAACGAGCCGCCCTGCTGGACGCGGCCCGGAGCCTGCTGTCCGAGGGCGGCACGGAAGCCCTGACCTTCCCCGCCCTCGCCGAGCGGACGGGGCTGGCGCGGTCCTCCGTCTACGAGTACTTCCGGTCACGGGCGGCCGTGGTCGAGGAGCTGTGCGCCGTCGACTTCCCCGTCTGGGCGGCCGAGGTCGCCGCGGCGATGGAGCGTGCCGAGTCGCCCGGCGGCAAGGTCGAGGCGTATGTGCGGCAGCAGCTGGCCCTGGTCGGGGACCGGCGGCACCGAGCCGTCGTGGCGATCTCCGCGAGCGAGCTGGACGCGGGCGCCCGGGAGAAGATCAGAGCCGCGCACGGCGGGCTCGTCGCGATGATCGTCGAGGCGCTCGGGCAGCTGGGACACGACCAGCCCCGGCTGGCGGCGATGCTGCTCCAGGGAGTCGTCGACGCGGCGGTGCGGCGGATCGAGCTGGGAGCGGCCGAGGAGCCCACGGCGATCACCGAGGCGGCGGTGGGCATGGTCCTGCACGGCGTGACGGGCTGACCCCCTCCCCCCACCCCCCGCCCCTCCCTCTCCCTCCCGCCCCCGCCCCGTCCGTCACTGTCACCGTCACCCTGGCAGCGGCACGTCCAGCACCGGCAGCAGTCGTGACGGGCCGCCGTTCAGCAGCCACGGCGGCAGCAGGGCCAGCGGGTTCAGATACGCCGGTCCGCTGCGCAGGCCCCAGTGCACGCACGTCGTCGCGCAGTGCGAGCCGGCCGGCTCGACCGTGCCGACCGTCTCGCCGGGTGTCACCCGGTCGCCCTCGCGCACGGACGGTGTCACCGGTTCGTAGGTGGTCCGCAGCGCCGTGCCCGCGAGCCGTACCGAGACCACGCCCCGCCCGGCCACCCGGCCCGCGAAGGTGACCCGGCCCGCGGCCACCGCCCGGACGGGGGCGCCGGGCGCCGCCGCCAGATCGACCCCGCGGTGGCCGGGACCGTACGGCGTCGCCGGGGGCTGCCAGCCCCGCAGCACCGCCGGCCGGGTGCCCACCGGCCAGGCACGGGCCACGGCCGGGGCCGGGACGGGTGCCGGGGCCGGTCCGGGCGGCGGGGGAGCGGGGCCCGGGGTGTCCGCCCGGGCCCCGGAGGCCAGGACGGCGAGAGTCAGCCACAGGGCCGGCACTACCCACCCGCACACACGTCGCATGATCCGCAGGAGTCGTCGCATGCGGTAAGGGTCCCGCGGGTGCGGTGATCTTGGCCGGGATCTGTGGACAACCCTCCGGTTGTGGACAGCGGCGTCACCCGCTGCCTCGCCGGTCCCGTACACTTCTGATGGCGATCCGGGTCACCGGGTCGACTTCGCACGCCCCGACGCGAGCCGGCCGGCAACGGCCCGATCGTGTCAGCGCCCCTCGGTCCTTCGTGGCACGGCGCACTGCGGGCGTCAGGCGCGGGAGCCGTCCGGCATCCGCGGCACAACCGAGAAATCCAAGGAGATACGGCCATGGCCGTCGTCACGATGCGGGAGCTGCTGGAAAGCGGCGTCCACTTCGGTCACCAGACCCGTCGCTGGAACCCGAAGATGAAGCGCTTCATCTTCACCGAGCGCAACGGCATCTACATCATCGACCTGCTCCAGTCGCTGTCGTACATCGACCGCGCCTACGAGTTCGTCAAGGAGACCGTCGCCCACGGCGGCACGGTCATGTTCGTCGGCACGAAGAAGCAGGCGCAGGAGGCCATCGCCGAGCAGGCCACCCGCGTCGGCATGCCCTACGTCAACCAGCGCTGGCTGGGCGGCATGCTCACCAACTTCTCCACCGTCTACAAGCGTCTGCAGCGCCTCAAGGAGCTCGAGCAGATCGACTTCGAGGACGTCGCCGCGTCGGGTCTGACCAAGAAGGAGCTTCTCGTGCTCTCGCGCGAGAAGGCCAAGCTGGAGAAGACCCTCGGTGGTATCCGCGAGATGTCCAAGGTGCCCAGCGCCGTCTGGATCGTGGACACCAAGAAGGAGCACATCGCGGTCGGTGAGGCCCGGAAGCTCAACATCCCGGTCGTCGCCATCCTCGACACCAACTGCGACCCCGACGAGGTCGACTACAAGATCCCGGGCAACGACGACGCGATCCGCTCCGTCACCCTGCTCACCCGTGTGATCGCCGACGCGGTCGCCGAGGGCCTCATCTCCCGCTCGCGTGTCGCCACCGAGGGCAAGGGCGACAAGGCCGCCGGCGAGCCGCTGGCCGCGTGGGAGCGCGACCTGCTCGAGGGCGAGAAGAAGACGGACGAGGCGGAGAAGCCGGCCGAGGCCGACGCCGCTGCCGACGCTCCGGCCGCCGAGGCCGCTGCCGAGGCCCCCGCCGCCGAGGCTGCCGCCGACGAGGCGCCCGCTGCCGAGGAGCCCGCCGCCGAGGCCGCTCCGGCCGCCGAGGGCGAGCAGGCCTGACCTTCGGGTCGCAGGCCGTTCGGCTGAAGTGACGGCGGGCGGCGCCGACCGCGCCGCCCGCCGTTCACCCGCAGCCCTGAGATCTTCGTAGGCGGAGATCTTTGGCGGCCGTCCGCTCACCGTGGACTCGCCGCCGACTTCGAGACTTCGAACTCCGAGAAGAGATTCACAGATCATGGCGAACTACACCGCCGCCGACGTCAAGAAGCTCCGCGAGCTGACCGGCGCCGGCATGATGGACTGCAAGAAGGCGCTGGACGAGGCCGAGGGCAACGTCGAGAAGGCCGTCGAGGCGCTCCGCATCAAGGGCCAGAAGGGCGTCGCCAAGCGCGAGGGCCGCTCCGCCGAGAACGGCGCCGTGGTCTCCATCATCGCCGACGACAACTCCTCCGGCGTCCTCGTCGAGCTGAAGTGCGAGACGGACTTCGTCGCCAAGGGTGACAAGTTCCAGGCCGCCGCCAACGCGATCGCCGAGCACGTCGCCAAGTCCGCCCCGGCCGACCTCGAGGCGCTGCTCGCCTCCGAGATCGAGCCCGGCAAGACCGTCCAGGCGTTCGTGGACGAGGCCAACGCCAACCTCGGCGAGAAGATCGTGCTGGACCGCTTCGCGCAGTTCGCCGACGGCTACGTCTCCGCCTACATGCACCGCACGATGCCCGACCTGCCCCCGCAGATCGGTGTCCTCGTCGAGCTGGACAAGCCGAACGCCGAGGTCGCCAAGGGCATCGCGCAGCACATCGCCGCGTTCGCGCCGAAGTACCTCGCCAAGGAGGACGTGCCGGCCGACGTCGTCGAGTCCGAGCGCCGCATCGCCGAGGAGACCACCCGCGCCGAGGGCAAGCCCGAGGCCGCGATCGCCAAGATCGTCGACGGTCGCCTCAACGGCTTCTTCAAGGACGCCACGCTGCTCGGCCAGCCGTACGCGCTGGACAACAAGAAGTCGGTCCAGAAGGTCCTGGACGAGGCCGGTGTCACCCTGAAGCGCTTCACGCGCATCAAGGTCGGCATCTGAGTCCGTACGCGATCGACGCGCGACCCCGATAGGGTCGACAGCAGTCGGCCGTCGCGCTCGAGCGTGCCACCCGGCACACGCGCGTGACGGGCGACAGCAGATCTGACGAGGAGGCCATTGCCGCGCATGGGAGCGAAACGCGAACCCACCGGCAATGGCCTCTTCGTATGTGCACCATGAGGAGATCTCCATGACCACCAAGGCCCAGAAGAGCGACGACGGCAAAGTACGCGGCCGGTTTCTGCTGAAGCTGTCCGGAGAGGCCTTCTCCGGCGGTGGGGGCCTGGGCGTCGATCCCGACGTGGTGCACGCCATCGCCCGCGAGATCGCGGCCGTCGTCCGGGACGGCGCGGAGGTCGCGGTCGTCATCGGCGGCGGCAACTTCTTCCGCGGCGCCGAACTCCAGCAGCGCGGCATGGACCGCGCCCGCTCCGACTACATGGGCATGCTGGGCACCGTGATGAACTGCCTCGCCCTCCAGGACTTCCTGGAGAAGGAGGGCACCGACAGCCGCGTGCAGACCGCCATCACCATGGGTCAGGTCGCCGAGCCGTACATCCCGCTGCGCGCCGTGCGCCACCTGGAGAAGGGCCGCGTCGTCATCTTCGGCGCGGGCATGGGCATGCCGTACTTCTCCACCGACACCACCGCCGCCCAGCGCGCCCTGGAGATCGACGCCGAGGCGCTGCTCATGGGCAAGAACGGGGTGGACGGCGTGTACGACTCCGACCCGAAGACCAACCCGGACGCCGTGAAGTTCGACTCCCTCGGCTACGGCGAGGTCATCACGCGCGATCTGAAGGTCGCCGACGCCACGGCCGTCACCCTGTGCCGCGACAACAAGCTCCCGATCGTCGTCTTCGAACTCCTGAAGGCGGGCAATATCGCCCGCGCCGTCAAGGGTGAGAAGATCGGCACGCTCGTGGGTGACCAGGGCGCCCGGGCCTGACCCGAATTCCCGGGCCTCGGCCGGGGGATGGACAATGTCCTGCCGGTCGGAAACCGTGCAGGAAGAAGACGCGACGCAGCCGGCCGCCGCCCCGACAAGGAACCGCAGCCGGGCCTCACTCAAGACACGCAGGAGCAAGTGGTGATCGAAGAGACCCTCCTCGAGGCAGAGGAGAAGATGGAGAAGGCCGTCGTGGTCGCCAAGGAGGACTTCGCCGCGATTCGCACCGGGCGTGCGCACCCGGCGATGTTCAACAAGATCGTGGCCGACTACTACGGCGCGCCGACGCCGATCAACCAGCTGGCCTCGTTCTCCGTGCCGGAACCGCGCATGGCGGTCGTGACCCCGTTCGACAAGAGCGCGCTGCGCAACATCGAGCAGGCGATCCGCGACTCCGACCTGGGCGTCAACCCCAGCAACGACGGCAACATCATCCGTGTGGTGTTCCCCGAGCTGACCGAGGAGCGCCGCCGCGACTACATCAAGGTCGCCAAGAGCAAGGGCGAGGACGCCAAGGTGTCCATCCGCTCCGTGCGCCGCAAGGCCAAGGACGCCATCGACAAGCTGATCAAGGACGGCGAGGTCGGCGAGGACGAGGGCCGCCGCGCCGAGAAGGAGCTGGACGACACCACGGCGAAGTACGTCGCCCAGGTGGACGAGCTGCTCAAGCACAAGGAAGCGGAGCTGCTCGAGGTCTGATGAACGACTCTTCCTGGGGGGCACCGCCACAATCCGGGTACTGGGGCCCCACCGAGCGAGGGCCTGTCCAGGGCACCGGCCCGGCGGGTCCCACGTACGATGCGCATGAAGCGCAGCAGACTCGCCCCATGCCCATCACGCCCGACGTACCCGCGTACGGCGGAGACCAGGATGACGACCGGGGGGCCGCTCGGCTGAGCGGCCCCTTGTTCCGCGACGACTTGCCGCAGGCGCATCCCTACGAGGCGGCGCCGCAGAATCCGGAGCCCATGCCCGAGGCCTCGCAGCCGGCACCCGCCCCGCAGAAGAAGAGCGCGGGACGGGACCTGGGCGCGGCCATAGGGGTCGGCGTCGGGCTCGGCGTGGTGATCATCGCGTCCCTGTTCATCGTCAAGGCCGTCTTCATCGGCGTCATAGCGGTCGCCGTCGTCGTCGGCCTGTGGGAGCTGACCAGCCGGCTCCAGGAGCGCAAGGCCATCAAGGCGCCCCTGGTCCCGCTGGCCGTGGGCGGCGCGGCGATGGTCGTCGCCGGCTACGTCCGGGGTGCCGAGGGCGCCTGGGTCGCTCTGGCGCTCACCGCGCTCGCGGTGCTGGTCTGGCGCATGACCGAACCGCCCGAGGGCTACCTCAGGGACGTCACGGCCGGTGTCTTCGCGGTCTTCTACGTCCCCTTCCTGGCCACGTTCGTCGCCCTGCTGCTCACCGCGGACGACGGTCCCTTCCGGGTCCTGACCTTCCTGCTGCTGACGGTCGTCAGCGACACGGGGGCCTACGCCGTCGGCTGGCGCTTCGGCAAGCACCGGCTCGCCCCCCGCATCAGCCCCGGCAAGACCCGCGAGGGCCTGCTGGGCGCGGTGCTGTTCGCGATGGTGGCGGGCGCGCTGTGCATGCAGTTCCTGATCGACGACGGCCGCTGGTGGCAGGGCCTGCTGCTGGGCCTCGCGGTCGCGGCCAGCGCCACACTGGGCGACCTGGGCGAATCCATGATCAAGCGGGACCTCGGGATCAAGGACATGGGCACCCTGCTCCCCGGACACGGCGGCATCATGGACCGCCTCGACTCCCTGCTGCCGACGGCCCCGGTCGTCTGGCTGCTGATGGTGGTGTTCGTCGGCTCGGCGTGAGGCCTTCCGGTTCCCGCCGGCGCCGCCCCACCCGGTCTCCGGGCCCCCGTCCTGCTCAGGACGGGGGCCCGTCGCCGTACCGGGGCCGGGTGCGCCGCGGGCGGGGCCATCGCCCCGGTACCCGGATGCCGCAACTGAAATGGCCGGGCCGCCGCGGGCGGCGGCAGACTCCCTGGAGGACGACGTCCTCCTCGACACGGGGCTGCCCCCGGTGACGCAGCAGGGAGTGGTACGCGATGCCCTTCGACCCCGACCCGGATGCGGAGTCCGTCGCCGCCCCGGCCGCGCCGCCCGTGCGGTTCTGGCCCGTCGACGACCTGCCCGCCCTCGACCCCGACCCCTTCCTGGACGAGGTGCTCCGCGAGGAGCCGGTCACCCGGATCAAGCTGCCGCACGGCGAGGGGTATGCCTGGCTCGTCACCCGGTACGAGGACGTCCGCTTCGTCACGACCGACCCGCGCTTCTCCCGGGAGGCGGTCATCGGCCGCCCGGTGACCAGCATGCGGCCCGAGCCGGTGGCGTCGCAGACGGCGGGCCTGCAGTACATCGACCCGCCCCGGCACAACCAGCTGCGCAGGGTCGTCGCCCGGGCGTTCACCGGCCGCAGCATGCAGCGGCTGCGGCCGCTGGCGGAGCGCAGGGCCGGGGAACTGCTCGACCGTATGGAGCGGGCCGGAGCCCTCGCCGACCTGATGGAACACCTCCACGGACCCTTTCCGGTCGCCGTGGTCCGCGACTTCCTCGGCGTCGAGGAGAGCGACTGGCAGCGCTGGGCGCAGACCGGCGAGGCCCTGCTGGCCGCAGGCGCGGACTCGGCGGAGCGCGGCAGAGCGGCGGCCGAGGCGACCCGCGCCCGCATCGTGGAACTCCTCGAACGCCGCCGTGAGGAACCCCGCGAGGACCTGGCGGGAGTGCTGGCGCAGGCCGTCTCCGCCGGGGAGATCACGCGGGACGAGGCCGTCTCCCTCGCCACCGCGATCCAGGTCAGCGGCGGCCACGCGGTCCGCAACAACTCCGGCTCGATGATGTACGCGCTGCTCACCCACCCCGAGCAGCTGGAGCGGCTGCGCCGCGAGCCGGAGCTGCTGCCCAGGGCCGTCGAGGAGCTCTTCCGTTACGTCCCCCACCGCAACGGCGTCGGCATCCCGCGCGTCGCCACCGAGGACGTCGAGGTCGGCGGGCACCTGGTCCGGGCGGGTGACGTGATCTACAACGCCTACGTCGCCGCCAACCGCGACCCCGGCACCTTCCCCGACCCCGACGTCCTGGACTTCGACCGCGACGACGCCCCGCACCTCGCCTTCGGGCACGGCCCGCACCACTGCCTGGCGGCCGTCATGGCCCGGATGGAGGCGGAGGTGATCATCGGCAGCGTCCTCGCCCGCTTCCCGGGCATCCGCCTCGCCGTACCGGCCGAGGAGGTCGAGTTCCAGCGCCAGGGCCTCATCCGCGGCCCGAGGACGCTGCCCGTGACCTGGTGACGAACCGCTTCGACCCACTGGAGCGCGGCGAGGGGAGCGGATCATGGCCGACCGGAAGGGCAGCGGCGGGCGGTGCCGCCGGGCCCGCGCGATCGCCGCGGTGCTGCACCTGGGGGTGCTCGGGCTCGTGACGTCGTCGGGATGCGCCGGCGCGACGGCCACCGCCACGGATCGTCCGTCCGTCACCGCGTCGCTCGCCCCCACGCCGCCGAAGCAGCCGGCCCCGCAGCTGCCACCGGCGCGGGTGACGGCCGCGGTCGGCCGGATCGACGGCCTGGTGGAGAACGCGATGCGGCGGACCGGGGTGCCGGGGATCGCCGTGGGTGTCGTCCACCAGGGCGAGGTGGTGTACGCGAAGGGCTTCGGCGTCCGTGAGCTGGGCAGGAGCGGCAAGGTCGGCACCGGGACGGTCTTCCAGCTGGCGTCCGTGTCGAAGCCGCTGTCGTCCACCGTCGTCGCCGGGGCCGTGGGGCGCGGGGCCGTCGGCTGGGACGATCGGGTGGTCGACCACGATCCGGGTTTCGCGCTGAAGAACCCGTACGTCAGCGCGAACGTGACGGTCGCGGACCTGTTCTCGCACCGCAGCGGGCTGCCCGACCACGCCGGCGACCTGCTGCAGGACCTCGGCTACCAGCGCGACTACATCCTCCAGCACCTGCGGCTGGAGCCACTGTCCCCCTTCCGCGCGAGCTACGCCTACACCAACTACGGCCTCACCGAGGCGGCGGAAGCGGTGGCCGGCGCGGCCGGAACCAGCTGGCCGCGGCTGGCGACCGACACCCTGTTCGCGCCGCTGGGCATGCGCCACTCCAGCTACCGGCGCGCCGACTACGACAAGGCCGCCGACAAGGCCTCGCCCCACATCGAGGTGAACGGCCACTGGAAGCCCTCCACCACGGAGAACGCCGACAGCCAGGCACCCGCGGGCGGCGCGAGTTCGACCGTCGACGACCTCACCCGGTGGATGCGGCTGCAACTGGACAACGGCACCTTCGGCGGGAAGAGGCTGGTCGGCGCGGCGGCCCTGGACCAGACCCGCGTCCCGCACTCCGTGACCCGGCCCCCGCTCGCCCCCGCGGGTGAGCCGGGCTTCTACGGCCTCGGCTGGGACGTCGGCTACGACGACGGCGGCGCCGTCCGCCTGAGCCATTCCGGCGCCTTCGACCTGGGCGCCGCGACCACGCTCACCCTGCTGCCCGGCGAACGGCTCGGCATCGTGGTGCTGACGAACGGGCAGCCCATCGGCGTGGCCGAGGCGGTGGCCGCCGCGTTCCTCGACATCGCCCGCAACGGCAGGCAGAGCGTCGACTGGCTCCCCTTCTACCGCAAGGTCGTGCAGGCCGCCGTCGACACCGGCGCCTCCCGCACGAACTACGGCAAGCCGCCTGCCGGCGCCGCACCGGCCAAGGCCGCCGGCACCTACACGGGCACCTACGCGAACGACTACTACGGCCCGCTCACCGTCACCGGCGACGACAGCGGCCACCTCACCATGACCCTGGGCCCGCGCAAGACGCCCTTCCCCCTGACCCACTACTCGGGCGACACCTTCAGCTACCGCACCCAGGGCGAGAACGCCGCCGGTCTCTCCGGCGTCACCTTCCGCACCCACGCCGGCAAAGCCACCGGCGTCACCGTCGAACACCTCGACACAGAGGGCCTCGGCACCTTCGACCGGTGACCGCAATGTCACCCGAATGGCGGAACATGACGTGCCACCCACATAGGTGAAGATCAGGCTGGCTAGTGTCCCCAACCAAGGCAATCCGTGAAAGGGGAACCGAATGCGCGTTCGACGCATTGTCGCTGCCGTCATCGCCACGGCAGCCCTAGCTGGACTCGGCCTCACAGGCGCCGCCGCCGCCACCGCCGCCACCGCACAGGGTGCCCCGACCTACGTCACCCCTTCCCAGTGCAAGGCGGGCGGCGGAACGGCCGATCTGACGGACAACACCTGCAAGGGCGGTATGTACGACGGGCAGAGTGTCGACTAGCCCCCGCAAGGCGCCCCGCAGCCACGCGCCGCGGGGCGCTCCCGCCCGACTCGCATGTCTGCTCGGCGTCACCCATTCCGAGTAATAGGCCGTCCTTGCAGCAGGCCGTCCCTCGCACCAGGGGCACGCGAGAGGAGAAAGCATGCGCATACGACGACCGCTCGGGAATCGCTAGCTGCACACTCAGGCGGTGGCTGATCGGGTCTCCTCGTCGCCGCAGCGTGGCTGCACGACATCGGTCACGCACCGAACTGCGTGAGACCGGGGTCCTGTACTCAGGTAATGCAGATCTGCACCCACGGCACCTTGCGCCACGACAGTTTCCACGATCACTCGGCATGTTCGACGAACCAGCTACGGCCACATGGGGAATGCCGATCACGCAAACGGTGACAAGCCCTTGCTCTCCAGATGAGCGAGCAACGAGTCGAGGCATGCGTCTGGCGTGGCCAGGTCGGCACGGAAGAACGAGTCCTTGCCGAGCTGCCCGCCGCTGACGATGACCATCCACGCCGCCCGTCGCTCAACCATGCGGTCACCGTCGACCTTGAAGACGGTCGTGACGCCGCGCTCGGCCAACCACTCCATCAGTTCGAGCATGTCCACTCGCACCCCTCCGGACAGATCATCCCATCCCCACTGTCTCGCCCCTTGGGCCGTCCACGGGCAGCCGCCCGAGGGCGACCGACGCTGACACGCACCGCCCGCGGGTGACCACCCCCACCCCGCTCCGGCCCCGGGCCCCGGGCCCCCGGAGATGATCTGCGACACTGGTCGTGTTATGCCTGCACCCGGAGAACTCACTTTCGTCGCGCCGCGCGGGGCCAAGAAGCCGCCGCGGCATCTCGCCGACCTGTCGCCCGCCGAACGCAAGGACGCGGTGGCCGCGATCGGTGAGAAGCCGTTTCGCGCCAAGCAGCTCTCGCAGCACTACTTCGCGCGGTTCGCGCACGACCCGGCGGAGTGGACCGACATCCCGGCCGGGGCCCGGTCCAAGCTGCAGGAGGCGCTGCTCCCGGAGCTGATGACCGTCGTCCGGCACCTGTCGACCGACCAGGGCGCCACCCGCAAGACGCTGTGGCGGCTGTTCGACGGGACGCTCGTCGAGTCCGTGCTGATGCGGTACCCGGACCGGGTGACCATGTGCATCAGCTCGCAGGCGGGGTGCGGGATGAACTGCCCGTTCTGCGCGACCGGGCAGGCCGGGCTGGACCGGAACCTGTCCACCGCGGAGATCGTCCACCAGATCGTGGACGGCATGCGGGCGCTGCGCGACGGCGAGGTCCCGGGCGGTCCGGCGCGGCTGTCCAACATCGTCTTCATGGGGATGGGCGAGCCGCTCGCCAACTACAACCGGGTCGTCGGCGCCGTCCGCGCGCTCACCGACCCCGCCCCGGACGGGCTGGGCCTGTCGCAGCGCGGGATCACCGTGTCGACCGTCGGGCTGGTGCCCGCCATCCACCGGTTCGCCGACGAGGGCTTCAAGTGCCGGCTGGCGATCTCCCTGCACGCCCCCGACGACGAGCTGCGCGACACCCTCGTCCCCGTGAACACGCGGTGGAAGGTGCGCGAGGTGCTGGACGCCGGGTTCGAGTACGTCGAGAAGTCCGGCCGGCGGCTGTCCATCGAGTACGCGCTGATCCGCGACATCAACGACCAGGCCTGGCGGGGCGACCGCCTCGGCCGGCTGCTGCGGGGCCGACCGGTGCACGTCAACCTGATCCCGCTGAACCCGACTCCGGGTTCGAAGTGGACCGCCTCCCGGCCGGAGGACGAGAAGGCGTTCGTCGAGGCCATCGCCGCGCACGGGGTGCCGGTCACCGTCCGGGACACCCGCGGTCAGGAGATCGACGGGGCCTGTGGTCAGCTGGCGGCCACCGAGCGGTAGTCTGACGCCGTACAGACATCTTCATATTCCGACAGGGGAGCGCCACAGCGCTGAGAGTGCGGCATCGGGCCGCAGACCCTCTGAACCTCGCCCAGGTCATTCTGGGTAGGAAGTTCGGTCATCACTCAAGCTGTTGCGCCCTGCCCGGGCACCGGCGGACCACTCCGCGGGTGCCCGGGCGGGGCCGCGTCTCTTCCTGGCCAACCCCCAGGAGGACATCCAGTGCACACCAAGACCTTCGCGGCAGCGGCCGTCGGGCTCGGCCTCCTCGCGCTGTCCGCGTGCGGCTCCGGTGACGGCGGGTCGTCGGCGGACTCGCACACCGTCACCCTCGTCAGCCACGACTCGTGGGCCGTCTCCAAGAACGTGCTGCACGACTTCGAGAAGCAGTCCGGCTACACGGTGAAGGTCCTCAAGGACGGCGACGCCGGGCAGGCCGTGAACAAGGCCATCCTGACCAAGGACAACCCGCAGGGCGACGTCCTCTTCGGCGTGGACAACACCCTGCTCTCCCGCGCCCTCGACAACGGGCTGTTCCAGTCGTACGAGCCGCGGGGCGCCGGCCGGGTGCTGCCCCAGTACCGCGTCGACCAGGCCCGGCACCGGGTCACCCCGATCGACACCGGCGACATCTGCGTCAACTACGACAAGGCCTGGTTCGCCAAGCACAAGCTGACCCCGCCGCGCACCTTCGCCGACCTCGCCGAGCCGGCGTACAAGAACCTGCTGGTCACCGAGAACGCCGCCACCTCCTCGCCCGGCCTCGGCTTCCTGCTGGGCAGCGCCGCGCAGTTCGGCGACACCGGCTGGCAGGACTACTGGAAGCGGCTGAAGGCCAACGGTGTGAAGGTCGTCGACGGCTGGGACCAGGCCTACGACCAGGAGTTCTCCGGTTCCGCCGGCGGCCGCAAGGCCGGTGGCGACCGGCCGCTCGTGGTGTCGTACGCCTCCTCGCCGCCCGCCGAGGTCATCTACGCCGACCCCCGGCCGAGCACCGCCCCGACCGGGGTCGCCACCGGCACCTGCTTCCGGCAGACCGAGTACGCCGGACTGCTCAGCAACGCCGCGAACGCCAAGGGCGGCAAGGCGCTCCTCGACTTCCTGGTCGGCCGGGAGTTCCAGCAGGACATGCCGCTGAACATGTTCGTCTACCCCGTCACCGAGGGCGCCGCGGTGCCGAAGGAGTTCACGCGGTACGGGCCGCGGGCCGCGCACCCCGAGACCATGGCGCCCGCCAGGATCGCCGCCAACCGTGACCAGTGGGTCAAGTCGTGGACGTCGCTCGTACTGAAGTAGCGCGGCGCCGGCCGGACCCGGCGCGGCGCGGGAACGCGGCGCGGCTCGCCCTGATGGCGGCGCCCGTCGCGTTCTTCGCCGTGTTCTTCGCCTGGCCCGTCGCCGCGATCGTCACGCGCGGGCTGAAGGCGGACGGGTCCTGGCGGTTCGGGCGGATCGCGGACGTCGTCGCCGAACCCGGCATCCGGCACGTGCTGTGGTTCACCACCTGGCAGGCGCTGGCCTCCACCGCGCTGACCCTGCTGCTCGCCCTGCCCGCCGCCTACGTCTTCGCCCGCCTCGACTTCCCCGGCAGACACCTGCTGCGGGCCGTCGTCACGGTGCCGTTCGTGCTGCCGACCGTCGTCGTCGGCTCCGCCTTCCTGGCGCTCGTGGGGCGCGGCGGGCTCCTCGACGAGCTGTGGGGCGTACGGCTGGACACCACCGTGTGGGCCATCCTGCTCGCCCACGTCTTCTTCAACTACGCGGTCGTCGTCCGCACGGTCGGCGGCCTGTGGGCCCAGCTCGATCCCCGGCAGGAGGACGCCGCCCGGATGCTGGGCGCGTCCCGGTTCGCCGCCTGGCGCACGGTCACGCTGCCCGCGCTCGGCCCCGCCGTGGCCGCCGCCGCGCTGATGGTCTTCCTGTTCACCTTCACCTCCTTCGGCGTGGTGCAGATCCTCGGCGGTCCCACGTTCTCCACGCTCGAAGTGGAGATCTACCGGCAGACGGCCGAGATCTTCGACCTGTCCACGGCCGCCGTGCTCACCCTCGTGCAGTTCGCCGCGGTCGGCGCCGTCCTCGCCGTGCACGCCCGGACGGTACGGCGGCGGGAGACCGCGCTGCGCCTGGTGGACGCCGCGGGGACGGCACGCCGGCCGCGCGGGGCCGGGCAGTGGGCGCTGCTCGCGGGCGTCCTGGCCACCGTCGCCGTGCTGCTGGTGCTGCCGCTCGCCGTGCTAGTGCGCCGCTCGTTCGGCGGTGGCGGCGGGGGCCTCGGCTACTACCGGGCGCTGACCGACGCCGACGGCGGCATGTTCCTGGTCGCGCCGATCGCCGCCGTGTGGAACTCCCTGCAGTACGCCGCCGCCGCGACGGCCGTCGCCGTGGTGATCGGCGCGCTGGCCGCGGCCGCGCTGGCCCGACGGGACGCGGGGCGGCTGGTGCGGGGCTTCGACGCGCTGCTGATGCTGCCGCTCGGGGTGTCCGCCGTGACCGTGGGCTTCGGGTTCCTGATCGCGCTGGACCGGCCGCCGCTGGACCTGCGGCAGTCCTGGATGCTCATCCCGCTGGCCCAGGCGCTGGTGGGCGTGCCCTTCGTCGTGCGGACCATGCTGCCGGTGCTGCGGGCGGTGGACGGACGGCTGCGGGAGGCGGCCGCCGTGCTCGGCGCGTCGCCGTGGCGGGTGTGGCGGGAGGTCGACCTGCCGCTGGTGCGGCGGGCCCTGCTCGTCGCGGCCGGTTTCGCGTTCGCCGTGTCGCTCGGCGAGTTCGGGGCGACGGTGTTCATCGCGCGGCCGGACAACCCGACGCTGCCGGTCGCCGTGGCCCGGCTGCTGGGGCGGCCCGGAGACCTCAACTACGGGCAGGCGATGGCCCTGTCCACGATGCTGATGCTGGTGTGCGCGGCCGCCCTGCTGGTCCTGGAGCGGCTGCGCACCGACCGGACGGGGGAGTTCTGATGCCGACGCGCGACCGGGCGGGGGAGCCGGGTGCCGAGGGGGACGCGGGGGCGCTGCTGCGCCTGCGGGAGGCGACCGTGCGCTTCGGCGGGCGGGCCGTGCTCGACGCGGTCGGCCTCGACGTCGCCGAGCACGAGGTGGTGTGCGTGCTCGGGCCCAGCGGCAGCGGCAAGTCGACGCTGCTGCGGGCGGTGGCCGGACTCCAGCCCCTCGACGCCGGGCGGGTCCTGCTCGACGGGCGCGACCAGGCGGGCGTGCCCGCGCACCGGCGCGGGGTCGGGCTGATGTTCCAGGACCACCAGCTCTTCCCGCAGCGGGACGTCGGCGCCAACGTGGCGTTCGGGCTGCGGATGCACGGCACGCCGAAGGCCCGGCAGGGCGCCGAGGTCGCCGAGCTGCTGCGGCTCGTGGGGCTGCCGGGGGCCGAACGGCGGGCCGTGGCCGCGCTGTCCGGCGGCGAGCAGCAGCGGGTGGCGCTCGCCCGGGCGCTCGCGCCGCGGCCCCGGCTGCTGATGCTGGACGAGCCGCTCGGGCAGCTCGACCGCTCGCTGCGGGAGCGGCTGGTGGTCGAACTGCGGGAGCTGTTCGGCCGGCTGGGCACCACCGTGCTCGCCGTGACGCACGACCAGGGCGAGGCGTTCGCGCTGGCCGACCGGGTGGTGGTGATGCGGGACGGGCGGATCGCCCAGTCCGGCACCCCGCTGGAGGTGTGGCAGCGGCCGGCCGACGCCTTCGTGGCGCGTTTCCTCGGCTTCGAGAACGTGGTGGCCGCGACCGTCGCCGGTGAGGCCGCCGACACGCCCTGGGGCAAGGTGCCGGTGCCCGAGGGCGCCGCGCAGGGCACGCGCACGCTGCTGGTGCGGCCGGCCGGGGTCCGGCTGGTCGCGGCCGACGCGGGCCTGCCCTGCACGGTGACCGCCCGTACCTTCCGCGGCACCCATGTCGCCGTCCGCCTCCAGCCGCGCGACGGCGGCCCGCGCCTGGAGGCCGCCTGCGCGCTGCGGGCGGCGCCGGAGCCCGGGGACGAGGCCGGCGTCGCCTTCGACCCGTCCGAAATCGTCGTGCTGGGGTGATCCACGCGGCCGTAGGGTGACGGCATGACCCTGCTTGCGCATGAGCGTTACTGTGACGAGATCACCCACCAGGTCGCCGGACTGCGGGCCGTGGTGACCTCCGGCGCCGATCTGGGCGCGACCGTGCCCACCTGCCCGGACTGGACGCTGGAGCAGCTCGTGCGGCACACCGGCGGCGCCCTGCGGTGGGCGGAGACCCTGGTGCGGACGCAGGCGCAGGAGCAGGTGGGGCCCGAGCGGGTTCCCGGACACGCGGGCCCCGACGCGCGGGGTGATGCCGCCGCCCTGGACGCCTGGCTCGCCGAGACCGCGGAGCTGCTGGTGGCGGCCCTGCGCGAGGCCGGACCCGACCGCCCGGTGTGGAGCTGGTCCGGCGACAACAGGTCCGGCTTCTGGGCGCGCCGGATGACCCACGAGGCCGCCGTGCACCGCGCCGACGCCACGTTCACCGCCGGGCTGCCCTACGAGGTCGCCCCCGAGGTGGCCGCCGACGCGCTGGACGAGTGGCTGGACATCTCCGCGCTGGTGCGGCGCTACCGGGGCCGGGAGGAGGGGCTGCTGGAGGGGTCCGCGCGCAGTATCCACCTGCACGCCACCGACACCGCGCCCGATCTGGACGCCGAGTGGCTGGTGGAGTTCGGCGGGCCGGGCCTCGCCTGGCGCCGCGGCCACGAGAAGGCGACGGTCGCCCTGCGCGGCCCGCTCACCGCCCTGCTGCTCGCCTCCTGCCGCCGGCTCCCGCTGGACGCTCCCGGGCTGGAGGTCATCGGCGAGCGCGAGGTGCTGGAGCTGTGGCTGGACCGCTCGGCCTTCTGACCGGCCCCCTACGACCGCGGCCCGTCCCCCGGGGATACGGGGACGGGCCGCGGTGCGGTACGGAGGGTGGAGCGGCGAGGCGTCAGCTGTTGCCGTTCGCCCCACGGCGGCGCATGCCGAGGAACACGGCGCCACCGCCGACGACGACCAGGGCGGCCGCGACACCGGCGATCAGGCCGGTGTTGGAGTTGGCACCGGTCTCGGCGAGGTTGGAGTCACCGGCCGCCGGGGACGGCGCGTTGCTCGCGCTCGGCGCCGGGGCGGCGCCGCTGTCGGAGGCCGACGGGGCCGGGGTGGCCGACTCGGCCGGGGCCGAGGGGGTCTGCGACGCCGGGGTGCCGGCCGGCGGCGTCGGGGTGGGGGTGGCGGTCTCCTCGGTCTTGCAGGCCGTGGAGGGGGTGGTCAGGTCGGGCTTGATGTCCTGGTCGACCCGGTTGGTGGCCTTGACGTGGACGCGGTACGTCGCGTTCGGCTTCCAGTCCTCGGAGAAGGTGACCGTGGCGCCCTCGCGGGTGCCCTTGACCTCCTGCGGCTGGCCGACCTGCTCGGCGTCGGCGCCGTTGTTCTCCAGGAAGACGGTGATGACGGCCGGGGTGCCGGAGGCGTCCTTGTCGGTGACGACGATGACGCCCTTGCCGCCGTCGCACGTGGCTTCGGCGGAGAACTCACTGATGTTGCAGGCGAGGGCGTTGCCCGCGACGCCCAGGGCCAGCGCGGCGGAGGCGGAGGCGACACCCAGGATGCGCACGGAACGGCGTGCGCTGCGGCGAGTTGGGGACACGTTTGTCCTTTACAGAGTGCACAACTGCGGGGGGTTGAGGGGAGACAGGACGTCAACGTGACGAGGCCCCGTCACCCCCAAGAGACTCACAGGTCTATAAGCGCGCCGTAAGAGGTGTCAATGCATATGCCGCTCAGAGCCGTTGGCTTTGCCATCTTATTAACCATGGAGACGTTTCAAGACCTCCGGAGCCTGCTCGATACGGTCAACGAGGGCTATTCTGCCCGCCATCGGCCGGTCGGCGGCCAGCGACCGCAGCAGCGGCCAGGCCGGCAGCTCCTCCGTCCAGTGCGCTTTGTCCACCAGCACCATGGGCGTGGGCTCGCCCCGCGACCCGTAGTAGTTCGGCGTCGCGTTGTCGAATACCTCCTGTACGGTCCCGGCGGCGCCCGGCAGGAACACCACGCCCGCGGTGCAGCGGGCCAGCAGGCCGTCCTCGCGGGTGGCGTTGGCGAAGTACTTGGCGATGTGCGCGGCGAAGGCGTTCGGCGGCTCGTGGCCGTAGAACCAGGTGGGGATCCCGACCGACGGGCCGCCGTCCGGCCAGCGCTCGCGCACCGCGAACGCCGCCCGCGCCCAGTCGGTCACCGACGGCCGGAACGAGGGCGCCGCGGCGAGCAGTTGGAGGGCCTGCTCCAGCATCGCGTCGTCGAAGGGTGCGGCGTACGCGCCGAGGTTGGCCGCCTCCATGGCGCCCGGGCCGCCCCCGGTGGCCACCGTGAGTCCGGCCCGCGCCAGTTCGCGGCCCAGGCGCGCCGCACCGGCGTAGGCCTGCGTGCCGCGGGCCATCGCGTGACCGCCCATCACGCCCACCACCCGCGTACCGGCCAGGAGTTCGTCGAGCGCGTCGGAGACGGCGTCGTCGTGGACGGCGCGCAGCATCGAGGCGAAGACGTCACCGTCGGCCTTCGTGCGCTGGAACCAGGCGTACGCCCGGGCGTCCGGGGTGGCCTCGTAGCCCTGGCCGAGCGACTCGAACAGCTCGGCGGGGCTGTAGACGAACCCCCGGTACGGGTCGAAGGGCAGTCCCGGGACGGGCGGGAACACCAGGGCGCCCGCGGCCCGTACGTGCGCGGCGGCGTCCGGGTGCATCGGGCAGCCGAGGAAGACGGCGCCCTCCGTGCCGGTGGAGAGCAGGACGTGCGTACGGTCCGTCAGATCGACGGCCTGGACGCGGTACCGGGCGAGCGAGCCGTGGGCGGCGACGACCTCGTCGAACTCGGTGAGCGACTCGATCTCGAGGTCGCGGGCGGCGCGGTGCGGCTGGGCGGGTGTCTGGTTCACCCGCCCATGCTAGGCAGCGCGTTCACCCGGACGGGTGAGCCGGCCGGCTCCGGGGGCGGTCAGCCCTGGACGGCCGCGGGGTCCATCCAGACCACTTCCCAGCTGTGGCCGTCGAGGTCGTCGAAGGAGCGGCCGTACATGAAGCCGTGGTCCTGGGTCTCACCGCTGACGCTGCCGCCGGCCGCGATCGCCTTCTCGACCAGCTCGTCGACCTTCTCGCGGCTCTCGGCGCTCAGACACAGCAGCACCTCGCTGGACGTCCTCGGGTCGACGATCTCCTTCCGGGTGAAGCGGCGGTAGTGCTGAGCGGTCATCAGCATCGCGACGATGGTGTCGCTGATCTGGACGCACACGTTCTCGTCCGTGCTGAACTGCGGGTTGATGGCGTACCCGAGTTCGGTGAAGAACTTCCGCGTGGCGGGGACGTCGGCGGTGACCAGGTTCACGAAGATCATCTGCTGGTACATGGTGTCTCTCCCTCAGGGGCTCCGGCGCGTTCGAGAGGTCAGACCCCGGTCCGGCGCGAAAGTCATCGGTCGCCACAGGTCTTTTCGCGTGCGGCGGCCACCGGTCCTAGGAGCGGGTCAGCGGCAGCGCGGCGAGGTCGGCGACCACCAGGGCGAGCGGGCCGAACAGGGCCAGCAGGGCGGCGGTGCGCAGGGCGGCCGCGGTGCGCAGCATCGTCGCGGGAGCGCCGAGGCGCAGCAGCGCGGCGGTGGTGTCGGCGCGGGCCTGGCGGGCCTCGACGGCGGCGGTCAGCAGGGTCGCCACCGTGCAGCCGGCGACCAGGGCCGCGCCGAGGGTGGTCAGCGGCCCGGGCGCCGGAAAGGCGCCGTCGTGCACGGCGCTGACGGTGCAGGCGGCGGACGCCACCGCGCAGACCACGCCCAGGGGGCGGCCGATGCGGGTGGCCTCCGCCATCAGGAAGCGGCCGGACAGCAGCCGCAGTGCGCCCGGGCGGGCGGTCTGCAGGAGCTTCCCGCACAGGTGGGTCAGGCCCGGGGCGGCGAGCACCAGGCCCACGGCGGTCAGGGCCCACCCGGCCAGCATGCCGGTGGCCCCGCCGGTCAGGGCGGCCCGGGCGAGTCCCGGGGAGCGGCTGGTGTACGCCTCGACGGCGAGGCCGGCGGCGAGCACGGCGACGCCCCAGGGGAAGCCGGCCGGGGCGGCCTGCGGGTCGCGGGTCAGGGCGCCCGCCCAGCCGGCGTCCGGTGCGGCGGCGCGGCGGCCGGGCGCCCCGGGCGGCGTCTCCGGTCCCGCGCCGTCCGCCGCCGCGGCGCGGTCCGCACCGGAGTGCGCGGGACCGGGGACGTCCGCGGTCCGGCGCGCCTCGGGGTGCGGTGCCGCGGCCTGCGCGGCGGTGGCGGGGCGGGGAGCGGGGGAGCGGGCGGCGAACCGGGCGCAGGCGCCGAAGGTCTCGCGGACGCTCGTGCCCCGCGCGCCGAACCGGCCGAAGGCGCGCGGGGTGCGGGGGCGCGGGTCGCGGGGTCGCAGCACGAGGGCCACCGCGGCACAGGCGAGGGCCGGGGGCAGGGCCAGCAGGGTGAGGACCGCCGGCACCGGCAGGGGCCGGCCCGCGGCGAGGGACTCGGACGCGGCGCCGTCGAAGGGCATGCCCGTGATGTCGCCGCGCAGGTGGAGGAACACGAACAGGGCCAGCATCGAGCCGAGCGCGCAGGACAGGGCCGTCGTCACGACCGAGACCGCCATCAGCCGGGCGGGGCCGAGGCCGATGGCCGAGAGGCCGGGGCGGGGCCTGGTCCCGGGGTCGGTACGGGCGACGGCGACCGCGAGCTGGACCGTGGCGGCCAGCGGGATCGCGCACCAGGCCAGCCGCAGGACCGCCGCGCCCGCCGCCCCGGGGTGGTCCATGGCGTAGCCCAGGGCGCACAGCAGGAGGAAACCGGTGCCCGCCGCGGCCGCCGTCACCAGCAGGCGGCGCAGGTGGACGGCCGGCCGGGCGGCGCGGCTCAGACGGAGAGCGAGCACGCGGCCCGGCCCTCCGTCTCGGGGGCCGGCGGGAGGTGGACGGTGTTCACGCGCCGTCCGTCCAGCAGGGACACCGTGCGGTCGGCGAGGGCCGCGGTCTCCGCCTCGTGGGTGGCGAGGACGACCGTGATGCCGTGCGAGCGGGCCGCCGCCAGGAGCGTGCGCAGGACGTGGGCGCGCTCCGCCCGGTGCAGCGGGGCGGTCGGTTCGTCGGCGAACAGGACGGTGGGCGCCGGGGCCAGCGCCCGGGCGATGGCCACGCGCTGGCGCTCGGCCTGGCGCAGCTCACGGGGGTGCGCACGGGAGTGGTCGCCGACGTCGAGGCGCTCCAGCCACTCCAGGGCGGTCACCTTGGCCCGGCGGCGGCTGGTGCCGCGCAGCATCAGGGGCAGGGCGGCGTTCTCCCAGACGGTCAGCTCGGGCACCAGGGCCGGCACGGGGTCGATCCAGCCGAAGCGGTCGCGGCGCAGCCGTTCCCGGGCGACGGGGCCGAGGGTGTGCACGGGCGCGCTGTTGAACCACACCTCGCCGCTGCCGACCGGCACCAGCCCGGACAGGCAGCGCAGCAGGGTCGTCTTGCCGCTGCCGCGCGGGCCGCCGACGGCGAGGATCTCGCTCTCGCGCACACCGAGCGAGATCCCGGTCAGGCCCGGTGAGCCGTCGGGGTGGGTGAAGTGCAGGGAGCGTGCCCAGAGCACGTCGTTGTCCGGCGGGGCCTCCATGGGCGTACACCTCGGTTCTGATCCGTTTTCCCGTCCCCCGTGTCCGCGCGGGCGCCTGTCGCAGGGCCTTCAGGAGCAACGAGGACCGGGCCGATCGGTCACTGGCACGCTAGGCAGCGGCCGCCGGGGGCCCGGACAGCACACGGCCCCGGGCCGCCGTTCCCACTCGAACGGACGGCACCGGGGCCGGGGCGGATCAGCTGATCGGACGTACGGCGCTCAGGAGTGCGGGACTCAGAGCTTGGTCCACGCCTCGGTCAGCGTCGCGCGCAGGATCTGCTCGATCTCGTCGAAGGTCTCCTGGGTGGAGATCAGCGGCGGGGCGAGCTGGATGACCGGGTCGCCGCGGTCGTCGGCACGGCAGTACAGGCCGTTGTCGAACAGCGCCTTGGAGAGGAAGCCGTACAGGACGCGCTCGGTCTCCTCGTCGTTGAAGGACTCCTTCGTCGCCTTGTCCTTGACCAGCTCGATGCCGTAGAAGAAGCCGTTGCCGCGGACGTCGCCGACGATCGGCAGGTCGTGCAGCTTCTGCAGCGTGGAGAGGAAGGCGCCCTCGTTGTCCAGCACGTGCTGGTTGATGTTCTCCCGCTCGAACAGGTCGAGGTTGGCCAGGCCCACCGCGGCCGAGACCGGGTGACCGCCGAAGGTGTAGCCGTGCAGGAAGGTGTTGTCACCCTTGTAGAACGGCTCGGCCAGGCGGTCGGAGATGATGCAGGCGCCGATCGGGGAGTAGCCCGAGGTCATGCCCTTGGCGCAGGTGATCATGTCCGGGACGTAGTCGAACTTGTCGCAGGCGAACATCGTGCCCAGGCGGCCGAAGGCGCAGATGACCTCGTCCGACACGAGCAGCACGTCGTACTGGTCGCAGATCTCGCGCACCCGCTGGAAGTAGCCGGGGGGCGGCGGGAAGCAGCCGCCGGCGTTCTGCACCGGCTCCAGGAAGACCGCGGCGACGGTGTCCGGGCCCTCGAAGAGGATCTGCTGCTCGATCTGGTCGGCGGCCCAGCGGCCGAAGGCCTCGGGGTCGTCACCGAACAGGGACGCGCGGTAGATGTTGGTGTTCGGCACCTTGTGCGCGCCGGGGACCAAGGGCTCGAAGGGGGCCTTCAGGGCCGGCAGGCCGGTGATCGACAGGGCGCCCTGCGGGGTGCCGTGGTAGGCGACCGCGCGGGAGATGACCTTGTACTTGGTCGGCTTGCCCTGGAGCTTGAAGTACTGCTTCGCCAGCTTCCAGGCGGTCTCGACGGCCTCGCCGCCACCGGTGGTGAAGAAGACCTTGTTCAGGTCGCCGGGGGCGTGGTGGGCCAGCCGCTCGGCCAGCTCGACGGCCTTGGGGTGGGCGTACGACCACACCGGGAAGAACGCGAGCTCCTGGGCCTGCTTGAAGGCGGTCTCGGCCAGTTCGGTGCGACCGTGACCGGCCTGGACCACGAACAGCCCGGCGAGACCGTCGAGGTAGCGCCTGCCCTTGTCGTCGTAGATGTAGGTGCCCTCGCCCCGGACGATGGTCGGGACGGGGGAGTTCTCGTACGAGGACATGCGGGTGAAGTGCATCCACAGGTGGTCGTACGCGGTGCGGCTGAGGTCCTTCTGGCTCACGGTTATCGGGTTCCCCACATGTAGGTCTGCTTCTTGAGCTTCAGGTAGACGAAGCTCTCGGTGGAGCGCACGCCGGGCAGCGCCCGGATGCGTTTGTTGATGACGTCCAGCAGGTGGTCGTCGTCCTCGCAGACGATCTCGGCGAGGATGTCGAACGAGCCCGCGGTCATCACCACGTACTCGACTTCCGACATGGCCGTCAGCGCGTCCGCGATCGACTCGACATCGCCCTCGGCGTTGACACCGACCATCGCCTGCCGCCGGAAACCCACGGTGAGCGGGTCGGTGACGGCGACGATCTGCATCACGCCCTGGTCCAGCAGCTTCTGGACGCGCTGGCGCACGGCCGCCTCGGACAGGCCCACGGCCTTGCCGATCGCGGCGTACGGCCGGCGGCCGTCCTCCTGGAGCTGCTGGATGATGGCGAGGGAGACGGCATCCAGCTGAGGGGTGCCGTTCCTGGACTCGCGGGAGTCCCTCTGGTCTGCGCTTCGACTGGCCACGACCTCACTCTGCACGACACCTCGATAGTTACGCAAGCCTGAAGCGATGATATTCGTTGTTTACGAGACTGACACTTGCGGATTTCGCAGAAGTCGGCCGGGCGGGGGTGTTGAAAACGTCGGACGGCGGGCTAGGGTGGGTGTCTCACCCAATGGGACAGCTTCGAAGACTTGAACCAGATCAGGAGGCCGGCAGTGAGCACCGAGCTGCGTGGGCTGCGCACTCTCCGCAATTACGTCGACGGTGAGTTCCGGGACGCCGCCGACGGACGGACCACCGAGGTGGTCAACCCCGCGACGGGCGAGGCGTACGCGACGGCGCCCCTGTCCGGGCAGGCGGACGTGGACGCCGCGATGAAGGCCGCGGCCGCCGCCTTCCCCGGCTGGCGCGACACCACGCCCGCCGAGCGGCAGCGGGCCCTCCTGAAGATCGCGGACGCGTTCGAGGAGCGCGCCGAGGACCTGATCGCGGCCGAGGTGGAGAACACGGGCAAGCCCATCGGGCTGACCCGCTCCGAGGAGATCCCGCCGATGGTCGACCAGATCCGCTTCTTCGCGGGTGCCGCCCGGCTGCTCGAGGGCCGCTCGGCCGGCGAGTACATGGAGGGACTGACCTCCATCGTGCGCCGCGAGCCGGTCGGCGTCTGCGCCCAGGTCGCGCCGTGGAACTACCCGATGATGATGGCCGTGTGGAAATTCGCCCCGGCCATCGCCGCGGGCAACACGGTCGTCCTGAAGCCCTCGGACACCACCCCCGCCTCCACGGTCCTGATCGCCGACATCATCGGCTCGATCCTGCCCAAGGGCGTCTTCAACGTCATCTGCGGCGACCGCGACACCGGCCGCCTGATGGTCGAGCACCCGACCCCGGCGATGGCCTCCATCACCGGCTCGGTGCGCGCGGGCATCTCCGTCGCCGAGTCCGCCTCCAAGGACGTCAAGCGCGTCCACCTGGAGCTGGGCGGCAAGGCGCCGGTCGTGGTCTTCGAGGACACCGACATCGCCAAGGCCGTCGAGGACATCTCCGTCGCGGGCTTCTTCAACGCCGGCCAGGACTGCACGGCCGCCACCCGCGTCCTCGTCCAGGAGTCCATCCACGACGAGTTCGTCGCCGCGCTGGCCAAGGCCGCGTCGGAGACCAGGACCGGGCAGCCGGACGACGAGGACGTCCTGTACGGCCCGCTCAACAACCCCAACCAGCTCAAGCAGGTCGCCGGCTTCATCGAGCGCCTCCCCGCCCACGCCAAGGTCGAGGCGGGCGGGCAGCGGGTCGGAGACAAGGGCTACTTCTACGCCCCGACCGTCGTCTCCGGCCTGAAGCAGGACGACGAGATCATCCAGAACGAGGTCTTCGGCCCGGTCATCACCGTGCAGTCCTTCACGGACGAGGACCAGGCCGTCGAGTGGGCCAACGACGTCGAGTACGCCCTCGCCTCCTCGGTGTGGACCAAGGACCACGGGCGTGCCATGCGGCTGTCCAAGAAGCTCGACTTCGGCTGCGTGTGGATCAACACCCACATTCCGCTGGTCGCGGAGATGCCGCACGGTGGCTTCAAGAAGTCCGGGTACGGCAAGGATCTGTCGGCGTACGGGTTCGAGGACTACACGCGGATCAAGCACGTGATGACATCGCTGGACGGATAGCGCTCCGCCGGTGCCTTTGCCTTCGGGGTGCGGGGGACTGTTGCTCGGTCGCACAGTTCCCCGCGCCCCTTTGAGGTGTCCGGGGCCTTCGAGTGCGGGGGTTGAGGGGGCCGTGCGCGGTTCCCCGCGGCCCTGTGGCCAGGGCGGGGTCGGCAGAGTGTCGGTCGCCCTGGGCAGGGCTTGACGGAACGTCGATTGTCCGGGGGTGCGGCCCGGGGAACGACGACGAGTTCTTCGGCAAGATCAGCCCGGCCCTGATGAACCACCAGTCGGCCGGCCGGACTCACTTGAGGCCGCTGAGCAGGACGCCGCGGACGTAGTGCCTCTGCAGGAGCAGGAACAGGACCAGCACCGGCAGGGTGCTGAGCACGAGGCCGGCCATGACGACGGGCATCGTGCGGGCCGGGTCGACGTGGTCCTGCAGCAGCTGGATGCCGACGGGCAGGGTCATCAGGCCGGGGTTGGCGGTCGAGACGAGCAGCGCCCAGATGTACTCGTTCCAGGCGTCGACGAAGGTCAGCAGCGCCAGCGTCACCATGACCGGCTTGGTCTGCGGCACCACGATCCGCCACCACACCGCGAACTCGCCCGCCCCGTCGATGCGCGCGGCCTCGAGGACCTCGTCCGGGATCGCCGTCATGAACTGGCGCATCAGGAAGATCCCGAAGCCGTTGACGAGGAAGGGCATGACGAGCGCCGCGACGCTCACGGTCAGGCCCGCGCCGCCGCGCCCGAAGAGGTCGTTGCCGCCCGCCAGCGGCCAGTGGACCATGATCATGAAGTGCGGTACGAAGAACAGGAACGGCGGGAACATCATCGTCGCCAGCACCACGCGGAAGACGACGTCCCGTCCCGGGAAGCGGAGCTTGGCCAGCGCGTAGCCGGTGAGCGAGGACGTCAGCAGCACCGACGCGGTGATCAGGGCGGTGGCGAGGGCGCTGTTGCCGAACAGCACCGGCAGGTCCAGCTGGGCCACCGCCGCCCGGTAGTTGGACAGGTCGGGCGCCTCGGGCAGGAACCGGTACGGCAGCCTGCCGGACTCGCCGGGCCCCTTGAACGAGGTCATCACCATGTCGAGGAACGGCACCACGGTGAGCACGGCGCCGGTCGCCACCACCAGGTACGACAGCCACGGGAAGCGGCGGCGCATCATACGTCCTCCCCCGTGCGCCGGAAGAACCACAACTGGACCAGCGTGACCATCAGCACCACCAGGAACAGCACGAAGGCGGCGGCGCTCGCGGTGCCCCAGTCGCCGTAGGAGAACGCCAGGCGGTACATCTCCAGCGCGGCCACACTGGTCGCGTCACCGGGGCCGCCCCTGGTCATCACGGTGATCAGCGCGAAGGACTGGAGCCCGGTGAGGAACTGGGTGACGCACACGAACAGCAGCGACGGCCGCAGCAGCGGCAGCGTGATCCGCGTGAAGACGGTCACCGGCCCGGCGCCGTCGAGCGCGGCGGCCTCGTAGTAGTTCTCCGGGACGGACTTCAGGCCCGCCGTCAGGACGAGGACCGCCGTGCCGAGCGAGGCCCAGGTCTGCACGACCACCACCGAGGGCAGCGCGGTGTCCGGGTCCTGGAGGAACGCCACCGAGCCGAGGCCGAGCGCGTTCAGCACGCCGTTGGCGAGGCCGCCCGGCTCGTACATGTACTTCCACACGTTGCCGACGGCGACGACGGTCGTGACGATCGGCAGCAGGTACAGGGTCCGCCACAGCCCCTGGAAGCGCAGCCGGTCGATGCAGGTCGCGACGGTGACGGACCCGCAGAGCGCCAGGGCCACCGTGCCCAGGGCGTACAGCAGCGTGTTGGTGAGCACCGGCACCACGAACGTCGAACCGCCGGCGAAGAGGCCGGCGTAGTTGTCCAGGCCCACCGGGCGGATGCCGCCGAGGTCGAAGCCGGACCAGTGCGACACCGACAGCAGCAGCGCGAAGCCGAGCGGCAGCACCAGAAAGACGGCGAAGAACAGCAGCGCCGGCGCCAGGAACAGGTACGCCACGACCGACTGCCGGTGCCGGCCGCGGCGGCGGCCGGTGACGGCGGGCGCGGCGGGCCGCGGACCGTGCGCCCGTCCGGCGGGCGGCGGCGCCAGGGTGTTCACCATGAGCGCGCCACCTCCTGGTCGACCTGGCGGCGGGTGCTGCGCAGCGCCTCGTCCACCGACCGCTGACCGGTCCACAGCGCCTCGATGTTCTGGCGCAGCAGCGACTTGGCCCGCTGGGCGCCCGGCACGTTCGGCTCCGGCACCGCGTAGGCCAGGGCGTCCCGGAACGGGCGCAGGTTCGGATCGGCGCCCGCGTCCAGCAGGGTGCGCATGTCGTCGGCGCGGCCGGTCAGGGAGCCGACCGCCACCTGGAGGCGGCTCATCCGGGTCGCCGTCGCGCCCGGCCCGGCGCCCCGCACGCGGACCTTCTCGGTGTTGAGCCAGCGCAGGAATTCCCAGGCCTCGCGCGGGTGCCGGCTCGCCGTGTCGACGCCCAGCATGAACCCGGTGGCCAGGGTGGCGGGTTCGTCGTCCGCGTGGGGCACGGGCACGGGTGCGACGCCGACGTCGCGGTAGTCCGCGCCCATCGACTCCTTCAGGCTCGTCGTCCACCAGCCCGCGCTGACGACCATGGCCACCTGCCCGGACGCGAACGCCTGGTAGACGTTGACACCGGGGTCGCTCGCGCCCCGGGCGACCAGGCGGTGCTCCAGGCCGAACACGGCCCGGCCCGCCGGGGAGTCGATGGCGGTGCCCCGGTCGTCCGCCGGGACGAACGTGCCGCCGGCGGCGTTGAGCAGCGCGAGGGTCTGCCCGACGGTGGTGGAGTCGTCGTAGACCGACAGGCCGAAGCCCTGCACCAGCGTGTTGCCGTACCGGTCCCGCTCGGTGGCGCGGTAGGCCGTCTCCTCCAGCTCCCGCCAGGTGCGCGGAGGACCGGCGGCACCGGCCGCGCGCAGCAGCCGCCTGTTGTAGTAGAGGGCGTACGTCTGCATCTCGGTGGGGTAGCCGTAGACCGTGCCGTCCACCGACGCGGCGCCGACCGCGGCCCGGCCGTAGCCGCGCCTGATCTCCTCGGCGTGGTCGGACGGGGCGGGCCGCAGGACGCCGGCCCGGACGAGCTGGCCGTTCCACAGGCAGTACGGGTGCAGGATGTCGGGGCCCTGGCCCGCCGCCTGCCGGACCATGAACGTGGTCAGCAGGTCCGTGAACTCCACTGCCTTGGTGCGCACCTTGACCCGGTCGTGGGTGGCGTTCCACTCGTCGACCGGGCCCTGGAGGGCCTGTTTGAGCGCCCCGCTCGCGTAGTGGGAGAGCAGGGTGAGGACGATCGGGTCGCCGGGGCGCCCGGTGCCCCGGTGCGGCGCGGCGCACCCGGCGGCGAGCAGCGCCGACGGCAGGCCCAGCGCCACCTGACGGCGGCTCGGGCCGGGTCGGCCGGCCGGCGTCACCGGGCCGCCTCCCGGCGCAGCACGCGGAACACCCGGGTCGTGGTGAAGCCGGTCTTGCGGTACAGGTGGCCCGCCGGGGACCGCTCGCCGGTCCACAGGAACCACGCCGCGTGCGCGCGGCGCGCCCGCATCCGTTCCAGCACCAGGTGGAGCAGGACTTCGCCCAGGCCGGTGCCGCGCATCTCCTCCAGCACGCCGATCGGGCCGAACCGCTCGTCCACCGCGTCGAACGCGCCGTGCATCGCCCAGCCCGCCATACGGCCGGCGGGGTCCCGCACGACGACGATCCGGTCGAGCGGGGTGCCCGCGGCCAGACAGTCCCGGATCGTGCGCGCCCAGTCCGGGCCGAAGTGGCCGCCGGCCAGGGCGAGGAGGTCGACCAGGTCGTCGTCGCACGGGGTGGCGAACCGGAAACCCCGCGCCGTCAGCCGGTCCCGGCGGTCCGCGACCTCCTGCGGCAGGCGGTAGCCGACCAGGCGGCGGTCCATCGCGGCCGCCTCGTACTGGGTGCGGAAGCCCAGCGACTCCAGCAGCCCGGCCGCCTCCGGGTACGCCTCGGCGTCCAGGCCGGGGAAGACGTAGTTCGGAGTGTACGAGGAGAAGTCCACCCGGGTGCGGCCGTGGCCGTGCAGCCAGTCGAGGACCTCGGTCAGCAGCCGGCGTCCCAGACCGCGCCCGCGGGCGGCCGGGTCGACGAAGAAGAACGGGATCCAGCCCTGCTCCGGCTCCAGGTCGGTGCCGTGCAGCGGCGTCAGGCGGCGCACGCCGTAGGCGGCGCCGACGACGCGGTCACCGTCGAGGGCGACCCGGAGCCCCTCAGGGTCGAAGTTGGCGTCGAGCAGCACCAGGGTGCGGAAGCGGTCCGGGGTGATCGGGTCGGCCGGCGCGCCGCGGCGCCACGCCTCCACCAGCCGCGGGCCGTCGCCCGCGCGGAAACCCCGCACCTCGGTGCGGCCGCCCGTCGTCTGATGGGTCGTCGTCTGACGGGTCGTCGTGCGGTCGGTCGTCGTGCGGTCCGTCGTCGTGCGATCGGTCATCGACGGGCTCGTCCTTCCAGGTGCGGGTCACGGACGGCGTCCCGGACGGCTGCGCGGCGACGGGGTCTGCCGGTGACCCCGAGGCGGTGGCTGGAATGTACTTGTACGTCCGGGAATTATGCAATTTCAGCACCCACCGTCGTGTCGGAAGCCGGTGGCGCCGCCGCACGCCAACTGCCGGGCGGCGGTGCGCCGGAGGCGGCTTTGCCATGCCTTTACAACCCGGTGCCGGGCTGCCTCGTCTCTTCGCTCGATCCGTCACACGGTCCGCCGTTCACCGGCCGGGCCGGACAACGAAAGAGAGCGAGTCATGCGCCGAACTGCCCTCAGTGCCGCCGCCCTTGCCTGCGCCGCCGTGCTGGCGAGCGGGGTGCCCGCGTTCGCCGACGGGGCGAGCGCGACCCCGACCGCCCGCCCGACCGCCACCACCGCGCCGAGCCCGGTGCCCAGCGCCCGGCCCAGCACCGGGGCGAGCCAGGTCCCCAGCGCCCGGCCCACCAAGGCCCCGTCCCGGGCGGCCACCCCCGTCCCGACCAAGGTGCCGGGCGGGCGCCGGGGCCAGGTCACCGCCGTACCGGAGGGCGCCCCCGACACCGGGGTGGCCGCCGGCTCGTCGAGCGGGCCGGCCGGCGTGCTGATCGGCGGGGGAGCCGCCGTGGCCGTGGCCGGCGCGGGCTTCGTCCTCGTGCGCCGCCGCCGGGCATCCGGGGCGTGAGGGGCCCGTCCCGCCGCGCCGTCACCGTCGCGGCGGCCGCCGCCCTGCTCGCCGGCTGCGGCGGACCGCACGCGCGGCGGACCGCGACCGGCACCGCGCACGCCGCCCCGGCGCCCGCCGCCCGGCGGTCCGCCGCGCCACCGGCGGCCGCGCCCTCGGTCCCGGTGCGGCTGCTCATCCCGGCGATCGGCGTCGACACCCCCGTCCTGCGGTTGGGCCTGGAGCCCGACGGCGAGGTGGAGGTGCCGCCGGTCACGGCGCACGACCGGGCGGGCTGGTACGGCGGCTCGCCGGCACCGGGCCGGCCGGGCCCCTCGGTGTTCCTCGGCCACGTCACGGTCGGCGCCTACGGCGACGGGGTCTTCCGCCGGCTCGGCCGGCTGCGCCGCGGCGACCGGATCGAGACGCGCTTGCGCGACGGCAGGGCACCGCGGTTCACCGTCACCGCGCTGCGCACCGTCGCCAAGGCCGACTTCCCGACCGACGACGTCTACGGCGACGTCGACCGGCCGGAACTGCGGCTCATCACCTGCGCCGGCCCCCGCGCCGGTGACGGCTACCGCGACAACCTCATCGTCTTCGCCGCGCTGGAGGCCGTGAGCTGAGCCGCCCGGGACCCCGGACCGGTGGAACGCGCGACGCCGGTCCGGGGTCCTCCCCCACGAGCACCCCCGCGTGCCCCGTCCCCTGGAGAGCGTTGAAACGGTCCCGTGAGAAGGCAGCAGCCGAGCTGTTCGCCGCCCTCTACCCCCGCCTGGCCGGCTGGTGCCGCCGGCTGGTCGACGACGACGAGACCGCCCACGAGATCGCCTCCGAGGCGTTCACCCGGCTCTGGGCCCGCTGGACGTCCGTCGCGGAGCCCCGGGGCTTCCTCTACGTCACCGCCGCCAACCTGGTCCGGGACCACTGGCGCAAGCTGGAGCGCGAGCGCCGGGCCGTGCGCCGCGCCACCGCGGAGGCCGCCGTCCGCCCGCCCGCCGAACAGGCCGACCCCTCGGTACGGCTGCTCGTGCAGGCGCTGCCCGAACGGCTGCGCATACCGATCCTGCTGCACTACTACGCTGACATGCCGATCCGGGAGGTGGCCGGGCTCACCGGACGCAAGGAGGGAACCGTCAAGGCCGATCTGCACGCGGCCCGCGAGCTGCTGCGCGCCCATCTGAGGAGAAGTCTTGATCACATACTCTGACGACGACCCGGACCTCGGGCCCGACGATCCCCTCACGGTCATCCTGCGGCCGCCCTCCGACCGCCTCCCGGCACCTCCCGGCCGCTACGAGCGGGTGCGCCGCGGCGCGGCCCGTCGCCGCACCCTGCGCGCGGTGGCCGGCGCCGGGCTGACCTGCGCGGTCGCCGCCGCCGTCGTCGCCGCGCTGCCGCTGCTGCGGCCGGCCGGCGATCAGCCGGTGGCCCCGGTCGTCCCGCTCGCCCCGCCGCCCGCCAGCAGCCCGGCGTCGCCCGCGCCCGCGTCACCCGTCCCGTCGCCCGCGCCCGGCACCGGCAGGACCTCCGGTCCGCCGGGCACCCCCACGGCCGGGTCCACCGGCGTGCCCCCGGCGAAGCGCGACCGGACCGCCGTCCCGCAGCAGACCGGCAGCGCGCGGCGGACCCCGGAGCGGACGTCGGAGCCTGAGCGGAGCCCGGACCCGGAGCCGACCACGAGCCCGCAGGGGACCACGAGCCCGCGGCGCAGCGTCACCGCCGTGCCGACCACCGCCTCCGGAGGGACCGCCGGGCCGTAATTTTGAACGCGTTCAACTCTGGGCGTACCCTCCTGCCATGAGCGACAGAGCCGCCCAGCTCAAGGGCATCCGCGTCTGGCTGGCCACCTTCGTCGTGTGCCTGGTGCTCAGCGGCGCCACCGCCTTCCCCCTGGTGCACGAACTGCGCTGGACGGAGGACGCGTTGCGCGCGCTGTCGGTGCCGGAGCACCTGCCGGCCCTCATGGAGTGGATCGTGCGCGTCCGGCGCGGCCTCGACACCGCCGACACCGACTACCCGTTCCTGCTCTACGGCACGGACTGGCTGGCCTTCGCCCACCTGGTGATCGCGGTGGCCTTCTACGGGCCCTACCGCGATCCGGTCCGCAACATCTGGGTCGTCGAGTTCGGCATGATCGCCTGCGTCGGCATCGTCCCGCTCGCCCTGGTCTGCGGACCGGTCCGGGGCATCCCGTTCTGGTGGACGCTCCTCGACATGTCGTTCGGAGTGGTGGGGATCGTCCCGCTGTACGTCGTGCGGCGGAAGATCAAGCGCCTGGAGTCGCTCACCGCACCGGTCGCGGCCGGTGCGGTGAGCGCCGCCTGACGGCCGCCCGGCGCGGGCCGGGCGGAGGAGACCCGGGGGGCTCAGGCGCCGTCGCGCAGGGCGTGCAGGGTGTCGACGCGGTTGGTGGTGACCGAGTCGACGCCCAGCTCCAGGAGGCGGCGCATCGAGCGGCGGGTGTCCGGGGTCCACACCGACAGCAGGTAGCCGTCCCGGTGGACCCGGGCGGCGAGGTCGCGGCCGACCAGGGAGAAGCGGTAGTTGAGCCAGCGCGGCCGCACCACCGTCAGCAGGGCCGGCCGCGGCGGCGCCAGGCTGGTCCAGGTCAGGGCGATCTCGGCGGCCGGATCGGCGGCGCGCACGGCGAGCATGGCCGCGGCGCCCGCGCAGTAGTACACGCGCTCCTCGGCCCCGCTCCGCCGCACGGCGTCCATGATCCGCTGGACGGTCCGGCGCTCGACCCGCCCCGGTAGGTCGAGCATCACCCGGCTGCCCTCCGTCGCGGCCAGCGCCTCGGCCAGCGTCGGCACCCCGCCCGCGGTGAGCGAGCGCACCTCGTCCGCAGACAGCGCCGACAGCGGCCGGTCGTGCCCCCACAACCGCTCCAGCGTGCTGTCGTGCAGCAGCACGGGCACGCCGTCGCGGGTGAGCCGTACGTCGACCTCGACCGCGTCCGCGCCCCGGCGGAGCGCGGAACGCAGCGAATCGAGGGTGTTCTCGCGGAAGCGGTAGGGGTCGCCGCGGTGGGCCACGGCGGTCACGGTCTGCATGGCCCCCATTGTGGCGGGCCGCACGCCACCGGCGGTCAGCGGGCGAGCCACCGCTCGGTGTACGTGTCGATCTCCCCGGCGATCCGCGCCTTGCCCGCCGCGTCCAGGAAGGATGCCTCGACGGCGTTCCTGGCGAGGCCGGCCAGACCCCGCTCGTCCAGGTCGAGCAGCCGGGCGGCGACGGCGTACTCGTTGCACAGGTCGGTGCCGAACATCGGCGGGTCGTCGGAGTTGACGGTGACCAGGATCCCGGCGGCGACGAAGTCCCGGAGGGGATGCTCCTCCAGGGTGCGGACCGCGCGGGTGGCGATGTTGGAGGTCGGGCACACCTCCAGCGGGATGCGGTGCTCGGCCAGGTGCGCCAGCAGCTCGGGGTCCCGGGCGGAGCTGGTGCCGTGCCCGATCCGCTCGGCGCGCAGCTCGGTCAGCGCGTCCCACACCGTCTGCGGGCCGGTGGTCTCCCCGGCGTGCGGGACGGAGTGCAGCCCGGCGGCGAGGGCCCGGTCGAAGTACGGCTTGAACTGCGGCCTCGGTACGCCGATCTCGGGCCCGCCGAGCCCGAACGACACCAGTCCCTCCGGGCGCAGCCGGTCGTCGGTCGCCAGCCGGGTCGTCTCCTCGGCGGCCTCAAGACCCGCCTCGCCCGGGATGTCGAAGCACCACCTGAGCACGGTCTGGAAGTCGGCCTCCGCGGCCTTGCGGGCGTCCTCGATGGCGTCCATGAAGGCCCGCTCGTCGATCCCGCGGCGGGTGGAGGAGAAGGGGGTGACGGTCAGCTCGGCGTACCGCACCTGCTGCCGGGCCAGGTCGCGGGCCACCTCGTAGGTGAGCAGCCGGACGTCCTCCGGGGTGCGGATGAGGTCGACGACGGACAGGTACACCTCGATGAAGTGGGCGAAGTCCGTGAACGTGAAGTACTCGGCCAGGGCCTCGGGGTCGGCGGGGACCTTGGAGCCGGGGTGGCGCGCGGCCAGTTCCGCGACGATGCGGGGGGAGGCGGAGCCGACGTGGTGGACGTGCAGTTCGGCCTTGGGCAGTCCGGCGATGAAGGCGCGCAGGTCGCGGTCGGCGGTACCGGCGGCGGGTACGGCGTTCTGGTCGGTCAAGGTTCCTCCCCGGGCGCCCGGGTCCGCGGTCCACCGGCCGGGGCGGGCGGTCGAACGTCCGTGGCCTGCGGCGGCGTGGTCCGCGGCGGGGCGCGGTGATCGGCTGATCGGGTGACTGAGGATCATCGTAGGCCCCGCCCGTGGTCTGCGGCACGGGGCCGTAGCATGACGGCACTGTCAGCAGAGGGGACCCGCACCATGCCCGACGAGGCACCGCAGGCACCGCAGGCACCGCGGGACGGCGCCGGGAACCAGGCGGCTGCCCGGGCCGACGCGCCGGCCGGTCCCCGCGTCGACCTCGCCAAGCCGGCCGGCCCGCCGGCGGACCGGGTGCCCGCGCAGGACCGTGTACCGGCGGACCAGGTTCCCGCGCAGGACCGTGAACCGGCGGACCGGGTGCCCGCGGCCGCCGAGGTCTCGCTGGAGAAGCCCGCGCGACCCGCCTCCGTGCACGAGCAGCAGACCGTGACCTCCCTGCCCGCCATGGAGGCACCGGCCGCGCCGGCGTGGGCCGACCCGTTCGCCGCGCCCGGGCCGCCGGCTCCCGCGGCTCCCGCCCCGGCCAACCCCTTCGCCCCGCCCGGGCCCGGCGCGCCCGCCCCGGGCCCCGCCCCGCAGGCCTGGGCCCAGCCGTACGCGCCGCCCGCGGCCAACCCCTTCGCCCCGCCCGCCGCGACGCCCTTCCCGGCGTATCCCGCCGGCGACGCGGTGCCGCCGCCGCCCCTCGCCCCGGACGGCCCGGGCCAGGTCCCCTACGGCTACCCGGGCGCACCGGCGCAGGGCTACGGCTACCCGGCCGCGCCGTACGGCGGCCCGCCCGGCTACGGCGTCCACGGCCCGGGGCCCTACCCGGGCGGTCCGGGGCCCGGCTGGCCGGGGTACCAGTCCGCGCCGAACAACGGCCTGGGCACCGCGAGCCTCGTGGTGGGCATCGTGTCGGCGGTCGGCTTCTGCACCATGCCGGTGGCCGTCCTGCTCGGGCTGCTGGCCGTGGTCCTCGGCGCGCTCGGCCGGGCCAAGGCGCGCCGGGGCGAGGCGACCAATCCCGGCCAGGCCCTGGCGGGCATGATCTGCGGGGCCGTGGCCGTCGTGCTGGCCCTGGGGCTGCTGGCGGCCCTGATAGCCAGAACCTCCTGACGCACCGCACGGCCGCCCCCGCGCTCAGCCCGCCGCGGTGGCGGCCAGTCTCTCCCGCGCCTCCATGAGGGCGAAGCCGAGGAGGTTCGGTCCCCGCCACCGCTCGGGGTGGGCGGCCGCCTCGTCGTCCGCCGCGAGACCGATGCCCCAGACGCGGTCCACCGGACTCGCCTCCACCAGGACCCGGTCCCCGGTGTCCAGCAGGAACCGGCGCAGCTCGGGATGGGCGGCGAACTTGTGGACGCTGCCCTCGACGACGATCCGGAACCGCTCCCGCTCCCAGACGGCCTCGTCGAAACCGCGCACCAGCCGGCCGGCCTTCTTGGCCTGGGACGGGTGGCCGGCGGCCACCGCGCGGCGCTCCGCCTCCGCGTCCCCGAACAGCCGCGCCTTGGCCGCCATCATCCAGTGCTCGGCCGTCGCGTACTCGACACCGCCGACGGTGAAGGGCGACGGCCACCACTGACTCAGGCAGCTCGCGTCCACCCGCCCGTCCGCCCGGGCCCGGTGTCCCCAGAAGTGCACATACTTGATCCGGGAGCCCGCCCGCACCTCGCTGATCAGGGCTTCCACCCCGTCGATCCGTCCCATGCACGCGAGTGTGGCACGCACCACGGACACTCCGTCCGGCCTTTTCCGCCGTGACTCGACACCTGGTCGACAGATTCCGTCGCGTAACCAAAAGGCAACAACGGAATCACTTGTTGGGTGCCCATAGCTCTGTCAGGATCGGCACTCAAATCGAGCTGGAGCTACGCCACCCGCCCCCCGGGACGGGACGACGGCGGAGGAGAGCCACATGCACAATCCGGACACCGCCACCGGGGGACGCTTCCCGGCGCAGGACCGTCTCGCGGACGGCGCGCAGTTCATCGGCGGCCGGCTGACCAAGGGCACGTCCGGCCGTACGCACGCCGTCGTCGACCCGGCCACCGGCGCGGAGGTCTTCACCTACGACCTGGCCGGGACGGACGACGTGGACGCGGCCGTGGCCGCCGCAAGGGAGGCCTTCCCCGGCTGGGCGGGCACCACCCCGGGCGAGCGCTCCGACGCGCTGCACCGCTTCGCCGCCGTCCTCGCCGACCGGGCCGAGGAGTTCGCCCGCGCCGAGTCGCTCCAGTGCGGCAAGCCGCTCAAGCTGACCCGGGAGTTCGACGTCCCGGGGACCATCGACAACACCGCGTTCTTCGCGGGCGCCGCACGCCACCTGCAGGGTCAGTCGGCGGGGGAGTACTCCGGCGACCACACCTCCTACGTCCGCCGCGAGCCCATCGGCGTCGTCGGTTCCATCGCCCCCTGGAACTACCCCCTCCAGATGGCCGCCTGGAAGATCCTCCCGGCCGTCGCCGCGGGCAACACCGTCGTGCTCAAGCCCGCTGAGCTGACCCCGCTGACCTCGCTGCTGTTCGCGCGGGCCGCGACGGACGCCGGACTCCCGGACGGCGTGATCAACGTCGTCACCGGCACCGGCCGGGAGGCCGGGGAGCACCTGGTCGGGCACCCGGACGTGGCGATGACCTCGTTCACCGGCTCCACCGCCGTGGGCAGGCGCGTCGCCGAGATCGCCACCGCCACCGTCAAGCGCCTGCACCTGGAGCTGGGCGGCAAGGCGCCCTTCGTGGTCTTCGACGACGCCGACCTGGAGGCGGCCGTGCACGGCGCGGTCGCGGGCTCACTGATCAACACCGGGCAGGACTGCACGGCCGCCACGCGCGCGTACGTGCAGCGGCCGCTCTACGAGGCGTTCGTCGAGCGCACGGCCGCCCTGATGGAGACGGTCCGGCTCGGCGACCCGTTCGCCCCCGGCACCGACCTCGGGCCGCTCATCTCGCACGCCCAGCGCGACCGGGTCGCCGCCTTCGTCGACCGGGCGCGGTCCTACGCGCGCGTGGTGACCGGCGGCGAGGCTCCCGGCGGCGAGCTGGCGGGCGGCGCCTACTACCGGCCGACGCTGGTGACGGACGCGGCGCAGGACAGCGAGATCGTCCAGTCGGAGATCTTCGGGCCGGTACTGGTCGTTCTGCCGTTCGACAGTGATGATGAGGGCATCCGGCTGGCCAACGACACCCCCTACGGTCTCGCCGCCTCCGCCTGGAGCGGCAACGTCTACCGGGCGAACCGCGCGACCCGGGAGATCAAGGCCGGCTGCGTGTGGGTCAACGACCACATCCCGATCATCAGCGAGATGCCGCACGGCGGCTACCGGGCGTCCGGTTTCGGCAAGGACATGTCCATGTACTCGTTCGAGGAATACACGCAGGTCAAACACGTAATGTTCGACAACACGGCGGTTGCCCGGAAAGACTGGCACCGCACGATCTTCGGGGACCGATAGTCACTGCCGCGGCCGTCGACCAGGCCGATTCTCCCGAAAGGGCACCACGCGCATGGAGCAGTACGAGCCCGACCGCCTGACCCCGGCCCAAGTGGCCGCCGTGCGGCGCAGTCTGCGCAACGGCCGGGCGGCCATGACCCGCCGTTCGCTGTTGCGCGCCTCCGCCGGCGGCGCCCTGGCGGTCGGCGGACTCGGGGCGCTGAGCGCCTGCGGTATCCCGGCCGCGGGCCAGACCCAGGGCGGCACGTCCGCCGAGGACCACTCGGCGAAGGAGAAGGTCGTCAACTTCTCCAACTGGACCGAGTACATCGACGTCGACGACAGCGGCAAGCACCACCCGACGCTGGAGGCGTTCACCGGGCGGACCGGCATCCAGGTCAACTACACCGAGGACATCAACGACAACGGCGAGTTCTTCGGCAAGATCAAGCCGCAGCTCGCCGCAGGCCAGGACACCGGCCGCGACATCGTCGTGCTCACCGACTGGCTGGCCGCCCGGCTCATCCGGCTGGGCTGGGTCCAGAAGCTGGACGCCTCCAACCTGCCGCACGCCTACACGAACCTGTCGCCCCAGTTCCGCGACCCCGACTGGGACCCTGGCCGTGCCTACTCCTACCCGTGGCAGGGCATCTCGACGGTCATCGCCTACAACAAGAAGGCGCTCGACGGCATCGAGGTGAAGTCGATCTCCGACCTGCTCGACAACCCCAGGCTCAAGGGCCGGGTCGGGTTCCTGTCGGAGATGCGCGACAGCATCGGCATGACGCTGCTGGACATGGGCAAGGACCCCGGGAAGTTCGGCGACGACGACTTCGACGCCGCCGTCGCCCGCCTGCAGAGGGCCGTCGACAAGGGGCAGATCCGCCGCTTCACCGGCAACGACTACACCTCCGACCTCACCAAGGGCGACTTCGCGGCCTGCGTCGCGTGGGCCGGTGACGTGGTCCAGCTGAAGGCGGACAGCCCGGACGTCGACTTCGTCGTCCCCGACAGCGGCTACATGACGTCGACCGACAACATGCTGATCCCCAACCGGGCACGTCACAAGACGAACGCCGAACGGCTGATGGACTTCTACTACGAGCCCGCGCAGGCCGCCGCGCTCGCCGCCTACATCAACTACGTGACCCCGGTCGACGGCGTGAAGCCCTACCTCGCCCGGATCGACAAGGACGCGGCGGACAACCCGCTGATCATTCCCGACAAGGCCATGCAGGCCCGGTCCCACGCCTTCCGGTCGCTCAGCCAGAAGGAAGAGACGGCCTACGAAACGAAGTTCGCGAAGCTCACAGGGGCGTGACGACGATGAAGACGACGACAGACCCGGGCGGCGACGTCCGCCTCACCGGTATCGGCAAGACCTACGGCTCCTTCACCGCCGTGCACCCGCTGGACCTGACCGTGCCGCAGGGCTCCTTCTTCGCCCTGCTCGGCGCGTCCGGCTGCGGCAAGACCACCACCCTGCGGATGATCGCGGGCCTGGAGGAGCCGACCAGCGGCACCGTGCACCTCGGCGACCAGGACGTGACGCACCTGCCGCCCTACAAGCGGCCGGTCAACACGGTCTTCCAGTCCTACGCCCTCTTCCCGCACCTCGACATCTTCGAGAACGTGGCCTTCGGCCTGCGCCGGCGCGGCCTGAAGAGCGTGAAGAAGCAGGTCGAGGACATGCTGGAGCTGGTCCAGCTGGGGGAGCAGGCGCGCAAGAAGCCGCACCAGCTCTCCGGCGGCCAGCAGCAGCGCGTCGCCGTGGCCCGCGCGCTGATCAACCACCCCAAGGTGCTCCTCCTCGACGAGCCCCTCGGCGCCCTCGACCTGAAGCTGCGCCGCCAGATGCAGCTGGAGCTCAAGCGCATCCAGACCGAGGTCGGCATCACCTTCGTGCACGTCACCCACGACCAGGAGGAGGCCATGACGATGGCCGACACGGTCGCGGTGATGAACGGCGGCCGGGTCGAGCAGCTCGGCTCGCCCGCCGACCTCTACGAGAACCCGCGGACCACGTTCGTCGCCAACTTCCTGGGCACCTCCAACCTGATCCAGGCCGAGGTCGACACCACGAGCGGCGACGACATCGTGCTCCGGGCGGGCGGCGGCAAGCTGGTGCTGCCCTCCGCGCGGTGCAGCGCGCCGACCGCCTCCGGCGGCAAGGTCCTGGTGGGCATCCGCCCCGAGAAGATCTCCCTCACCCACGCCGACGACGCGGGCCTGATCGCCGAGGACCGCAACCGGATCACCGGCCGCATCGCCGACTCCAGCTTCATCGGCGTCTCCACCCAGTACGTCGTCGACAGCCCCGCCTGTCCCGGCTTCGAGGTCTACGCCCAGAACATCGACCGCGACCCCCGCCTGGTGCGCGGCGCCGAGGTCGTCCTGCACTGGAACCCGGCCCACACCTTCGGGCTGGACGCGGCCCAGGCCATCGACGCCGGTGTCGAGAGCGTCGAGGAAGAGGCCGCGTAGACATGTCGACGCTGACCGAGGCGCCCCCGCCCCTCGCCCCCGCCGAGCCGGCCGGGAAGCCCCCGCGCAGGCGCGGCCGGTTCACGCCCTACTGGCTGCTGCTGCCCGGCCTGCTGTGGCTGATCGTCTTCTTCGCCCTGCCGATGGTCTACCAGGCCTCCACGTCCGTGCAGACGGGCTCCCTGGAGGACGGCTACAAGGTCACCTGGCACCTCGCGACCTATTGGGACGCGCTGAGCGACTACTGGCCGCAGTTCCTGCGCTCCGTCGTCTACGCGGCCGCCGCGACCCTGCTGTGCCTGCTGCTGGGCTACCCGCTGGCCTACCTCATCGCCTTCCGGGCGGGCCGCTGGCGCAACCTGATCATGATCCTGGTGATCGCGCCGTTCTTCACCAGCTTCCTGATCCGCACGCTGGCCTGGAAGACGATCCTCGCCGACAACGGCCCCCTGGTCGGCGCCCTCAACACCCTGCACGTCCTGGACGTCACCAGCTGGCTCGGCTGGACGTCGGGCGACCGGGTGCTGGCGACGCCGCTCGCGGTGGTGTGCGGGCTGACGTACAACTTCCTGCCGTTCATGATCCTGCCGCTGTACACCTCGCTCGAGCGGATCGACGGCCGGCTGCACGAGGCGGCCGGCGACCTCTACGCCAAGCCCTGGACGACCTTCCGCAAGGTGACCTTCCCGCTGTCGATGCCGGGCGTCGTCTCCGGCACGCTGCTGACCTTCATCCCGGCGGCCGGTGACTACGTCAACGCCGAACTGCTCGGCTCCACCGACACCCGCATGATCGGCAACGTCATCCAGACGCAGTTCCTGCGCATCCTGGACTACCCGACGGCGGCCGCGCTCTCCTTCATCCTCATGGCCGCGATCCTGCTCATGGTCACGGTCTACATCCGCCGGTCCGGGACGGAGGACCTGGTCTGAATGGCTCTCGTCACCTGGCTCAAGCGACGGCTCGTCGTCATCGCGGGACTGCTGACCCTCGGCTATCTCCTGCTGCCCAACATCGTCGTGACGGTGTTCTCCTTCAACAAGCCCAAGGGCCGCTTCAACTACGAGTGGCAGCAGTTCTCCACGGACGCCTGGCAGGACCCGTGCGGCGTCGCCGGCATGTGCGGCTCGCTCTCGCTCAGCCTCCAGATCGCGGTCTGGGCGACGGTCGGCGCGACCGTCCTCGGCACGATGATCGCCTTCGCGCTGGTGCGCTACCGCTTCCGCGCGCGGGGCGCCGTCAGCTCGCTGATCTTCCTGCCGATGGCCATGCCCGAGGTCGTCATGGCGGCCTCGCTGCTGACGCTGTTCCTCAACATGGGCGCGCAGCTCGGCTTCTGGACGATCCTGATCGCGCACATCATGTTCTGCCTCAGCTTCGTCGTCACCGCCGTCAAGGCGCGCGTGATGTCGATGGACCCGCGCCTGGAGGAGGCCGCCCGCGACCTGTACGCCGGTCCGGCGCAGACCTTCCTGCGGGTCACCCTGCCCATCGCGGCACCCGGCATCGCCGCGGGCGCGCTGCTGTCCTTCGCGCTGTCCTTCGACGACTTCATCATCACCAACTTCAACGCCGGCTCGACCGTCACCTTCCCCATGTTCGTGTGGGGCTCGGCGCAGCGCGGCACGCCCGTGCAGATCAACGTCATCGGCACGGCCATGTTCCTGGTCGCCGTCCTGTTCGTGCTGACCTCCATGGTCGTCACCCACCGCCGCACCAAGCAGCGCGCATAACCTCTCGTAGGGAGTTGAGATCATGGCCCCGAGCGCCATGACCCGCTGGACGACGTCTCTCTCCGAAGCACAGCCGGTCCCGTACTGGCTCGAAGACCCCGGCAAGCCCCGCGCCGAAGCCGCGCTCACCGGCGCCGAGACCTGCGACCTGCTGGTCGTCGGCGGCGGCTACAGCGGACTGTGGACCGCGCTCCTGGCCAAGGAGCGCGACCCGCGGCGGGACGTCGTCCTGCTGGAGGGCCGCGAGGTGGGCTGGGCCGCCTCCGGCCGCAACGGCGGATTCTGCGCCGCCTCCCTCACCCACGGCCTGCCCAACGGGCTCAGCCGCTGGCCGCACGAGATCGGTACGCTCCAGCGGCTGGGCGAGCGGAACCTCGACGAGATCGAGCGGGCGGTCGACCGGCACGGCATCGACTGCGACTTCGAACGCACCGGCGAGATCGACGTCGCCACCGAGCCGTACCAGGCGCGGGAGCTGCGCGACTGGCACCGGCGGCTGAGCGAGCGGGGCCTCGCGGACGGCATCGAGTTCCTCGACGCCGACGCCGTGCGCGAGCAGGTCGACTCGCCCACCTTCCAGGCCGGCCTGTGGGACCGCCGGGGCGTGGCCATGCTGCACCCGGCCAAGCTCGCCTGGGGCCTCAAGCGCGCCTGCGCCCGGCTCGGCGTGCGGGTGTACGAGCACACCCCCGCCCTGACACTGCGGCCCGACGGCGCCGGGATGGCCGTGACCACCCCGTACGGGTCGGTCCGCGCCCGCCAGGTCGCGCTCGGCACCAACGTCTTCCCCAGCCTGCTGCGCCGCGTCCGCTCCTACACGGTCCCGGTCTACGACTACGCCCTGATGACCGAGCCCTTCACCACCGACCAGCTCGCCTCCATCGGCTGGAAGAACCGCCAGGGCCTGGGCGACTCGGCCAACCAGTTCCACTACTTCCGGCTCTCCGCCGACAACCGCGTCCTGTGGGGCGGCTACGACGCGGTCTACCCGTACGGGGGCCGGGTGCGCGCCGAGTACGACGACCGCCCGGAGACCTACGCCCGGCTCGCCGGGCACTTCTTCACCTGCTTCCCGCAGCTGGAGGGCGTCCGTTTCAGCCACGCCTGGGGCGGCGCGATCGACACCTGCTCGCGCTTCTCGGCGTTCTTCGGCACCGCGCACCGCGGCCGGGTCGCCTACGCGGCCGGGTACACCGGCCTCGGGGTGGGTGCCACCCGCTTCGGCGCCGACGTGATGCTGGACCTGCTGGCGGGCGAGGACACCGAGCGCAGCCGGCTGGAGATGGTCCGCAAGAAGCCCCTGCCCTTCCCGCCGGAGCCCTTCGCCTGGACCGGCATCGCCCTCACCAAGTGGTCGCTGGCCCGCGCCGACGCCCATGGCGGCCGCCGCAACCTGTGGCTGCGGACCATGGACCGGCTGGGCCTGGGCTTCGACAGCTGACCACAGCTGACCCGGTCCGCTCGAAGAAGGTGCCCGAACCCGCGTAATGCCCGCCGGGCGGCCTCCCTCTCCCTCCCGTGGCGCGACCGCGTCCACGCGGTGAGAGGGAGGTCGTGTGATGACTGGGGCGAAGACGGCGGTCGAGTGGCTGGCATCCGTCGCACCGGACCCCGGGGCCTGCCGCTGGGAGTGGGAGCGCAGCCCCCTCGGGGTGGCGCTGCTGCCCGCCGGCAAGGCCTGGGACGTCCTGATTCTGCCGGGCGCTCTCGGCTACCCCACCCTCGACGTGCTCACCCGCGTCCTCGATCAGCCCGGCCCGGTGCTGGCCGACTTCGGGGACCACCGGGTGGGCTTCTTCGTGCCGCCGGGCACCGCCGCCCGCTGGCTGGGCACCGGCATCCGGACGGCGGGGGCCGGGACCTGGATCGTCGTGCCCCACCCGGGGCGGGCCGCCCAGCACGTGCGCTGGCTGGTGACGCCGGACGGCTCCGGCACGCTCACCGATCCGGTGCTGCTGGAGCTGGCGATGCACGAGGCCGCTGCCGCGCTCGCCAGGGACCGGGATGCGGACGGATAGCGGCGCGACACCTTGACAACGGGATTGGTCTGGACCAAGTTGGGCGCGCTCCACCCACTCTCCCCTTCCCTCCCCCCTCGCCGGAGGCACGCGTGGAACGCCCCAGACCCCCCGCCCGGTCCTCGTCCGCAGCCCCCTGCCCGCCGCCGCCCGCGCCGCCGGGCCACCGGCCCCGTTCGTCGAGGTCCGTGCTCGCCGTGCTCACCGCCGCCCTGCTGGCCGTGTCCGGCATGACCGCGCTCTCCCCGGCCGCCCGGGCGGCCGACGCCGACCTCGTGGCCAACGGCGGCTTCGAGTCCGGTACGGCCGGCTGGACCTGCACCGCGGGCGCCGCCGTCGCCGCACCCGTGCACAGCGGCGGCAAGGCCCTCCAGGCCACCCCGGCCGGCAGCGACAACGCCCAGTGCACCCAGACCGTGACCGTGCGGCCCGACGCGCAGTACACCCTGTCCGGCTGGGTCCGCGGCTCCTACGTGTACCTCGGCGCGACCGGCACCGGCACCACCGACGTCTCCGCCTGGACCCAGTCCGCCACCGACTGGCAGCGGCTGACGACCACCTTCCGCACCGGCGCCGCCACCACCCGGGTCACGCTGTACACCCACGGCTGGTACGGCACCGGCGCCTACTACGCCGACGACATCTCGCTGACCGGCCCGGGCGCCCCGACGGGCCAGCCGCCCGCGCCGCCGGCCGCACCGACGGCCGGCGCCGTCACCTCCTCCAGCGTCGCCCTGTCCTGGCCGGCGGTCTCCGGTGCCACGGGCTACGGCGTCTACCGCGACGGCGTCCGGGTCCAGACGGTGAGCACGGCCTCGGCCACCGTGACCGGACTCGCCGCCGCCACCGCCTACAGCTTCCAGGTCACCGCGGTCAACGACGCCGGCGAGTCCGCGAAGTCGGCCGCGGTGACCGCGACGACGTCCGCCGCACCCGGGGGCGGCTCCGGCGGCGGCTCGGCCGGACTGCCCGCCCACGCCCTGGTCGGCTACCTGCACACCACTTTCGCCAACGGCTCCGGCTACACCCGCCTCGCCGACGTCCCCGACAGCTGGGACGTCATCGACCTGGCCTTCGGCGAACCCACCTCCGCCACCTCCGGCGACATCCGCTTCACCCGCTGCCCGGTCACCGAGTGCCCGAACGTGGAGAGCGACGCCGACTTCAAGGCGGCCGTCCGGGCCAAGCAGGCGGCGGGCAAGAAGGTGCTGATCTCCATCGGCGGCCAGAACGGCCAGGTCCAGCTGACCACCACCGCCGCCCGCGACACCTTCGTCGCCTCCGTCTCGAAGATCATCGACGAGTACGGCCTGGACGGCCTGGACGTCGACTTCGAGGGCCACTCGCTGTCGCTGAACGCGGACGACACCGACTTCAAGAACCCGAAGACCCCGGTCGTCGTCAACCTGATCTCCGCCCTGAAGACCCTCAAGGCCCGCTACGGCTCGTCGTTCGTGCTGACCGCGGCCCCGGAGACCTTCTTCGTCCAGATGGGCTACCAGTACTACGGCACCGGCCGCTGGGGCGGCCAGGACCCCCGCTGCGGCGCCTACCTGCCGGTGCTCTACGCCCTGCGCGACGACCTGACCCTGCTGCACGTCCAGGACTACAACTCAGGGCCGATCATGGGTCTGGACAACCAGTACCACTCCATGGGCGGCGCCGACTTCCACATCGCCATGACCGACATGCTGCTCACCGGCTTCCCGGTGGCGGGCGACCCGGGCAACGTCTTCCCGCCGCTGCGCCCCGACCAGGTGGCGATCGGCATGCCGGCCTCCGTCAACGCGGGCAACGGCTACGTCTCCCCGGCCGAGGTCACCAAGACCCTGGACTGCCTGACGAAGCGCACGAACTGCGGCTCGTACGCCCCCCACGGCAGCCGGCCCGCCCTGCGCGGCCTGATGACCTGGTCGGTCAACTGGGACCGGTTCGCGAACTGGGAGTTCCAGCACACCTTCGACGGCTACTTCGGCTGAGCGCCGGCCACACCGCGGTGAACAGCACCGTGCACAGGCACCAGCTCGCCACCACGTCCAGCGGCCAGTGGTACCCCCTGCGGACCAGCCCGAAGGAGACCCCGGCGACCAGCAGCGCGTACCCGGCGACCAGGCTCCGGCGGGCGCGGGGCGAGCGCAGCCACGGGAGGAGGAGCAGCACCGAGGCGCCGTAGGCGACCGCCGCCGTGGCGGTGTGCCCGGAGGGGAAGTAGCCGGTGCCCGGGGGCACCGCCGGGGTCCCGGGCCGGGCCGTCCAGTCCTTCAGTGGTACGACCACCGCCGGGACCAGGGCCATCAGCACGGCCGCCGCGGCGGGCGCCCGCCACCACCGCCGCACGCCGCGCGTGCGCCCCCGCCAGGCGGCGTACGCGAGCGCGGCGGCGAGGACCGGGAGGGCGACCTGGGCGTTGCCGAGGTCGGAGAGGAGCGAGGAGGCGCGGTCCGGGTGGACCAGGGCGCGGCTCAGGCGCTCGTCCAGGCGCACCAGCGGGCCGTCCGCGACGACCTGCCAGGTGATGAGCGCCAGGAGCAGGGCCGCGACGGCCGGCAGCACGCGCAGCGGCGGGAGGGAGAAGGAGGTCGGCCGCCCCGGAACAGGGGGGGTGGTTCCGGGGCGGCCGTCCGGACCGGAACGCCGCGCGCCCCGGGGGGTTTGGGGCGGGCGGCCGTCCGATCGGTGAGGAGATCCGGGGCCAGGGGCCCCGGGTGTGTGCGCGAGGGCACGACCAGGTCGAAGCTGGGGAGGCCTCGGCCTGAGACCGTCCACAGTCCCCTGTGGACGAGGTGTATCTCTCATCTGGGTAGAACCTACGGCAGCGGGCGGCGGGACGACAGGCACAAACGCGTCCCGTCATCCACCCCGCACACGTTCTTCACACGGCCTGCCGCCGACCGGTCAGAAGTGCGTACCCGCTGCTCAGATGCGCGCGAAAGCCTCCTCGATGATGTCGAGGCCCTCGTTCAGCAGGTCCTCGCCGATCACCAGCGGGGGCAGGAAGCGCAGCACGTTGCCGTAGGTGCCACAGGTCAGGACCAGCAGGCCCTCCTGGTGGCAGGCCTTGGCCAGCGCGGCCGTCGCCTCCGGGTTCGGCTCCTTGGTGGCGCGGTCCTTGACCAGCTCGATGGCGATCATCGCGCCGCGGCCGCGGACGTCGCCGATGACGTCGTACTTCTCGGCCATGGCGGTGAGGCGGGACTTCATGATCGCCTCGATGTTCTTCGCCTTGGCGTTGAGGTCCAGCTCCTTCATCGTCTCGATGGCGCCGAGCGCACCGGCGCAGGCCACCGGGTTGCCGCCGTAGGTGCCGCCCAGGCCGCCCGCGTGCGCGGCGTCCATGATCTCGGCGCGGCCGGTGACGGCGGCCAGCGGCAGACCGCCGGCGATGCCCTTGGCGGTGGTGATCAGGTCCGGGACGATGCCCTCGTCCTCGCAGGCGAACCACTGGCCGGTGCGGCAGAAGCCGGACTGGATCTCGTCGGCGACGAAGACGATGCCGTTGTCGTTGGCGAACTTCACGATCTCCGGCAGGAAGCCCTTGGCCGGCTCGATGAAGCCGCCCTCGCCGAGCACCGGCTCGATGATGATCGCGGCCACGTTGTCCGGGCCGACCTGCTTGGTGATCTGGTCGATGGCCTGCTTGGCGGCCTCGGGGCCGGCGTTCTCCGGGCCGGTCGGCCAGCGGTAGCCGTAGGCGACCGGGACGCGGTAGACCTCGGGCGCGAACGGGCCGAAGCCGTGCTTGTACGGCATGTTCTTCGCGGTCAGCGCCATGGTCAGGTTGGTGCGGCCGTGGTAGCCGTGGTCGAAGACGACGACCGCCTGGCGCTTGGTGTACGCGCGGGCGATCTTGACCGCGTTCTCGACGGCCTCGGCGCCGCTGTTGAACAGCGCGGACTTCTTGGCGTGGTCACCCGGGGTCAGCTCGGCGAGGGCCTCGGCGACCTCCACGTAGCCCTCGTAGGGGGTGACCATGAAACAGGTGTGGGTGAAGTCGGCCAGCTGGGCGCTCGCCCGGCGTACGACGGCCTCGGCGGAGGCGCCGACGGACGTCACGGCGATGCCGGAGCCGAAGTCGATCAGCCGGTTGCCGTCGACGTCCTCGATGACGCCCCCGCCCGCGCGCGCGGTGAACACGGGCAGAACGGAGCCCACACCCTGGGCGACCACGGCGGTACGGCGGGCCTGCAGCTCCTGCGACTTCGGGCCGGGGATGGCGGTGACGACGCGTCGCTCCTGCGGAAGTGCGGTCATGCGGGGCTCCTGGGGGTGTTACGGATGCTTTCCTTCTTTTTCGCAGGCTAGGTCGCACGGCGGGGAGCGGGCATGCTCCATGTGGGCGTTGTCGGCGGGTGCGGTTGTCCGCGGTGGACATAGGACGGCCGGCGACCGCCTGGCCCGCCGCGAACCCGCGCTCCGTCCCGTCGGCCGCGTAAGCGGTGAACTCCCGTTCCCGGGGCGTTAGATTGACTCGCTGACGGTGGACGGAACGGCTGGTCAGGGGGCAAGGGCGATGAACAGCGACGGGACGCGGGACGTGCGGGGCACGCATGCCGATCCGGTACCGCGTCCGGCGGCGCCGTACGAGGCCCCCGCGGTGCCGCCGCGGCCGGCCGTGCCGCCCGGGGCGCCGCCGATGCCGGACGGCTCGGCCTTCCTCGGCTGGCTGCGCGCGCCCAGGCCCGAGGCACCGCCGGGAGTGTGGCGGTTCCACCACGAGGTGCGGCCCGAGGAGGAGCCCGAGCGGGTCCCGACCCGCCAGCTGCTCGGCGGTGCGCTGATCGCGTTCCTGGTGGGCTGGCTGATGTGGTCGCTGCTGTGGAACGGCTACCTCGGCGGCTGGTGGGTGCTGCCCCTGGAACTGTTCACCCCGGACTCCTGGCGGTACGGCAGCAGCAGCGTCGGCAACGCCGTCGTCTGGTACGGCTACTACACGCTGATCGCCGTCGCCATCCTGCTCGTCGTCGGCCGCCTCGGCCGCTGGGGCGAGGTCTGGCGCCGCTTCGGTCCCCCCGCCTGGCGCCCCGCCGTCCCCGCCGCCGAGCCCGCCCCCGCCCCCGAGCAGGACCCCGCCGAGTGGCCGCAGCTGCGCCGGGCCGGGGCGCACGACGCCGCCGACCGGCTGGCCGCCGAGGCGCGGGCCGGGCTGATGCGGGACGTGGACCTGGCCCGCATCGCCCGGGCCTGGCAGGGCGTGCGCGGCGGACGGCACAGCCTGGCCGCGTTCCGGGGGGCCGTGGTCCGGGAGGGCGCGGCCGCCTGCCCGCACCCCTCCGGCGAGCGCGACCTGCCCGCCCGCACCGCCCGGCACGACCTGCTCACCGGCCAGGTGCGGCTCGGCACCGCCGCCGACGACCCGCGCAACCCCTACCACTACCGGGGCACCGGCCTCGCCCTCGGCCCCGAGCTGCTGGGCACCTCGCTGGTCGCCGTCGGCCCCTCCGGCTCCGGCAAGACCGGCGCGCTGGTGCGGCCGCTCACCGAGTCGCTGTGCCTGCACGCGCTCGCCGGACGGGCCTCCGTCGTGGTGGTCGGCGCGGCCGGCGCCGGGCTCGGCCCGGCCGGCTCCTACGACGTCGTCGTCCGGATCGCCCACCCCGAGTCGGTCTACGACCTCGACCTGTACGGCGGCACCACCGACCCCGACGAGGCCGCCGCCATACTCGCCGAGGCCCTCGTCGGCGACCTCGCCGACCCGCACCCCGGCAGCGACACCCGCCGCTCCACCACCGTGCTCGCCCAGTTGCTGGGCCCCTTCCGCGCGGTGCACGACCGCTTCCCGTCCGTCCCGGAGCTGCGCCGCCTCCTCGACGGCGACCGGGCCCCGCTGGCCGCGCTGCGCAAGGCGCTCACCGACACCGGGCGGGAGTCGCTGGTGCGGGAACTCGACGCGCGGGAGCGGCAGATGGGACACCCCGGGGACGTCGGCGCGGTGCTGGCCGACCGGATCGCGCTGCTCGACCGGCCCGCCTTCGCCGGCTTCTTCGACACCTCCGGGCAGACCCGGCCGTTCTCCCTGAAAGCGCTCGACCACCCCGTGCGCGTCCGCATCGACCTGCCCGAGCGCGGGCACGCGGACGCCTCCCGCATCCTCGCCCGGCTGGTGCTGGCCCAGTTCACGGCCGCCGTGACGGTACGTGAGGACCGCTCGCTGTTCACCTGCCTCCTGCTGGACGACGCGGCCGGTGTGGTCACGCCGGAGGCGGTGCGCGGCGTGCAGCGGCTGCGGTCGGCCAACGCCGGGGTGGTGCTGACCCTGCGCACCCTGGACGACGTGCCCCGGCCGCTGCGCGGACCGCTGCTGGGCGCCACCGGGTGCCGGATGGCGCTGTCCGGGCTGACCCCCTGGGACGGGCAGGACTTCGCCGAGGTGTGGGGCAAGGAGTGGACCGAGACCCGGGACGTCACCGACCGGCAGATCATCGCCGAGACCCCGGCCGGCAAGGCCGTCCACGTGCTGCGGCGGGTGATCACCGGAAAGGCGCCCACCGCCCGGGCGGTCACCGTCCGCCAGGTCGAGCGGGAGCGCTGGTCGGCGTCCGAGCTGGCGCACGGGGTGCCGCCGGGCCACGCGGTGCTGTCCCTGACCACGGTCACCGGGGAGCACGCCCCTCCGCTGCTGGTGGACCTGCGCGGCTGAGGGCCGGGGCGCCCGAGGACCGTACGGTACGGCGGAATCGGCATAGGCTGTTCGTACGTGTCGGCCAAAAGTCCGCGACGCCCCCCTGATCCGCCGCTGCGCGGGTGCCCCGACCCGACCGCGACCCGATCCGACCTGAAGGCCCCATGCCCCCGACGCTCGCCTCGCTCGTCCACCATTCCGCGCTCAAGCTGACCGTGCGCGCCGGGGAGGACCGTCTCGACGTGCCCGTCCGCTGGGCGCACGTCAGCGAGCTGGCCGACCCCGTGCCCTACATGGAGGGCGGGGAGCTGCTGCTGATCACCGCGCTGAAGCTGGACGCCGACGACCCGGAGGCGATGCGCCGGTACGTCAAACGGCTGGCCGACGCCGGTGTCGTCGGGCTCGGCTTCGCGGTCGGGGTCACTTATGACGAGATCCCGAAGGCCCTCGTCGACGCGGCCGCGCAGGAGGGCCTGCCGCTGCTGGAGGTGCCCCGGCGCACCCCCTTCCTCGCCATCAGCAAGGCGGTGTCCGCGGCCATCGCCGCCGACCAGTACCGCGCGGTCACGGCCGGGTTCGCCGCCCAGCGGGAGCTGACCCGGCAGGCGCTCAACGCCGGCCCCGAGGGCCTGCTCACCGCCCTCGCCGCCCAGGTCGACGGCTGGGCGGCGCTGTACGACGCCTCGGGCGCCGTCGTCGCCACCGCGCCGGACTGGGCGGGGCGGCGGGCGGCCCGGCTCACCGCGGAGGTGGAACGGCTGCGCGACCGGCCCGCGCCCGCCTCCTCCGTGGTCGGCGGCCCGGACCACGAGGACCGCGTCGAGCTGCACTCCCTGGGCACCGGCCGGCGCCCGCGGGCCGCGCTCGCCGTGGGCACCGCCGCCGCCCTCGGCACCGCCGAGCGCTACGCCGTGCACTCCGCCATCGCCCTGCTCACCCTGACCACGGAGCGCTCCCGCTCGCTGGCCGCGGCCGAACAGCGGATCGGCACGGCGGTGCTGCGCATGCTGCTCGCCGGGGAGCCCGACCACGCCCGGGCCGTCGCCGGGGACCTGTACGGCGGCCTGCTGGACGCACCCTTCCGGATGATCGTGGCCGAGTCGGTGCCGGCGTCGGCCGCCCGGGCGCACGCCGAGGCACGCGCCCGCGCGGCCGCGGCCGGTCCGGGCCCGGCCGCCGCGCTCGCCGCCGCCGGTGGCGACCCGCTGGGCGGCCTCGCCGAGGCCGTGGAGTCCGCCGCCGCCCGCTCCGGTGAGGCGGTGCTGGTGGTGCCCGAGGGCGAGCGGCTGGTGGTGCTGGCCACCGACGGGGGCCCGGCCGTGGCGGCCTGCGCCCAGTACGCGGCCGCGGTGGAGGCCGCCAGGGCCGTGCCGGAGCAGGCCGCGGGCGGGGACGAGGACGAGCTGGTGGTGGGTCTGTCGGCGCCGGCCGGGCCGATCGCGGCGGCCGCCGCCTACAAGCAGGCCGAGCAGGCCCTGTCGGTGGCGCGACGCCGGGGCCGGGTGCTGGTGGAGCACGAGCGGCTGGCGGCCGGGTCGGTGCTGCCGCTGCTGGCGGACGACGCGGTGAAGGCGTTCGCGGACGGGCTGCTGCGGGCGCTGCACGAGCACGACGCCACCGGGCGCGGTGACCTGGTCGCCTCGCTGCGGGCGTGGCTGTCGCGGCACGGGCAGTGGGACGCGGCGGCGGCCGACCTCGGCGTGCACCGGCACACCCTGCGCTACCGGATGCGCCGCGTCGAGGAGATCCTGGGCCGCAGCCTGGACGACCCGGACGTCCGGATGGAGCTGTGGCTGGCGCTGAAGGCCACGTCACCGGAGTGAGCGGCACGGGCTGCCCGCCTCCCGCGTACCGCCCACGCCGGTGACCCCGCCGATTCGGCGTACCCCGGCCGCCGACTTCTCCGCGCCGGACAAGCGCCGTCCGGCCGCCCCCGCCCTACCGTGGACGACGAAACCGACAGCACACCCCCAACGCGGAAGGGCCGGGACTCCTCAATGACTTCCACCCACGCCTTCTGGCTCGCCGGCCGCCAGGTCACCGGCGAGGACACCTTCGACGTCACCTCCCCGTGGGACGGCCGTCTCGTCGGCAAGGTGAGCCTGCCGACGGACGAGCAGGTCGAGGAGGCCGTGGCCGCCGCCCACGCCGTCCGCGACGAGTTCGCCGCCACCCCGGCCCACGTGCGCGCCGCCGCCCTCGACCACGTCAGCAAGCGGCTGGCCGAGCGCACCGAGGAGATCGCCCAGCTGATCTCCGCGGAGAACGGCAAGCCGGTCAAGTGGGCCCGCGGCGAGGTCGGCCGTGCCGTCTCGGTGTTCCGGTTCGCCGCCGAGGAGGCCCGGCGCTTCAACGGCGGCGAGGCCCAGCGCCTCGACACCGACGCCGGCGGCCAGGGCCGGCTGGCCCTGACCCGGCGCTTCCCCAAGGGTGTCGTCCTCGGTATCGCGCCCTTCAACTTCCCGCTGAACCTGTGCGCCCACAAGGTCGCCCCGGCGATCGCGGCCGGCGCGCCGATCATCCTGAAGCCGGCCCCCGCCACCCCGCTCTCCGGTCTGATCCTCGGTGACCTGCTCGCCGAGACCGAGCTGCCCGCCGGGTCCTGGAGCATCCTGCCGGTCGCCAACGACCGCATGCCCGCGCTGGTCCAGGACGAGCGCCTGCCGGTGATCTCCTTCACCGGGTCCGAGAAGGTCGGCTACGCGATCATGGACTCGGTGCCGCGCAAGCACTGCACGCTGGAGCTGGGCGGCAACGGCGCGGCCGTCGTCCTCGCCGACTGGGCGAGCGACGCGGACCTGGACTGGGCCGCGAACCGCATCGCGACCTTCTCCAACTACCAGGGCGGCCAGTCCTGCATCTCCGTGCAGCGCGTGATCGCCGACGCCTCGGTGTACGACCGGCTGCTGCCGCGGATCGTGGCCGCCGTCGAGGCGCAGGTCACCGGTGACCCGGCCGACGCGAGCACCGACGTCGGCCCGCTGGTCAGCGAGGACGCCGCCAAGCGGGTCGAGGCGTGGGTCCAGGAGGCCGTCGACGCCGGCGCCGAGCTGCTGACCGGCGGCAAGCGGGACGGCGCCTCCTACGCGCCGACCGTCCTGACCGGCGTACCGGCCGGCACCACGCTGTCCTGCGAGGAGGTCTTCGGACCGGTCCTCTCCGTGCAGAAGGTGGACGGCGAGGCCGAGGCCTTCGCCGCGGTCAACGACTCCAAGTACGGCCTCCAGGCGGGCGTGTTCACGCACGACGTGCAGGCCGCCTTCCGCGCTCACCGCGCCCTGGAGGTCGGCGGTGTCGTGGTCGGCGACGTCCCCTCCTACCGCGCCGACCAGATGCCGTACGGCGGCGCCAAGCAGTCCGGCGTCGGCCGCGAGGGCGTGCGCTACGCGATGGACGACTACACCTACGAGCGCGTGCTGGTCCTGACCGGGCTCGCCCTCTAGGCGCCTTTTTCCCTCCGAAGGGGCCCGGCACCGGTGCCGGGCCCCTTCGGCGCGTCCCGGGCCCGCCCGCGCCCTCAGCCGGAGAAGCCGGTGTGCGCCAGCCGCAGCGGGCCGCGCAGCCGCACCCGGAGGTCGCGCACGCCGGCGGCGCTGACCGGAGCCCGCAGCGGGGTGTAGTCGTACGGTCCGGCCGTCGGGGTGCCGAGCGTGAGCACGGCCAGGACCGGACCGCCGTCCAGCGACAGCTCCACCGTGCCCGCACCGGCCACCCGCACCGTCACCTCCGTCGCCCCGGCGCCGAAATCGCAGGCGCGGTAGAGGAGTTCGCCCGCGCCGCCGGACACCGGGGTCACCGCGTCGCCCGCCACCTTCGTCCGGTCGGTGAGCACGATCCCGGACTGCTCGTCGAAGTCCGCCGCCGCCAGGCCCCGTTCCAGGACCGGCCGGGGCGCGGCGGGCTCGCCGTCGAGGACGACGGTCGTGCGCAGCCGGACGTCCTCGCTGGAGGCGCCGACCATGAGGTCGTAGGGCCCGCCCTCCACACGCATCCGCCCGTGGGCCACGTCCCAGAACGCGAAGGCGGACAGCGGGACGTCGAAGACGACCTCCGCCCGCTCGCCCGGCACCAGCGTGATCCGGCGGTGCGCGAGCAGCTCGCGGCGCGGCCGGACCACGGACGGGTCGGCGGCGCGCGTGTACAGCTGGACGACCTCGTCGGCGGCGCGGTCACCGGTGTTGGTGACCGTGCAGCCGACCCGCACGGCGCCGGCGTCCGCCCGGGCCGTGAGAGCGGCGTAGGTGAAGGACGCGTAGGACAGGCCGTGCCCGAACGGGAACAGCGGCAGGCCCTCGAAGTACAGATAGGTCTGGCGGCCGCCGATCACGTCGTAGTCCAGCAGGTCGGGCAGGTCGGCGTCGGCGGCGTACCAGGTCTGCGGCAGCCGGCCGGCGGGGGAGACGTCCCCGGCGAGCACCCGGGCCAGCGCGGTACCCGCGGCCTGCCCGCCGTGCGCGGTCCACAGCACGGCCGGCAGCCGGGACACGTCCACCGCGTAGGGGTACGCCGACACCAGCACCAGCGCGGTGCGCGGGTTGGCGGCCCGGGCCGCCCGCAGCAGCCCCTCCTGGTGCGCGGGCAGCGCCAGCGTCGTACGGTCCTCGGTCTCCCGGCCGTTGATGTGCGGGTCGTTGCCCGCCACCACCAGCACCACGTCGGCCTCCGCGGCGGCCCGCGCCACGGCGTCCGCACCGCGCTCCACGACGACCAGCTCGAAGGTTTCCGCGGCGCCCTCGGCAACCCGCACGCCGTCGGCGGCGACAGTGACTTGGCGACCCGTGCCGAGGTGGAGCAGGAGGTGACCGTCGCCGTGCGGTTGCAGCCGGAACGTCTCCTGGACGACCCAGCCGCCGGGCTGGTCGGCGGAGGCCCGGACGAAGCCGTCGCCCGCGACCGACAGGTAGCGGCCGTCGGGGGCGCGCAGCGTCAGCACGCCGTCGCCCCAGTCGGTGAGCGCGAACTCGGTGCCGTCCGCGTCCGCGGTGAGCGGTGGCAGATCGGTGCGCCCGGTGAGCAGAGCCGGATCGAGGGCGCCCCCGTCCGCTGGCGCCCGGTCCGGGGCGGCGGTGTCCGGCACCCGCAGGAAGCGGCCGTCGGCGGTGCGCAGCCGGACCCGCTCCACGCCCTCCGCGAACCGGACCCGGTCGGCGCCGAACCGCTCGTACAGGCCCTCCAGCGGTGTGGAGCGGTGCAGGAGCGTGCCGCTGTACCAGTCGAGCTTGCACTCGTCGGCGAGCAGGCCCACCACGGCGATCCGGGTGCCGGGGGCCAGCGGCAGCAGGTCGCCGTCGTTCTTCAGCAGCACGACCGCCTGCTCGGCGGCCTCCTGGGCGAGCGCGCGGTGGGCGGGGGTGTCGAACGCGCCGGTGCCGGCGTGCGGATCGTCGAGCGGGTCGAACTCGCCGAGCCGGAAGCGGACCGAGAGCTGGCGGCGGACCGCCGTGTCGACGTCGGCCTGCGTCAGCAGCCCCTGCCGCAGGGCGCCGTGCACCCGCCCGGTGATCCGCGAGCCGTCGGTGCCGTGGTCGGTGAAGCTGTCCACGCCCGCCAGCAGGGCGGCCGCGGTGGCCTCCTCGTGGGTGTCGAAGTAGTGCTCGGAGTCGACCAGGTTGGAGGGCGCGCCCGCGTCCGAGCAGACCAGCAGGGACTGCCCCGTCCAGGTGCGCAGGTGCTCGCGCAGATACGGCGAGAGGTGGTTGGGGCGGCCGTTGACGAGGTTGTAGGCGGGCATCACCCCGGCCACCGCACCCGCGGCGACCGTGGGCCCGAAGGCCCGCAGGTCGTACTCGTGCAGCACGCGCGGCCGCACGGAGGCGGACGAGGTGTCCCGGGCCGTCTCGTTGTTGTGGGCCAGCCAGTGCTTCAGGACGGGGGCCGTGCGCCAGTACACCGGGTGCTCGCCCCGCAGGCCCCGGGTGTAGGCGGTGGCGATCGCGGAGGTCAGCGCCGGGTCCTCGGAGTAGCCCTCCTCGTTGCGGCCCCACAGTGGGTGGCGCAGCAGGTTGACCGTCGGCGACCAGACGTTGAGGCCGACGCGCTCGTCGCGGGCGCGCATCGCGCGGGCCTCCCGGGACACCGCCTCGCCGACCCGGCGCACCAGCTCCGGGTTCCAGGTGGCGCCGAGCCCGACGGCCTGCGGGAACACGGTCGCCGGGCCCATCCAGGCCACGCCGTGCAGGGCCTCCTGGCCGGTGCGGAAGGCGGCGATGCCGAGCCGCTCCACAGCGGGCGCGAACTGGTGGAGGAAGGAGACCTTCTCGTCCAGGGTGAGCCGGGCCAGCAGGTCGTCGATGCGCTCGGCGAACGGCAGCCGCGGATCGCGGAACGGCGGCGCGGGCGGCGTCTGTGCGGTCACGTGGAGTTCCCCTTGCATGGAGCGACACAGTGCTTTCGAAGCGCTTCGATGCTCGTTCCGCGCAGGGCGGGGTGTCAAGACACCTCGGCGCAACAACCGCGACTGCGCGCCGACATCCTAAGTGCCACATGAGAAGGGTCGAAAGGGGCCGCCGACGGCCACAGGACGGAGGAATCTTGCCACCGGGCCTTGTGCGCCCCCTGGTGTTCACTTAACCTCGCAGCAACATCGAAGCGCTTCGACAGGACCGTGACCGCCGTCCGCGGACCGTCCCGTGCCGACCGTTTCGGCTCAGCCAGTTCCACCGAAGACACCGCAGCCGACGGCCCACCGCCGGGTGTCCTGGTGCGCCATGAAGGGTTGACGCAATGACGCCGAACGCCGCCTCCGCCTCCTCGCCGAGCCGGAGAAGCTTCCTCGCCTCCACCGCGGTCGCCGCAGCGGCGGCGGCGGGCGGGATGCCGCTGCTGACCGCCTGCGGCGGCTCGGACAGCGGCTCGCGCGAGGGCACCACGTCCGGCAAGGCGGCCCGCAAGCTGCTGCCCGCCTACGTCGCCGGCACCGTGGTCGTGCCGGACATCCCCGCCAGGAACGGATCCGCGGCCGGCTTCACCGGCAAGCTCGACCTGTCCGAGCTGAAGACCTCGGTGCCCCGCAAGCTCGGCAAGGGCGGCGAGGTCACCGTCATGTCGCCGTTCTGGGGCTCCCCGCCCAAGGGCGGCAACGCCTACTACCGGGCGATGAACGAGCTGATCGGCGTCGACGTCCGCTGGCAGAACCAGGACGGCAACACCTACGAGCAGAAGCTCGGCGCGGTGCTCGCCTCCAGCGACGTACCGGACGTGGTCGTCGTGCCCAGCTGGAACCTCAACGGCAAGATACCCAGCGCCATCATCAGCAAGTTCGCCGACCTCGGCCCCTACCTGTCCGGCGACGCGGTCAAGGACTACCCCAACCTCGCGGCCGTCCCCACCGACGCCTGGCAGCGCTCGATCTTCGGCGGCAAGCTGCGCGGCCTGCCCCAGCCGTCCCCCTACGTCACCGGCATCGTGCCCCTCTACCGCCAGGACATCTTCGAGAAGGAGGGGTACGACGTCCCCACCTCCGCCGACGAGTTCCTGGCCCTGGCGAAGGACATCACCGACGCCAAGGCCAAGCGCTGGGCCTGCCTGGACATGAAGTGGACCGCCTTCCAGTCCTTCGGCGTGTTCTCCGGCAGCGAGAAGCCGCTCGGCTGGAACCTGGTCGACGGCAAGCTGGTCAACCGCATCGAGACCGACGCCTACCTCGAGGCGCTGGAGTGGACCCGCAAGCTGTTCGCCGCCGGGGTCGTCCACCCCGACGCGATGCTCGGCAAGAGCCAGGCCACCGACCCCGGCCCGAAGTTCGCCAAGGGCGAGTTCCTCATCTACGCCAACAACATCAGCCAGTGGTGGAGCCGCACGGCCGAACAGGCCACCCAGAACCCGGACTTCAAGGTGTGGGGCATGGACGTCTTCGGCCACGACGGCGGCCACCCGGCGCTCTGGGCCGAACAGCCCGCCGGCATCTGGGCCTTCGTCAACAAGAAGGCCTCCGAGTCGGTGATCCGCGACGTGCTGGCCGTCGCCAACGTGACCGCGGCGCCGTACGGCACCAAGGAGTACATGATGACCAACTACGGTGTGGAGGGCACCCACTACACCGTCAAGGACGGCGTCCCCGCCAAGACCGACCAGGGCAACATCGACGTGCTGAACGCGTACGTCATGATCGCGAGCCCGGCGCCGACCATCGCCCACCCCGACTTCCCCCGAGTCGCCAAGGGCCAGGTCGAGTGGCAGCAGCGGATGGGCGCCTTCACCCGCAAGTCCTCCTTCTACGGCATGCAGATCACCGAGCCCAGCCGCTACACCAACCTCTCCAACGACTTCGAGCAGTTGGAGGACGACATCACCCGCGGCCGCAGGAAGGTCAGCGACATGCAGCGGGCGGTGGCCGACTGGAAGAGCAAGGGCGGGGACAAGCTGCGCGACTGGTACCGGAAGATCCTGGACGAGAACGGCTCCGCGACCGACTGACCGGGCACCGAGGCGAGGAGAACGACCGTGTCCCACAGCACGGTGCCTCGGAGCAGGACCGAGGCCGACGAGAGCGAGAAGTCCCCGAAGACGGCCGGCGGCGCCGGCTCTTCCCCCGCGCGGCGGCCACCCGGCCGGCCGAGCCTGAGGGCGCGGCTGCGGCGCGACCGCGTCCTGCTGCTGATGACGCTGCCGGCCGTGGCGCTGATCCTGCTGTTCAACTACGTGCCCATCCTCGGCAACGTCGTCGCCTTCCAGGACTACGACCCCTACATCAGCGACAACGGCGTCGTCTCCATGCTGCACAGCCCCTGGGTGGGCCTGGAGAACTTCCAGCGCATCTTCGCCGACTCCGCCTTCTGGCAGGCGATGCGCAACACCCTGGTGCTGTTCTTCCTCCAGCTGGTGCTGTTCTTCCCGGTGCCGGTCCTGCTCGCGCTGCTCATCAACAGCGTGGTCAGGCCCCGGGTGCGGGCCGTCGCCCAGGCCGTGCTCTACCTGCCGCACTTCTTCTCCTGGGTGCTGGTCATCGCCGTCTTCCAGCAGCTGCTGGGCGGCGCGGGACTGCTCTCCCAGCTGCTGCGCGACCACGGCTACGACGGCCTGAGCGTCATGACCGACCCGGACACGTTCAAGTTCCTGGTCACCGCCCAGTCCGTGTGGAAGGACGCCGGCTGGGGGATCATCGTCTTCCTCGCCGCGCTGGCCGCGGTCAGCCCCGACCTGTACGAGGCCGCCGCCATGGACGGCGCCGGACGCAGACGGCGCATCTGGCACGTCACCCTGCCCGCCCTGCGGCCGGTGATCGCACTGCTGCTGGTGCTGCGCGTCGGCGACGCCCTCACCGTCGGCTTCGAGCAGATCCTGCTCCAGCGCGACGCCGTGGGCCCGGGGGCGTCGGAGGTGCTCGACACCTTCGTGTGGTGGAACGGCGTCCGCAACCAGGACTTCGGCTACGCGGCCGCCGCCGGACTGGTCAAGGGCGTCGTCAGCATCGGCCTGGTCCTGGCCGCGAACAAGGTGGCCCATCTGATGGGCGAGCAGGGGGTGTACAGGAAATGAGCGCCGTGACCGACACAGCCGAGCGTGCGTCCGGCAGGCCCGGTACGTCCGGCAGGCCCGGCCGGTGGACCGCGCCGCCCCGGCCGGTGTGGGAGGAACCGCCCGGCCGGGCCGGACTCGCGGGCAAGGGGCTCGTCCTGGGCTTCGCCTGCCTGGCGATCCTCTTCCCGCTGTGGATCGTCGTCGTCACCAGCCTCTCCTCCCGCCGGACCATCGACGAGGCGGGCGGACTGGTGATGGTGCCCAGGGGCATCACCTTCGTCGCCTACCGGGAGCTGCTCAGCGGCGGCCAGGTCACCCGGGCCGCGGTCATCAGCATCCTGATCACCGTCGTCGGCACGGCCTTCTCGATGACCGTGTCCGTGCTGTGCGCCTACGGGCTGTCCCGCACGGGCTCGCTGGGGCACCGCTGGATCCTCATGACGCTGCTGGCGACCATGTTCTTCAGCGCCGGACTCATCCCGACCTACCTGCTGGTGCAGACCCTCGGCCTGACGGACACCTATCTGGCGCTGATCCTGCCGAGCGCGCTCAGCGTCTTCAACATCCTGGTGCTGCGCGGCTTCTTCATGGGCATCTCGCCGGAACTCATCGACAGCGCCCGCATCGACGGCGCCGGCGACGTCCGCATCCTCTGGCGGATCGTCGTCCCGCTGTCCCGCGCGGTGCTCGCGGTCATCACCCTGTTCTACGCGGTCGGCTACTGGAGCGCCTGGTTCAACGCCTCGCTGTACCTGAACGACCAGGACATGATGCCGCTGCAGAACGTCATGATCCAGCTCGTGCAGAAGCAGGAGGCGCCGGTCGGCCTGGGCCAGGCCATCAAGACCGGCCAGCTGTCGGGGCTGGCCGTGCAGATGGCCGTGATGGTGATGGCCCTGCTGCCCGTGACCGTGCTCTCGCCCTTCGTCCAGCGGCACTTCAAGAAGGGCATGCTCACCGGCGCGGTGAAGGGCTGAGCCCGGCGGCGCCCGGGCCGAGCCCCGGCGCCCGCACCTCCGCACCCCCGCATCCCCGCCCGTCCAGCACCGCCCGTACCGCCCCGCTCCGTCCGCGGCGCCCCGGGCGGAGCTTCCCACCCCCTCCAGCAGAGCGAGGTATGTGTCATGCGCGCGTTCCGTCCGAGCCGACGTGCCGTTCTCGCCGGGGCCGCGGCCGCCGCCGCGCTCACCGCGGCGCCGTCCGTGCAGGGCCGCGCGCAGGCCGCCGCCGCACCCGCCTACCGCTGGCGCAACGCCGTGATCGGCGGCACCGGCTTCGTCACCGGCGTGCTGTTCCACCCCGCCGTGCGCGGGCTCGCCTACGCCCGCACCGACATCGGCGGCGCCTACCGCTGGGACGACCGGACCGCCCGCTGGACCCCGCTGCTCGACCACCTCGGCTGGGACGACTGGAACCTGCTCGGCGTCGAGGCGCTCGCCGTCGACCCCGACCACCCCGACCGCCTCTACGCCGCCCTCGGTACCTACGCCCAGCCCTGGGCCGGCAACGGCGCCGTCCTGCGCTCCGACGACCGGGGCGCCACCTGGAGCCGCAGCGACCTCACCGTGCGGCTGGGCGCCAACGAGGACGGCCGCGGCCTGGGGGAACGGCTGCTCGTCGACCCCCGCGACAGCGACACCCTGTGGCTGGGGACCCGGCACGACGGCCTGCTCAGATCCACCGACCGGGGCGCCACCTGGGCCCCGGCGAGCGGGTTCCCGGGCACGCCCGGCGCCGGCGGCCAGGGCGTCACCCTGCTGGTGGCCGCCGGACGCGTCCTGTACGCCGGCTGGGGCGACGCCGACGGCAGTGCCGGCGGCTCCGCCCGCCTGTTCCGCACCGCCGACGGCAGCACCTGGGAGGCCGTCCCCGGGCAGCCCACCGGCGCCGCCGCCCGGGTCCCGGCCCGGGCCGCCTACGACCGGCACACCCGCGAGCTGTACCTCACGTACGCCGACGCACCCGGCCCCAACGGGCAGTCCGACGGCAGCGTGCACAAGCTGGCCACCGCCACCGGGACGTGGAGCGAGGTCACGCCGGTCAGGCCGGGCGGCACCACCGGCGACGGCTCCCGCGACACCTTCGGCTACGGCGGGGTCGCCGTGGACGCCCGCCGCCCCGGCACCGCCGTCGTCTCCACCAACAACCGCTGGGCCGCCGTCGACACCCTGTACCGCACCACCGACGGCGGCCGCACCTGGACGTCCCTGAAGGACACCGCCGTGTTCGACGTGTCGGAGACCCCCTACCTCACGTGGGGCGCGGACGCGCCGAAGTTCGGCTGGTGGATCCAGACGGTCGGCATCGACCCGTACGACTCCCGGCACGTCGTCTACGGCACCGGTGCCACGCTCTACGGCACCCGGGACCTCACCCACTGGGCCCCGCAGATCCGCGGCCTGGAGGAGACGTCCGTGGTCCAGCTGCTGTCGCCCCCGGCCGGGCCGGCCCATCTGCTCAGCGGGTCGGGGGACATCGGCGTGCTGTACCACGACCGGCTCACCGCATCGCCCTCCCGCGGGCTGGCGACCAACCCCGTGTCCGGCTCGGCGACCGGACTCGCGCAGGCCGCGGCCCGGCCCGCGTACGTCGTCCGCACCGGGTGGGGCGACCACGGCAACGGCGCCCGGTCCGAGGACGGCGGACGCACCTGGACGCCCTTCCCGGCCCAGCCCGCCCTCGCCGAGGACGCCCCGGGACCGATCGCCGTCGGTGCCGACGCCGACGTGCTGCTGTGGTCCTTCGTGCACTGGGACGGCACCAGGTACCCGGCGCACCGCTCGGCGGACGACGGGGCCACCTGGACCGAGATCCCCTCCTTCCCCAAGGGCGCGACCCCGGTCGCCGACCCGGCCGACCCGGCCCGCTTCTACGCGTACGACACCGACGCCGGAACGCTGTTCGCCAGCACCGACTGCGGCCGGACCTTCACGGCGCGGGCGACCGGACTGCCCGCGGGCGACAGCCAGTTCAAGGTGGTGGCGGCGCCGGGCAGGTCCGGCGACCTGTGGCTGAGCGCCAAGGAGAACGGGCTGTACCGGTCCACCGACGGCGGCCTGGTCTTCCACCGGGCCGCCGGCTGCCGCGCCTCCTACACACTCGGCTTCGGCAAGGCCGCCCACGGCGCCCGCTACCCGGCCGTCTACCAGGTCGGTGACATCGGGGCGGGCGCCGCCGTGCTGCGCTCCGACGACGGCGGGGAGAGCTGGGTGCGGATCAACGACGACGCCCACCGGTGGGGCTGGACCGGCGCGGCGATCACCGGCGACCCGCGGGTGTACGGCCGGGTGTACCTCGCCACCAACGGGCGCGGAATCCAGTACGGGGAGCCCGTCTGATGGCGGCGCGCGAGCGGCCCGGCCTGGCCGCCGCCACCCGCGGCCGCATCCTCTTCGGCGGCGACTACAACCCCGAGCAGTGGCCCGAGGAGACCTGGCCCGAGGACGTCCGGCTGATGCGGGACGCCGGCGTCAACTCCGTCACCCTCGGCGTCTTCTCCTGGGCCAGGCTCGAACCCCGGCCGGGGGAGCGGGACTTCGGCTGGCTGGACCGGCTGATGGACCTGATGCACGCGGCCGGCGTCGGAGTGGTCCTGGCCACCCCCACCGCCTCCCCGCCGCCCTGGCTGGGCCACCGGCACCCCGACACCCTCCCCGTCGACCGGGACGGCCGTACCGAGCGGTGGGGCGGGCGGCAGCACTTCTCGCACTCCAGCGCCACCTACCGGCGCCACGCCGCCGCCATCACCGAGGACCTCGCCACCCGCTACGGCGGCCACCCGGCCCTCACCCTGTGGCACATCAACAACGAGTACTGCACCTACGACTGGGGCGACGAGGCCGCCGCCCGCTTCCGCGGCTGGCTCCGCCGCCGGTACGGCGGTCTCGACGCGCTCAACACCGCCTGGGGCACCGCGTTCTGGAGCCAGGGCTACGGCGACTGGGCCGAGATCGACACGCCCCGCCACGCCCACTACCTGCCCAACCCGGCCCAGGTGCTGGACTTCAAGCGGTTCACGTCCGACATGCTGCTGGAGTGCTACGAGGCCGAGCGGGACATCGTCCGCCGGATCACCCCGCACATCCCCGTCACCACCAACTTCATGCCGCTGTGGGCCGGTCAGGACGGGTGGCGCTGGGCCGGGGAGGAGGACGTCGTCTCCGTCGACCTCTACCCCGACCCGCGCGACCCCCTCGGCGCCCAGCACGGCGCCCTCGTGCAGGACCTGACCCGCTCGCAGGCCCGCGGCCCCTGGATGCTGATGGAGCAGGCGGCCGGGCCGGTCAACTGGCGCGGGGTGAACCACCCCAAGCCGCGCGGCCTGAACCGGCTGTGGTCCCTGCAGGCCGTGGCCCGCGGCGCCGACGCCGTCTGCTACTTCCAGTGGCGCCAGTCCCGGCAGGGCGCCGAGAAGTTCCACTCCGGCATGGTCTCGCACGCGGGGGAGGAGGGCCGGACGTTCCAGGAGGTGAAGCGGCTCGGCGCCGACCTCGCCCGGCTGGGCCCGGAGGTGGCGGGCACCCACACCCGCAACGCCGTCGCCGTCCTGCACGACTGGCACGCCTGGTGGGCCGCCGACCAGGACGGCCGCCCCTCCCGCCGGGTCGGCCACGCGGACGTGCTGAGCGCCTGGCACCGGGCCCTGTGGGAGGCCCACCTCACCGCCGACTTCGCCCACCCCGAGCACGACCTGAGCGGCTACCGGCTCGTCGTCGTGCCCCAGCTGTACGCCCTCACCGACGCCGCCGCCGACAACCTCCTCGGTTACGTCAGCGGCGGCGGCACCCTCGTCTGCGGCTTCCTGACCGGCGTCGCCGACGAGGACGACCGGATACGTCCCGGCGGCATGGACGCCCGGCTGCGCGCCCTGTTCGGCATCCGCACCCTGCACGAGTGGTGGCCCCTGGAGGAGGGGGAGCACGCCGACTGCGAGGGCTTCCGCGGCACCCTGTGGTCGGAGGAGATCGAGCCGGACGGGGACGCCGGTACCGAGGCCGCGTACCGGGGCGGTGAACTCGACGGTCTGCCCGCCGTGCTGCGCAAGGACCGCGCCTGGTACCTGTCCACGCTCCCCGAGCCGCCCGCGCTGCGCGCCCTGCTCGCCCGGATCGCCGCCGGCGCCGGGGTGCGCCCGGTGCTCGACGGGCTGCCGGACGGGGTGGAGGCGGTGCGCCGCGGTGAGCTGCTGTTCGTCCTCAACCACGGGCGCGAACCGGTGACCGTCCCGGTGCCGGGCACGCACCGCGACCTGCTGACGGACGCCACCGTGACCGGCGGGGTCACCCTCGGCCGCTACGGCGTGGCGGTGCTGAAGCCATGACCGCCGAGCCCGTCCACGGCACCTGGGAGCCGCGGCCCGCGGCCCGCTGGGAGGACGCCTACCTCAGCGGCAATGGCCACCACGGCACCCTCGCGTTCGGCGATCCGGACGACGAGCGGGTCGTCGTCACGCATCACACCCTGGTCCGTCCCAACGGCGGCGAACACGCCCGCCCGCCCGAGCTGGCGGCCGACCTCGCGGCGCTCCAGGACAAGCTGCTGGCCGGGGACCTCCACGCCGCCGAGAGCTTCACCGACGGCCGCCCCCTGCAATGGGTGCAGCCCTTCCACCCCGCCTTCTGGATACGGCTGCGCCGGCCGGCGCCGCGGGAAGCGCACGGCTACCGCCGCCGCCTCGACTTCACCACCGGCGAGGCCACCGCCGAGTGGACCGGCGGACGCAGCCGTATCTTCGTCTCCCGCGCCGACGACGCCGTCGTCCAGCGGGTCGACACCCACGGCCAGGACATCCCCCTCGACCTCGACGTCTTCCTCGACCACCGGCTCCCGGGCGTGCCCCATGGCCTCGCCGTCGGCCAGGGCTCCCTGCTCACCGCCGAGGGCGCGCTGCTCACCCTGCGCGCCCGCTACCCCGGCGGCGACCGGGCCTACACGGGCGTGACACTCGTCGTGGTCACGGGCGGCCGCACGGCGCTCACGCCCCCCGGACTGCGGATCACCGGCGCGGAGTCCGTCCTGCTGCTCACCCGTGTCCTGCGCCACACCGGCACCCCGCGCACCGGCACCCCGCGCACCGGCGCCCCGCAGGCGGCTCCGCCGGACGCCGCCGCAGCCCCGGACCACGCCCTCCGCCTGGCCCGCGCCCTCGGCGACCTGCTCCCGGACACCGAGGACCCGTACACCCACCTGCTCGACCGCCACACCGCCCGGCACCGCACGGCGTACGCCCGCGTGAGCCTCGACCTCGCGGCCGACCCCGCCGAACGCGCCCTGCCCGGGTCGGAGTTGCTGACCCGGCCCGGCAGTCCCGCCCTGCTGGAGCGCCTGTTCGCCGCCGGCCGCTACCACCTGCTGTCGGCGAGCGGGCTGTTCCCGCCGCGCCTCACCGGCCTGTGGACCGGCGACTGGGACACGGCCTGGTCGGGAGCCTTCACCAACGACGCCAACCTCAACCTCCAGACCGCCTCCGCCGCGGCCGCCGCGCTGCCCGAAGTGACCGAGGCGCTGGCCTCGCTGATCGAGCGTCAGCTGCCGGACTGGCGGGAGAACGCGCGTGCCGTCTTCGGGGCCCGCGGGATCGTCGCGCCGGCCCACTCCGACGGCGAGTCCGGGCTGGCCTACCACTTCAGCCGCGAGTACCCGCTGCACCTGTGGACCGCCGGCGCCGACTGGCTGCTGAAGCCCCTCGTCGACCACGACGAGACACGCGGCGCGCGGGAGCCGCGCACCGCCCGCGCCCTCGCCGAGACCGCCCGCTTCTACGAGGACTTCCTCACCCGCACGGACGCCGACGGCCACCTCGTCGTGGTCCCCTCCTACTCGCCGGAGAACCGCCCGGCGAACGCCGGCTGGGGTGCCCTCGACGCGGCCATGGACCTCTCCGCCGCCCGGCACGCCCTGCGCACGGCCGCCGCGTACCACCCGGGCACACCGGAGGCCGACCGCTGGCGGGCCCTCGCCGACCGCCTCCCGCCGCACCGGACCAACGCGGACGGCGCCCTCGCCGAATGGGCCCGGCCCGGGCTCGACGACAGCTACGACCACCGTCACCTCAGCCACCTCTACGGTGTGTGGCCGCTGGACGAGATCAACCCCTACGACACCCCGGACCTGGCGGCGGCCGCGCACCGCGCCCTGGAACTGCGCGGTAGCGAGAACGACTCGGCCCACGGCCATCTGCACCACGCGCTGGTCGCGGCCCGGCTGCGCGACGCCGGACGGGTCGCCCACGCTCTCGGCCAGGTCCTCAGCGGGGACTTCTTCCACGCCTCGCTGATGAGCGCCCACTATCCGCGCCGCGACGTCTACAACGCCGACGCCGCGCACACCCTGCCCGCCGTGCTCCTCGAGACGCTCATCCAGTCGACCCCCGACCGCCTGGTCCTGCTGCCCGCCGTACCGGAGGCGTACCCGCGGGGCCGGCTGCGGGGGGTGCGCACCCGGTTCGGGGCGGAGATCGACCTCACCTGGGGCCCGGGCACGGCGACCGCGGTGCTGCGCCCCACCCGCACCCACCGCGTCGACCTACGGACTTCCTCCGGCGCCGAGCCGCTCGACCTGGTCGCCGGGGAAGACCGCGTCCTCACCCTGAGGGCGTGGTGATCCTCTCCCCGCTTCTCCCCCCACCCATGGAAAGGGACCCCATGGCACACAGCACACCGCGCAGGGTCGCGCTGGCCGTACTGGCACCGGCGCTCGCCCTCGGCGCCACCGTCGGCCTCGCCTCCGCCCCCGCCTCGGCCGCCGTCTGGAGCACCTGCGACCAGTGGGGCAACACCACCCTGAACGGCTACACCCTCTACAACAACATCTGGGGCTCCGGCGCGGGCAGCCAGTGCCTCTGGGCCAACTCCGGCACCAACTGGGGCGTCAACGCCAACCACCCCAACACCGGGGGCATCAAGTCCTACCCGAACGCCAAGAAGGTGATCAACAAGTCGATCACCTCGCTGGGTTCGCTCTCCAGCAGCTACAACGTCACCGTGCCGTCGTCGGGCGCCTACAACACGTCCTACGACATCTGGGACACCGACTACGACTACGAGATCATGCTCTGGGTCAACAAGACCGGAGCCGTCGGCCCGCTCGGCACCTCCCAGGGCACCGTGACGCTCGGCGGCCACACCTGGACCGTCTACAAGGGCAGCAACGGCGCCAACGAGGTCTTCTCGTTCGTCCGCACCTCGAACTCCACGTCCGGCACCGTGAACATCCTGCCGATCCTGAAGTGGATCAAGGACACCAAGGGCTGGTTCGGCAACGAGACCATCGGCGACGTGCAGTTCGGCTACGAGATCACCTCGTCGTCCGGCGGCCTGAACTTCACCACCAACAACCTGACGGTCAGCAGCGGCTGACCGCCGGTTCCGCCCGGCGTGCGGCCGGTCCCCGCCCCACGGGACCGGCCGCACCCGCGCGCAGCCGCAGCAGGCCTTCGTACGCGGGCGGGCGGGCCGGGTCAGGGTGCGGCGGGGGCCGGTCCCGAGCTGGCCCGTACCGTCAGGTCCGGGGCGATCAGCACGACGTCGTCCGTGCCGCGCCCGTCGAGCTTGGCCACCAGGTGCTCGACCGCGTACCGGCCCATCTCCTGCGCCGGGATCGCGACCGACGTCAGCCGCACCGAGGCCTGGGTGGCGACCTGGTCCGGGCAGACGGCGACCACGGACACGTCCTCGGGCACGGCCCGGCCCTGCTGGCGCAGCAGCGCCAGCAGCGGCTCCACCGCCGACTCGTTCTGCACCACGAACCCGGTGGTGCCGGGACGCTCGTCGAAGATCCGGGCCAGGGTGACCGCCATCGCGTCGTACCCGCCCTCGCACGGCCGGTGCAGCACCCGCAGGCCCAGTTCCCGGGCCCGCTCCCGCAGCCCGGCGAGGGTGCGCTCGGCGAAGCCGGTGTGCCGCTCGTAGACCGCGGGGGCCTCCCCGATGACGGCGATGTCACGGTGGCCGAGCCGCGCGAGGTGCTCCACGCAGAGTGCGCCGGTCGCCGCGAAGTCGAGGTCGACGCAGGTCAGGCCGGTGGTGTCGGCGGGCAGACCGATGAGCACGGCCGGCTGGCCGGTGCGGCGCAGCAGCGGCAGCCGCTCGTCCTCCAGCTCCACGTCCATCAGGATCATCGCGTCGGCCAGCCCGCTGCCGGTGACCCGGCGCACCGCGTCCGGACCCTCCTCGCCGGTGAGCAGCAGGACGTCGTAGCCGTGGGTGCGCGCCGTGGTGGCCACCGCGATCGCGATCTCCATCATCACCGGCACGTACATGTCGGTGCGCAGCGGGACCATCAGCGCGATGATGTTCGACCTGCTGCTGGCCAGGGCGCGGGCGCCCGCGTTCGGGTGGTAGCCGAGGTCCCGGATGCTCCGCTCGACCCGCTGGCGGGTGGTGGCGGAGATGGACCGCTTGCCGCTGAGGACATAGCTCACCGTGCTCGCCGAGACTCCGGCGTGCTGGGCGACCTCGGCGAGGGTGACCATCCAGCTCTCCAAGCTCTGTGAAGCGCTTCGACAGCGCGCGATGACGGACACGGCGAGTGAGGGTGGTTCGACGGTGGTTCGACAGTAGCTTCGGCGGGCATCGGTGTCCAGAGCCAGTCGAAGCGCTTCGACAGCATTCTTCCCCGCCGGGCCCGCGCCCCGTCCACCCTGGCACGCACCGGGCCCGGGAGCGCCACCCGCCCGGTACCCGCCCGGTGCCCGACCGGTGCCGGCTTCGACCGTTCGGACCGCGAGGGGTGGTGGCACCGGCCCGTTTCGGGTACCAACGATCCAGTAGCACTGGTCGGTAACGAACGGTCCGCATTCATCCCTCTCCGCGGCGAGGTGAGCCCCCATGTCCGCTCCCACCACCCAACGCACCGTCACCGAACGCGAAGCCCGCCAGGTGGCGGAGGCCGCCCGGGAACAGGACTGGCACAAGCCCAGTTTCGCCAAGGAACTGTTCCTCGGCCGCTTCCGGCTCGACCTCATCCACCCGCACCCCCTCCCTGACGACGAGGACGCCCGGCGCGGCGAGCAGTTCCTCGCCAAGCTGCGCGACTTCTGCACCACCCGCATCGACCCGGCCCGCATCGAACGCGAGGCGCGCATCCCGGACGAGGTCATCGACGGCCTCAGGGAACTGGGCGCCCTCGGCATGAAGATCGACCCCAAGTACGGCGGCCTCGGCCTCACCCAGGTCTACTACAACAAGGCCCTCGCCCTGGTCGGCTCCGCCAGTCCCGCGGTCGGCGCCCTGCTCTCGGCCCACCAGTCCATCGGCGTGCCCCAGCCGGTGAAGATCTTCGGCACCCAGGAGCAGAAGGACGCCTTCCTGCCCCGCTGCGCCACCACCGACATCTCCGCCTTCCTGCTCACCGAGCCCGACGTCGGCTCCGACCCGGCCCGGCTGGCCACCACGGCCGTCCCGGACGGCGACGACACCTACGTCCTGGACGGGGTCAAGCTCTGGACCACCAACGGGGTCGTCGCCGACCTGCTCGTGGTGATGGCCCGGGTGCCGAAGTCGCCGGGGCACAAGGGCGGCATCACCGCGTTCGTCGTCGAGGCGGACTCCGAGGGCATCACGGTCGAGAACCGCAACGCGTTCATGGGCCTGCGCGGCCTGGAGAACGGGGTCACCCGCTTCCACCGGGTCCGGGTGCCGGCCGCCCACCGCATCGGCCCCGAGGGCGCGGGGCTGAAGATCGCCCTCACCACCCTCAACACCGGCCGCCTCTCGCTGCCCGCGATGTGCGTCGGCGCCGGCAAGTGGTGCCTGAAGATCGCCCGCGAGTGGTCCGCCGAGCGCGAGCAGTGGGGCAAGCCGGTCGCGCTGCACGAGGCGGTCGGCTCGAAGATCAGCTTCATCGCCGCCACCACCTTCGCGCTGGAGGCCGTGGTCGACCTGGCCTCCCAGATGGCCGACGAGGAACGCAACGACATCCGCATCGAGGCCGCCCTCGCCAAGCTCTACGGCTCCGAGATGGCCTGCCTGATGGCGGACGAACTGGTCCAGATCCGCGGCGGCCGCGGCTTCGAGACCGCGGAGTCGCTGCGCGCCCGCGGAGAACGGGGCGTGCCCGCCGAGCAGTTGCTGCGCGATCTGCGCATCAACCGGATCTTCGAGGGCTCCACCGAGATCATGCACCTGCTGATCGCCCGGGAGGCCGTCGACGCCCACCTCTCCGTCGCCGGTGACCTCATCGACCCCGAGAAGACGCTGTCGGACAAGGCGAGGGCGGGCGCGAACGCGGGCGTCTTCTACGCCAAGTGGCTGCCGAAGCTGGTCGCCGGACCCGGCCAGCTGCCCTCGTCCTACCCGGAGTTCAAGCACGAGGTCGACCTCTCCGGGCACCTGCGCTTCGTCGAGCGGCACGCCCGCAAGCTGGCCCGGTCCACCTTCTACGCCATGTCGCGCTGGCAGGGACGGATGGAGACCAAGCAGGGCTTCCTAGGCCGGATCGTCGACATCGGCGCCGAGCTGTTCGCGATGAGCGCGGCCTGCGTCCGGGCCGAGCTGCTGCGCACCCAGGGCGACCACGGCCGCGAGGCCTACCAGCTCGCCGACGTCTTCTGCCGCCAGGCCCGCATCCGGGTCGACGAGTTGTTCGGCCGCCTGTGGAGCAACACCGACGACGTCGACCGCACGGTGGTCAAGGGGGTGCTCGGCGGGGCCTACGAGTGGCTGGAACAGGGCGTCGTCGACCCCTCGGGCGACGGACCGTGGATCGCCGACGCGACGCCGGGTCCCAGCACCCGCGAGAACGTCCGCCGCCCCTTCCGCTGAGCCGGCCCCTGCCCGGCGCGGCGGGCCTCGAAGGAAGGTTCGCCGCCCGGGAGGGGGACGCGCTGTCCTCGCGGCCGCCGGTTGCGGCCACAATGGGGGGATGACCGACAGTCCCGCCAGTCCGGCACCCCTCGCCGACCCGCACCTCGTGTACGACCCCCTCGCGGGGGACGGCCCCAAGGACGTGGTGATCCTCGGCTCCACCGGATCCATCGGCACCCAGGCCATCGACCTCGTGCTGCGCAACCCCGGCCGCTTCCGGGTCACCGCCCTCTCCGCGAACGGCGGCCGGGTGGCGCTCCTCGCCGAGCAGGCGCACCGGCTGCGGGTGCGGACCGTCGCGGTCGCCCGCGAGGACGTCGTACCGGCCCTGCGCGAGGCCCTGGCCGCCGAGTACGGCGCCGGGGAGCCGCTGCCCGAGATCCTCGCCGGGCCGGACGCGGCCACCCAGGTGGCCGCCGGCCCGTGCCACACCGTCCTGAACGGCATCACCGGCTCCATCGGCCTGGCGCCCACCCTCGCCGCCCTGGAGGCGGGCCGCACCCTCGCGCTCGCCAACAAGGAGTCGCTGATCGTCGGCGGCCCGCTGGTCAAGGCGCTCGCCAAGCCGGGGCAGATCATCCCGGTCGACTCCGAGCACGCCGCGCTCTTCCAGGCCCTGGCCTGCGGCACCCGCGCCGACGTCCGCAAGCTGGTCGTCACCGCTTCCGGCGGCCCCTTCCGCGGCCGTACCAAGGAACAGCTGGCGCACGTCACCGTCGAGGACGCCCTGGCCCACCCCACCTGGGCCATGGGCCCGGTGATCACCATCAACTCCGCGACCCTGGTCAACAAGGGCCTGGAGGTCATCGAGGCGCACCTGCTCTACGACATTCCCTTCGACCGCATTGAGGTGGTCGTGCACCCGCAGTCGTATGTCCACTCGATGGTCGAGTTCACCGACGGTTCCACGATCGCGCAGGCGACGCCCCCCGACATGCGGGGGCCGATCGCCGTCGGTCTGGGCTGGCCGGAACGCGTCCCCGACGCGGCTCCCGCCTTCGACTGGAGCAAGGCCTCCACCTGGGAGTTCTTCCCGCTGGACACCGAGGCCTTCCCCTCGGTGGATCTCGCCCGGCACGTCGGGCGGCTCGCGGGAACCGCGCCGGCGGTGTTCAATGCGGCCAACGAGGAGTGCGTGGAGGCGTTCCGCGCCGGCGCACTGCCCTTCAACGGGATCATGGAGACCGTCACCCGGGTCGTCGAGGAACACGGCACCCCCGGCACGGGAACTTCGCTGACCGTGCCGGACGTCCTCGAAGCGGAGACCTGGGCCCGGGCCCGGGCCCGGGAACTGACAGCTACGACGGCTACCGCGGAGGCTCGTGCATGACAGCCCTGATGATGTTCCTCGGGATAGTCGTCTTCGTGATCGGCCTGCTGATCTCGATCGCGTGGCACGAGCTGGGACACCTCTCCACCGCCAAGCTGTTCGGCATCCGCGTGCCGCAGTACATGGTCGGCTTCGGCCCGACCGTCTGGTCGCGCAGGAAGGGCGAGACGGAGTACGGCATCAAGGCCATCCCGGCCGGCGGCTACATCCGCATGATCGGCATGTTCCCGCCCGGCGAGGACGGCCGGATCACCGCGCGCTCCACCTCGCCCTGGCGCAGCATGATCGAGGACGCCCGCACGGCCGCCTTCGAGGAGTTGAAGCCGGGCGACGAGACCCGCCTGTTCTACACGCGGGCGCCGTGGAAGCGCGTCATCGTGATGTTCGCGGGCCCCTTCATGAACCTGATCCTGGCCGTCGCCCTGTTCCTGACCGTCCTCATGGGCTTCGGCATCTCCCAGCAGACCACCACGGTCAGCTCGGTGTCGAAGTGCGTCATCGCCCAGAGCGAGAACCGCGACACCTGCACGTCGTCCGACGCCGCCTCCCCGGCCGCCGCCGCCGGCCTGAAGGCGGGCGACACCATCGTCTCCTTCGGCGGGGTGCGCACCGACAGCTGGAACCAGCTCTCCGACCTCATCCGCGCCGCCCCCGGCAAGAACGTCCCGATCGTCGTCGAGCGCGACGGCCGGGAACTGACCCTGCACGCGAAGATCGCCACCAACCAGGTCGCCCGCAAGGGCTCCGGCGGCCAGATCGTCGAGGGCAAGTACGTCAGTGCCGGCTTCCTCGGCTTCAGCGCCGCCACCGGCGTCGAACGCCAGGACTTCGGCCAGTCCCTGACCTGGATGGGCGACCGGCTCGGCGAGGCCGTCGACTCCATCGCCGGTCTGCCCGGCAAGATCCCGGCCCTGTGGGACGCGGCCTTCGACGGCGCCCCCCGCCAGGCCGACTCCCCGATGGGCGTGGTCGGCGCGGCCCGCGTCGGCGGCGAGATCTTCACCCTGGACATCCCGCCCACCCAGCAGCTGGCCATGGCGCTGATGCTGGTCGCCGGGTTCAACCTCTCGCTGTTCCTGTTCAACATGCTCCCGCTGCTCCCGCTCGACGGCGGGCACATCGCGGGCGCCCTGTGGGAGTCGCTGCGGCGCGCCGTGGCGAAGGCGCTGCGCCGCCCGGACCCGGGGCCCTTCGACGTGGCGAAGCTGATGCCCGTCGCCTACGTGGTGGCCGGCGTCTTCGTCTGCTTCACCGTCCTGGTCCTGATCGCGGACGTCGTGAACCCGGTGAAGATCTCGTAGCGGAGCCGCGTCACGGGCGGCCCGCGGACCGGTGTCCGCGGGCCGCCTTCGTTCGAGTGGGTTTACCGGGTGGGATGTGCCGGGGCCCGGGGCGGTGCCGTAATCTCGAAGCCTGGAGCCCGCCGCTTACGGGATTCGGACCTTGATCCACGACTTGGGGTTGCACAGCAGATGACTGCGATTTCTCTCGGCATGCCGTCCGTTCCGACCAAGCTCGCCGAGCGCCGCAAGAGCCGGCAGATCCAGGTCGGGTCCGTGGCGGTCGGCGGAGACGCCCCCGTCTCGGTCCAGTCGATGACCACGACCCGTACGTCCGACATCGGCGCCACCCTCCAGCAGATCGCGGAACTGACCGCCTCCGGCTGCCAGATCGTCCGGGTGGCCTGCCCCACCCAGGACGACGCCGACGCGCTGGCCACCATCGCCCGCAAGTCGCAGATCCCGGTGATCGCCGACATCCACTTCCAGCCGAAGTACGTGTTCGCCGCCATCGAGGCGGGCTGCGCGGCGGTCCGGGTGAACCCCGGCAACATCAAGCAGTTCGACGACAAGGTCAAGGAGATCGCCCGCGCGGCCAAGGACCACGGCACCCCGATCCGCATCGGTGTGAACGCCGGCTCCCTCGACCGCCGCCTGCTCCAGAAGTACGGCAAGGCGACCCCGGAGGCGCTGGTGGAGTCGGCGCTGTGGGAGGCGTCCCTCTTCGAGGAGCACGACTTCCGGGACATCAAGATCTCCGTCAAGCACAACGACCCGGTCGTCATGATCGAGGCCTACCGCCAGCTCGCCGCCCAGTGCGAGTACCCCCTGCACCTCGGCGTCACCGAGGCCGGCCCCGCCTTCCAGGGCACGGTGAAGTCGGCCGTCGCCTTCGGCGCCCTGCTCTCCCAGGGCATCGGCGACACCATCCGGGTCTCGCTGAGCGCCCCGCCGGCCGAGGAGGTCAAGGTCGGCATCCAGATCCTGGAGTCGCTGAACCTCAAGCAGCGCGGCCTGGAGATCGTCTCCTGCCCCTCCTGCGGCCGCGCCCAGGTCGACGTCTACAAGCTCGCCGAAGAGGTCACCGCAGGCCTCACCGGCATGGAGGTCCCGCTGCGGGTCGCCGTGATGGGCTGCGTCGTCAACGGCCCCGGCGAGGCCCGCGAGGCCGACCTCGGCGTCGCCTCCGGCAACGGCAAGGGCCAGATCTTCGTCAAGGGCGAGGTCATCAAGACCGTCCCCGAGTCCAAGATCGTGGAGACGCTCATCGAGGAGGCCATGAAGCTCGCCGAGCAGATGGAGGCCGCCGGAGTGGCCTCCGGCGAGCCGTCCGTGGCGGTCTCCGGCTGAGGCCCGTTCCGGGGCCGGGACAGGGGCGCCGGCCCGGTCGCCCCGCCCCGCACGGGGGCGGCGCGTCACACGTTCGCCAGGTACAGTGCGGAGATCAGCAGAACCCCCAGGGTGAGGCCCCGCACGTGTTGACCCAGACCACCTCACGGGTGCTCGAACCGAGCGACCTCGACGCCGCGCTCGCCGTCCTCGCACGCGAGCCGGTGGCCAACGCCTTCGTGACCAGCCGTGTCCAGGTGGCCGGCCTCGACCCCTGGCGGCTCGGCGGCGAGATGTGGGGCTGGTACGAGGACGGCATGCTGACCTCCCTGTGCTACGCCGGCGCCAACCTGGTCCCCATCTGCGCCACCCCCCGCGCCGTCCGCGCCTTCGCCGACCGGGCCCGCCGGGCCGGCCGCCGCTGCTCCTCCATCGTCGGCCCCGCCGAACCCACCGCCGTGCTGTGGCGGCTGCTCGAACCGCACTGGGGCCCCGCCCGCGAGGTCCGCGCCCACCAGCCCCTCATGGTCACCGACCGCCTGGCCGCCGCCGTCGCCCCGGACCCCGGCGTCCGCCGCATCCGCAAGGACGAGATCGAGACGATCATGCCGGCCTGCGTGGCGATGTTCACCGAGGAGGTCGGCGTCTCCCCGCTGGCCGGCGACGGCGGCCTGCTCTACCAGGCCCGCGTCGCCGAACTCGTCGGCTCCGGCCGCTCCTTCGCCCGCGTCGACGACCGCGGCCAAGTCGTCTTCAAGGCCGAGATCGGCGCGGCGACCCCCCAGGCCTGCCAGATCCAGGGCGTCTGGGTGGCCCCCGAGTACCGGGGCAGAGGCCTCGCCGCCCCCGGCATGGCGGCGGTCCTGCGCTACGCGCTGGCGGACGTGGCCCCCGTGGTCAGCCTGTACGTGAACGACTTCAACACCGCGGCGAGAAGGACCTACACCCGGGTGGGCTTCCGCGAGGTGGGCGCGTTCATGAGCATCCTGTTCTGACCCGCCCGGACACCACCGGCACCCCCCTGTAGTCTCCCGGCATGGACCTCGTGATCGGCCCCCTGGACCTCGCAGCCCACGTGGACGAGGCCCTCGCCGTCCAAGCCGTCGCCTTCGGACTCGGCCCGGACGAGGTGGCCGTCCGCCGCCACATCGTCCTGCGCCACATGGGCTACCCCGGCGCACGGGCCTTCGGCGCCCGCAGCGCGGGCGCCCTCGTCGGCTTCGTCTACGGCATGCCCAACGACCGCGCCCACTGGTGGTCCACGGTCGTGGAGCCCTACCTGCGCGCCCGCGGCCACGCCGAGTGGCTCGACGACTCCTTCGTCATCACCGAGCTGCACGTCCACCCCGGCCACCAGAACCGCGGCGTCGGCCGCGCCCTGATCACCACGATCACCGACGGCGTGACGCAGCCCCGCTCGATCCTCTCCGCGATCGACACCGACAGCCCGGCCCGCGGCCTCTACCACTCCCTCGGCTACGAGGACCTCGCCCGCCAGGTCCACTTCCCCAGCGCGTCCCGCCCGTACGCCGTGATGGGCGCCCCGCTGCCGCTGCGGCGCCGATAACGGATTTCCACCGGCACGGCAGGCCCGGCTAACCTCCTGACATCACCCTCCCCCGGTCCGGGCCTCGCCCGAGCGGGGGACCCCCAGCCGCAGGAGTACGACACCCATGGCCAACGCACCGGTCCAGCGCATGTCCCAGTTGATGGCGAAGACGCTGCGTGACGACCCGGCGGACGCCGAGGTCCTCAGCCACAAGCTGCTCGTCCGCGCCGGCTACGTCCGCCGCACCGCCGCCGGCATCTGGTCCTGGCTGCCGCTCGGCAAGAAGGTCTACGCCAACGTGGAGCGGATCGTCCGCGAGGAGATGGACGCCATCGGCGCCCAGGAGGTGCTGCTCCCCGCGCTGCTGCCCCGCGAGCCGTACGAGGCGACCGGCCGCTGGGAGGAGTACGGCCAGGAGCTGTTCCGGCTGAAGGACCGCAAGGGCGGCGACTACCTGCTCGGCCCCACCCACGAGGAGATCTTCACCCTGCTGGTGAAGGACCAGGTGTCCTCCTACAAGGAGCTGCCGGTCATCCTCTACCAGATCCAGACCAAGTTCCGCGACGAGGCCCGGCCCCGCGCCGGGATCCTGCGCGGCCGCGAGTTCACCATGAAGGACTCCTACTCCTTCGACCTGGACGACGAGGGCCTGGCCCGCTCCTACGCCCTGCACCGCGAGGCCTACCAGCGCGTCTTCGAGCGCCTCGGCCTCGACTACCGCATCTGCGCCGCGACCGCCGGCGCCATGGGCGGCTCCAAGTCCGAGGAGTTCCTGGCCCCCTCAGCGGCCGGCGAGGACGTCTTCGCGGACTGCCCCCACTGCGACTTCGCGGCCAACACCGAGGCCGTCAGCTTCGCGCTGACGGAGCAGGACGCCTCCGGCGTGCCCGCCGCCGAGGAGATCCCCACCCCGGACACCCCCACCATCGAGACCCTCGCCGCCTCCCTCGGCGTCCCGGCCTCCGCCACGCTGAAGAACCTGCTGGTGAAGGTCGACGGCGAGATCGTCGCCGTCGGCGTGCCCGGCGACCGCGAGGTCGACCTGGACAAGGTCGAGGCCCACTTCGCCCCGGCCGCCGTCGAGCTGGTCACCGCCGAGGACTTCACCGGCCGCCCGGACCTGGTGCGCGGCTACGTCGGCCCGCAGGGCCTGGAGAAGGTCCGCTACATCGCCGACCCCCGGGTCGCCCCCGGCACCGCCTGGATCACCGGCGCCAACAAGGAGCACACGCACGCCAGGAACGTGGTGGCGGGCCGTGACTTCCAGGTCGAGGAGTACGTCGACGTCGTGGTCGTCCAGGAGGGCGACCCCTGCCCGAAGTGCGGCACCGGCCTGACGCTGGACCGTGCCATCGAGATCGGCCACATCTTCCAGCTCGGCCGCAAGTACGCCGACGCCCTCAAGCTCGACGTCCTCGGCCAGAACGGCAAGCCGGTCCGCGTCACCATGGGCTCCTACGGCATCGGCGTCTCCCGCGCCGTCGCCGCGCTGGCCGAGCAGACGGCCGACGAGCAGGGCCTGTGCTGGCCCAGGGAGGTCGCCCCGGCCGACGTGCACGTCGTCGCGGCCGGCAAGGCGCTGCAGACCGAACTGGCCCTCGACGTCTCCGAGCGACTGCGCGCCGCCGGGCTGCGCGTCCTGGTCGACGACCGGGCCGGGGTCTCCCCGGGTGTGAAGTTCACCGACGCCGAGCTGATCGGCGTACCGCAGATCCTGGTGGCGGGGCGCCGCGCCGCCGAGGGCGTCCTGGAGCTGAAGGACCGCAGGACCGGCGAGCGCGAGGAGCTGACCGTCGAGGAGGCGATCCAGCGCCTCAGCGCCCTCTGAGCCCGGCACCACCCGCCTGAACGCGAGGCGCCCGCCCCATCCGGCGGGCGCCTCGCGCGCTCCCCGGGGGACCCGGCCGCGTCGGGCACCCTCGGCTCACAGCCAGCCGGCGAACTCCAGCAGCAGCTCGGCGTCCCGCGGGCGGCCCACCCGGTGGGCCCGCACCCCCGACTCCACCGCCCGGAACAGCGTCCAGCCGCGCAGCCGCTCCTGGTCCACCTCCAGCGACTCCGCGAGCCGCTTCACCCGGCGGCGGGTGATCGACGCACCCGACGGTGACGCGATCAGGTCCTCCACCCGGTCACGCACCAGCCGCGCCAGGTCGAAGGCGCTCTCGCCCACCACCGGGTCCGGGCCCACCGCCAGCCACGGCAGCCGCTCCCCGGCGAGCACCTTGCTCTGCCGGAACGTGCCGTGCAGCAGCAGGTGCTGGGGCGGCGCGGCCAGCAGCTCCTCGCGGGCCGCGAGCGCGGCGTCCACCAGCGGCGCCACCTCGGCATCGTCCCGGGCACCGGCCCGCATGGCCGCGGCCTGCCGGCCGGTGCGCTCCGCGACGGTCTCGAACGGCTGGTCCCCGGGCGGCTCGGTCCACAGCCGCCGCAGCGTCCCGGCCGCCTCCAGCAGCGCCTTCGCCTCCGGCAGCGAGCGCACCGACACGTCCGGGTGCAGCCGCTCCAGCACCAGCACCCCGGCCGCCGCGTCCGCCTCCAGCAGCTGCACCGCGCCCAGACCGGCCCAGTGCGCCAGCGCCGCCCGCTCGCTGAGCGGCCGGGCCCGGGGCGGCACCAGCTTCAGCACCGCCGGGGTGCCGTCCGCCCGCCGCACCAGCAGCACCAGGCTGCTGCGGCCGCCCGGCTCCTGGACCCGCTCCACGGTCAGCCCGAGAGACGCGGCGGTCCGCTCCACCAGAGCAGGCAGCCGCTCCAGCCAGTCGTCACCGTCCGGTGCCGTCTCACCGAGCGCCCGCGCCAGGCGCCGCGGCGGTTCGAAACCCATGCGCGAGTCGTTCCCTTCTGTGCCGTACGGACCACGGGAGGTCCCCGCCGTACGGGCTCGTGCCGTCCGAGGTCGCGGCGGCCGTGGCCGCCGCGCGGCCGCCCGCCCACGGCCCTACGCCTTCCCCCTCGCCGGCGCCTCAGCCGCGAGCGACGCCGCGGGCGACGCGCTCGGCGCGGCGGATTCGCCGCCGGACCGTTCGGCGAGCCCAGGGAAGGCTACGCTGCGCGCGCTCCAGCGTGCCGCACGCACCGCGGCCTCGCGCAGCGCCGAGGCGGCCGAGGCCCGCCGGTCGCCCGTGGCCGCGCGTACCAGGTCGGAGTAGACCCCGGCCACGCGCTCCTCCAGCACCGCGGCCAGCCCCACCGCGGCGGACGCGTCCGGCACCGGGAACGGCAGCGCGTACCCGGCGCTCGCGGCCACCGGCTCTCCGCCCAGGTCGCGCACCTCGCGCGCCAGCGCGTCCCGGCGGGCGCGGTGCGCGTCGTACGCCGCCCGTGCCTCGGTGCGCCGCCGCTGCCCGATCCGGCCGCCGACGACGCCGTAGCCGTACACCGCCGCGTGCTCCGCCGCCAGCGCCGCCTGGAGCGCCGTCAGCTCCCCGCCGGCCGCCGTCCGGCTCCGCCCGCCGCTCACCCCGCGCACGTCCCGCCCGCTCACTTGGCCTCCTCCGTCAGCAGGTAGGCGTGCGCGGCGCCGGCCGCGGCCACGGACGCCAGCAGCCGGGCCAGTTCGCCCGGCACCTGGAGCAGGGCCTCGGCCCGGCTGTCGGCGAGGGCCCGTTCGGCGGCGGCCAGCCCGGCCAGGGCGTCCCGCTCGCCGGCCGGGACGGCGGGGGAGGCGGAGGCCCCGGGAGAGGACGCCGAGGCCGACCCGCCGCCCCCGAAGGCCGCCGCGTGCGCCGCCACCTCCGCGCGCAACGGCCGCAGCCGCGCCGCCAGCGCCGGGTGGGCGGCGAGCACCGCGTCGTAGTGGAGCAGCAGCCCCGTGCTGTCCCGGGCCGCACGCGCGCGTTCCCGGGCGGAGGCCGACGCCTCGCCGTCGGCGTCCGGACCTCCGCCGCCGGAGCAGCCGGCGAGCAGGGCGGCGCCCGCGGCGGAGGCGAGCAGGGATCTTCTGCGCGGCCCCGCTGGCAGGCGCGGCGCTGGGGGGTACGGCACTGACGTCCTCGGGGCACTCGTACGGAGGGGAGGCGGGCGGCACGCCCGTGATCACCGTACCCGCGCACCCGCCGCGGACCACTCACCGGCACCGGCCGTACACAGGTGGACGGCAACACTCCTCGCGACCGGATACCCTTTGACCAGACACGCGACCCATCCCACAACAGCACACGCGGCCGAGGAGTCACCCGGATGAGCACCACCCAGAGCGAGAGGCTGCGAGAACTACTGGAACCGCTCGTCACCTCTCAGGGCCTGGATCTCGAAGAGGTAGCCGTCGACTCCGTCGGACGCAAGCGGGTGCTGCGGGTCGTCGTCGATTCCGACACCGGTGCCGATCTGGACCGGATCGCCGATGTGAGCCGTGCGCTCTCGGCGAAACTGGACGAGACCAACGCGATGGGCGACGGGGCGTACGACCTGGAGGTCGGTACCCCGGGCGCGGAGCGCCTCCTGAGCGAGACCCGGCACTACGTGCGTGCCGTCGGCCGCCTGGTGCGCTTCCAGCTGGCCGAGGACGGCGAACTGGTCGCCCGGATCCTGGCCGCCGACGACGAGGGCCTCGACCTCGAGGTGCCCGGCGTCAAGGGCCGCAAGCCGCAGACCCGCCGACTCGGGTACGCGGAGATCACGAGGGCGCGCGTGCAGGTCGAGTTCAACCGCAAGGACACGAAGGACGAGAAGGAAGAGGAGGAGGCGTAGCCGTGGACATCGACATGAGCGCCCTGCGGGGTCTGGTCCGGGAGAAGGAGATCTCCTTCGACCTGCTGGTCGAGGCGATCGAGTCGGCCCTCCTCATCGCGTACCACCGCACCGAGGGAAGCCGCCGGCACGCACGCGTGGAGCTGAACCGGGAGACCGGGCACGTGACGGTGTGGGCGAAGGAGGACCCTCAGGAGCTCGAGGAGGGCCAGGAGGCCCGCGAGTTCGACGACACCCCGTCCGGCTTCGGCCGTATCGCCGCCACCACCGCCAAGCAGGTGATCCTGCAGCGGCTGCGCGACGCCGAGGACGACGCGACGCTCGGCGAGTACGCCGGCCGTGAGGGCGACATCGTCACCGGAGTGGTCCAGCAGGGCCGCGACCCGAAGAACGTGCTGGTCGACATCGGCAAGCTCGAGGCCATCCTGCCGGTGCAGGAGCAGGTCCCGGGCGAGACCTACCCGCACGGCCTGCGGCTGCGCTCGTACGTCGTCCGGGTGGCCAAGGGCGTCCGGGGTCCTTCCGTCACCCTTTCGCGCACGCACCCCAGTCTGGTGAAGAAGCTGTTCGCCCTGGAGGTGCCGGAGATCGCCGACGGGTCGGTCGAGATCGCGGCGATCGCCCGTGAGGCGGGTCACCGCACCAAGATCGCCGTCCGGTCCACCCGTTCGGGCCTGAACGCCAAGGGCGCCTGCATCGGCCCCATGGGCAGCCGGGTGCGCAACGTGATGGGCGAGCTGAGCGGCGAGAAGATCGACATCGTCGACTGGTCGGACGACCCGGCCGAGATGGTGGCCAACGCCCTGTCACCCGCCCGGGTGTCGAAGGTGGAGGTCGTCGACATGTCGTCCCGTTCCGCCCGGGTGACCGTGCCCGACTACCAGCTGTCGCTGGCGATCGGCAAGGAAGGGCAGAACGCCCGGCTGGCGGCCCGGCTGACCGGCTGGCGGATCGACATCCGGCCCGACACCGAGCAGGCTGGGGAATAGATCTCGGCCGCAGGTCGCTGAGATCACGACAACAGCCGTTCGATCTTTGCCCCGAAGGGGTGAGGTCGGTACGGGGAGGTAGACTAAGAAGTGTCTGGCCGGACGCGAGCCCGCGCATGCCCTGAACGCACCTGTGTGGGGTGCAGGCAGCGAGCGGCCAAGAACGAGCTGCTGCGGACCGTGGCGATCGAGGAACAGTGCGTCCCCGATCCACGCGGTACGCTGCCCGGCCGGGGTGCGTACGTCCACCCCGTGCCGGTCTGTCTCGACCAGGCGGTGCGCCGCCGGGCGTTCCCGAGGGCGTTGCGCGCCCCGGGGCCGCTCGACACAAAGGAGTTGCACCGGTACGTCGAGCGGACAGACAGTCGCTGAGCAGGCGGCGAAGGCAACACGGTAAGGAAGCGTGCCGCACGAAAGCCCCGTGCGGCTGGTACCTCGCGAGTCGAAAGCAGGTCGAGATTGCGATGAGCACTCGATGAGTACGCGATGAGTACGCCCATGAACTAACGACGGTCCGGCCGCAACCCGGACCTCAAAGGAGCGAAGTGGCTAAGGTCCGGGTATACGAACTCGCCAAGGAGTTCGGTGTGGAGAGCAAGGTCGTCATGGCCAAGCTCCAGGAACTCGGTGAATTCGTCCGATCGGCGTCTTCGACGATCGAGGCGCCCGTTGTACGCAAACTGACTGACGCCCTCCAGCAGGGCAGCGGTGGCGGCAAGCCCGCCTCCGCCCGTAAGGCTGCCCCGGCGAGGCCGGCAGCCCCTTCCCCGGCGCAGGCCGCCCGTCCGGCCGCCCCGCGCCCGCCGGCTCCCAAGCCGGCCGCCGAGAACCCCGCGGCCCCGGCCGCGCCGGTCACTCCCGGCCCCCGTCCCACCCCGGGCCCGAAGCCCGCGCCGCGGCCCGCCCCGGCGTCCCCGGCTCCGACCACGCCCGAGTTCACGGCACCCCCGGCGGCCCCCGCGGCGCCGGCCGCCGCGAGCGGCCCCACGGGCTCCGGCCCCCGTCCGGGCGCCCCGCGTCCGGCCGGCCAGGCGCCGCGTCCGGGCTCCCGTCCGGCCGGTCCCGGCCAGGGCGGCCAGGGCCGCGGTGAGCGCGGCGACCGCCAGGGCGCCCCGCGCCCCGGTGGCCAGGCCCCGCGTCCCGGTGCCCGTCCCGCCGGACCCCGTCCGGGCAACAACCCGTTCACCTCTGGTGGCTCCACCGGCATGGCGCGCCCGCAGGCGCCCCGTCCCGGCGGCGCTCCCCGCCCGGCCGGCGGCCACGGCGGCCCGGGTGCTCCCGGTGCCCCCGGCGGCGCTCCGCGTCCGCAGGGCCAGGGCGGTCCCCGTCCCCAGGGCGCGGCGGGCGGTCCCCGTCCGCAGGCTCCGGGCGGCGCGCGTCCCACCCCGGGCGGCATGCCCCGTCCGCAGGGCGGTCCCCGTCCCGGCGGCGGCAGCGCCGGTCCCCGTCCGAACCCCGGCATGATGCCGCAGCGTCCCGCCGCGGGTCCGCGTCCCGGCCCCGGTGGCGGTCGCGGTCCGGCCGGTGCCGGCCGTCCCGGCGGCGCCGGTGGCGGCGGTCGTCCGGGTGGCGGCGGCTTCGCCGGCCGTCCCGCCGGTCCCGGTGGCGGCGGTCGTCCGGGTGGCGGCGGCTTCGCCGGCCGTCCCGGTGGTCCCGGTGGCGGCGGCGGCTTCGGCGGCGGTCCCGCCGGCGGTGGCCGTCCCGGCTTCGGTGGCCGTCCCGGCGGTCCCGGTGGCCGCGGTGGCACGCAGGGCGCCTTCGGCCGTCCCGGCGGTCCCGCGCGTCGCGGTCGCAAGTCGAAGCGGCAGAGGCGCCAGGAGTACGAGGCCATGCAGGCCCCGTCGGTCGGCGGCGTGATGCTGCCTCGCGGCAACGGCGAAGCCATTCGCCTGTCGCGCGGTGCCTCCCTCACCGACTTCGCCGAGAAGATCAACGCCAACCCGGCGTCGCTCGTCGCGGTGATGATGAACCTCGGTGAGATGGTCACGGCCACGCAGTCCGTCTCCGACGAGACGCTGCAGCTCCTCGCCGGCGAGATGAACTACACGGTTCAGATCGTCAGCCCCGAGGAGGAGGACCGCGAGCTGCTCGAGTCCTTCGACCTGGAGTTCGGCGAGGACGAGGGCACCGAGGAAGACCTCGTGGTCCGTCCGCCGGTCGTCACCGTCATGGGTCACGTCGACCACGGCAAGACCCGGCTGCTGGACGCCATCCGCAAGACGAACGTCATCGCGGGCGAGGCCGGCGGCATCACCCAGCACATCGGTGCCTACCAGGTCGCCACCGAGGTCAACGAAGAAGAGCGCAAGATCACCTTCATCGACACCCCGGGTCACGAGGCGTTCACCGCCATGCGTGCCCGTGGTGCGAAGTCGACCGACATCGCGATCCTGGTCGTCGCGGCCAACGACGGCGTCATGCCGCAGACGGTCGAGGCGCTCAACCACGCCAAGGCGGCCGACGTGCCGATCGTGGTCGCGGTCAACAAGATCGACGTCGAGGGTGCCGACCCGACCAAGGTGCGCGGTCAGCTGACCGAGTACGGCCTCGTGGCCGAGGAGTACGGCGGCGACACCATGTTCGTCGACATCTCCGCCAAGCAGGGTCTGCACATCGACTCGCTGCTGGAGGCCGTGATCCTGACGGCCGACGCCTCGCTCGACCTGCGGGCCAACCCGCACCAGGACGCGCAGGGCATCTCGATCGAGTCCCGTCTCGACCGCGGCCGCGGTGCCGTGGCGACGGTCCTCGTCCAGCGAGGCACGCTGCGGGTCGGCGACACGATGGTGGTGGGCGACGCCTACGGCCGCGTGCGCGCCATGCTCGACGACAACGGCAACAACGTCGCCGAGGCCGGCCCGTCGACGCCGGTCCAGGTCCTGGGCCTGACCAACGTCCCGGGTGCGGGCGACAACTTCATCGTGGTGGACGAGGACCGTACGGCCCGTCAGATCGCGGAGAAGCGCGCCGCCCGTGAGCGCAACGCCGCGTTCGCCAAGCGCACGCGCCGCGTGTCGCTGGAGGACCTGGACAAGGTGCTCAAGGCCGGCGAGGTCCAGCAGCTGAACCTGATCATCAAGGGTGACGCTTCCGGTTCGGTCGAGGCCCTCGAGTCCTCGCTGCTCCAGCTGGACGTCGGCGAAGAGGTCGACATCCGCGTCCTGCACCGCGGTGTCGGTGCGGTCACGGAGTCCGACATCGACCTGGCGATGGGCTCGGACGCCATCGTGATCGGCTTCAACGTCCGCGCGGCAGGCCGCGCGGCGCAGATGGCCGAGCGCGAAGGTGTGGACGTCCGGTACTACTCGGTCATCTACCAGGCGATCGAGGAGATCGAGGCGGCCCTCAAGGGCATGCTCAAGCCGGAGTTCGAAGAGGTCGAGCTGGGTACGGCGGAGATCCGCGAGGTCTTCAAGTCGTCCAAGCTGGGCAACATCGCGGGTGTCCTCATCCGCTCCGGCGAGGTCAAGCGCAACACCAAGGCGCGCCTCATCCGCGACGGCAAGGTGGTCGCGGAGAACCTCAACATCGAGGGTCTGCGTCGCTTCAAGGACGACGTCACCGAGATCCGCGAAGGCTACGAGGGCGGTATCAACCTCGGAAACTTCAACGACATCAAGGTCGACGACGTCATCGCGACGTACGAGATGCGCGAGAAGCCGCGCGCGTAAGCGCCCGGTTTCCGGGACGGTCCGGTCCGGGGCCGGTCGACGGAGAGTTATTTCCGTCGATCGGCCCCGGCCGTTCGTTGTACGGTTCTGGTGTCCCGCCGATCGTTCGGCGGGCCCGTCCATCCCGTCCCGGCGGGTCATCCGGTTACACATATGTATGTGGGGACTCTGTCCTTCGATCTCCTGCTCGGTGACGTACGGTCGCTGAAGGAGAAACGCTCTGTCGTCCGCCCGATCGTGGCCGAACTCCAGCGGAAGTTCGCCGTGAGCGCCGCGGAGGTCGACCATCTGGACCTGTACCGCAGGGCCGGTATCGGCCTGGCGGTGGTCTCCGGCGACGCGGGGCACGTGCGCGACGTACTGGACCGGTGCGAGCGGCTGGTCGCCGGCCGCCCCGAGGTGGAACTGCTGTCGGTGAGACGGCGCTTCCACGGCGACGACGACTGATTTCGGAACACAGAACAGGAAGAACGGGAGACGACCAGTGGCCGACAACGCGCGGGCCAAGAGGCTGGCGGACCTCATCCGAGAGGTGGTGGCCCAGAAGCTGCAGCGTGGGATCAAGGACCCGCGGCTCGGCTCACACGTCACCATCACGGACACCCGGGTCACCGGAGACCTGCGGGAGGCGACCGTCTTCTACACGGTGTACGGGGACGACGAGGAGCGGGCGGCGGCGGCCGCCGGACTGGAGAGCGCCAAGGGCGTCCTGCGGTCCGCGGTCGGCGCGGCGGCGGGCGTGAAGTTCACCCCGACGCTGACCTTCGTGGCCGACGCCCTGCCCGACACCGCCCGGACCATCGAGGAACTCCTCGACAAGGCGCGCGCCTCCGACGAGAAGGTGCGCGAGGTCTCCGCCGGCGCCGCCTACGCCGGTGACGCCGACCCGTACCGCAAGCCGGGCGAGGACGAGGACGAGGACGACTCCGCCGAATGACCTCCAGGCCCCCCACGCCCGACGGGCTTGTCATCGTGGACAAGCCGCCGGGCTTCACTTCGCACGACGTGGTCGCCAAGATGCGCGGCATCGCCCGCACCCGGCGCGTCGGCCACGCCGGCACCCTCGACCCGATGGCGACGGGCGTGCTCGTCCTCGGCGTCGAGCGCGCCACCAAGCTCCTCGGGCACCTCGCCCTGACGGAGAAGGAGTACCTGGGTACCGTCCGCCTCGGGCAGACGACCCTGACCGACGACGCCGAGGGCGAGATCACGAGGTCGGCCGACGCCTCGAAGGTCACCCGCGACGCCGTCGACGCCGGGATCGCCAAGCTCACCGGCGACATCATGCAGGTGCCCTCCAAGGTCAGCGCCATCAAGATCAACGGCGTGCGGTCCTACAAGCGGGCGCGGGAGGGCGAGGAGTTCGAGATCCCCGCCCGGCCGGTCACCGTCTCCTCCTTCGCGGTGCACGACGTCCGCCACGCGGTCGCCGAGGACGGCACCCCGGTGCTCGACCTGGTGGTGTCGGTGGTCTGCTCCTCCGGCACCTACATCCGCGCCCTCGCCCGCGACCTGGGCGCGGGCCTGGGCGTCGGCGGCCACCTCACGGCGCTGCGCCGCACGCGTGTGGGTCCGTACAAGCTGGACTCGGCCAGGACGCTGGAGCAGTTGCAGCAGGACCTGACGGTGATGCCGGTCGCGGAGGCGGCCACGGCCGCGTTCCCCCGCTGGGACGTGGACACCAGGCGCTCCCGGCTCCTGACCAACGGCGTACGGCTGGACATGCCCGGCGAGTACGCGGGCGCCGGTCCGGTCGCCGTCTTCGACGCCGAGGGCCGCTTCCTGGCACTCGTGGAGGAGCACAAGGGCAAGGCCAAGAGCCTGGCCGTGTTCGCCTGACGGCCCGGGCGCGTGCCTGGTCCGGTTGCGTCCCGGCCCGGGCGCGTCCCCGGCCGTCCGTGGAGCGGCGGACACGGGGTCCCGCGCGCCCCGCCGCTCCACGTCCCCTCGGTTCCCCCACCTCCAGCATGTATCCGGCCGCCCCCGGCTATTCACCCGGTCGTGCGGGCGCTCGGAGTGAAGCGGGGGAGCGGGAGGGGGCGCTTTCCGTACGCGATCTGTCCCGCTGATCATTCCCCGCCTACCGTCGAGATCAAGGCAGGGACGGACGGCGGGAGGTCGGACCATGGCGGGCGCGGCGGCACACGGCACGTGGATCACCCAGACCGCCCGGGACACCGGGAGCGGCGAGGCCGCGTGGGGCACCGGCATCGCGCCGGGCTCCGAGGGCGCGCCGGGTGCCGGGGGCGCGCCGGGCGCGCCGGACGGCCGCGACCGGTTCCGCGCGGACGCCCTGACGGACGCCCTGGTGGAGATCCGCGACGTGGCCGGCCGCCCGCGCGGCACCGGCTTCCTGGTCGACCACCACGGCACCCTCCTCACCAGCCACGAGGCCGTCGACGGCCTGTCCCGGCTGGTCCTGCGCACCGCCGCCGACCGCACCCGCCCGGTGTCCGCCGACGCGATCACCCCGCTGCCCGCCCTGAACCTGGCCCTGGTGCGCACCGAGGGCCTGGACGTGCCGCCGCTCCCGGTCACCGTCCGCGAGCGCGTCGGGACCGGCACCTACGTCCGCGTCGCCGCCGGCTGCTGGCGCGCGGCACGGGTGCTGGGCGCCACCGAGGTCACCTACACCGCCACCGGCCGCTCCCACCGGCTCGGCGAGGCCCTGGAGCTGGCGATCGGCACGGCCGGCCGGGACGCGCTGCGGCCGGGCGGCGGCGCGGCCGGCGGACCGGTGCTCGACGCCGCCACCGGAGCGGTCCTCGGCGTCCTCGGCACCGCCCTGCGGTCCGGCCGGCGCGACGCGTGCTTCGCGGTGCCGCTGTCCCCCGCCGAGCGGAGCGCCGACCTCGGCCCCCTCGCCGAGGCGCTCGCCCGCAACGCGGCCACCGTGCCCGCCTACGGCGCCGACCTCAACCCGGCCGGTCTCCTCGAGCTGACCGCCACCTCGGTCGGGCAGGACGGCCCGCCGGACACGCTCGCCGCACCCGCCGCCCGGGCCCGCGCCGCTCTCACCGGCACCGTGGAACCGGTCGCACGGCCGCAGTGCGCCCGGCAGCTGGACGCCCGCACCGCCGACGGCGGTGCCCGCGTCGTCGCCCTGGTCGGCGCCCCCGGCAGCGGCCGGACGACGGAACTCGCCGCCCTCGCCGCCCGCCACGGCCGCGCCGCCCGGCCCGGGCCCACGCTGTGGCTGCGCGGGGCCGACCTGCGGGACGCGGACGGCTCGGTGGCCGACGCCGCCCGCCGCGCCCTGGAGCGCGCCGTCCGGATCGTCGCCGCCTCCCGCTCCCAGGCCCCCGCCGACCTCGGCGACCTCGGCCCCGAACGGCTCGCGCGGCTCGCCCGGCGGACGGGCCGCCCCCTGCTGCTGCTCCTGGACGGACCCGAGGAGATGCCACCCCTGCTCGCCCACCGGCTGCCCGAGTGGACCGACGGCACGGCGGCTTGGCTGCGCGGGACCGGGGCCCGGCTGGTGGTGGCCTGCCGGGAGGAGTACTGGCAGCGGGCCGGGGCGCTGTTCCCGGCGGATCTGCTGCACCCGGACGGCGAGCCGGACGGTCACCCGGGCGCCGAGTGGGACGCCGAGCCGGGCGCCGAGTGGGACGCCGAGCCGGGCGTCGAGTGGGACGCCGAGCCGGGCGTCGAGTGGGATGCCGAACCGGGCGGTGGCGCCTGCGACGGGCTGCCGTCCTGCGTGCGGCTGGGCGACCTCACCGCCGAAGAGGCTCGCGAGGCCCGCGCCCGGTACGGCATCCCCGACGGCGCCCTCGCCGAGCGGGACGCCCGGCACCCGCTCACCCTGCGCCTGCTCTCCGAGGTCCGCGCCGCCCTCCCCGCCGCCCCCGCCCCGGCCCAGCTCGACCGGCACGACGTCCTCGCCGCCCACCTTGACCTGATGTGCCTGCGGGTCGCCGTCCGCCTCGCCGCCGAGAACGGGCTGCGCGGCACGGCCGTCCGCCGGCTCGCGGCCCGGGTCGCCGGCCAGGTGCACGAGGCCGCCCGGCGCAGCCTCGGCCCGGGACAGGGCGAACTGGACCGGGAGTCGTTCGAGGCGGTGTTCCCCTGGGGAACCGTCCCCGGGCGGCTCGGCGGTGGCTCCGGCTGGGCCTCCGCCGTGCTGACCGAAGGCCTGCTCGTCCCGGCCGGGGCCGGCTACCGCTTCGCCCACGAGGAGCTGGCCGACTGGCTCCAGGGCATGCACCTCGACCTCGACGAAGCCCTGCACGCCCTGGTCCACCGGCCCCGCAGCCCGGAGGGAACGCACCCGCTCCCCGTACCGCGCCACCGCGTCGGACCCGTCGTCCAGGCCCTGCTCCTGCTGGACCGCAGGGGCGGCTCCCGCCGGCTCGGCTTCCGGCTGCGCGATCTGGCCGACGCGCTGGACCTCGACCCCGCCTCCTGGTGGGCCGCCCGGCTGCTCTCCCGGACCCTGCTCGCGGTCCCCGACGCGACGCCGTACACCGAGGTCCTGCGCCTCCTCGCCGACCGCGTCGTCGCCTGGCGCACCGCGGGGCGACCGGTGCCCGCCGACTTCGGGCCCGGCTTCTGGAGCGACCTCCCGCTTCCCCACGCCGAACGCCTGGACCTGCTGCGCCGACTGGTGCTGGCGGACGCGGCACCGGGTGCGGGCACGGGTGCGGGCACGGGCGCACCGGGTGCGGAGAAGCCCACCGGGAGGAGCGGAGCAGGGGGGAGCGGGACCGGGGGGAGGGGGACCGGGGGGCACGGAACAGGCGGGAGCGGCGGCCGGGCGCGGTACCTCGACGCCGTCGCGCGGCTGCTGGCGGCCGACCCCGTCGCCGTACAGCCGCAGCTGGCCCAGTGGTTCGACGACGAGCGGCCGCTGCCCGCCGCCCCGGACGCCACCGTCGCGACGGCCGCGCTGGCGCTGCTGCACACCCACCGGCACGCGGCCCCGGACCAGCTGACCGAGGTGCTGGTGAGCAGCGCGCACCGGCGCGGTGACGAACTGCTCGCCGTCCTCGCCGAGGAGGAACCGCCGGCCGTGTGCCGGGCCGTCGACCGCTGGGCCCGCGACGAGCGGCCGGAGCGCCGGGCGGCCGCGCTGGAGTACGCGCTGCGCACCGCACCCCACGTCCGCACCGGCACCGACCGCGAACTGCTGCGCCGCGCCGCCCAGCTGCTGGTGGGCACCCCCGACGCATGGGCCGCGGCGGTGGGCCCCGGCACCCGCCGGATGCTCGGCGACCTGGCGGGTGCGCGCGTACCGGCGTGAGGGACGTGCGCCGGGTCACAGCCACCATGCCGATGGTGGGCGGCAGCGTCCGGCATGGCACCCTTAGACCTGCACACAAGGTCAACGGTAGACACGGACACGGGTTCGAGGAGCGGTCACAGTGCAGCGCTGGCGTGGCTTGGAGGACATCCCCCAGGACTGGGGGCGCAGCGTCGTCACCATCGGTTCCTACGACGGAGTCCACCGCGGTCACCAGCTGATCATCAAGCACGCCGTGGACCGCGCCCGTGAGCTGGGCGTCCCGGCGGTCGTGGTCACCTTCGACCCGCACCCCAGCGAGGTCGTCCGCCCCGGCAGCCACCCGCCGCTGCTCGCCCCGCACCACCGCCGCGCCGAGCTGATGGCGGAGCTGGGCGTGGACGCGGTGCTGATCCTGCCGTTCACCACGGAGTTCTCCAAGCTGTCGCCCGCCGAGTTCGTGGTGAAGGTGCTGGTCGACAAGTTGCACGCCAAGGCGGTCGTCGAGGGCCCCAACTTCCGGTTCGGCCACAAGGCCGCCGGGAACGTCGGGTTCCTCACCGAACAGGGCGCGGTCTACGACTTCGAGGTGGAGGTCGTCGACCTGTTCGTCAGCGGTACGGCCGGCGGCGGCGAGGCGTTCTCCTCGACCCTGACCCGGCGCCTGGTCGGCGAGGGCGACGTCGAGGGCGCCCGGGAGATCCTGGGCCGCCCGCACCGGGTGGAGGGCGTGGTCGTGCGCGGTGCCCAGCGCGGCCGCGAGCTGGGCTTCCCGACCGCCAACGTGGAGACGCTGCCGCACACCGCCATCCCCGCCGACGGCGTCTACGCCGGCTATCTGCACGCCCAGGGCGAGGTGATGCCGGCCGCCGTCTCCGTCGGCACCAACCCGCAGTTCGAGGGAACCGAGCGCACGGTGGAGGCGTACGCCATCGACCGCGTCGGCCTCGACCTGTACGGCCTGCACGTCGCCGTCGACTTCCTCGCCTACGTCCGCGGCCAGGCCAAGTTCGAGTCGCTGGAGGCCCTGCTGGAGCAGATGGCCGAGGACGTGCAGCGGTGTCGCGAGATCGTCGCGGCGGACCGCTGACCTCACCGACGACGCCGAAGGGCGGCCGGTGCACCGAGCACCGGCCGCCCTTCGTCCTCTGTCCATCGGCCTACTGCCGCGGCGGCTCCTGCTGCGGTTAGCCCTGCCCCTGCTGCGGGGGATACGGCTGCGGGTACGGCTGCCCGGGTGCCTGCGGCTGCTGCGGCTGCTGGGGGTGCTGCGGGTACGGCTGCTGCGGACCGGGGTGCCCGGGGTGTCCGGGGTGCGGGGCCTGTCCGGGTGCGTACGGCTGACCGGGGATGTAGGGCTGGCCGCCCTGCGGTGCGGGGGCGTACGGCTGGCCCTGCTGGCCGGGGGCGTACGGCCGGCCCGGGTACGGTCCGCCCGGCATGGGCGGTGCGGCCACCGGCGGCGGGTTGCCGTCGCTGGTCCACAGCCCGTGCGACTGCTGGTGCCGTACGAAGTCCTCGGCGACCATCGCCGCGAGGTTGAAGTACGACTCGCGCACCTTCGGCCGCATCATGTCCAGGTCGATCTCGGCGCCTGCGGCCAGGTGCTCGTCGAAGGGCACCACGACGACACCCCGGCAACGGGTCTCGAAGTGGCTGACTATGTCGTCCACCTTGATCATCTTGCCGGTCTCGCGCACACCGGAGATCACCGTGATGGACCGCGAGACCAGGTCGGCGTACCCGTGCGCGGACAGCCAGTCCAGCGTCGTACTGGCACTGCTCGCCCCGTCCACGGACGGCGTGGAGATGATGATGAGCTGGTCGGCGAGGTCGAGGACGCCGCGCATGGCGCTGTAGAGCAGACCGGTGCCGGAGTCGGTGAGGATCACCGGGTACTGCTTGCCGAGCACGTCGATCGCGCGCCGGTAGTCCTCGTCGTTGAAGGTGGTGGACACCGCCGGGTCGACGTCGTTGGCGATGATCTCCAGTCCGGAGGGCGCCTGCGAGGTGAACCGCCTGATGTCCATGTAGGAGTTGAGGTGCGGGATCGCCTGGACGAGGTCACGGATCGTGGCCCCGGTCTCCCGGCGCACACGGCGGCCGAGCGTACCGGCGTCCGGGTTGGCGTCGATGGCGAGTATCTTGTCCTGCCGCTCGGTGGCCAGCGTGGAGCCGAGCGCGGTCGTCGTGGTGGTCTTGCCCACGCCGCCCTTGAGACTGATCACCGCGATGCGGTAGCAGGACAGCACCGGCGTCCGGATCAGCTCGAGCTTGCGCTGCCGCTCGGCCTCCTCCTTCTTCCCGCCGAGCTTGAACCGGGAGGACGCGGCCGCCGGGCGCCCGCTCTTCGCCTTCTGCCTCTTGTTGTTCAGCAGCCGGTCCGAGGACAGCTCCACGGCGGCGGTGTAACCCAGTGGCGCGGCCCCCGGGTTGGTCGGCTGCCGCTGGTCGTGCTGGATGGGCTGCGGCCAGGCGGCACCGGTACGGGGATCGACGGGCGGCTGCGGGGCGGCGGCGGCCTGCGGGTGGGTCTGCGCCGGCGGCTCGGCCTGGGGCGCCTGCGGGGGCTGTCCCGGCTGCGGGAAGCCGTAACCGGTCGGCTGGGCCGGGGGGTTGGGCGCGATGGGCGTACCGGGGTGGGCGGGTGCGCCGGGGCCGTCGGTGGGGGCCTGGGGGTGCGGGAAGCCGTAACCGGGCTGGGGCGGCTGGGGCTGCGGCTGGGCCTGGACGTGGGGCTGCGGGAAGCCGTAGCCGGGCTGACCCTCCCAGTGGGGCTGGGGCTGGGGCTGGGGCTGGGGCTGGGGCTGGGGCGCGGGCGCCGGAGGAGCGGCGTGGGGCTGCTGCACCGCCGGGGGCTGGACGCCGGGGTGACCGGGCTGGGGGAAGCCGTAGCCGGCCTGCTGAGCGGGGACCGGGGCCACGGGGCCCTGCGGCCGGTCCGGCTGCGGGAACGCCGGGGCGGGTGCCTGCTGCTGGTCCCAGGGGGCGGGCGCGGGCTGCGGTGCCTGCGGCTGGAACGCCGGCTGCTGCCCGGGCGCGGCGGGCACGGGCTGCCCCGGCACCTGGACCGGCTCCTGGCCCGGCTGCTGCTGCGGGGCGGGCTGCGCGGGCCACTGGGCGCCCGCCGGGGGTGCGGCGGGCTGGTACGCCGGCGGCAGCGGCGGCATCCCCTGCTGCGGCGCCGGCGGCGTCCAGACCGGGGGAGCGGACGGGGGCGCGTCCTGGGCGGCCGGGGGAGCGGGGGCGGCCGGGAAAGCGGGCGGCACGGCGTCCTGCGGCTCGGGAGCCGGGGCCGGGGCCGCGTCCGTGCTCGGCGGAGCGCTGTCTTCGGCGGCGCTGCTCTCGGGGGCGCTGTCCTGGCGTACGGGGTCCGTGGGCTGCGGGGCGTCGGACTCGGCGGCGGGCTCGGCGTCGGTCACGGGCGCGCTCGCCACGGAGTCGTCCGCGTCGGAGGAGCCCTCGTCGGCGTCATCCTCGCTGGTGGTGGTGCTCGGGCCGGGGTCCGTGTCGGCCCGGGGTTCCTCGGGCTCCTGCTCGGCGTCCGGGGCATCCGCGCCCGCGAGGCCCGTGCCGTGCCTGCCGTCGAGGTCGTCGCCCTCCTCGTCGTCGAGGCCGAACGAATCCGCGTTCAGGGGGACGACTTCGCCATCGGCCGTGCCATGCACTTCGCCACCGTCGTCCGCCACGCCGGCCGGGTCACCGTGCTGCGCGGCGGCGGCTTCCTGCACCTCGGCCTCCGGCTGGACCTCGGCCTCCGGCTGGACCTCGGCCTCCGGCTGGGCCTCGGCCTCCGGCTGCGGCTGCGCCTGGGCCTGCGCCTCGATCTCGGCGAACTCCCGCTTCAGCGCGGCCGCGGAGAACCGCATCGTGGCCCCGCTCTCCAGGTCACCGCTGCCGGGCCCGTCCTCCTGGCGCGCCTGTGGCCGCGGTTCGGGCTGAGGCTCGAACCCGGTCCCCACCGGCAGCCTGGGCACCGCCACCGGACCTCCCGCGGGCGGCGCGGGAGGCGTGAACGGCGCCCCGGGCCCGGCAGCCGGAGCCGACGGCGTGAACGGCGCACCCGGCGCCGGAGCGGCCGGGCCCCCCGGAACCGGCGGCGTGAACGGCGCGCCCGGAGCGGCGGCGGGCGGAGTGAAGGGCGCCCCCGGCCCCGGCGCGGGCGGCGCCGGAGGCGTGAAGGGCGCCCCCGGAGCGACGGGCGGCGTGAACGGGGCGCCCGGAGCGGGCGCGGACGGCGCAGAAGGCGCGGGAGGCGTGAACGGCGCTCCCGGATTCGTGACCCCGGCCGCCCCCTGGGTGGCGTGCGGAGGCGGCGTCAGCCCCGGGATCGCCATACCCGGCCGCAGCGGCGAGACGGGCGGCGAGACGGGCGCGCCGGAAGGACCGGACGTGACCGGCGGACCGGAGGGAGCGCCGCCCGGCCGCGGCCCGGTGGCGCCTGCCGTGTCTTCCGCGGGGCCGCCCCGGTCGCCGGACCCGCTCGCCTGACCCGGGTCGCCCGGGTCCCCGGAGCCGGCCGACGCGTTCTGCGTGTACCAGGCGGGTGGCGCGTAGTCGATGGTGAACTCGCCCGTCGTCTCGACGGCGGACTCCGCGTCGGGCTGGTCATCGCCGGGTGTGGCCCAGCCCCCGCGGATCCCGTCCCGATCGCTGCTCACAGTTCCTCCTGGTGTGGCCGGCCCGCGGTCCCGTGCCGGGCCGGCCATGTCGTGTCGTTCCGAGTTGTCCGGGGCAGTACGGCCGTATCCACCGATTCCTCCCCCCGGGACACCGACGCCCGGTCCACGGGTCCGGCATCGCGCCCGCTCCCAGCCTAATCACCACGAGGCACACCTCGGCAGGCCCGCCCATCTCCCAGTCGGCGACTGGGAGGTCACACCGTGTCCGGAACCGCTCCCGGGACGGCACGCAGCAGGCGGATCGAGGCATACCCGGCGAACACACCGGACGAACGGAGCAGGTCCGCAACGCGAGCTCGCACTCCGGGGCGGGCAGCAGGGCCGGCCCCGTGCCGGACTGCACCGGAGGGTTCGTTGCGCACTTCTGACGAAGCGTCAACTGCCTCAGTTTTTTGCCCCGTTCGGGTCGGGGTCGCGAACCGGATCCGGGTTCGGCTCCGTCGGTGCGCGCCCGCCGTCCTCGCCGGCGGCCCGTGGGCGGCTCCGGGGCCGACGCCACGCAGCCCTCGGCCCGCCCCCGGGCCGAGCGATCGCGACCGCGTACCGGAAGCCATCACTGTGTCCGCAACTCACCTCGCGGACGCCAGACTTGGGCCTGACGGAAGCCCTCGTACCCCACCCGCTGCACTGGTCCCCCCGGACACCATGCATAGTGGTGGCCGGTCTGGCATCGCAGCGCGGTACGGGTGGCGACCGGTGCGACAACGGGGAGAACGCAGACACTCATGGCATCACGGCGGGACGCACTCAACGCCGGCGCGTGCGCAAGGCTGCGCACCCTGAGGGCCTCTCTCCACCCGTCACCATCCGGTTCGAGGGAGGGGACGCCCCAGCCGCTGCGGGCCGTCGTGCCCGGCTCGGCCGCCTTGGCGGTGGCCTCCCACGGCCGCAACAACGAACAGGTCTTCTCCTCGCGGGCGGGCCTCTTCGCCGAAGTGGCCGTGTCCGGCGGGGACATCGTCTCCACCGTGCCCGGCGGCGGTCAGTGCACGGACGGCGACACCGGCTTCTGCGCCCCGTTCGGCGCCGGCGCTGCCGCGCTCCAGCACCTCCGCCGGACCACCGCCCGGATCGTCACCCGGACCAGGCGGACGGCCGCGCGTCACCACCGGCCGCGACGGCCACGTCGGCTGGGGCGTCCTGAACCCGGTGCGCGCCGGCAGGACTCGGACCTGGCCGAGCCGCCGTCCGCCCCGGCCCCCGGCCCCATCGAGGCCGCCGTGCCCGTCGTCACCCGCGACCTGCGTCGCGGCCACCGGAAGGACCTCTCAGCGTGAGCTTCGGCCCACCCCCCTCGATATACACCGAGTCCGCGCGCGCGGCGGACAAGACCCGGCACAGACGCCGCAGACGCGTCCTGGGCATCGCGGCCGCGGTCACGGCCGCCGCCCTCTGCCTCGGTGGCGGCCTGCTCTGGTACCGCGGCGCGGACCAGGACCCGGCCGCCCAGGCGGTGACGGCGCACCAGGCACCCGACGAAATACGGGAGGGCACCGAGAAGCCCCCCGTATCGCCCGAGGGCCAGATCGTGACCCAGCACAACGAGGAGAAACTGACCAAGAACACCGACAACAACCCGCGCTACGCGCCCGGCACCTGGGCCACCGAGAAGATCGTCGCCCGGGGCGTCGCCAACCGCGTCGAGGGCTACAAGATCGAGCCCACCTACGACGAGACGGCCTGGACCCTGAAGCTGGCCGGGCACATCTGCGCCACCACCAAGGACGTCACCGCCGACGGCCGCACGGCGGTCGTCGTCCAGCCGCCCGAGGACAAGGGCCCCAAGGGCGAGGGCGTCTGCGACCAAGTCGTCTTCTTCGACCTCGACACCGGCAAGAAGCTGTGGCAGGCGAAGATGCCCGCCGCCGACTTCGCCTACGCCACCAACACCAACCTGGTGCTCACCAAGGGCGTCGTCGCCGCGGCATGGGGGCACGGCTCGGTGGCGTACGACATGAGGACCGGCAAGCGGCTGTGGAACACCACCTCCGTCTCGCGCTGCCACGACACGGGCTTCGCCGGCGGCCGCGCACTCCTCGCGCTGGTCACCTGCGGTGAGGGCTCCGAGGCCACCTACCGCGTGGAGAAGACGGACCCGCGCACCGGCCGCACCCGGTGGACGTACAAGCTCACCGACGGCGTCGACGAGGTCTTCCTGCCCAGCTCCGACCCGCCCGTCGTGGCCGTGGCCGCCGGTGACACCGACGTCACCGACCTGCTCACCCTGGACCCCGCCCACGGCACCCATCTGGCCACCATCTCGATGAGCGGCTACGAACCCAAGTGCGGCGAACGCTACTTCTTCGCGTCGCTGTTCGGCACGGTGGACAAGTGCGACGGCCTGGTCGTGGGCCGCACCCGGCTGTACGTCATGAGCAAGGAGGGCTCCGGCCTCAAGGAGCCCGCCGGCTGGATCGTGGCCTTCGACCTCACCAAGGGCACCTCCGTGGGCAAGTTCGAGGGCCGCCCCTTCCAGCAGGTCATCCCGCTGCGCACCAGCGGCGACGACCTGATCCTCTACCGCCGCAGCTTCGACACGGTCCAGCCGGCGGCCGTGGTCGCCTGGAACCCCCGTACCGACAAGGAGACCCCGTACCTCCTCTTCCACCTCCCGGAGGACGACGAGAGCGACCTCAGCGACCCGGAGAAGTCGGACATCACGTACGAGAGAGGTCACATCTTCTTCGGCCGCCGCGAACTGGTCCGGGACGAGGACGATCCGAAGTACGGGGTGCTGTCGGTCCTCGGGGTGGGAACGTCGGGACTGAAGCACTGAGACCCTGACGCGCCGAAGCGCGTCCGGGCGGTGGGGGGCGGGAGGGGCGGCACGCGCGCGTGCCGCCCCTCCCGCCCCCCACCGCCCGGACGCGCTTCGGCGC
>NZ_JBVIYZ010000013.1:0-157192 GCF_055592085.1 Streptomyces sp. NPDC041135
GACCCCGACACCCTGCACCACACCCCCATCGGCGTCCTGCGCTCCGTGCGCCGCCCCGTCTACGACACCCTCATGTCCGACCAGCTCGACACCGCCGTCGAACAGCACGGCAAGGGCGACCTCGCCGCGCTCCTCGCCGGCAAGGACACCTGGACCGTCGTCGGCTGAGGACTGACGGGCGGGACAGGCGATCACGGTCAGGAGGCCCGGGAGCGCGCCTCCCGGGTCTCGTCGTAGGTGCGGCGGGAGTTCTCCACGTCGGCCATGCGGTCCTGCGTCCACCGGGCCAGTGACCGCACCTGCTGGGCCGCCTCGCGGCCGAGGTCGGTGAGGGAGTAGTCGACGCGGGGCGGGATGACCGGCTTGGCGTCGCGGTGCACGAGGCCGTCGCGCTCCAGGGTCTGCAGGGTCTGGGCGAGCATCTTCTCGCTGACGTCGCGGCCGACGCGCCCGACCGCTCGGCGCAGCTCGCTGAAGCGGTGGGGGCGGTCGAGCAGCTCGATCAGCACCAGGACGCCCCAGCGGCTGGTGACGTGCTCCAGGACGAGGCGGTAGGGGCACAACGCCTCGGCCGCTGCCGGGGACGGATCCCGCTTGGTTACTGCCATGCCAGTACCTTACTTCAAAGTGGGTACTTTCCAGAAGTTAGTGTCGCTCCTAGGGTTGGTCGCAGAGGCACCGAGCAGGGCAGACAACCCCTATCGGGGCAGATACCTCGAAAAGGCATGCCCTCCATCGGGCAGCCGTACCCGCAGGTAACCGCCGCAGCACCGGCCGCCGGGGCGGACCCATCCCACAAGGAGATCGACACCATGAGCATCGTCGTCACCGGAGCCACCGGACACCTCGGACGCCACGTCGTGGAGCAGTTGCTGGAGAAGGTCCCGGCCGAGCAGGTCACCGCCGTCGTGCGGGACCGGGCCAGGGCCGGCGGCCTCGAGGCCCGCGGGGTGAAGCTCGCGGTCGCCGACTACAACGCCCCCGAGACCTTCGACGGCCTCTTCGCCGCCGGCGACAAGGTGCTCCTCATCTCGGGGAACGAGTTCGCCAAGGGCCGGGTGGAGCAGCACCGGGTCGTCATCGACGCGGCCCGGGCGGCCGGGGTGGCACTGCTGGCGTACACCAGCGCCCCGGGCAGCCTGACGGCCGCGCTCGCCGACGACCACCGGGCGACCGAGGAGGTGCTGCTCGCCTCGGGCCTGCCGTACACGCTGCTGCGCAACGGCTGGTACCACGAGAACTACACCGAGAACCTCGCCCCGGTACTGGCGCACGACGCGGTCGTCGCGGCCGCCGGAGAGGGCCGGGTCTCCTCCGCCGCCCGCGCCGACTACGCCGCCGCGGCCGTCGCGGTGCTGACGGGCGAGGGGCACGAGAACCAGACGTACGAGCTGGGCGGCGACGAGGCGTGGAGCTTCGCGGAGTACGCGGCCGAGCTGAGCCGGCAGACCGGCCGGGAGATCACCTACAACGCGGTCTCCACCGAGGCCCTCGCGTCCATCCTGACCGGCGCCGGAGTGCCGGAGCCGCTCGCCGGGATCCTGGCCGGCGTCGACGCCTCGATCGAGAGGGGCGAGCTGGTGGTCTCCACCGGTGACCTCTCCCGCCTGGCCGGCCGACCGACCACTCCGCTCGCCGAGGCCGTCGCCGCCGCGCTCAAGAGCTGACCCCCCACGGCCGCCCTTCCTGGCCCACACGGCCGCCCCTCCTAGCCTCACGGCCGGCCCTGGCCCGCACGGCCGGCCCGCCTGTTCCGCAACGCCGCCCACTGTCATGACCGTATGGCGATACGCGCATGACAGGCGGGGGTGCGCGGCGTTACCTTCGTTCCCGCGTTCGTGTGAGGTGTGAAGGAGGGACCCGTGGCCGGGACGACCAAGGGTGAGGACCGGACGGGGCTGCTGAACGGCTTCGCCGCGTACGGCATGTGGGGGCTCGTGCCCCTGTTCTGGCCGCTGCTGAAGCCGGCCGGGAGCGTGGAGATCCTGGCCCACCGCATGGTGTGGTCCCTCGGATTCGTCGCCGTCGCCCTGGTAGTCGTCCGGCGCTGGGCCTGGGCCGGGGAGCTGCTGCGCCAGCCGCGCAAGCTCGGGCTCGTGACGGTGGCCGCCGCCGTCATCACGGTCAACTGGGGCGTCTACATCTGGGCCGTGAACTCCGGCCACGTCGTCGAGGCCTCCCTCGGGTACTTCATCAACCCGCTGGTGACGATCGCGATGGGCGTGCTGCTGCTCAAGGAACGGCTGCGGCCGGCGCAGTGGGCGGCGGTCGGCATCGGCTTCGCCGCCGTGGCCGTCCTGGCCGTCGGCTACGGGCGGCCGCCGTGGATCTCCCTCTGTCTCGCCTTCTCCTTCGCCACGTACGGGCTGGTGAAGAAGAAGGTCAACCTCGGCGGCATCGAGTCGCTGGCCGCCGAGACCGCCATCCTGTTCCTGCCCGCGCTGGGCTACCTGCTGTGGCTGGGTGCGCGGGGTGACGCCACCTTCACCGGCGAGGGCGCCGGGCACGCCGCGCTGCTCGCCTCCACCGGTGTGGTCACCGCCCTCCCGCTGGTCTGCTTCGGCGCCGCCGCGATACGCGTGCCGCTGTCCACGCTCGGCCTGCTGCAGTACCTCGCGCCCGTCTTCCAGTTCGTGCTCGGCGTCATCTACTTCGGCGAGGCCATGCCGCCCGAGCGCTGGGCCGGGTTCGCCCTGGTCTGGCTGGCGCTGATCATGCTCACCTGGGACGCGTTGCGCACGGCCCGCCACAACGCGCGGACGCTGGCCGCCGGGCGGCGCGCGGCCGCGGCGGTCACCCCGTTGCCGGAGACGGCCACCGGACAGTCCGCAGAACCGTCTGCCGCGGGCGCGGTGTACCCCGCCGAGCTGCCGATCGCGGTGGCCGCCGAGTCGGCCGGACCGGCGCCGGTCGCGGTCGCGGTCGCCGCAGAGTCCGGCGAGTCGTGCGAATCCGCGGGTATCCCGGGTGCCGAATCGCGGCGCCACGCAGCGACCGGGACGGAACCCGGCTGTCCGTGAGCCGGACGGACCTCGGTCCGCTATAAGTGGTCGGCATGACGCAGACGCCCGCACCCGCACCCGTCCCGCTGCACTGGAAGCTCGTCGTCGACGCCACCGATCCGCACGCGCTGGCCGACTTCTGGGCCGGCGCACTGCACTACGAACCCGAGGACAACAGCGCGCTCGTCGAACGGCTCCTGGAGCTGGGCGCGCTGCCCGGCGCGGCCACCGTGGAGTACCACGGCAGGGCCGCCTTCCGGGACCTGATCGCCGTACGGCACCCGGACGACCCCTACGACCCGGAGACCGGCACCGGTCAGGGGCGGCGGCTGCTCTTCCAGCGCGTCCCGGAGGCGAAGACCGTCAAGAACCGGCTCCACCTCGACCTCCACCCCGGTGAGGGGCGTCGCGACGACGAGGTGGCGCGGCTGGAACGGCTCGGCGCGCGCGTGCTGACGCGGGTGCGGGAGCCCGCCGGGGCGTGGGTGGTGATGGCGGACCCGGAGGGGAACGAGTTCTGCGTGCACTGAGCACGGTCCGGGTGCGCGGGTATCTCTGCCCTTCGCTCTTACCCCTCGCCCCTGCCCCGTGGGCTGCCGGCCCCTTGAGGGTGCCGGCCGGCGCGTTTGGCCAGGCGGCCCATGCGGGCGTGGGCGGACTCCAGTTCCTCGATGTCGCCGGCCGCCGGGCCTTCCTCGGCGGTCAGATCCGTCCACAGGCCGATCAGGTCGCGGCCGAGGTTGAGCCCCTGCTCCGGGTCGCGCACCGCGCGCCAGGCGGTCGCCGCGCTCTGCACGTTGCCGTAGGCCGCCTCCGCGTCCCGGTCCCGCCGGCGCAGCCGGGCCAGGTCGAGGGAGAGGTGGAAGGAGCGCACCGGGTCACCCGCCAGGTAGGCGATGTAGGCGGTCAGTTCGCGCAGGTGCAGCACCTCGCGGTGGCCGGGTCCGAGCACGGCGGTGGCCTCGGTGACGGTACGGTCCGCCAGTTCCGCCGCGCTGTCGATCCGCCCCGATCGCACCGCCTCGTTGATCCGCGCCATCGGCTCGGTGAGCAGCGCCGCGCCCTCCGCCGTCTCGGTCACCGGTTCGTCCCCGAGCACCTCCTCGGCGACCGCGTCGAAACCCCGGGCGGGGGTGGGGGTCGCGGTGGAAGGGAGGAAGCCCCTGACATCCGGGTCAGGGTCGGGATCGGAGTCGGGGTCCGGATCAGGGGCGGGGTGGGGTCGGGGCGCGTACGAGGGTGCCGACCCGGACACGGGTGCAGGTGCGGGTGCTATGCCGGATACGAGTGCGGGTTCGGGGTCCGGCCCGGGTGCCGGGGGACCTGCGGTCCGCGGTACGGCGGCGGTCATCACCGGCGGCGGACCGAAGACCCCGGTGGGCGCCTGCACCGTCCCCGCCGACGGCGCGCCCGCCGACGCCTCGGGCGGGGCCACCGGCACCGGGTCTCCCGTGCACCGGCTGGAGCCGTCCGTGTCCACCTGGAGGGGGACGACGCAGCCGGCTAGTCCGTCGTGGACGGTGGCGAGTACAGGATGGCCGGTGGTGACGGCGAGCCGGTGAAGGTGGTTCAGGACGGCCTGCTGGACGTCCTCACCGGCGTCCGGCACGATCCTCGCGCCGTCCACCGTGGCCCCACCGGCCCGCGTGACGTACACCTCGACCGGCGCGCGAAGGGCGGCCGGGCCGGACGGCTGCCCGGAGCCCTGCTGCTGCCGCTGCTCCTCGCGGCTGAATCGAGACATCGTCCCCCATCCCCCCGGGCGTCGCCGTCCGGTCGTACGCGTGCTTGCTTCGAGTGTCTCCGCCCGGCACGGTTCCCGCGTCACCGCGACGTCACAGCCTCGCACCAGGAAACCTGCCCGGTTTTCCCTGGACATATAGTTGCGCGCGCATATAATGCACATGCCTGCATTGGTCGTACGCCGGCACTCGTCGCCAATTCATCTGGGGGACCCATGACCCGCCGCTTCCTCTTCGTGCTGGGCAGCGCCCGCGCCGACGGCAACACCGAGTCGCTGGCCCGGGCGGCCGCCGAACAGCTGCCCGCCGACGTCGAGCAGGAGTGGATCGGCCTGGCCGAGCACCCGCTGCCCGACTTCGTGGATCTGCGGCACGACAGCGACCACGTACGGCCGCCCTCGGACAGCCCTACGGGTCGGCTGCTCGACGCCACCCTCGCGGCCACGGACATCGTGATCGCCTCACCGGTGTACTGGTACTCGGTGTCCGGCCTGACCAAGCGCTACCTGGACTACTGGTCCGGCTGGCTGCGCACCCCCGGCGTGGACTTCCGCGCGACCATGGCCGGACGGACCCTGTGGGGCGTCGCGGCGCTGGCGGACCCGGAGCCGTCGGTGGCCGAACCGCTCACCGGCACCCTCAACAACTCGGCCGCGTACCTGGAGATGCGCTTCGGCGGGGTCCTGCTGGGCAACGGCAGCGCGCCCGGCGACGTCCTGAAGGACACCGAGGCGCTGGCCCGCGCGAAGACCTTCTTCGCCCGCGAGGCACCGCCGGCCCGCTTCCCGCACCAGACCGTCTGACGTCCGGTCCTTACGCGGTGATGTCCTTCGTCGTGAACCGCGCCCAGGCCGCCGAGCCGAACACGGCCGCGTACACCGCCTGGAGGCCGAGGTTGCGCAGCAGGCCGTCCCAGTAGACGGGGTCGCGCATCAGGTCGGCGAAGGACAGCCAGTAGTGCGAGAAGAAGTACGGCTGGAGCGCGTGCAGCTGGGGGATCTGGTCGAGGATCTGGACGGTGATGACCAGGCCGACCGTGGTCGCCATCGCCGCGATGCCGCTGCTGGTGAGCGTGGACACGAACAGCCCGAGGGCGGCGACGCCGGTGAGGGACGCGGCGACGACCAGGGCGATCAGCAGCGCCCGGCCGAGACCGGCGCCGAGACCGATCCGGGTGCCCGAGATGGTCGTCAGGTCGCCCAGCGGGAACAGCAGCGCGCCGACGGCGAGCGCGGTGACGGCGACGACCAGCGTGGCGAGCAGGCAGAAGGCCATCGTGGTCGCGTACTTGGTGAGCAGCAGGCGGGTGCGGCCGGCCGGGGCGACCAGGAGGTAGCGCAGGGTGCCCGCGCCCGCCTCGCCCGCGATGGCGTCACCCGCGACGACACCGACCGCCATCGGCAGGAAGAACGGCAGGGTCGCCGCCAGCGCCGTGAACACCAGGAACAGGCCGTTGTTGGTGATCTGCGCGATGAACGCCGGGCCCTCGCCATTGCCGCGGCCCGCCGACGTGCCGCCGCGGGTCTCGATCCGCACCGCGATCCCGACCAGCACCGGGACCGCCGCCAGTACCCCGAGCAGCGCCAGGGTGCGCCAGCGCCGGAAGGTGGTGACCAGCTCGTTGCGCAGCAGCCCGAACGTCCACAGCGGACCGGGCCGCCGCACCGCCACCGCCGCCTCAGCCCGCGACATCGAAGCCCTCCCCCGTCAGCGCCACGAACGCGTCCTCCAGCGATGGCCGCTCCAGGGTGAACCCGCGCACGCGGACACCCGCCCCGACCAGGGCCGCGCTGACCTCGGCGAGATCCCGCCCGGGCGGCTCGCCGGTGACCCGCTCGTCGCTCACGACGACGTCCCCGACGCCCTGCTCCTTCAGCACCCGGGCCGCCTCACCGGTGTCCGGTGTGATCACCACCAGCCGGCCCCGCGCCCCGGCCACCAGGTCGGCCACCGCTCCCTGGACGATCAGCCGGCCCTGCGCCATCACCGCCGCGTGGGTGCACACCTGCTCGATCTCGTCCAGCAGGTGGGAGGAGAGGAACACGGTCGTGCCGTCGGAGGCCAGCTCCCGGATCAGGGTGCGGATCTCGCGCATGCCCTGGGGGTCGAGTCCGTTGGTGGGTTCGTCCAGCACGAGCAGCCGCCGCGGCTGGAGCAGCGCCGCGGCGAGTCCGAGGCGCTGTTTCATGCCTAGCGAGTAGGCACGTGCCTTGCGGCCCGCCGTCGCGGTCAGGCCGACCCGGTCCAGTGCCGCCGCGACGCGTGTGCGACGGGTGCGCGGGTCGGCGGTGGGGTCGGCGGCGTCGTAGCGCAGGAGGTTGTCCCGGCCGGACAGGAAGCCGTACAGCGCGGGGCCCTCGATGAGCGCGCCGACCTGCGGCAGGACGGCGCGCGCGGCACGCGGGACCGGGTGGCCCAGGACGCGTGCCGTGCCCGAGGTCGGCTCGATCAGGCCCATCAGCATGCGGATGGTCGTCGTCTTGCCGGAGCCGTTCGGACCGAGGAAGCCGAAGACGCTGCCGGCCGGGACGGTCAGGTCCAGGGCGTCCACGGCGAGCTGGCCGCCGCGGTAGCGCTTGGTGAGTCCGCGGGTCTCGATGACCGCGGCCACCGGATGCCCTGTGACACCGGCGGCCTTGTCCGCCGTGGCGCTCGCTGCTGGGTGTCGCAGGGCCTCGGCGTCACCACCGTCCGCGCTCTGCCCCGACACCCGCTCCGCGGCGGACGGTTCGCCCATCGGCTCCCTCGTTTCGTCGTGCCCGGACCCCCCGGGGTGCCCCGGCCCCAGTTCCCGGCCCTCGGTCCCGGCCCCGGCCCCGGTCCGGGGTTCGAGGTTCGGGGTTCGGGGTTCGAGGTTCGGGGTTCGGGGTTCGGGGCCCGGGTCCCTCAGGGGGTCACTTCGCCGTGTTCGCCGCCTTGACCAGGGTGGCCTTGTCGACCGCGCCGACGTACACCTTGCCGTCGTCGGTGATCAGGGCGTTGACCAGGCGGGTGGAGAACACCGTGCCCTTGCCGAACGTGCCGGTGACCTTGTCGCCGAGCGAGCCGAGGAAGCCGTCCACAGCGCTGCCGCCGGAGCCGGAGCCGGAGGGCAGGCCGCCCTCCGCGCCGGTGTCGAAGGTGGCTACGGAGCTCCAGCCCTGGCCGATGACGTCGGCGCCGTCGGCGCCATCGGCGGAGTGGCCGCCGGAACCGGGGACGGACAGCCCGGGCAGTCCGGGCAGCCCGAGGGATTTCTCGGCACCGTCGCCGGCCTTGTGCCCACCGGTCTTGTGGTCGCCGGACCTGTCGTCGCCCTCGGTGACCTTGGCACCCTTGGGCGGGGTGAAGGAGAAGGTCGAGGCGGCCGGTGCGGCGAAGCTCACCTGGGTGAAACCGGCGTCGATGACGGCGGCGCCGCCGCTCGACGGGGTCAGCGTGAACTTCAGCGGCAGGCCCGTCTTCGCGTCGACGGCGATGCTGATCGCGCCGACGGTGGAGCCGGACTGCCGGGGCTTGACGAGCAGCCGGTAGGCGTCCCGGCCGGCCACCTGCGCGGTGCCGTCCACGGTCACCGACGTGGTGCTGTCGACCGACTTCAGCAGCTGGTCGGCGAAGTCCTTGGGCGTCGCAGGCGGCTCGGACCGCTGTTCCTTGCCGGCCTGGTGGGCGGTGGAGTGGTAGACCTCGTTGGACTTGCTGTCGTAGCCCCAGACGTTCTCGCCGTTGTGTATGAGGCTGTACTCGGCGCCGCTCTCCAGCAGCGACACCTTCTGCCGGTCGGGGCCGTCGCCGGCCACGCGCAGGGTATGTGTGCCGGAGGCCAGCTCGGTGAGCCGGGAGGAGGGATCGGCGGAGGAGCCGTCGCCGCCCTGGCCCAGTCCGGAGGCGAGGCCGTTCTCGAGGCCGCCGAGGTCGGGCAGGCCGAGATCGGTGCTGATCTTCACGGTGCCGGACAACTGCTGCACGTCCGACCTGGCCATCTTGTCGATGAGCTGCTGGGCGGTGATCTTCGGCAGGTCGGGGTCGCCGGAACTGGCGAGCGCCGGGACCAGCCCGATCGTGGCCGCCGCCACCCCCACCACCGCGACCGGGACGGCGTAGCGCGCGGCCTTGCGCCGGCCGGGACGCAGGTCCTCGTCGCCCGCCGCGCCCGTGGTGTCGTCGGATTCGTACGGTGCCATGTGTGCCTTACCTCCGTCGTCGGCGGCGGCTGCCCTCACCCTGGTTCACCCTGAGCCGCCATTCTCACCCGAATCGGTGAGGAGTGGTGATTTCCGTGGTTTCCATCTGACCAAATCGGCCGTGAGGAAGCGTCAGCCCTCGGAGCCAACTCCGTGTACGCCTGGGGTATGACACGCAGGGCCCCTTGTCTCTCCTACCCGTAGGGGACCGGAACCCGCATGGAGCCGGATCGGACCCGCACGGAGCCGGATCGGACCCGCACGGACGGGACCGGACCCGACCGGACGGGATGCGCGGGGGCGGGGCGGGATGCGCGGGGGCAGTGGTGACCGGCCGGGGCCGCCCCGGTGGCTCGCCGCTCAGCCGGCGCGGTGCACCACGGCGTCGCACAGCTCCAGCAGGGCCGCCTTCGCGTCGCACTCCCGCAGCGGGGCCAGCGCCGAGCGGGCCTCCTCCGCGTACCGCACGGTGTCCCTGCGGGCCTGCTCCAGGGCGGGGTGCGCCCGCAGGGCGGTCAGGGCCTCGGCGTGCCGGGCGTCGTCGGTGAGATCGGAGTCCAGCAGCTCGCACAGGGCGACGTCCTCGGGCAGCCCGAGCCGCGCCGCGCGCTCCCGCAACCGCAGCACGGGCAGGGTGGGGATGCCCTCGCGCAGGTCGGTGCCGGGGGTCTTGCCGGACTCGTGGGAGTCGGAGGCGATGTCCAGCACGTCGTCCGCGAGCTGGAAGGCGACGCCGAGCCGCTCGCCGTACTGCGTCAGAACGTCGACGACCGTCTCGTCGGCGCCGGACATCATCGCGCCGAACCGGCACGACACCGCCACCAGCGAGCCCGTCTTGCCGCCGAGAACGTCCAGGTAGTGCTCGACCGGGTCCCGGCCGTCCGTGGGGCCGGCGGTCTCCAGGATCTGCCCGGTCACCAGCCGCTCGAACGCGAGGGCCTGGACCCGTACCGCCTCGGGACCGAGGTCCGCCAGGATCTGGGAGGCGCGGGCGAAGAGGAAGTCCCCGGTGAGGACGGCGACGGAGTTGCCCCAGCGCGTGTTCGCACTGTCCACCCCGCGCCGGACGGACGCCTCGTCCATGACGTCGTCGTGGTACAGGGTCGCGAGATGCGTCAGCTCGACGACGACGGCCGACGGCACGACACCGGGCGCGTACGGGTCACCGAACTGCGCCGCGAGCATCACGAGCAGCGGTCGGAACCGCTTCCCGCCGGCCCGCACCAGGTGCTGCGCCGCCTCCGTGATGAAGGGGACCTCGCTCTTGGTGGCCTCGAGCAAGCCCTCCTCGACAGCCGTCAATCCGGCCTGGACATCGGCTTCCAGAGCCTGGTCCCGCACGCTCAGCCCGAACGGCCCGACGACGGTCACGAGGGGTCTCCTGTCTGCTGGTGTCAGCTGGCGATTACACGGTTTGTCGATAGGTCGTTGCCATCACTCAAGTCAGCGTATCCGGTCAGGTTTCGATCACCGATAGCGCCCACCCGTCCAGCCCGGGCGGTATCGGATCACGGCCGGTATGTTTCTGATCAGCTGATACGAACGGACATTGATCGACTTAACAGGAACACACCCCTCTTGTCGCGAAACGACCGACAAGCCGTGTCCCGGAGAGTCATGATCCCCGCCGACGGAGAGCGGTGATCCCCGACCGCCGGGGAGGGCCGCGCCGGGAGGGCCGGGCCTGGAGAGTGGTGCGACCCGTAGTCCCGGCTTCCCCTCGCGGTCGACATGCACGCGCGCGTGCGCCCTCGCACGGACCCGTGCGCGTGCACGACGCTCACCGTCGCCACGGACGGCCGACGTCTCGTACCGCTTCGGCCGACGTCTCGTACCGCTTCCGAGGCAGGCCCACCGCTGCGCCCACCCCGACTGGCCGACGGTGGCACCTGGGGCGGATCTCCACGCAGCCGTACAGCCACACCTAGAGCACGGCCACCCTCCGCCATCGCCCGCTCACGGTGGCCAACCCGGCCGCACCACCCGACGCTGCCGCGAACACGACGGCCGGGACTCGCCCCCCATGACATGTGACACGGACCACTTCGCCGTCGCGCACGGGGTAACGCGCGAGAAGGGCGGCGATGCAGCATTCCAACCGAACCCGAACCCGAACCCGAACCCGAACCCGACGCGAACTCGAATTCCGACCCCGAGAAGGCGGATTTCACGAATCCCCCATGTCTAGTGATGTCTGATTTAGCGTAATTTGCCAAATAGTGAGTTGGGTCACGCGCCCCCTGAAGCGCCCCCTGGCCCACCTGAGCCACTTCTTGCCTTTTCTGTGCGCCAGTTGAGCCTTGGCGACCGCAAAGGATCAAGTACCTCATACGCCTTCGATCAAGGTCAATTAGGACGTTGGGTGAAACCGGTACTTGTTCCCGACATGTGCTCTCGCATACGTTCCCGACCTGCCGGGCGGAACGCCTAATCCTGCCGCCGCCCGTCGTACCCCATTGACGAACCATTTCGTACGGCAGGAGCGGGGGACCCAGGTAAGCCGCCGGGCCGGACGGCACATGCCGCACCGGACCCGGCTAGGGGTGAAGTCGCGCCGCCACACGGTGGCGTGGCCGGGCACCTCCCCGCCCGAACCCGACAGCTCACCTCGCAGGCGACGGAGAGGAATGCCGCATGTCTGTTGTCGCTCAGCCCCGTCGTACCCGCGCCCAGCGCCTGGCCCGCACCCTGGCCGTCGCCGGCGTCGGCGCCGCTGTTCTCGCACTTCCGCTCGCCGGCGCGGCCACCGCCTCCGCCGCCACCACGACGTCGGCCACGACGCCCTCGACCACCCTCGCCGGGTACCCGAACAACCTGGACGGCTGGATCCGGGAGTCCCTCGCCATCATGGCCGAAAAGGGCATCCCGGGCACCTACAACGGTATCTACCGCAACGTCATGCGCGAGTCCTCGGGCAACCCCCGCGCCATCAACCTGTGGGACTCCAACGCGGTGAAGGGCACCCCGTCCAAGGGCCTGCTCCAGGTCATCGACCCGACCTTCGCGACCTACCACGTGGCCGGCACGGCGTACGACCCGTACGACCCGGTCGCGAACATCACCGCCGCCTGCAACTACGCGGCCGCGCGGTACGGCTCGATCGACAACGTCTTCGGCGCGTACTGACAGCCACTGTTCCCGGCCGGCAGCCAGCAGCAGCCACAGCCTGGTCAGCCCATGGGCCGGTAGGCCGTCAAGCAGGTCAGCCAGTCGTCCGGTCAGCCGATCAGTCGGTCAGCCGGTCAGCCGGTCAGCCGGTCGGGAAGAGTCTTTCGAGGACGACGGCGATGCCGTCGTCCTCGTTCGACGAGGTGACCTCGTCGGCCACCGCCCGCAGTTCGGGGTGGGCGTTGGCCATCGCCACCCCGTGTGCCGCCCAGTCGAACATCGGGATGTCGTTGGGCATGTCACCGAAGGCCAGGGCCTGGTCGGCGCTGAGCCCCAGGTACTCGGCCGCCAGCGCCAGGCCGGTCGCCTTGGTGACGCCGGACGGCTGGAGTTCCACCGTTCCCGGCCCCGACATGGTGACCGTCGCCAGCGAGCCAACCGCCGAGCGTGCGCATGCCGCCAACGCGTCGTCGGAGAGGGTGTGATGGCGCAGCAGCACCTTGCTGATCGGCGCGCACCACAGGTCGTCGCGCCGGTCGACGCGTACCGCCGGCAGGGTGGGGTGGGGCATCAGGTACCCGGGTTCGATCAGCGTGAGGCCGTCCACGCCGTCCTGGTCCACGGCCGCGTAGACCTGTCCCACCTCGGCTTCGATCTTGCCGAGGGCGGTCTCCGCCAGCTCCCGTTCCAGCGTCACCGACCACAGCAGCCGGTCCGCGCCGGCGTCGTACACCTGCGCGCCCTGGCCGCACACCGCGAGCCCCGTGCAGCCCAGGTCGTCCAGGAGCGGCCGTACCCGGGGCGCCGGGCGACCGGTGACCACGAGATGCCGGGCGCCGGCCCTGGCGACCCGCGCGAGCGCGGCACGCGACCGGTCGGAGACAGTGTCGTCGCCGCGCAGCAGCGTTCCGTCCAGGTCGGTGGCGATCAGGGCGTACGCGGGGCGCGCGGGTGACGCGGGGGGCGCGAACGATGCGGTGGGTGCGGCCATGAGCAGAGAATACGGACCGCACGCCCCTCCGACTCACCCCCGTTTCACCGGCCTCCCCGGCCTCTCCGCCTACCTGCTTACCTGCCTACCTGCCTACCCGGCCTTCTCCGCCCTTCTCCGCAATAGTTCATGCGTGATCGCTCATGCGCGATCGTTCACGCGCATCGAGAACTGCGTACCCATGAGCAGACATCCGTGTGGCACATCGGCAGCGGATGACCGTGGTGACTTGAAGGCGCTGCCCAGGACAGGCAACTCACCCGTAACGTGTGGCGCGACCACATGGAACACAACGCCATGCACGGCCCGGATGAGAGTGAGGCAGTACCCCATGCCCCCCTTCGACGTCCCCGAGGGCGACCCCTTCGGCCCGCACAACCTCCCTTATGGCGTGTTCTCGCCTGCCGGCAGCCAGGAACGGCGGGTCGGCGTCCGGCTCGGCGACCACGTGCTCGACGCGGGCGCCGCGGCCGCGGCACTCGGTTCGCCGTACGGCTCCCTGCTCGCCCGCCCCACCCTGAACCCGCTGCTAGCCGCCGGCCGCACGGCCTGGTCGGACGTGCGGCGGGCCCTGACGGCCTGGGTGACGGTGCCCTCCCATCGCGAGGTGATCGAGCCGCTCCTGCACCCGCTGGCGGAGGTGACGCTGCACCTGCCCTTCGAGGTGGCCGACTACGTCGACTTCTACGCCTCCGAGAACCACGCCCGCAACGTGGGCCAGATCTTCCGCCCCGATGCCGAGGACTCGCTGACCCCCAACTGGAAGCACCTGCCGATCGGTTACCACGGCCGCTCGGGCACCGTGGTCGTCTCGGGCACCGACGTCGTACGGCCGTCCGGGCAGCGCAAGGGCCCCGCCGATCCGGCACCGGTCTTCGGCCCCTCCGTCCGGCTGGACATCGAAGCGGAGGTCGGCTTCGTGGTGGGCGTGCCGTCGGGGCTGGGCAGGCCGGTCGCGCTGGCCGACTTCCGCGAGCACGTCTTCGGGCTGTGCCTGCTGAACGACTGGTCGGCACGGGACGTGCAGGCCTGGGAGTACGTTCCCCTCGGACCGTTCCTCGGCAAGTCCTTCGCCACCTCGGTCTCGGCGTGGATCACCCCGCTGGAGGCGCTGGAGTCGGCCCGGGTGACCCCGCCGGAGCGCACGCACCCGCTGCTGCCCTACCTGGACGACGCGGCACCCGACATCGAGCCCGGCGGCTACGACCTGCGCATCTCCGTGGCGATCAACGGCCATACGGTGTCCGAGCCGCCGTTCTCCACCATGTACTGGACGGCCGCGCAGCAGCTCGCCCACATGACGGTGAACGGCGCCTCCCTGCGCACCGGCGACCTGTACGGGTCGGGAACCGTCAGCGGGCCCACGCCACGGGAGCGCGGCTCGCTGCTGGAACTGACCTGGAACGGGCGGGACCCCCTGGACCTGCCGGACGGCAAGCGGACCTTCCTGGAGGACGGCGACGTGGTGACGCTGTCCGCCTGGGCCCCCGGACCGCACGGGGTGCGCGTGGGCCTGGGCGAGGTCACCGGACGAGTGGTGGCCGGCGGCTGACACGGCCCTGCGAGCCGCGGCGCCGACGCGCGGCGAGCGGCGTCTCCCGCGCGTGGGGGTCGTCCCGCGCGTGCGGGTCGTCTCGCGCGCGGGGGCGCTCGTGTGACCGGCGGGCTCTCGGGGTGGCGCGGGGAACTCGGCGGGAGCGGTGAAGTGTTCGTGCTCGGCGACTGACTGCGGCGCCCGATCCCCGGCATACTGGCCAGGCAGCCGCACCACCGAATGCCCGGCCGCACCGCACCGCCCTGTTGCCCGGCCCTCATCCGTCTCCGACCAGGAACCGGAGTCCCCGGCATGACCGTCTGCCTCCTCCTGCTGTGTGCCGTCGCGCTGACCGCCGCCGTCCCGGCGCCGCGCGCGCTCATCCGGGCCGCCTGGCCCGAGCGGGAACCCGTGGTCGCGCTGTGGGTGTGGCAGTGCCTGGTCGCCACGGTTCTGCTGTGCTGCCTGGCGGCGCTGACGCTGGGTGCCGCGGCCGTCTTCGGCACCGTCCGCGACCACGTCTTCGCCCCGGCGCCGCCCGCCGTCACCGCCGCGTACGACCTCACGGCCGCTCCCGTGTGGGCTGTCGTACTGACCCTGTTGCTGGCCTGCGGGGCCGCGTGGACGACCGCGATGCTCGCCCGCGAGCTGGTCGAGGCCCGCAGGCGCCGCGGCCGGACCCGGGCGCACTTGCGCGAGCGTGCGCCGGACCTGCCCGCCGGGCTGCCTGCCGCCCGCGGGCCGATGCTGGTGCTGGAGGACGAGTACCCGGACGCCTGGTGGATGCCGGGCCACCCGCCCCAACTGGTCGTCACCACCGGCGCGCTGCACCGCCTGACCGACCACCAGCTGGACGCCGTCCTCACGCACGAGCGCGGCCACGCCCGCGCCCACCACGACTGGCTGCTGCACCTCTCCACGGCCCTGGCCACCGGCTTCCCGCACGTGCCTCTCTTCGCCCACTTCTGCGACCAGACGCACCGCCTGGTCGAGCTGGCCGCCGACGACACCGCCTCGCGCCGCTGCGGCCACCTCACCACCGCCCTGGCGCTGATCGAGCTGAACCAGCACCGCGGCGTCCTCTCCTGCGCCTCCAGCCGCCGCCTCCTCGGCGAACGGGTGGACCGCCTGCTGGAGCCCCCGCCCCGCCTGCTGCCCAGACACCGTGCGCTCACCACGACCACGGCGGCCCTGGTCCCCCTGCTCCCCCTCCTGATCACCTTCGCGCCTGCCCTGACAGTGCTGTCCTGACGGCGACGTCCGGAGGGTGTTGCCTGACAGAGCCGTCCTGACAGTGCTGCCTTGACAGTGGCGTCGCGACAGCGCCCTTCTGTAAGAGTGCCGCCGTTGTGACGGTGGTTCTCATGCCGGCTGCCGGGGTGACGCCCGGGTGGCAGATCTTGCCCGCCGCCTCGAGTACGCCCAGCTCAGCGGCAGGATTCGCGGGCCCCCGGGTGGCGCAACACTTCCGCAACACACCGTTCCCTACCTCATCGGTATGGTTTCAGCCATGCCATCCACCGACCGCATCCGCGACCACGCCGGTCAGGGCGCCGCGACCACCGTCGCCGCCCACCGCACGCGTCGTCGGCTGCGTGCGGACCAGGCGAGGCAACTGGCGGATCTCCTGCGCCGCCAGCTCCTCGTCGGCGCCTTCCCCGGCGGCACCCTGCCTCACGAGACCACACTCGCCACCGACTACCGCGCCACCCGCAACACCGTCCGCCAGGCCCTGGACCTGCTCCGCGCCGAGGGCCTGGTGGAGCGGCTGCCCGGGGTCGGCACCGTGGTCGTCGCCCAGAAGTACCCGCACGGGCTCGACCGGCTGATGGGCCTCGCGGAAACCCTGCGCGAACACGGCCGCGTCACCAACGAGGTCCGCACCATGGGCCCCGCCCCCGCACCCGCTCCGGTCGCCGAACGCCTCCGCGTCCCGGCCGGCGCCGACGTCCTCTACATCGAACGCCTGCGCCGACTGAACGGCCTGCCCCTTTCCCTCGACCTCACCTACATCCCGCTCGACCTCGGCGCCGACCTGCTCGGTGCCGACCTGGAGAACACCGATGTCTTCCGCCTCCTGGAGGGCATCACCGGCCAACGCCTCGGCCACGCCGAGATCACGGTGGAGGCGGTGAACGCGGACGCCCACTCCGCCGCCGTGCTCCAGGCACCTCGCGGCGCGGCTGTCCTGATGCTGGAACGCCTCACACACCTGGCGGACGGCCGCCCGGTCGACCTGGAGTTCATCCGCTTCCGCGGCGACCGCATCACCATGAGCGGCCTGCTCCACCGGTCGCTGTAAACCATTCCTGCTGCACGTTTCCTGGAGACAGCCATGCCCTTGGCGCCCCAGCGGGCCGACGTGCCCGTGACCATCGACGAGTCGAAGTGCATCGACGGCTGCACTCTCTGCGTGGACATGTGCCCGCTGGACTCCCTCGCCATCGACGAGAGCAACGGCAAGGCGTACATGCACGTCGACGAGTGCTGGTACTGCGGCCCCTGCGCGGCCCGCTGCCCCACCGGGGCCGTCACGGTCAACATGCCCTATCTGCTCCGGTGAGAGGCCGACCATCCATGAAACGCACGGCAGTTGCCCTGTCCACCGCCGCACTCCTGCTCCCCCTGTCCGGCTGCGGCGGCGACGCGCAGGCAGGTGACGGTTCCACGGTCACCGTGACCGTCGGCTACCAGTCCAAGACGATCAACACCGTCACCGCCGGCACGCTCCTGCGCTCCCTCGGCTCCTTCGAGCGGCGGCTCAATGCGCTGCACGACGGCCACACCTACAAGGTCGACTGGCAGGACTACGCTACCGGTGCCCCGATCACCGCCCAGATGACCGCCGGGAAGATCGACATCGGCTCGATGGGCGACTTCCCGCTGCTGCTCAACGCCGCCCGCGGCAAACAGCTCGGCCGCCCCACCCACCTGGTGTCGGTCACCGGTTACAACCTGCGCGGCGGCCTGAACACCATCGTCACCGCCCCCGACTCCTCCCTGACCTCCCTGAAGGACCTCAAGGGCAAGAAGGTCTCCACGAGCATCGGCTCCGCGGCCGACGGCACCCTTGTACGCGCCCTGCAGCGGGCCGGCATCGATCCCGGCAAGGGCATCTCGAAGCTCAACCAGCAGCCCGCGGTGGGTGCGTCGGCCCTCTCGGCCGGCAGCGTGGACGCGCTGTCCCAGTTCGTCGCCTGGCCCGGTCTGCTCGCCCGCCAGGGCAAGGCCAAGGCCCTGTACGACGGGGCCGAGCTGAACCTGCCCACGTTCCACGGCGTCACTGCCCGCGAGGACTTCGCCGAACAGCGACCCGCAGTTCTGAGGGCTTTCCTCAAGGCACAGGCCGACGCGACGGACTACCTCAACGCCCACCCCGTCACCGCCGCCGAGAAGGTCGCCGAAGCCACCGGCCTGCCCGCCGAGGTCGTCTACCTCTACAACGGCGCGCACGGCATCGCGACCTTCGACCCTGCGGTCAAGCCCCGGCTCGTCTCCGCCCTGAAGCAGGACGTGTCGGTCCTGAAGGCCGCTGAGCTGACCGGTGACATAGACGTGGACTCGTTCGTCGACGACCAGTACGTGAAGAAGGCCCTCGGCGCCTCCTACGCCGAGCGGCTGGCCGCCGCGCCCGCCCCCGCCGCGAGTGAGGTGTGGGCCGAGGGAAGCGAGAAGACCACCGCCTTCAGCAGCCCGAAGGCGCTCCTCGCCTTCGTCGCCCACCACCAGGACGACATCCGCGCCGCATACGTACCCGACGCCACCACCGGCACTCTCTGGTTCGCCGACAAGGCCGTCTGGGTGGCCGACGGCGACCGGTTGCTGCCCTTCGTCGCCCCGGAAACCGCGCAGGCCTACGTCACCGCCCACAACGGCGCCCACACGGTGTCCTACACCGCCGCACTGAGGCTGGTCTCGTGAGGCGGCGGCCGCTGACCCGGTATGCGCTGCGGGTGCTGTCCCTGGCCGCCGCGCTCGGCCTCTGGCAGCTGCTGACCAGCCGGGACTTCGACCTGTGGCTGCGGTTCTCGCAGTTCCCGACCGTCACCGACGTGGCCCGCACCTTCGCCGACCGGCTCTCCGGTGACGACTACTGGACGGACCTCACCGACAGCCTCACGCGCATCCTCACCGGATTCGCGCTGGCCGCCGTTCTCGGTATCGCGACGGGCGTGCTCGTGGCCCGCTCCCACCTCGCCGAGGACCTGCTCGGCCCGGTCCTGGAAGTGATCCGCCCCATCCCGGCGATCGCCTTGGTCCCCGTCGCCATCCTGCTCTTCCCCTCCAACGAACAGGGCATCGTCTTCATCACCTGCACCGCCGCCTTCTTCCCCGTGCTGGTCTCCACCCGGCACGCGGTCCGCGCGCTCAATCCCGCCTGGGAGGAGGCCGTGCGCACCCTGGGCGGAGGGCGGCTGCGGATTCTCGGCTCGGTGGTGCTGCCGGGCGCGCTGCCCGGCATCTTCGGCGGCCTCTCGGTCGGCATCGGTGTCTCGTGGATCTGTGTGATCTCCGCCGAGATGATCTCCGGTCAGTACGGGGTGGGTTACCGGACCTGGCAGGACTACACGATCGTGAACTACCCGGGTGTGTTCGTCGGCATGGTCACGATCGGCATCCTCGGCTGGCTCACCTCCACGGCCGTGGAACTCCTCGGCCGGCGCCTGACCCGCTGGCTGCCCCGTACCTCGTACGTCCCCGGCGGACGCGCCCGCACTCCGAGCTCCGGGACCGCCGCCGGACCCGCTGCTGTGAAGGCCCACGGCGAGTCCCAGGACCAGACCGAGGCCCAGCGCGAGAGCCACGACGACACCGAGGAGGAGGCGCGTGATGAGCACCTCGTCTGACACCGTCACCCCGCCCGCCGCGACGACACGCTCCCGCGTGCGAGGCGCCGGACTCACCCTCCGCGCCTGCGTCCTGGGCCGACCGGACGCCCCGGTCCTGCACGACGTCGGCCTGGAGGTCGCCCCCGGGGAGATCCTCAGCGTCGTCGGCCCCTCCGGCTGCGGCAAGTCCACACTGCTGCGCACCCTCGCCGGGCTGCTTTCGCCGCTGGCCGGAACGGTGGAACAGGACGGCTCACCACTGACCGGCCCGTCCGCCGACCGCGCGCTGGTCTTCCAGGAGGACGCGCTGCTGCCCTGGCGTACGCTCCGCGCCAACGTCGAACTCCCGCTCGCCATCAAAGGCGTGCCGCGCTCCGAACGCCGCGCCCAGGCCGACTCCTGGCTCGACCGGGTCGGACTGTCCGCCCAGGCCCGGCAGTTGCCGCACCGCGTCTCCGGCGGGCAGCGCCAGCGGGCGCAATTGGCCCGTGCGCTGGCCTGCAGTCCCCGGGCGGTCCTCATGGACGAGCCGTTCGGCGCCCTCGACGCCCAGACCCGTGCCGGCATGCAGGACCTGCTGGTCGAGGTGTTGCGCGGTACGGGCGCGACCGTCGTCTTCGTCACCCACGACGTCGACGAGGCCCTCTTCCTCGGCGACCGTGTCGCCCTGCTGGGCGCCGGTCGCGTGACCGCCGTACGCGACGTTCCGCGCCCGCGTGAGCGCGGCGCCGTCGACGACCCGGCCCGCGTGGCCCTGCGCCGCACCGTCCTCACCTCGCTCGGCACCTGAAAGGCATCCCGGTGACCTCCCCCGCGAACGCCCCCGCGCAGCCCTCCCTGCGGATTCCCGCCGTCACCGACGCCGAGGAGCTGACCTGCGACGTCCTCGTCATCGGCGGCGGCACCGCCGGCACCATGGCCGCCCTGACCGCCGCCGAGCGCGGCGCGAACGTCCTGCTGTTGGAGAAGGCCCACGTCCGCCATTCCGGCGCGCTCGCCATGGGCATGGACGGCGTCAACAACGCGGTCATCCCCGGCCGCGCCGAGCCCGACGACTACGTCGCCGAGATCACCCGGGCCAACGACGGCATCGTCGACCAGTCCACCGTCCGCCAGACCGCCACCCGCGGTTTCGACATGGTCCAGCGACTGGAGTCGTACGGGGTCAAGTTCGAGAAGGACGAGCATGGCGCGTACGCGGTCCGCCAGGTGCATCGCTCCGGTTCGTACGTACTGCCGATGCCGGAAGGCAAGGATGTCAAGAAGGTCCTGTACCGGCAGTTGCGGCGTCGTGAGATGCGGGAGCGGATACGTATTGAGAACCGGGTGATGCCGGTGCGCGTGCTGACGGCGCCGGACGACGGGCGGGCCATCGGGGCCGTCGGCCTGCACACCCGTACGGGCGCCTTCGTGACCGTCCGCGCGGGGGCGGTGATCCTCGCCACCGGTGCCTGCGGCCGCCTCGGCCTGCCCGCCTCCGGTTACCTCTACGGCACCTACGAGAACCCCACCAACGCCGGTGACGGGTACGCCATGGCCTACCACGCGGGCGCGGAGCTGACCGGCATCGAGTGCTTCCAGATCAACCCGCTCATCAAGGACTACAACGGGCCGGCCTGCGCGTACGTCGCCAACCCCTTCGGCGGCTACCAGGTCAACCGGCACGGCGAGCGCTTCGTCGACTCCGACTACTGGTCCGGTCAGATGATGGCCGAGTTCGCGGCCGAGGTCGCCAGCGACCGCGGCCCGGTCTACCTCAAGCTCAGTCACCTGCCCGAGGAGTCCATCTCGGCCCTGGAGTCCATCCTGCACTCCACCGAGCGGCCCACGCGCGGCACCTTCCACGCCGGGCGCGGCCACGACTACCGCACCCACGACGTCGAGATGCACATCTCCGAGATCGGTCTGTGCGGCGGCCACTCCGCCTCGGGCGTCCGTGTGGACGACCAGGCCCGTACCACCGTCCCGCGTCTGTACGCCGCCGGTGACCTGGCCTGCGTCCCGCACAACTACATGATCGGCGCGTTCGTCTTCGGTGACCTCGCGGGCGCCGACGCCGCCCAGTACACGGCGTACGAAGGAGAGCTTCCCGCCGAGCAGTTGCGGGAGGCGCACGAGCTGATCTACCGCCCGCTGCGTCATCCGGACGGCCCGCCGCAGCCCCAGGTCGAGTACAAGCTGCGCCGCTTCGTGAACGACTACGTAGCCCCGCCGAAGTCCGGTGCCCGGCTCTCCCTCGCCCTGGAGGCGTTCGAGCGGATGCGCGAGGACATCGCCGCCATGGGTGCCCGCACCCCGCACGAGCTGATGCGGTGCGCCGAGGTCGGCTTCATCCGCGACTGTGCGGAGATGGCCGCCCGCGCCTCCCTGGCCCGTACCGAGTCCCGCTGGGGCCTCTACCACGACCGCACCGACCATCCCCGGCGCGACGACGACTCCTGGTTCTACCACCTCGATCTGCACAAGTCCCCCTCTGATGCGATGGAGTTCACGGTCCGTCCCGTGGCTCCCTATCTGGTTCCGGTGGAAGGCTTCGCGCCGGTCGGCGGTCCCTCCCGGGCACTGGGCGAGGTCGGTGCGGAGGACGTGGCCACGGCCGGGCCACGGGAGGTGGCGCCGGTCGCCACCGGACCCGCCTCCACGCGCGGGACCGCATCCACGGACAGCGGCCACCGGGCCCCTGCCTCGCCCCGGCTCGTGGAGCTGCTCGAACTGGCCGAGGCGGAGCCCGAACTCGCCCTCGTCGAGCCCTACCTGGTCGATCCCGACCCTTCGGTGCGCCGGACGGCGGTCTCCGTCCTCACCGAGACGCTGCCTGCCGGTACCGGGCAGGCACTGGCCGGTGCGCTCGGCGATCCCGACGCCGGGGTACGCGCGGGCGCCGCGGCCTCGCTGCGCGAACTCGTCGAGACCCTGCCGCCCGAACCGGCCCTCGGCACCGCCCTCGCCGGTGCGCTCACCGGGGCCGACCCCGTCGTCCGCGCCGCCGCACTCGATGTGCTGCGCGCCCTGCGGCTGGGCGACGCCGGTCTGTTCGCCGCCGCACTGGAGGACGCCGACATCGCCGTGCGCATCGAGGCCGTACGCGCGCTGGTCTCGGTCGACGCGGTGGCGCCGTTGGCGCGTGCGGCGGCCGATCCCGCCCGGGAGGTCCGGGTCACCGTGGCCCGGGCGCTGGCCGCCGTCAGCCCGGCCTCCCTCACCGCAGCGGACCTGCCGCGCCTCACCGGCACCCTGGACATCCTCACCGAGGACGCCGACCCGCTGGTGCGCGGTGCGGCGTTCGGGGCCCTGGCCACCGTCGGCTGCCCGGCTCCGCTCGCCGTGCGTGCCGTGGCCGCGCTGACCGATCCGGCGTGGCAGGTCCGCTCCGGGGCCGCGACGGCCCTGTCCGCGGCGTCCTCCGGTACGGCCGTCCCCGCCCTCGCGAAGGCTCTCGCCGACGCGAACGCCGACGTCCGCAAGGCGGCGGTCCTGGCCCTGACCCGGCTCCGCACGGACGAGGCCCGCGCCGCCCTGGCCACGGCGACCACCGACTCGGACGCGGACGTCAGGGCCTACGCGGCCCGGGCCCTGTAAGCCGGTACGACCGTCACGGGTGCCGCGGCAGCGCTGGGTGCCGCGGCCGGTGAGGGTGGCGCGCTGCCCCTATATCCAGTCGTCCTCCGCCGGCTCCATGTCCAGCTCGGGCCAGTGGTCGTCCGCCGGGTCGGCGCCCGGCGCGGCGGAGGTGGCGGCGGCCGTGGCGGAACCGGGGGCGGATGCGCCGGCCGGGGCCGATGCGGTGGCCGGCGGGCTGTCCAGGGCGGCCAGCACTTCGAGCACGCCCTCACCGTAGGTGGCGAGCTTCTTCTCGCCGACGCCGCCGACGGTGCCCAGCTCGCCCATCGAGCCGGGCCACCGGGCGACGATCTCCCGCAGTGTGGCGTCGTGGAAGATGACGTAGGCCGGGACGCCCTGCTCACGGGCCTGCTCGGCACGCCAGGCGCGCAGTGCCTCGAAGGCGGGCAGGAGGTCGCCGGGCAGTTCGGCCGCTGCGGCCTTGGCCTTGCGGTCGCCGCTCCGGCCGGATGCGGAGCCCGACCGTGAGGTCACCGGCTTCTTGGGCTCCTTGCGCAGCGGCACCTCCCGCTCGCGCCGCAGCACCGCCCCGCTCGCCTCGGTGAGCGCCAGCGTGCCGTACTCGCCCTCGACGGCGAGCAGGCCCTGCGCCAGCAGCTGCCGGATGACGCCCCGCCACTCGCCCTCGGTCAGTTCCTCACCGATGCCGAAGACGGACAGCTGGTCGTGGTCGAACTGGATCACCTTGGCCGTGCGCTTGCCGAGCAGGATGTCCACGATCTGTACGGCGCCGAACTTCTGCCCGCGCTCGCGCTGCAACCGCACCACCGTCGACAGCACCTTCTGCGCGGCGACCGTGCCGTCCCAGGTCTCCGGCGGTGTCAGGCAGGTGTCGCAGTTGCCGCAGCCCGCCGGGTCCGGGTCCTGGCCGAAGTAGGCGAGCAGCTGTCCGCGACGGCAGCGGGCCGTCTCGCACAGGGCGAGCATCGCGTCCAGGTGGGCGCCGGCCCGCCGGCGGAAGGCCTCGTCGCCGTCGCCCGACTGCATCAGCTTGCGCTGCTGTATGACGTCGTTCAGGCCGTAGGCCATCCAGGCCGTCGACGGCAGGCCGTCGCGGCCGGCACGGCCCGTCTCCTGGTAGTAGCCCTCGATCGACTTGGGCAGGTCGAGGTGGGCGACGAACCGCACGTCCGGCTTGTCGATGCCCATGCCGAAGGCGATGGTCGCCACCACGACCAGGCCGTCCTCGCGCAGGAACCGGGACTGGTGCGCCGCGCGGGTGCCCGCGTCCAGGCCCGCGTGGTACGGCACCGCTTCGATGCCGTTGCGGGAGAGGAACTCCGCGGTCTTGTCGACCGAGTTGCGCGAGAGGCAGTACACGATGCCCGCGTCGCCCGGGTGCTCCTCCTTCAGGAAGGCGAGCAGCTGCTTCTTGGGGTCGGCCTTGGGCACGATCCGGTACTGGATGTTGGGCCGGTCGAAGCTCGCCACGAAATGGCGGGCCGTCGGCATGTTCAGCCGCTGGGTGATCTCCTGGTGCGTGGTGTGGGTGGCGGTCGCCGTGAGCGCGATCCGCGGTACGTCCGGCCAGCGCTCGCCCAGCAGGGAGAGGGCCAGATAGTCGGGCCGGAAGTCGTGGCCCCACTGGGAGACGCAGTGCGCCTCGTCGATCGCGAAGACCGCGATCTTGCCCCGGGACAGCAGGTCGAGCGTGGAGTCCAGGCGCAGCCGCTCCGGTGCCAGGTACAGCAGGTCCAGCTCGCCCGCCAGGAACTCCGCCTCGACCACACGCCGCTCGTCGAAGTCCTGCGTGGAGTTCATGAAACCGGCCCGCACGCCGAGGGCGCGCAGGGCGTCGACCTGGTCCTGCATCAGGGCGATGAGCGGGGAGACGACGATGCCGGTGCCCGGTCTGACCAGGGAAGGAATCTGGTAGCACAGCGACTTTCCGCCGCCGGTGGGCATGAGGACGACGGCGTCGCCGCCCGCCACGACATGCTCGATGACCGCTTCCTGCTCGCCGCGGAAGGCGTCGTATCCGAAGACCCGGTTCAGCGTGGCCAGCGCCTCGCTGTCGGTCATCCCTGGCATCTCGATGATCCCGCCCGTCCCGCCCATCGTCGTGTCCCCCGTCCGTCGTCCCTCGACCACTGCGTCCACGATAGGCGCCCGCGCCGACAGCGCCGGAGTTATCCACAGGCTGCCCGTCCTGCTTTCCTTTCTGCTTCGCTTCCGTTCCGCTGCCTTCGCACCGTGGCCGGACCTGGCAGGAAGAGCGGCCGAGGGGGACCGCCGGGAGCGGTGGTGGCGCACACGCCGCTGCCCGGCACCCCTGACGGGGGTGCCGGGCAGCGGCGTGTCGTATGGCCGTGTGTCACGAACCGCAGGTCAGCGCACGAACACTCCGGCCTGGCCGGCCAGGTCCAGGAAGTACTGCGGTGCCACACCGAGCACCAGGGTCACGGCCACGCCGATCCCGATCGCCGCCATCGTCAGCGGCGACGGCACGGCCACCGTCGGGCCCTCCGGGTGGGGCTCGCTGAAGAACATGAGCACGATCACCCGGATGTAGAAGAACGCGGCGATCGCCGAGGAGATCACACCGACGACGACCAGCGGGGCCGCCCCGCCTTCCGCTGCGGCCTTGAACACGGCGAATTTCCCGGCGAACCCGGAGGTCAGCGGGATGCCGGCGAAGGCCAGCAGGAACACCGCGAACACGGCCGCCACCAGCGGGGAGCGGCGGCCGAGCCCCGCCCACTTCGACAGGTGGGTGGCCTCGCCGCCCGCGTCCCGGACCAGCGTGACCACGGCGAACGCGCCGATCGTCACGAACGAGTAGGCGGCCAGGTAGAACAGGACGGACGACACGCCGTCCTTCGAGGTCGCGATGACACCCGCGAGGATGAACCCGGCGTGCGCGATGGACGAGTACGCCAGCAGTCGTTTGATGTCCGTCTGGGTGATCGCGACGATCGCGCCGCCCAGCATGGTGACGACCGCCACGGCCCACATGACCGGTCGCCAGTCCCAGCGCAGGCCGGGCAGGACGACGTACAGCAGCCGCAGCAGTGCGCCGAACGCCGCCACCTTCGTCGCCGCCGCCATGAAGCCGGTCACCGGGGTCGGAGCGCCCTGGTAGACATCGGGCGTCCACATGTGGAACGGCACCGCGCCCACCTTGAACAGCAGACCCATCACCACCATCGCGACGCCGATCAGCAGCAGCGCGTCGTTGCCCATGGTGTCGGCCAGCGCCGGATCGACGTTGGTGACCGAGCCGTCGACGACCTGCGCGATGCGCGCGTAGGACACCGAGCCCGCGTAGCCGTACAGCAGTGCGATGCCGAAGAGGGTGAACGCGGAGGCGAAGGCGCCGAGCAGGAAGTACTTGACCGCGGCTTCCTGCGACATCAGCCGCTTGCGGCGGGCCAGCGCGCACAGCAGGTACAGCGGGAGGGAGAAGACCTCCAGGGCCACGAACAGGGTCAGCAGGTCGTTGGCCGCGGGGAAGACCAGCATGCCCGCGACCGCGAACAGCAGCAGCGGAAAGACCTCGGTGGTGGTGAAGCCGGCCCGGACGGCCGCCTTCTCGCTGTCGCTGCCGGGTACGGACGCCGCCTGGGCGGCGAAGGAGTCGACCCGGTTGCCGTGGGCGGCCGGGTCCAGCCGCCGCTCGGCGAAGGTGAACAGGCCGACCAGGCCGGCCAGCACGATCGTGCCCTGCAGGAACAGTGCGGGTCCGTCGACCGCGATCGCGCCCATCGCCGCGATGTGCGCCTTCGTCGTGCCGTATCCGTCGGCCGCGAGGGCGACGACCGCCGCGAAGGCGGCGCAGAGCGCGACGACGGACAGGAACACCTGCGCGTAGTAGCGGGACCGGCGCGGGACGAAGACCTCGACCAGCACTCCGACGAGGGCCGCGCCGACGACGATCAGGATCGGCGACAACTGCCCGTATTCGATCTTCGGCGTGTCGATCTTCGAGATCGGGTCGGCCGCGGTTGTCCACAGGCTGTGGACGGCTGCTGCACTCACTTGGCCGCCTCCACCTCAGGCTTGGGGTCCTGCTTGTGTACGTCGGACATGGTCTGCCGGACCGCCGGGTTGACGATGTCCGTGACGGGCTTCGGGTAGACGCCCAGGAAGATCAGCAACGCGATCAGCGGGGTGACGACCAGCAGCTCCCGCGCGCGCAGGTCGGGCATCGCCGAGACCTCCGGCCTCACCGGTCCCGTCATCGTCCGCTGGTAGAGGACGAGCGTGTAGAGCGCGGCCAGGACGATGCCGAAGGTGGCGATGATGCCGATCACCGGATAGCGCGTGAACGTACCGACCAGCACCAGGAACTCGCTCACGAAGGGCGCGAGCCCCGGCAGCGAGAGGGTGGCGAGGCCACCGATCAGGAAGGTGCCGGCGAGCACCGGGGCGACCTTCTGCACACCGCCGTAGTCCGCGATGAGCCGCGAGCCGCGCCGGGAGATCAGGAAGCCCGCGACCAGCATCAGCGCCGCCGTGGAGATGCCGTGGTTGACCATGTACAGCGTCGCCCCGGACTGGCCCTGGCTGGTCATCGCGAAGATGCCCATGACGATGAAGCCGAAGTGCGAGATCGACGCGTACGCCACCAGCCGCTTGATGTCACGCTGCCCGACGGCGAGCAGCGCCCCGTAGACGATGCTGATCAGCGCCAGTACGAGGATGACGGGCGTCGCCCACTTGCTGGCCCCCGGGAACAGCTGGAGGCAGAAGCGGAGCATCGCGAAGGTGCCCACCTTGTCGACCACCGCGGTGATCAGCACCGCGACCGGTGCGGTGGCCTCACCCATGGCGTTGGGCAACCAGGTGTGAAGCGGCCACACAGGCGCCTTCACCGCGAAGGCGAAGAAGAAGCCGAGGAACAGCCAGCGTTCGGTGCTGGTCGCCATGTGCAGCGTGCCGTCGGCCCGGGCCTGGGCGATCTCCTGGAGGCTGAAGTTCCCGGCGACCACGTACAGGCCGATCACCGCGGCGAGCATGATCAGACCGCCGGCCAGGTTGTAGAGGAGGAACTTCACGGCCGCGTAGGACCGCTGCGTCGCCGCCGCCTCGTCGCCCCGCTCCGCGGTCGCGGCGGACCGGTACGAGCCATGGGCACGGTCACCGAAGCCGCCGATGAGGAAGTACATCGGGATCAGCATGGCTTCGAAGAAGACGTAGAAGAGGAAGACGTCGGTGGACGCGAAGGAGATGATCACCATCGCCTCGACGGCCAGGATCAGCGCGAAGTAGCCCTGTGTCGGCCGCCACCGCTTGTTGCCCGTCTCTTCCGGGTCGGCGTCGTGCCAGCCCGCGAGGACGATGAACGGGATGAGCAGAGCGGTCAGGGCGATCAGCGCCACCGCGATGCCGTCCACACCCAGCTCGTACCTGACCCCGAAGTCCTTGATCCAGGCGTGGGACTCGGTGAGCTGGTAGCGGGCGCCGTCCGGGTCGAAACGGACCAGGACGATGATCGCCAGGGCGAGCGTGGCGAGCGAGACCAGCAGCGCCAGCCACTTGGCGGCGTCGCGCCGGGCGGCCGGTACGGCGGCCGTGGCCACCGCCCCGACGGCCGGGAGCGCCGCTGTCGCTGTCAGCAGAGGAAAGGACATCGGTATCAGACCGCCCTCATCAGCAGGGTCGCGGCGACCAGGAGTGCCGCGCCGCCGAACATCGAGACCGCGTAGGAGCGCACGAAGCCGTTCTGGACGCGGCGCAGGCGCCCGGACAGGCCGCCGAAGCCGGCCGCGGTGCCGTTGACGACGCCGTCGACCAGGGTGTGGTCGACGTAGACCAGGGAGCGCGTGAGGTGTTCGCCGCCGCGCACCAGGACGACGTGGTTGAAGTCGTCCTGGAGCAGGTCGCGCCGGGCGGCGCGGGTGAGCAGCGAGCCGCGCGGTGCGACGGCCGGGACCGGCTTGCGCCCGTACTGGGCCCAGGCGATGGCGACGCCGACGACCAGGCAGACCAGGGTGGCGCCGGTGACGGTCCACGCACTGACCGGGGAGTCGCCCTCGCTGTGCCCGGTGACCGGCTCCAGCCAGTGCAGGAAGCGGTCGCCCAGGTTGAAGAAGAAGCCGCCGAAGACCGAGCCGACGGCCAGGACGATCATCGGGATCGTCATGACACCCGGCGACTCGTGCGGGTGCGGTTCGGCGTGCTCGCCCCGGTGCTCGGCCGCGGGCTCCGCGCTCGGCGCCTCGGGAGAGCGAGTGGGTTGGTTCTTCCAACGCTCCTCTCCGAAGAACGTCATCAGCATCACGCGCGTCATGTAGAAGGCGGTGATCGCCGCGCCCAGCAGGGCCACGCTGCCCAGGATCCAGCCCTGCGTGCCGCCCTTGGCGAAGGCCGCCTCGATGATCGCGTCCTTGGAGTAGAAGCCGGACAGGAACGGGAAGCCGATGATGGCGAGGTAGCCGAGGCCGAAGGTGACGAAGGTGATCGGCATGTACTTGCGCAGGCCGCCGTAGCGGCGCATGTCGACCTCGTCGTTCATGCCGTGCATGACCGAACCGGCGCCGAGGAACAGCCCGGCCTTGAAGAAGCCGTGCGTGACCAGGTGCATGATCGCGAAGACGTAGCCGATGGGGCCGAGGCCCGCCGCCAGCACCATGTAGCCGATCTGTGACATCGTCGAGCCGGCCAGCGCCTTCTTGATGTCGTCCTTCGCGCAACCGACGATCGCACCGAACAGCAGTGTGACGGCGCCGACCACGGTGACCGCGAGCTGGGCGTCGGGCGCGGCGTTGAAGATGGCTCCGGAGCGGACGATCAGGTAGACGCCCGCGGTCACCATCGTCGCGGCGTGGATGAGGGCCGAGACCGGGGTCGGGCCTTCCATCGCGTCCCCGAGCCAGGACTGCAGCGGCACCTGGGCCGACTTGCCGCAGGCGGCGAGCAGCAGCATCAGGCCGATCGCCGTCAGCTTGCCCTCGGAGGTGTCACCGGTGTGGCTGAGGACCGGTCCGAAGGCGAAGCTGCCGAAGGTGGTGAACATCAGCATGATCGCGATCGACAGGCCCATGTCGCCGACGCGGTTGACCAGGAACGCCTTCTTCGCGGCCGTGGCGGCGCTGGGCTTGTGCTGCCAGAAACCGATCAGCAGGTACGAGGCGAGGCCGACGCCCTCCCAGCCGACGTACAGCAGGAGGTAGTTGTCGGCGAGGACGAGCAGCAGCATCGCCGCGAGGAACAGGTTCAGATAGCCGAAGAAGCGGCGGCGGCGTTCGTCGTGCTCCATGTACCCGACCGAGTACAGGTGGATCAGCGAGCCGACGCCGGTGATCAGCAGCACGAACGTCATCGACAGCTGGTCGAGGCGGAAGGTGACGTCCGCCTGGAAGCTGCCGACGGAGATCCACGTCCACAGGTGCTGGGTCAGCGTGCGGTGTTCGGCATTCTTGCCGAGCAGGTCGGCGAAGAGGATCACCCCGAACACGAAGGAGGTGGCCGACAGCAGCGTGCCGAGCCAGTGGCCGACGGCGTCCAGGCGCCGACCGCCGACCAGCAGGACGGCCGCTCCGAGCAGGGGCGCCGCGATGAGCAGCGCGATCAGGTTCTCCACGATTCTTCCGACCCCTTACAGCTTCATCAGGCTGGCGTCGTCGACCGAGGCCGAGTGGCGGGTACGGAACAGCGACACGATGATCGCCAGGCCCACCACGACCTCCGCGGCGGCGACGACCATCGTGAAGAAGGCGATGATCTGGCCGTCGAGATTGCCGTGCATCCGGGAGAAGACGACGAACGCGAGGTTGCAGGCGTTGAGCATCAGCTCGATGCACATGAACACGACGATCGCGTTGCGCCTGATGAGCACGCCGGTCGCGCCGATGGTGAACAGCAGTGCGGCGAGGTAGAGGTAGTTGACGGGGTTCACTTCGACGCCTCCTCAGGCCGCTTGAACGTCGTCGGCTCGATCGCGGTGCGCTCCAGGCGCTCCTCGGCCCGCCGCTCCAGGGCCCGCAGGTCGTTGAGCGCCTCCGCGGACACGTCCCGGATCTGGCCGCGGTCGCGCAGCGTCTTGCTGACCGTCAGCTCGGAGGGGGTGCCGTCGGGCAGCAGGCCCGCGATGTCCACGGCGTTGTGCCGGGCGTAGACGCCGGGCGCGGGCAGCGGCGGCAGGTGCTTGCCCTCGCGGACGCGCTGCTCGGCGAGTTCGCGCTGGGTCTTGGGGCGCTCGGTGCGCTCGCGGTGAGTGAGCACCATGGCGCCCACGGCGGCCGTGATGAGCAGGGCACCGGTGATCTCGAAGGCGAAGACGTACTTGGTGAAGATGAGGGTGGCGAGGCCCTCCACGTTGCCGTTCGCGTTCGCCTGGCCGATGCCGTCGAACTGTGTCAGGGAGGCGTTGGCGATGCCGGCCAGCAGCAGGACGCCGAACCCGGTGCCGCACAGCAGGGCCAGCCAGCGCTGGCCCTTGATGGTCTCCTTCAGCGAGTCCGCGGCCGTCACGCCGACGAGCATCACCACGAACAGGAACAGCATCATGATCGCGCCGGTGTAGACGACGACCTGCACGATGCCCAGGAAGTAGGCGCCGTTGGCGAGGTAGAACACCGCCAGGACGATCATCGTGCCGGCGAGACAGAGCGCGCTGTGGACGGCCTTGCGCATGAAGACGGTGCACAGGGCCCCGATCACCGCGACGGTGCCGAGCACCCAGAACTGGAAGGCCTCTCCGGTGGAGGTGGAGTAGGCGGCGAGCTGCGCGGTCATCGGCCGATCACCTTCTCCGACGCCGGTTCGTCGGGGCCGAACGTGGAGTCGGCCTCCTGCGGCACCTCGCCCCGGGAGACGGCGACCTGCCGTACGGTGCCCGGCGCGGCCTCCGTGACCAGCCCGCGGTAGTAGTCCTGTTCGTCCGTCCCCGGGAAGATCGAGTGGGGCGTGTCGACCATGCCCTCGTCGAGGCCGGCGAGCAGCTGCTCCTTGGTGTAGATGAGGTTGGCGCGGCTGGAGTCCGCCAGCTCGAACTCGTTGGTCATCGTCAGCGCGCGCGTGGGGCACGCCTCGATGCACAGCCCGCACAGGATGCAGCGGGCGTAGTTGATCTGGTAGACGCGGCCGTAGCGCTCGCCCGGCGAGTAGCGCTCCTCGTCGGTGTTGTCGGCGCCTTCCACGTAGATGGCGTCGGCGGGGCAGGCCCAGGCGCACAGCTCGCAGCCGACGCACTTCTCCAGGCCGTCCGGATGGCGGTTGAGCTGGTGCCGTCCGTGGAACCGCGGAGCCGTGGTCTTCTTCTGCTCCGGGTACTGCTCGGTCAGCCGCTTCTTGAACATGGCCTTGAAGGTCACGCCGAAGCCGGCCACGGGGTTCTGGAAGCCGGGTTTCGACTGCCCCGCGTCCGCGGACTCCTCAGTCATCGGACGCCTCCTTTCCATCCGAAGATCCGTCACTGACAGTGTCCGTCCCGCCACTGACAATCAGCTCCCGCTCGCGGCGCGAACGGCGCCGGGGCACCGGCGGCAGCTCCTGTCCGGGCAGCGGCGGCACGGGGAATCCGCCGGCCATCGCGTCGAACCCGGCGGGCTCGGCGGCGGGCTGCTCGGCCGTCCTGCCCTTGTCGCGGAAGATGTCGACCACGAAGGACAGCAGCAGCAGTGCGAGGACGCCGCCGCCGACGTACAGGGCGACATCGGCGAAGTCGTAGTTCTCGTTCCGCAGGGTCCGCACCGTGGCGACGAGCATCAGCCAGGTCACGGAGACCGGGATGAGGACCTTCCAGCCGAGTTTCATCAGCTGGTCGTAGCGGACGCGCGGGAGCGTGCCGCGCAGCCAGATGAAGAAGAACAGCAGCAGCTGGACCTTGATGACGAACCACAGCAGCGGCCACCAGCCGTGGTTCGCGCCCTCCCAGAAGGCGCTGATGGGCCACGGGGCCCGCCAGCCGCCGAGGAAGAGCGTCGTCGACACGGCGGAGACCGTCACCATGTTCACGTACTCGGCGAGCATGAACATCGCGAACTTGATCGACGAGTACTCGGTGTTGAAACCGCCGACCAGGTCGCCCTCGGACTCGGGCATGTCGAAGGGGGCGCGGTTGGTCTCGCCGACCATCGTGACGATGTAGAGGATGAAGGAGACCGGCAGCAGCAGGATGTACCAGCGGCCCTGCTGCTGCTCGACGATCGTCGACGTCGACATCGAGCCCGAGTAGAGGAACACGGAGGCGAAGGCGGCGCCCATGGCGATCTCGTACGAGATCATCTGCGCGCACGAGCGCAGACCGCCGAGCAGCGGGTAGGTGGATCCAGAACTCCAACCCGCCAGCACGATGCCGTAGATGCCCACCGAGGCGACCGCCAGGATGTAGAGCATCGCGATCGGCAGGTCGGTCAGCTGCATCGCCGTGCGCTGACCGAAGATCGAGACTTCGTCGTCGGCCGGGCCGAACGGGATCACCGCGATCGCCATGAACGCCGGGATGGCGGCGACGATCGGCGCGAGGACGTACACCACCTTGTCCGCGCGCTTGACGATGACATCTTCCTTGAGCATCAGCTTCATGCCGTCGGCGAGCGACTGGAGCATGCCCCAGGGGCCGTGCCGGTTGGGGCCGATGCGCAGCTGCATCCAGGCAACGACCTTGCGCTCCCAGACGATGGAGAACAGCACGGTCAGCATCAGGAAGGCGAAGCAGAAGACGGCCTTGACCACAACCAGCCACCAGGGGTCGCGGCCGAACATCGAGAGGTCTTCGACCGCGAGGTACGCGCTCATGCCTCCACCTCCTTGGGTGCCTCTTCGGCGACTGCCGCCGGGCCGATGCGGACGAGGGAGCCGGGTCGCGCCCCGGTGTCGGAGGCGATGCCGGCGCCGGCGGAGTTCAGCGGCAGCCAGACCACCCGGTCGGGCATCTCGGTGACCTGAAGCGGCAGCCCGATCGTGCCTTCGGGGCCGGTGACGGTGAGGACCTCGCCGTCGGCGACGCCCGCCTCGGCGGCCGTCGCGGCCGACACGCGCGCGCGTGCCGCGTGCCGGGTTCCGGCGAGCGCCTCGTCGCCCTGCTGGAGCACGCCCTGGTCGAGCAGCAGCCGGTGGCCGGCGAGGACGGCCTCCCCGGCGGCCGGGCGGGGCAGCGGTGCGGCCGTCTCCTGCGGCGCTGAGGCCCGCGGGCCGTCCCAGGCGCCGAGCCGGTCCAGCTCCGCGCGCGTGGTGCGCAGATCCGGCAGGCCCAGGTGGACGTCCATGGCGTCGGCCAGCATCTGCAGCACCCGCGCGTCGGTCGGTGCCAGGCGGCGGGTCATCTGGTCGGGCTTGAGGGCGGCCTCGAAGAAGCGGACACGACCCTCCCAGTTGAGGAAGGTGCCCGCCTTCTCGGCGACCGCGGCCACCGGCAGGACGACGTCGGCGTGCTCGGTGACCTCGCTGGGCCGCAGTTCCAGCGACACCAGGAAGCCGACGGCGCCGAGCGCCTCACGCGCGCGTGCCGGGTCCGGCAGGTCGGCGACCTCCACGCCCGCGACCAGCAGCGCCGACAGCTCACCGGAGGCGGCGGCCTCGACGATCTGGCTGGTGTCGCGGCCGTAGCGCGCCGGGAGTTCGGCGAGCCCCCAGACGGCGGCCACCTCCTCCCGCGCACGCGGGTCGGTCGCCGGGCGGCCGCCCGGCAGCAGCGCCGGCAGTGCGCCCGCCTCGATCGCGCCGCGCTCCCCCGCCCGCCGCGGGATCCACACCAGCCGGGCCCCGGTGGCGGCGGCGAAGCGTACGGCGGCGGTGAGGCCGCCGGCGACCGCGGCCAGCCGCTCGCCGACGACGAGTACCGCGCCCTCGGCGCGCAGGGCCTCGGCGGCCAGCGCGCCGGTCTCCTCCAGGCCGACACCGCCGGCCAAGGCGTCCAGCCACTCCGTCTCGGTGCCCGGAGCGGCCGGCAGCAGCGTGCCGCCCGCCTTCTCCAGGCCGCGGGTGGCGTGCGTGGCCAGTGCGAACACCCGCTGCTTGCGCTTGCGCCAGGCCTTGCGCAGCCGCAGGAAGACGCCGGGCGCCTCCTCCTCCGACTCGAACCCGACCAGCAGTACGGCAGGCGCCTGCTCCAGGGCCGTGTACGTGACGCCCGTGCCGTCGAGGTCCCGGCCGCGGCCGGCCACCTGGGCGGCCAGGAAGTCGGCCTCCTCGCCGCTGTGCACGCGCGCACGGAAGTCGATGTCGTTGGTGTCGAGGGCCACGCGCGCGAACTTGCTGTAGGCGTACGCGTCCTCGATGGTCAGCCGGCCGCCGGTGAGGACGCCGGCCCGGGAGCGGGCCGCGCTCAGGCCGCGCGCCGCCGCCTCCAGCGCCTCCGGCCAGGACGCGGGCTCCAGCACTCCGTCGGCGTTGCGCACCAGCGGTACGTCGAGCCGGTCGCGCTGCTGCGCGTAGCGGAACGCGAAGCGGCCCTTGTCGCAGATCCACTCCTCGTTGACCTCGGGGTCGTCGGCCGCCAGGCGCCGCATGACCTTGCCGCGCCGGTGGTCGGTACGGGTGGCGCAGCCGCCCGCGCAGTGCTCGCACACCGACGGCGAGGAGATCAGGTCGAAGGGGCGGGAGCGGAACCGGTAGGCCGCCGAGGTGAGCGCGCCGACCGGGCAGATCTGGATGGTGTTGCCGGAGAAGTACGACTCGAACGGGTCGCCCTCGCCGGTGCCGACCTGCTGCAGCGCGCCGCGCTCGACCAGCTCGATCATCGGGTCGCCCGCGACCTGGTTGGAGAAGCGGGTGCAGCGGGCGCACAGCACGCAGCGCTCACGGTCCAGCAGTACCTGGGTGGAGATGGGCACCGGCTTCTCGTAGGTGCGCTTCCTGCCCTCGAACCGGCTTTCCGCGTTGCCGTGGGACATCGCCTGGTTCTGCAGCGGGCACTCGCCTCCCTTGTCGCAGACGGGGCAGTCCAGCGGGTGGTTGATGAGCAGCAGCTCCATCACCCCGTGCTGGGCCTTCTCCGCCACCGGCGAGGTGAGGTGGGTCTTGACGACCATGCCGTCCGTGCAGGTGATCGTGCAGGACGCCATCGGCTTGCGCTGGCCCTCGACCTCGACGATGCACTGGCGGCAGGCACCGGCCGGGTCGAGGAGGGGGTGGTCGCAGAAGCGCGGGATCTCGATGCCGAGCTGTTCGGCGGCCCGGATGACCAGGGTGCCCTTGGGCACGCTGATCTCGGCGCCGTCGATGCTCAGCGTGACGAGGTCCTCGGATGGGACCGCCGCCTCTCCCCCTCCCGAGGGGGCGTTGGTGGTCACGGTCATGCGTTCACCTCCGGGCGGTCCGCCCAGGCAGTCGACTTGGCCGGGTCGAAGGGGCAGCCCCGGCCCGTGATGTGCTGCTCGTACTCCTCGCGGAAGTACTTCAGCGAGGAGAAGATCGGTGAGGCGGCACCGTCGCCGAGGGCGCAGAAGGACTTGCCGTTGATGTTGTCGGCGATGTCGTTCAGCTTGTCGAGGTCGGACAGCACGCCCTTGCCGGCCTCGATGTCCCGCAGCAGCTGCACCAGCCAGTAGGTGCCTTCGCGGCAGGGGGTGCACTTGCCGCAGGACTCGTGGGCGTAGAACTCCGTCCAGCGGGTGACGGCGCGCACGACGCAGGTGGTCTCGTCGAAGCACTGCAAGGCCTTGGTGCCGAGCATGGAGCCCGCGGCGCCCACCCCCTCGTAGTCCAGCGGGACGTCGAGGTGCTCGGCGGTGAACATCGGCGTCGAGGAGCCGCCCGGCGTCCAGAACTTCAGCCGGTGTCCGGGGCGCATTCCGCCGCTCATGTCGAGGAGCTGGCGCAGGGTGATGCCGAGCGGCGCCTCGTACTGGCCGGGGCTCGCGACGTGACCGCTGAGGGAGTAGAGCGTGAAGCCGGGCGACTTCTCGCTCCCCATCGACCGGAACCATTCTTTGCCGTTGTTCAGAATGGCGGGAACCGACGCGATCGACTCGACGTTGTTCACGACAGTGGGACAGGCATAAAGGCCTTCCACCGCAGGGAAGGGGGGACGGAGCCGCGGTTGCCCGCGGCGGCCTTCGAGCGAGTCGAGCAGGGCGGTCTCCTCACCGCAGATGTACGCGCCGGCGCCGGCGTGCACGGTGAGGTCCAGGTCGAGCCCGCTGCCCAGGATGTTCTCGCCGAGGTAGCCCGCCTCGTAGGCCTCGCGCACGGCCGAGTGCAACCGCCGCAGGACGGGGACGACCTCACCCCGCAGATAGATGAACGCATGAGACGACCGGATGGCATAGCACGCGATCACGATGCCCTCGATGAGGCTGTGCGGGTTCGCGAAGAGGAGCGGGATGTCCTTGCAGGTCCCGGGCTCCGATTCGTCGGCGTTGACAACTAGATAGTGCGGTTTTCCATCTCCTTGGGGAATGAACTGCCATTTCATTCCCGTCGGGAATCCAGCGCCGCCACGCCCGCGCAGACCGGAGTCCTTGACGTACGCGATCAGGTCGTCCGGCGACATGGCGAGCGCCTTGCGGAGCCCCTCGTACCCTTCGTGCCTTCGGTAGACGTCCAGCGTCCAGGACCGGTCCTCGTCCCAGAAGGCCGACAGCACGGGTGCGAGCAGCTTTTCGGGACTGGTGTCCTTGAGTTCGGCAGCCACGCTCATCACTCACCCTCCTCGGCGGTCGGCCCCGCGGGGTGGGCCGGGTCGGAGGCCGAAGTCTCCTGCGGCGCGTCATGAGAACTGAGGTGCTCGGTCGGCGACGGCTCGTGCACCCGGTCCTGCGGTTCGTCGTGCGGACCGCCGTCGCGCGGATGGACCACGCGCGCGGGTGCGGCCTCTCCCCTTGCCAGGCGAAGGCCCACCAGCGAAGCGGGTCCCGCACTGCCGCCCTCCTCGACGGCCCCGGGCCGCTCGTCGGGGAAGCCGGCCAGAATCCGCGCGGTCTCCTTGAAGGTGCACAGCCGGGCGCCGCGGGTGGGCTCCACCGGCTGTCCCGCGCGCAGGTCGTCGACCAGGCGCTTGGCGCTGGCCGGGGTCTGGTTGTCGAAGAACTCCCAGTTCACCATCACGACCGGTGCGAAGTCGCAGGCCGCGTTGCACTCGATGTGCTCCAGGGTGACCTTGCCGTCGTCGGTGGTCTCGCCGTTGCCGACGCCCAGGTGCTCCTGGAGGGTCTCGAAGATGGCGTCGCCGCCCATCACCGCGCACAGCGTGTTGGTGCACACGCCCACCTGGTAGTCACCGGAAGGCCTGCGCCGGTACATGGTGTAGAAGGTGGCGACCGCGGTGACCTCGGCCGTGGTCAGGTTCAGCACCTCCGCGCAGAACTGCATCCCGGTGCGGGTGACATGCCCCTCCTCCGACTGCACCAGGTGCAGCAACGGCAGCAGGGCGGAGCGGGAGTCGGGGTAGCGGGCGATGACCTCGCGCGCGTCCGTCTCCAGCCGGGCTCGGACGTCGTCCGGGTAGGCGGGTGCGGGCAGTCCGGGCATGCCCAGGCTGACGCCCCGCTCCGAGGAACTGGTGGTCACCGGTCGACGCCTCCCATCACGGGGTCGATGGACGCGACGGCGACGATCACGTCGGCGACCTGGCCGCCTTCGCACATCGCCGCCATCGCCTGCAGGTTGGTGAAGGACGGGTCGCGGAAGTGGACCCGGTAGGGGCGCGTGCCGCCGTCGGACACGGCGTGCACCCCGAGTTCGCCCTTGGGTGACTCGACGGCCGCGTAGGCCTGTCCCGGCGGTACCCGGAAGCCCTCGGTGACCAGCTTGAAGTGGTGGATCAGGGCCTCCATGGAGGTACCCATGATCTTCTTGATGTGGTCGAGGGAGTTGCCCAGGCCGTCCGGTCCCAGGGCGAGCTGGGCGGGCCAGGCGATCTTCTTGTCGGCGACCATGACCGGGCCGGGCTGGAGCCGGTCCAGGCACTGCTCGACGATCAGCAGCGACTGGCGCATCTCCTCGAGGCGGACCAGGAAGCGGCCGTAGGCGTCGCAGGAGTCGGCGGTCGGGACCTCGAAGTCGTACGTCTCGTAGTCGCAGTAGGGCTGCGTCTTGCGCAGGTCGTGCGGCAGGCCGGTGGAGCGCAGGATCGGGCCGGTGGCGCCGAGGGCCATGCAGCCGGCCAGGTCGAGGTGGCCGATGTCCTGCATACGGGCCTTGAAGATGGGGTTCCCGGTGGCGAGCTTGTCGTACTCCGGGAGGTTCTTCTTCATCTTCTTCACGAACTCGCGGATCTGGTCCACCGCGCCGGGCGGCAGGTCCTGCGCGAGTCCGCCGGGGCGGATGTACGCGTGGTTCATCCGCAGGCCGGTGATCAGCTCGTAGAGGTCGAGGATCATCTCCCGGTCGCGGAACCCGTAGATCATGATCGTGGTGGCGCCGAGTTCCATGCCGCCGGTGGCGATGCACACCAGGTGCGAGGACATCCGGTTCAGCTCCATCAGGAGCACCCGGATGATCTTGGCTCGCTCGGTGATCTGGTCCTCGATGCCGAGGAGCTTCTCCACGGCGAGGCAGTAGCCGGTCTCGTTGAAGAAGGACGTCAGGTAGTCCATGCGCGTGACGAAGGTGGTGCCCTGCGTCCACGTGCGGTACTCGAGGTTCTTCTCGATGCCGGTGTGCAGGTAGCCGATGCCGCAGCGGGCCTCGGTGACGGTCTCGCCCTCGATCTCCAGGATGAGCCGGAGCACTCCGTGGGTGGACGGGTGCTGGGGACCCATGTTGACGACGATGCGCTCGTCGTCGGCCCGGGCCGCGGACTGGACGACCTCGTCCCAGTCGCCGCCGGTGACCGTGTAGACGGTGCCTTCCGTGGTCTCCCGCGGGGAGGCGTGCGAAGTGCTCACGAGTACGACCTCCGCTGGTCCGGAGCCGGGATCTGGGCGCCCTTGTACTCGACGGGGATGCCGCCGAGGGGGTAGTCCTTGCGCTGCGGGTGGCCTGGCCAGTCGTCGGGCATCATGATCCGGGTCAGGGCCGGGTGACCGTCGAAGACGATCCCGAAGAAGTCGTAGGTCTCGCGCTCGTGCCAGTCGTTGGTCGGGTAGACCGGGACCAGGGACGGGATGCGCGGGTCGCTGTCGGGGGCGCTGACCTCGAGGCGGATCAGCCGGTTGTGGGTGATCGAGCGCAGGTGGTAGACGGCGTGCAGCTCGCGGCCTTTGTCGTGCGGGTAGTGCACGCCGCTGACGCCGGTGCACAGCTCGAAGCGCAGGGCCGGGTCGTCGCGCAGGGTCCGGGCGACGCGGAGCAGGTGCTCGCGCTCGACGTGGAAGGTGATCTCGCCGCGGTCGACGACCGTCTTCTCGATGGCGTTGTCCGGCAGCAGGCCCTGTTCCTCCAGGGCCCCCTCCAGTTCGTCGGCGACCTCGTCGAACCATCCGCCGTAGGGGCGGCTCGCCGGGCCCGGGAGGCGGACCGAGCGGACCAGGCCGCCGTAGCCGGAGGTGTCGCCGCCGCGGGCGGCGCCGAACATGCCGCGCTGGAGGCGGATCTCCTCACCGCCCTGGCCGCGCTGGCCGGGGAGGTTCTCGGCGGACAGGTCCTTGGCGGGGTTCGGCCCGTTCGCGGAGCCGTCGGCGCCGTTCGCGCCGTGGGTGCCGTTCGCGCCGTGGGTGCCGTTCGCGTCGCTCACCGCAGCAGCCCCTTCATCTCGATCGTGGGCAGGGCCTTGAGCGCCGCCTCCTCCGCCTCGCGGGCCGCTTCCTCGGCGTTCACGCCGAGCTTGGAGGACTGGATCTTCTGGTGGAGCTTGAGGATCGCGTCCATCAGCATCTCGGGCCGGGGCGGGCAGCCGGGGAGATAGATGTCGACCGGGACGATGTGGTCGACGCCCTGGACGATCGCGTAGTTGTTGAACATGCCGCCCGAGGAGGCGCAGACGCCCATGGAGATCACCCACTTCGGGTTGGGCATCTGGTCGTAGACCTGCCGGAGCACCGGCGCCATCTTCTGGCTGACCCGGCCGGCGACGATCATCAGGTCGGCCTGGCGCGGTGAGCCGCGGAAGACCTCCATGCCGAAGCGGGCCAGGTCGTAGCGGCCGGCACCGGTGGTCATCATCTCGATGGCGCAGCAGGCCAGGCCGAACGTGGCGGGGAAGACGGACGCCTTGCGCACCCAGCCCGCCGCCTGCTCGACGGTGGTCAGCAGGAAACCGCTCGGCAGTTTTTCTTCGAGTCCCATGTCGTTAGGCCCCTCAGTCCCATTCCAGGCCGCCGCGCCGCCATACGTACGCGTAGGCGACGAAGACGGTGAGCACGAAGAGCAGCATCTCCACGAGCCCGAAAACACCCAGGGCGTCGAAGGTGACGGCCCAGGGGTAGAGGAAGACGATCTCGATGTCGAAGACGATGAAGAGCATCGCCGTCAGGTAGTACTTGATGGGGAAGCGCCCGCCGCCGGCCGGCGTGGGGGTCGGCTCGATGCCGCACTCGTAGGCTTCGAGCTTGGCGCGGTTGTACCGCTTCGGACCGATCAGCGTGGCCATGACCACGGAGAAGATCGCAAAGCCTGCCCCGAGGGCTCCCAGTACGAGGATGGGCGCATACGCGTTCACCGCTCCTCGCTCCTCTCAGTCGGCGCTGACTGCTGGCGGTTGCGTCGGGCTCGCATCCGCCTCACCGGTCGCGGTGACCCCGCTCGTCCCGGACGAAGATCGCGAACATGTGAAGCAGGTCACAAGCCCAACTGCCTCGCATCTTATGCCTGCCGCTCTGTGATCTGCGACACGGGGTATTGCACAAGCTTTGTGATCTCCACCACCTGACGAAGGATCATGAAGTCGGATGAGCGGTGATCTTCGCACGTGAAGCGTTCAGGTGATCACGAGAAGTGACATTTCCGCTCGTCGCCGCAGGTCCGAGGGGGCGTCTCCATATCAAGAGATGTCCCCTGCATGCAAAGTGGTGCTGGACCCCGGTCCTTGATAGAGGCCGGCGTTCACACGTCAGGGGGACGCGGGAAACGGGGTGTGGACGCGTGCACGCGTTCACGAAGTCCGGAGCGCGCGTGACGCGCCCCTTCCGGTAATCGTTCCGTGACCTCCACCACATCCATGAGAGCCGTCTGAGAAGGGGGCTTGGCCACCGAACCCAACCAGTGGTAAGCGCGGGGCAATTCGGACGTAATCATGAAAACCCATGATCATGGGCCTGTTCGGCGGTGCCCGCAATGTCCGTTACGGCGTCAATAAAGAGCGACACGCCCGGCATTCTGGGCCCCGATTGAACAACTGTGGCGCAGCACACGTTTCTTGAAGATATGAAGGAGCCCCTGATACCGGTTGGTCTCATGTCCCACACCGCTCACATACGCAGCCACCGGAAGCCCCGCCGCAGCGCGTCGACCATCGCGATGCGGGCCGGAGTTGCCGGTGGCGTCCTCAGCACCCTGGCAGTCGCCGGGGCGTCCGGTGCGGCCAACGCGGCCGAGCCGGTGACGCAGACCCTGGAACTGCCCACCCTGACGGCCGACGTGGCCACTCAGGTCGCCCGGTCCGCCGACGCCACGCAGCAGGCCGCCGCCAACTACGAGCTGCAGGCCGAGCGTGACGCGGCCGCCGCAAAGGCCGCGAAGCAGGCCAAGGCGGACCTCGCCGAGGCGAAGCAGAAGGCCGAGGCGGCCAAGAAGAAGGCCGCGGAGGCCGCCCGCAAGGCCGCCGCGGCGCGCGCCGCCCACGCGTCCCGCAGCTCCGCGCGCACCACGCTGGCCACCACCGCGGACGCCGGCACCACGGCGAGCACGTCCACGAGCACCTCCACGGCCACCGGTTCGGCCGCGTCGGTCATCGCCTTCCTCAAGGCGCAGGTCGGCAAGGCGTACGTCTCGGGCGCCACCGGCCCGTCCGCCTACGACTGCTCCGGGCTCGTGCAGACCACCTTCAAGCAGGTCGGCATCAGCCTGCCGCGCGTCTCCCAGGACCAGTCCACCGCCGGCACCCAGGTGTCGCTGAGCGCCCTGCAGCCGGGCGACATCCTGTACTGGGGCAGTGCGGGCAGCGCGTACCACGTGGCGGTGTACGTCGGCGACGGCATGTTCATCGGCGCGCAGAACCCCTCCACCGGCGTCGCGGAGAAGCCGCTGTCCTACGACCCGCCGACCGGCGCCGTGCGGGTGCTCTGATCCCCACCCGCCGTACACGCGCGAAGGGCCGCAGCCGCTCGGGGGCAGCGGCCCTTCGGGGTCTTCACCGGGGTCTCGGCGCCGGGTCCGGCCGACCGCGTCGGAGGCAGGGGGCGCCGACGCCCGCCCGGCGGCAGAGCCCGCCCCACGGTCCCTGGTGGCTCCCCGGGGCTCCTGGTGGCCCCTGGCGGGCTTCTGACGGCCGTCCGCGCCCGCCGACCGGGCCCGGGGCCGGGCACCCGCCGCCGGCCTCCGCAGGCCCGGCCGGCCTCCGGAACCCCGGCATCCTCCGCCGGCGACGGGCCCCGCACCCCGGAGGCATCCCTCACCGGGCCCCGGCAGCCGACGCCAGGGCCCGGCTCGCGCCGCCGGAGGCGGTCAGGCCTTCGGGGTGACCTTGGTCAGGCCGTTGATGATCCGGTCCATGGCGTCGCCGCCCGTGGGGTCGGTCAGGTTGGCCAGCAGCTTCAGGGTGAACTTCATCAGCACCGGGTGGGTCAGGCCGCGCTGGGCCGCGATCTGCATGACCTTGGGGTTGCCGATGAGCTTCACGAAGGCGCGGCCCAGCGTGTAGTAGCCGCCGTAGGTCTCCTTCAGCACGCGCGGGTAGCGCTGGAGGGCGATCTCGCGCTGGGCCGGGGTCGCGCGCGCGTGGGCCTGGACGATGACGTCGGCGGCGAGCTGGCCGGACTCCATGGCGTAGGCGATGCCCTCGCCGTTGAAGGGGTTCACCAGGCCGCCGGCGTCGCCGACGAGCAGCAGGCCCTTGGTGTAGTGCGGCTGGCGGTTGAAGGCCATGGGCAGGGCGGCGCCGCGGATGGGCCCGGTCATGTTCTCCGGGGTGTAGCCCCAGTCGGCCGGCATCGAGGCGCACCAGGCCTTGAGCACCTCGCGCCAGTCCAGCTCCTTGAAGGAGTCGGAGGTGTTCAGCACGCCGAGGCCGACGTTGGAGGTGCCGTCGCCCATGCCGAAGATCCAGCCGTAGCCGGGCAGCAGACGGTCCTGGGGGCCGCGGCGGTCCCACAGTTCCAGCCAGGACTCCAGGTAGTCGTCCTCGTGGCGGGGCGAGGTGAAGTACGTGCGGACCGCGACGCCCATCGGGCGGTCCTCGCGGCGGTGCAGGCCCATCGCGAGGGAGAGCCGGGTGGAGTTGCCGTCGGCGGCGACCACCAGGGGCGCGTGGAAGGTGACTTCGCGCTTGTCCTCGCCCAGCTTGGCGGTCACGCCGGTGATACGGCCGGTGCGGTCGTCGACGACCGGGCCGGAGACGTTGCACCGCTCGTACAGGCGGGCGCCGGCCTTCTGGGCCTGGCGGGCGAGCTGCTCGTCGAAGTCGTCGCGCTTGCGGACGAGGCCGAAGTCGGGGAAGGAGGCGAGATCCGGCCAGTCCAGCTGGAGGCGGTTGCCGCCGCCGATGATCCTGAGGCCCTTGTTGCGCAGCCAGCCGGCCTCCTCGGAGATGTCGATGCCCATCCCCACGAGCTGCTTGACGGCGCGCGGGGTCAGGCCGTCGCCGCAGACCTTCTCGCGCGGGAACTCGGTCTTCTCCAGCAGGAGCACGTCGAGGCCGGCCCGGGCGAGGTGGTACGCGGTGGTGGAGCCGGCTGGCCCCGCGCCGACGACGATCACATCGGCGGAGTTGTCGGAGAGGGGCTCGGTCACGGCGGGTTCTCCCCAAGGTTCGAAATGTACGTGCCGACCGGCACTGGACACGGGCAGTCTATTCAGCAGAATTGATCACCCGGCTGAAGGGCTGCCCCGTGAACCTAGCTCTCCCCGCAGTGCGGCTGCGCGTGCCCACCCACGAGGACGCGTTCGCCTGGCACCGGGTCTTCGCCGACCCGGAGGTCATGGAGTTCCACGGCGGCCGGGCGGCGGAGCTGTCCGTCTACGAGGAGCTGACCGCGCGCCAGCGCCGGCACGACGCCGAGCGGGGCTTCTGCCTGTGGTCGGTCCTCGACGACGCGGGTGAGGTCGTCGGGTTCACCGGAGCACAGCCCTGGGAGCACGAGTGGGGGCCGGTGGGCGAGATAGAGATCGGCTGGCGGCTCGGACGGGCGCACTGGGGCAGGGGTTACGTCACCGCGGCCGCCCGGCAGACCCTGGAGAGGCTGCGGGCCGCGGACGTGCGGGGCGTGGTGGCGATGGTGGACGCGCGCAACACCCGCTCGGCCGCGGTGGCGAGACGGCTCGGGATGCGCCACGCGGAGACGTTCACGACCTCCGACCCGGACCGGGAGGGGCACTGCTACCGGCTCGAGCTGTGACAGACAGAGGGCCGCGGCAGGGGGTAGCAACAGAGAGTAATTAACTGTCACAGAAAGCCACATGGCGCTTCCGGCGGCCTCTCGCCGGGGTTACCCTGCCAGTACCGCTGGGGGTGACATCTGTGCGCATAACACCCAAGACACCCGAAGTCCGCGTCCCGCGTCTGGTCGGTCTGATGGCCGTGGACGCGCGCGAGACGGCCCGCACCCGGGGCCTGGTCCTCGACGCGCCGGACCGGCCCGACTTCCGTCACACGGTCGTCGACTACGTCGTACGCCAGTTCCCGCAGCCCGGTGCCGAGGTGCCGCCGGACTCCAGGGTGTACGTGTGGTTCGACTTCGGTGACGGCGAGGGCGGTGGAGGCGTGCGGGAGCCGCGCACACCGCGGCCGCCCTCGGGAGGAGTGCGACGCGAACTGGGCGAGCCGGGCGGCGCCTTCCAGATGCTCGTCCGGTGAGAGGCCGGCCGGGGCGCGACCGCCCCGGGCGGCTCAGCTCTCCTTGAAGCCCCGGTGCAGGGCGACGACTCCGCCGGTCAGGTTCCGCCAGGCCACCTTCGACCAGCCGGCCTTGCGCAGGCGCTCGGCCAGGGCGGGCTGGTCGGGCCAGGCGCGGATGGACTCGGCGAGGTAGACGTACGCGTCCGGGTTGGAGGAGACCGCGCGCGCGACCGGCGGCAGGGCGCGCATCAGGTACTCGGTGTAGACGGTCCGGAAGGGCGCCCACGTCGGGTGCGAGAACTCGCAGATGACCACCCGGCCGCCGGGCCGGGTCACCCGGTACATCTCCCGCAGGGCCGAGTCCGTGTCCTGGACGTTGCGCAGCCCGAAGGAGATGGTCACGGCGTCGAAGGTGTCGTCCTTGAACGGCAGCTTCGTCGCGTCGCCCGCCGTGAACGGCAGCCAGGCGGTCCTCCGCTTGCCGACCTGGAGCATCCCGGTGGAGAAGTCGCAGGGGACGACGTAGGCGCCGGTCCGGGCGAACGGCAGGGAGGACGTGCCGGTGCCGGCGGCGAGGTCCAGGACCTTCTGCGCCGGGCGGGCGTCGACCGCCTTCGCGACCTCCTTGCGCCAGCGCCGGTCCTGGCCGAGCGACAGCACATCGTTGGTCAGGTCGTACCGTTCCGCCACGTCGTCGAACATCGAGGCGACTTCGTGCGGCTGCTTGTTCAGGGAAGCGCGGGTCACCCGGCCATTGTGGCAGCAGGGGGTGCGACCTCATGGCAGCAGCCTCGGCTTCTTCCTCCCGGCCACGTCCTCCACCCACCCGCACAGCAGGACGAAGGCGGCGATCAGCAGCCAGCCGATGCCGAACATGAACCACTGGCTCTCCAGCGGCAGGTACCTCTCGAAGGCGGGCACGTCCCAGAACCGGTCGATCAGCGGGACGGCCAGGATCAGCGCGATCTCGTGCCAGAGGTAGATCGTCACCGCGCGCGCGTTGAAGACGGTGACCGTCCGGTCCAGGAGGCGGAACCGGGTGAGCCGGGCGAAGTCGATCCGGAAGTACGCCTTGGCCCACATCAGCAGCATGACGAAGCCGGCCGACCAGAAGGCCTGGGCGAGCGGGTTCTCGTCGAGGTCGTAGGTCCCGAAGTCGGACCGGTGGGAGAACGCGTACCAGCCGCCGTACCCGAGCGCGGCGAGCGAGAGCAGGGCCACCAGGGCGGGCCGCGTCCGCTGGAGCACGCCGTCGCGGTGGGCGAAGCCGAGGACCCAGCAGAACAGGTACGTCGACAGGTCCCACAGGGCGGTGCCCATCCGGTTGTCCGGGCCCGCCCAGACGAAGTTCAGCACCAGCACCGGCGCGAGCGACAGCAGCAGCACCGGGACGGGGGCCAGCCGGAAGATCCGCAGCAGCAGCGGGGAGAGCAGGACGAACCAGAGGTAGGTCCGCAGGTACCAGAGGATCTCGTAGGCCTGGGCGCCCCAGGCGTTGCCGGGCGGGTCGCCGAGCGGGACGATCCAGAAGACGATCTGCCAGCCCGGCATCCAGCCGTGGATCAGCATCGCGAGCACCACGAACAGCCCCCAGAACCAGAAGGGCGGCAGCAGCCGCCGCAGCCGGCTCCTGAGGACCTTCCGCGCGGGCCGCTCCAGCGACTTGGCCATGAGGGTGCCGGCCAGGCCGAACATGATCCCCATGGACGGGAAGACCAGGCCGCACCAGGCCCAGCCGAAGGTGTGGTACGTGACCACGCGGACGAGCGCGATCGCGCGCAGGCTGTCGAAGTAGCGGTCCCGGCCGGCCGGGCGGGGCGCCACCTCCCCGGGATCAGGGGCCGCGGGCGCCTCGTCCACCACCACCGGCAGCGGCGCCGTCGACTCCGCGGGCCGCGGCAGCCCGGGCCCGGCGTACGGCTGCGGGTACTGCTGGTGCGGATCGTACGAAGCCTGCGGATACGGCGGCTGACCCCCGTACCCCTGCTGCTGTTCCCAGCTCATCGGCCGCCCACCCCCGCCGGGGTGCCGACCTCGCCGGTGCGCTTCAGCTTCTGCCAGCGCAGGCGGCCGCCGGTGAGGGCGGTGATGCAGGAGTGGATGAGGACGAGGTACATCATCTGCCGGTAGGCCAGCTGCTGGAGCGGCATCATCAGCAGGTACCGGTACTTCTCGCGGTCCAGGCGGAAGGCGTAGGCGGCGCAGGCCAGCTGGAGGCCCAGCACCGCGAGCCAGGCCAGCAGGGCCGCCCGGAAGTCGACGAAGATCATCGAGTAGACGGTGAAGACGTCGATGAGCGGGGCGAAGACGGGCGTGACGATCTGGAAGAGGACCACCAGCGGCATGCCGACGCGGCCGAAGCGTCCCGAAGGACCCGTGTCCGTGAGCGACTTGCGGTGCTTCCACAGGGCCTGCATGGTGCCGTAGGACCAGCGGTAGCGCTGGGACCACAGCTGCTTCAGTGAACCGGGCGCCTCCGTCCAGGCCTTGGCGTGCTCCTGGTAGACCACCCGCCAGCCCGCGCGGTGCATGGCGATGGTGATGTCGGTGTCCTCGGCGAGGGTGTCCTCGCTCATGCCGCCGACCTCCAGCACCGCGTCCCGGCGGAACGCGCCGATCGCGCCCGGGATGGTGGGCATGCAGCGCAGCAGGTCGTACATGCGCCGGTCGAGGTTGAAGCCCATCACGTACTCGATGTGCTGCCAGGCGCCGATGACGGTGTCGCGGTTGCCGACCTTGGCGTTGCCCGCCACCGCGCCGACCCGCGCGTCGGCGAACGGCTGCACCAGCTGGTGCACGGCGTCCGGTTCGAAGACGGTGTCGCCGTCCATCATCACGACGATGTCGTGACGGGCGCTGCGGACGCCGTTGTTGAGGGCGGCCGGCTTGCCCGCGTTCTCCTGCCGGACGACGCGTACGTTGCGCATGCCGAGGGACGCGGCCGCGTCGCGCGCGATCCCGGAGGTACCGTCCGTGGACCCGTCGTCGACCACGATGATCTCGATCGGGTGAGTGCTCTGCGCCAGCGACGCGAGCGTGTTGGCGATGCACTCCTTCTCGTTGTACGCCGGGACGATCACGCTCACCGGCCGGGTGACCGGTGGCCCCCAGCTGAAGCGGCGCCTGTTGCGCTGTCTGTGGTGGCGCCGGGCGAGGAGCACCATCATCCCGAAGCGGCCCATCACGGCGACGCCGACGACCATCAGGCCGACCGAGAGCACCGGGAGCGTCCATTCGGCGACGGCGACGGCCATGATGAGGGCCTTGCCCTCGTAGAGGGTGGTGCCGGTGGCCGTACGGTGCGCGGCCTGGAGCCGGCTGATACCGCTCCCGCCGACCTGGCCGCCCTGACCGCCTTGGCTGCCCAGCCCACCTTCGGCGGTCCGGGCCGTCGCGTTCCGCTGCTGCATGACGCCGCTGATGGTGGTGAAGGTGTACCCCTTCGCCTTCATCTTCTTGATGTACTGCGGCAGCGCCTTGATGGTCTGCGAGCGCTCGCCACCGGCGTCGTGGAAGAGCACCGACGCACCCTGGGTGCCCTTCGGGGTCGCCCACTTGACGATCTTCGAGACGCCCGGCCTCTTCCAGTCGTCGCTGTCGGTGTCGACGAAGACGCTGGTGTAGCCGTCCGCGCCGAGCTTCTTGTAGACGGGCCAGCTGTAGTCGTCGATGGCGTCCGTCTCCGAGGAGTACGGCGCCCGGAACAGCGTCGTCGTGATCCCGGCCGCCCCCGCGAGCGCCAGCTGGGTCTGCGTCATCTCCCGCTTGACCCGGGCGTCGCTCTGGTACGACAGGTCGACGTGCGTGAAGGTGTGGATGCCCACCTCGTTGCCCTGCTGGACCAGCGATTTCACGATGCCCGGGTAGCGCGACACCATCGAGCCGACCAGGAAGAACGTGCCGGGCACGTCGTACTTCCGGAGGATGGCGAGGACCTGGGGCGTCCAGGTCGGGTTCGGGCCGTCGTCGAAGGTGAGCGCGATGGTCTTGCTGGGCACGGAGACGGTGGTCGCCCGGCCGCCCTGGAAGGTGAGGATCGGGCCGCCGTTCAGGACCGTGTCCGGCACCTCGTCGGAGGCGGCGCCGCTGCGCACCCGTTCGTCGCCGCCGACCTCGGCGCGCAGATAGCCGTCGAGCAGCAGCACGCTGGTCAGCGCCAGCAGGAGCAACAGGGCGAGGATGACACGCGGTTTCTGCAGCGCCGCGGCCCTGCCCGCCGCCCGCTCGATGCGGGTGGGGGCGCGCCGGCGGCCGCGGGAGGGCGTCGGGGAGGTCATGACTGCGCCTGGACTCCGGTCAGTTGGCGGCCGCGGAAGCGGCCACGGACGTTGACGATGACGTTGACGGGGACGATGACGACAGGGGGGACGGCGACGAGGACGACGGAGACGGTGCCGCCGGGGTGCCGCCGGGCAGGACCACCTGGCGTCCGGTGCCGCCCTGTGGCTGGAAGCCGCCGGGGACCTGGCCGCTGCGGGTGCCGCCGAACGGCAGCAGGGAGGACGGGTTGACCGAGGTGCCCCAGCCCATGAAGGCGGCGCCGAGCACACCCGCGTAGGTGAGGCAGACGGCGCCGAGGAGCATGCCGAGCCGGCGCAGCACCTTGGAGCGGCGTCCGGAGGAGTCGACGAACACGGGTCCTTCGACGGACCCGTTGCCATGTTTGCGGCGGTGACCACGCCCTGCGGCGCGCGTATCGATGGCGGGTTCGGATTGCATTCCCCGGATGCTAGGGAGGCTTTATGTGCCAATCGCTTTGGGCTTCTTATGAGCAGCCCATGAGACGTACCGCAATCTGTCGCCTCCCTGTGAGATTCCCTCGGTGGCGTCCCGACACCCCGAGAGAGATAAGGCAGATATAGCCGATTCATCCACCCGATATGACCGCTTTGACTCCCCTGACTCGCGAGTAACCGGTGCGCCGGCCGACCGGGAGGAACCCATCGGCGTGTGAGACATTTCCGCCAGGGAAACGCACGTTGTTTTCCGTCCTGAGACAGAGATCACGAGAGCGGGTACACGGGCAATGCGGAGTTTCCTCAAGCCGGCGGCCGGATTCACCTGCCTGTTTGCACTCGCTGTGACGGGCTGCTCGGCCGGCTCCGGAGGCGCCTTTGGCAGCACGCCCGCAACCTCCTCGGCGTCCCCGGGGACGGCCGGCACGGGCGACGCGGGCAGCACCTCGTACGCGCCCTACGTCAGCGCCACCGAGGCCTCCGCGAACGACTCGGCGGGCTCCCCGACGACGTACAACCTGGCCTTCGTGATCTCCGACGGCAGCGGCTGCGTACCCGAGTGGAACGGCAGCGAGGCCGTCTCCGACGCCTCGGTGGCCGCCCGCGTCTCCGCGCTGAAGGCGGACGGCGCCGGCGTCCGGGTCTCCTTCGGCGGGGCGTCCGGCAAGGAGCTGGCGGCCGTCTGCGACAGCGCCGCCGAGCTGGCCGCCGCCTACGGCAGGGCGCTGGACGCGGCCGGTTCCGCCCAGGCCGACTTCGACATCGAGGGCGACGAGCTGACCGACTCCGCGTCGGTCGCGCGGCGTTCGGAGGCGATAGCCCTGCTCCAGCGGGAACGGCCCGGCCTGACCGTGTCCTTCACCCTCCCGGTGATGCCGTCCGGGCTCGACTCCGCCGGCCTCGCGCTGCTGCGCTCCGCGAACACGTACGACGTCCAGGTCTCCACGGTGAACCTCATGACCATGAACTACGGCGAGTCCTACACCGGTGACATGGGCGACTACGCCCTCGCCTCCGCCAAGGCCGCCCACACCCAGCTGGAGAAGGCATTCGGCCTCTCCAGCCGCGACGCCTGGCGGGGCATGGCCCTCACCTCGATGCTCGGCGTCAACGACGTCTCCGGCGAGACGTTCACGCTGTCCGACGCCGCCCAGGTGCGCGCGTTCGCCGAGGAGCGGGAGATCGCCTGGGTGTCGATGTGGTCCGCCTTCCGCGACCAGCAGTGCGAGGAGGGCGAGTCCACGCGGGACGACGCGGCGACCGACTGCAGCGGGGTGAGCCAGTCGGCGGGGGCGTTCGGCCAGGTGTTCGCGGGCTGACGAGACGTCACCCACCGGCGGCATCGGCCGACCACGGATCGCCGCCCCCGGGGCCCGGCGGCCCGGGACTCGGGGATCAGCGGCCCCGGTAGACCAGCCGGCCGCCCAGGACCGTCGCCACGCAGGTCACCGCGCCGCGCTCGGTCAGGGCCGTCTCGTCCGGTACGTCGAACACGGCGAGGTCGGCGCGGCCGCCGACCGTCAGCGGGCCGTGGACGGTGCCGGGAAGGTCGTGGCCCTCGGCGAACGGGTCGAGGTCGGGCCGCTCGCCCAGGAGCATGCCGCCGGGTCCGCCCGTGACGGGGACGACGCGCAGTCCGGCCCTGGCGACGGCCGTCGCCACCAGCGGGTCGCCGATCCGGCCGCCGGGCGCCGCGACCGCCGTCGTGCCGTACCGCAGCATCCGCTGGACGCCGCGCCGGACACTGCCCGACCAGCGGGTCTCCGACAGGTCGCCGAGCGCGGCCAATCGCTCGCCCCACAGGGGCAGTTCGCCCAGCTCACCGGCTTCGCGCGGGTCGGGGTGGTAGCAGCGGCGCAGCAGCCACCGGGGGTGCCACTGGCGCAGGCCCGGCGTGATCAGCCCCGGCCAGCGGCGCACCCGGGCGCCGGGCGCGCCGGCCGCCGCCTCCTCGTACGGCCCGACGGCCGCGATCCGGTCGCCGTCCACGACGACGGCACCGTCGGCGAGCGGGGCCGACCCCACCGGCAGCACCAGCGGGGCGGTGTGGATGGTCAGCACGACGCGACTCGGCGGGACTGGGCGGTCAGTTGGTGGTCAGCAGCTTCAGCTCGGGGTGGGCCGTGCCGCCCTCGATCGCCGTGGAGGAGATGTGCGAGACCACGCGGTCGTCGACGGGGTCGTTCGCCGGGTCGTCGTGCACGACGAGGTGCTCGTACGTGGTCGCGCGCTGCGCCGGGACCCGGCCCGCCTTGCGGATCAGGTCGATGATCTCCAGGCGGTTGGAGCGGTGCTTGGCGCCGGCCGAGGAGACGACGTTCTCCTCCAGCATGATCGAGCCGAGGTCGTCCGCGCCGTAGTGCAGGGAGAGCTGGCCGACCTCCTTGCCCGTGGTCAGCCAGGAGCCCTGGATGTGCCGGACGTTGTCGAGGAACAGGCGGGCGATCGCGATCATCCGCAGGTACTCGAAGAGCGTCGCCTGCGTGCGGCCCTTCAGGTGGTTGTTCTCGGGCTGGTAGGTGTACGGGATGAAGGCCCGGAAGCCGCCCGTGCGGTCCTGCACGTCCCGGATCATGCGCAGGTGCTCGATGCGCTCGGCGTTGGTCTCGCCGGTGCCCATCAGCATGGTGGAGGTGGACTCCACGCCCAGCCGGTGCGCCGCCTCCATGATCTCCAGCCAGCGCTCGCCGCTCTCCTTCAGCGGGGCGATGGCCTTGCGCGGCCGCTCCGGCAGCAGTTCGGCGCCGGCGCCGGCGAAGGAGTCCAGGCCCGCCGCGTGGATGCGGGTGATGGCCTCCTCGACGGAGACCGCGCTGATCCGGGCCATGTGCTCGACCTCGGAGGCGCCCAGCGAGTGGATCACCAGCTGCGGGAAGGCCTCCTTGATGGCCCGGAAGTGCGTCTCGTAGTACTCGACGCCGTAGTCCGGGTGGTGGCCGCCCTGGAACATGATCTGCGTGCCGCCCAGCTCGACGGTCTCCGCGCAGCGGCGCAGGATGTCGTCGAGGTCGCGGGTCCAGCCCTTGGCGGTGTCCTTGGGGGCGGCGTAGAAGGCGCAGAACTTGCACGCCGTGACGCACACGTTCGTGTAGTTGATGTTCCGCTCGATGATGTACGTCGCGATGTGCTCGGTGCCCGCGTACATCCGGCGCCGTACCGCGTCGGCGGCCGCGCCGAGCGCGTGCAGCGGGGCGTCCCGGTAGAGGTCGAGCGCCTCCTCGGGGGTGATCCGCCCGCCGGCCGCGGCACGGTCGAGCACGGACTGGAGGTCGGCCTTCTCGGTCACCGGGGCGTCCCTTTCGTCAAGGGGTGGTAGCGGACCGAACCAGCCTACGTCAGCGCCCGGGCCGCCCCGACGTCAGGCCGCGTACGCCCCCACCAGCAGCCCCGCGAACGCCCCCGCGATGAGGAACGGCCCGAACGGGATCGCGGTCTTGCGCCCCGCCCGCCGGGCGACGACGAGGGCGCCCCCGTACAGCGCCCCGAACAGGAACCCGGCGAAGGTGCCGAGCAGCACCACCGGCCAGCCGTACCAGCCCAGGACGGCGCCCGCGCCGACCGCCAGCTTGACGTCGCCGAAGCCCATGCCGGCGGGGTTGATGAGGAACAGCGCGAAGTAGCCGCCGCCGAGGGCGAGGGCGCCGTAGAGCGCGGTGGGCCAGTCACCGGCGTGCTCGGGCAGGGCGGTGACGGCGGCGAGGAGGCCGAGGGCGGCGGCCGCGAACGGCAGGGTCAGCGGGTCGGGCAGCCGCCGCACCCGCAGGTCCACCACCGCCAGCAGCACGCCGACGGGCGCCAGCAGCAGCCAGACGCCCAGCTCGGGGCGGGTACCGGTGGCGGCGGCGAGGACGGCGCAGACCAGCGCGCCGGCCACGGCGAGGGACACGGCGGACGGGGCGGGCGGCTCGACGGACGGGCCGTGCGGATCGCCGGAGGGGGCGGGGGTCTCGACGGGGGCGGCGTGCGACGCGTCGGGCGCTTCCCGGTCGGACCGCGGCCGCGGGTGCCGGGCGCACCGGGCGCAGCGGGTGCGGCCGAGCCAGCCGTCGACCGGGTGTCCGGCCGGGCAGCGGTCCCGCCACGGTTCGCCCGCGGGCGCGGAGAAGCGGTAGGCGGCGCGGGGCAGCAGGGCACCGGCCGCCGCGCCCCACAGCGCGGCGGCGACCACCAGCAGGACGTCGCTCATCCGGCGGCCGCTGCGGCCTCGCGCCACGTCGGCAGCAACTCGTCCAGGAGCGCCTCCGTGCGGGGCGGCAGCCCGCGGGCACCGCTGCGCCGCACCAGGTCGGCGGCGAGGGCGCGCAACTGGGCCGGGTCGCCGGTGGCGTGGGTCGCGCGCAGCAGCTCGTGCCACAGCCGTTCGTCGTCCGGCGCGGTCCGCAGCGCCGCCCGGAGCGCCTCGATCGCCCGCTCCGCGCGGTCCTTCTCCAGGTGGAAGGCGGACAGCGCGAGCCCGATGTCGGCGACCAGCAGCGGGAGCTGGGCGTCGACGATCTCGTGGGTGAGCCAGCGGTAGCGGCCCTCGGGCCGGTCGGCGAGGAGCGGTCCGCGCACGAGGACCAGCGCGTCGGTGAGCAACCGCCCGCGTACGGCCCGGCTGCCGGCGCCCTTGCCCTGGGTGGCCTCGTGGTAGAGGGAGCGCAGCACGTCCAGGTCGGAGACGACCGAGGTGGCGAGCACCAGCCGTCCGGTGGCGTCGGTGCGGAGGCGGGGCGTGCCGTCGGGGTCGGCGCCGAGCCAGGCGCGCAGCCGCTCCACGAGGGCGTCGCGTACGTCCTCGGTGACGCCGCGCGGCCACAGCGCGGAGGCCAGCACGCGCGGGTGCACACCCTCGCGGTGCAGCAGGAGCAGCGCGAGCGCCTCGTGCAGCAGGGCGCTGCGCTCCCCGTCGGGGGTGTCGAGCCCGATGATCTCGTACGGTCCCACCAGCCGCGCGTACACCGCGGGCCGCCCCTGTTCGCTGATGTCGACGAGGAACGCCGGGGCGGTGGCCGGGCCGTCGGGGTCGCGCTCGGGGTCGGCCTCGACGAACAGGTCGACCACGGCCCGCTGCTGTGCGGCGGGCAGCAGCTGTGCGTCGAGTTCGAGACCGAGGAGCGGGGCGAGCAGCTTGCCCTCGGCGGTGATCCGCATCTCCCAGGCGGCCCCGGGCAGGTCTCCGCTCTCGCTGCCGACGAGGTAGCCGATGCCCAGCCGGCCGGCGTCGGCGGCGAGTTCGGCCAGCTTCACGGCGTCCTCGGCGGACGGCTCGGCGGCGAGCAGGACGAGGTGCGGCGCCCAGCGGGTGTGCTGGGCGGGCCCGGTGCGGCCGGTGAGCACCGAGTCCTGCCCGGCGGCGCCGAGGGCTCCCCGGCGCTGCCGGGTCTCGGCCGTCATGGTCTCCAGGAGCGCTTCGACGCCGTCGAGGTGGCGCAGCCGGTTGGGGGCGAGCGCGGTGAGGTCCTCGCCGAAGCCGACGAGGGTCACGGTCATACGGTCCGACCAGCCGTTGGTGGCGAGTTCGGCGGCGACGGAGGCGAACACGGCGGCCCGGTCGGCCTCGGTGCCGCCCAGCGCGACGAGTCCGGGAACGGCCTCCAGGTTCAGCAGCAGCCGGGAGTCGTCCATGGTGCCGAGGCTGACCAGGCCCGGGTAGGGGGCGGCGGTGTCGGCGTCGTCGTACCGCTCGGCGTCGCTCCGGGCGAGCATCCAGAACGTCTGGTCCTGCCCGAGCCGCCAGGGCGCCGGCGGCTTCCCGGCGGGCTGGGCGAGCTGGAGGTGCAGGTCGCCGCGGCTGAGCCAGGCGGCGTAGACGACGGGCAGCGGGCGGGAGTCGGCGCTGAGGGCGGCGGCGAGTCCGCGCAGCGCCCGGTCCAGGAGCCGTACGGCCTCCGGGTCGGCGCCGACGAGCAGCGCGTCCTGGACGTCCTGGGCGTCACCGGTCGGGGTGGGCGGTTCCATGCCGCGCCGGCCGCCGAGGGAACCGAGCGCCGACTGCCACATGGCCTGCCGGCGCCTGCGGCCGAGGGCGGCGAGGAGACCGGCGGCGAGGAGGGGGGCGCCGATGAGGGCTTCGGGCAGCCCGAAGGAGCGGCTGCCGGAGTGTGCGGCGGCCCCGGCCTCCCGGTCCCCGTCGGCGGCGGTGCGCTGCCCGGGCAGGGAGACCCGCGCGGCATCCGGTCCCCCGACCGGCCGACCGTCGCCGCCCTGCTGGTCGGCGTGGTCACCCCGTGCCTGTTCGGCGTGGTCACCCCCTGCCTGTTCGGCGTGGTCACCCGCGGGCTGTCGGGCGTGATCGCCGGATCGGGCGTAGTCACCGATCTGCTCCCGCACGTCCGCCGATGCGTGGGCGTCGGGCAGCTCGACGAGTTCGCCGCCGTGGGCGTCGCCGGGCATCTCCATGATCCAGCCGGGCCGGATCAGACTGGCCTCGGACAGCCGTGAACCGTCGGGCTGGACGCGGTCCTTGTTGAGTTCGTAGATCTCCTTGTACCGCCGGCCGTCGCCGAGGTGCCGCTGGGCTATCTCCCACAGCGAGTCGTGATGACGGCCCTCGGGCGGCTGGATCCGGTAGTACTTCGTGGCGCCGGACGTGGGGCCGCCGCTCCCGGCGTCCGCCCGCGCGGCGACGTGCGACGCCTGTGCGGCGAGGGCGGCGGCGGTGCCGCGGGCCTGCTCCTGCTGCTGGGCGAAGAGGCCCGGCGTCTGCTGCGCGGCGGCGACCGTCCCCCGCTGGTTGCTCTCCGGGCCGTGTCCGAGCTGCGACAGCCCCGGCGTCAGACTCGCGGCGGTGGCGCCCACCAGCAGCAGCGCGGCGACCAGTTGACGGGCCAGCAGCTGGCTGGGCCCGGCGCCCGGGACCCGGCCGGGCAGGCCGACACCGGACAGCGCGGCCTTGGCCTCCACCAGCACGCACGCGGTGAACTGGGCCCAGGCGAGCCAGACGACGACCGTGAGGATGTGCAGGAAGGTGTCGACGGACACGTCCTGCCGGAGCCAGTCCGGGGTCGGGGCGGTGCGCGGCAGCGGCCAGCCCACCGCCACGGCGAGCGCGCCGGGCACCCCGACGACGAGGACCAGCAGGGCGAGGAACGCGAGGAACGCCTTGACGAAGTCCCCGAACGAACGCCGCCGCACCCGCACCGGCTGCGGTGTCCGGTTGCGCGGTCCCGTCGGTGTTCCCGTCGAGCTTGATGTGCTGCGTCGCGCCATGGCGGGTGTCCTGGGTCGTGTGTGGGAGGAGGGTCGGTGGGGGGGGGAGGCGGGTCGAGCCTACCGAGATCTTATGGACCCGGACCGACAGCGTCGAAGCCCCTACGGCAACCGCCGGCCATGGTGACCCGCTCCTCGCCGTGGCCGGCCTCAGCCGACTTCGTTCTCCGCCGCCGCGCGCCCGCGCACGGTCACGTCTCCGCCGTAGAACAGCCCGGTGAACACCGGCTCGTACGTCAGCTGCACCTCGACCTCGACCCGGCGGGCGTCGGCGGTCACGCAGCGGGTCGCGGCTGTGTCGGCGGCCGTGAGGTCCATCTCGCGGGCGTAGGCCCGCACCCGGGCGTCGCAGTGCTGGAAGTTGATGGGGGCGGGGCCGCCCTCGTCCTCGTACAGGGCGGCCTTGTCGATGTCCTGGGCGGCGTAACGGGCGGCCTGTTCGGCGATGTCGGCGGCGCGTTCGCGTTGGGAGATGGACAGGCCGCCGTCGATGACGAAGGCGGACAGGGACAGGAAGACCAGCGCGAAGATGATGACCGCGCCGGCTCCCGAACCCCGGTCGTCCAGGTGTCGACGGCGGGCGGACCACCAGCTGCGTACCGGCTCCGGTGTCAGCGGTGCCCGTCCCGGTGTCGGTACGGGCTCTCGTACGGGGTTGCTCACGCCGACCTCCGGTACGGGTCCAGGGAGGACGAGAAGCGGGCCGACAGGTGGGTCGGGACGTCCAGGCCCAGCATGGCCAGGCCGCGGACCTCGCAGCTGACCTCGACCGTGAAGAAGGGGTCCACCTCGGGGTCGAAGCCGGCGCTCTTCTGGACGACCGACACCGGGCCCGCGCAGACGTCCGCGAGGTCGGCCGCGGCCGCCGCGCGGGCCTGTGCCATCGCCGTGGCGTGGTCCTTCTGGATCGAGCCGGCGCGGGCCGCGTCACGGGCGGCGCCGTCCAGCGCGCCCCGGCCGTCGACGAGCTGCCCGAAGGCGACCAGGACCAGGATGAAGAGGAACATCACCGGGGCCAGGATGACGACCTCGACGGTCGACAGGCCTCGGTCGTCCGTCGGGGTGGGGCGCTGGTGTCGGGGGCGCTGGTGTCGGGGGCGGGGCGGCAGGGTGCGGGGCATCTAGTTCTCCCCCTCCTTCACGAACCGTTCCACCGGGCCCGCCGAGCGTGCGTGCACCGTCAGGTCCAGTCCGGGGAACACCGACGGCACCCGGGCCGAGATCTCCACGCCCACCGTGTGCCGCCCCGGCTGGATCAGCTTCACGTCCGGGGACAGCACCAGCTGCGGGCCGAGCTGGCGGATGTAGGAGTCGGCCACGTCCCGCGCCTCGCCCCGCCACGCGCCGGGCTGCGCGTCGGCCGTGGCGCGGGCCTTGCGGGCGCCCGCCTGGGCCGCCGCCTGGGCCACGTGGTCGGCGAAGAAGTACAGCGCGAACTGGACGGTCGCGAAGATCATGAAGAACAGGACCGGAGTGAGCAGCACGAACTCGATCGCGGTCATGCCGGAGTCACCGCGCGCGGCCCGCGCCCGGCGCCGCGCCCAGCCGCGCAGCCTGGCCCGGATCCCCGTCACCCAGGTCACCCCCGTCACCCCCGTCACCCGGCAGTCCCCGTTCCGTACGTCTCCTGCGTGCGCTCAGCAGGTCTTGGACGCGGTCGTGCCCTTGATGCAGTCGCCGACCTTGTTGGCGCCGTCGCTCAGCGCGGCGTTGAGGATGGCGGCCACCACGCCGACGATCGCCACGACGACCGCGGAGATGATGACCCACTCCACCGCGGAGGCACCGCGGTCGAGTTCGCCGGAGCGGGCGCGCTCGACGCGGCCCTGGAGGAAGGTGACCAGGAAGTCCACGGCCGGGATCCCGGTAAAGACGTTCCGTCCGTTCATGATGGGTTGTCCTCTCGAAACAGCAGTTGGCAGAAGGTCGGGAAGCGGCTCACACCTGGAAGACCCGCATCGCCGCCGGGAAGATCAGGAACACCAGGAAACCGGCGCACAGCAGCAGCTGGGCCACGAGCATCGACTGCGACTTCTCACCCGCGCTGCCCTCGATCTCGGCGAGTTCGCGGTGCCGCATGGTCTCGGCGCGCGAGGCGAGCGACTCGCGCACCTTGGCCCCGTCGTCGGCGACCAGGGCCAGGGAGGCGGAGAGGTCCTTCAGCTCCTCCACGCCCAGTTCCTCACCGAGCGCGCCGAGCGCCTGCCACTGGCTGACGCCGGTGATCCGGGCGTCGGCGAGGGCGCTGCGGATGCGCTGGTTGGCCCAGCCGTCGGAGACCTCGGCGGCGGCCATCAGCGCCTCGGGCAGGCCCCGGCCACCGGCCAGGCTCATCGACACCAGGTCCAGATAGGCGCCGATCACCCGCCTGAGGTCCCGGCGCTTGGCGGCCGCGTCCCGCCGTACCTCGAGGTCGGGCAGGAAGAAGAACACGGCGGCGCACAGCAGGGCCAGCCAGACCGGGATGGCCGGGCTGGAGCCGAAGCCCAGCGTCCACACCACGGCGAACAGCAGCGGACCGAAGAACAGCCCGGCCACGCCCAGCAGCACCTTCGTCGCCAGGAACTTCTCCCAGCCGCGGTTCAGCACCGCCAGGTCGGCGCGCTGCGAGCGCTGCTCCCAGCCCTGCTGGAGGTAGAACTGGGCCACGCGGGCGCCGACCTGGGACCGCAGCGAGCCGAGGCGTCCGGTGTCCCGGGCCGGCCGCGCGGACTCGTACGCCGATCCCCGCGCCCGCATCGCGTCGATCCGGGCGACCTGCGCCACGGCGCTGCGCTTGGCCGGCACCAGGGCGCGGATGAGGGCGTAGACACCGAGGCCGAAGATGACACCGACCACGACGGGCATCGTCAGGCTCATCGCCGCACCCCCTCTCCCGGCGCGGACGGCGCCGACTGCCCGGACTGGGCCTGCTGCTGGGACGACGGTTGCTGGGACGGCTGCTGCTGCGGCACCTGGTGCTGACCGGGCGGGCGCGGACGGACGAACTGCACCGACGGCTCGTCCCGGACCAGGAACCGTTCGGGTGTCTCGATGGTGGACAGCTTGCGCAGCCACCAGAAGCCGAGGGCGAACAGGGCGCACACGAGGGCCAGGACGAGCTGCCCGACGGCGGTGCCGTACGGCTCGACGAAGTCGCGGTTGAAGACGGCGAGTCCGAGGACGAAGGCGACGGAGACGGCGACCACGATCTGCACCGAGCGGCGCGTGGAGGCGCGCTGGGCCATCACGCGCTGACGCATGTCGACCTCCTCGCGCGCCGACTTGGCGAGCGCGCCGAGGACCTGGCGCAGACCCGGCCCGCGCAGGCGGGCGTTGAGGATCAGCGCCGCGACGATGATGTCGGCCGAGGCGTCGTCGATCTCGTCGGCGAGCAGTTGCAGGGCCTCCGGGAGCGGCGTGCGGGAGCGCAGCCGGTCGACCAGGGCGTCGAGGTGCGGGCGCAGCACGGGCGCGGCGGCCCGCGCGGACGCCGGGATGGCCTGCTCCAGGCCCACCGCGCCGGCGATGGTGTCGCGCAGGGACTCCGTCCAGGAGGCGAGGGCCTCCACGCGGCGCATGGCGGAGCGTTCCTCGGCGGCGCCGCCGAAGAGGCGGTCCCAGAAGAAGACGAGGATGCCGGCGGCGAGACCGGCCACCGTCCAGCGGGTCAGCAGCAGCACGGCGAGTCCGACGAGCGCGGCGAGCGAGCCGCGCCGCCCGGCGAACCGGATCAGCTCCGCCGCCCGCTCGTTGGCCTTCTGCTTCTCGTGCGCGGGCTTGGCGGGCAGGCCGCGCAGGGCGACGAGGAGCAGGCCGAGGCCGCCGCCGACGGCGACCCCGCAGCCGAGGGCGTACAGGACGGTGGTGGAGAACAGTCCGCCGAGGGAGCCGAGCGGGGCGAGGGCCGCGTACGCCGTACCGTGCGCGCCGTGCGCACTCGCGCCGTGCATGACGCTCATGCCGCTCACCCCCAGGCCCCGTGCGGCTGGTAGCCGTAGGCCATCAGGTCCTCCAGGCAGGCTATGGGGGCGTGCGGGACCACCCGGGCGTCGGGGGTCTCGGCGAACACCTCGCTGGACAGGACGCGGCCGTCGACGCCGTTGACCTCGCGCACGGAGGTGACCACGCGCTGGAGGCGGCCGCCGGACTGGTAGTCGTTGCGCCGCTGGATGAAGACGACGAAGTTCACCGCGCCCGCGATCAGCATCTGGCTGGCCTCGATGGGCAGCCGCTCCGTGGCCTGCAACGCGTACGTCGAGATGCGGTTGAAGACCTCGCTGGAGCTGTTGGCGTGGATCGTGGACAGCGAGCCGTCGTTGCCCTGCGACATCGCGTTGAGCATGGTGACGATCTCGTCGCCGAGCACCTCGCCGACGATGACCCGGGAGGGGTTCATGCGCAGGCTGCGGCGGACGAGTTCGGCCATGCCGATGGCGCCCTGGCCCTCGGAGTTGGGCAGCCGCTCCTCGAACGCGACGACGTTGGGGTGCAGGTCGGCGAAGGTGTCGAGCCCCAGTTCCAGCGCCCGCTCCACGGTGATGAGCCGTTCGTGCGGCGGGATCTCGTTGGCGAGCGCGCGCAGCAGTGTCGTCTTGCCGGCGTTGGTGGCGCCCGCGATCATGATGTTCTTGCGGGCGCGGACCGCGCAGGCCAGGAAGTGGCCGAGTTCCGGGGTGAGGGTGCCGTTGCCGACGAGGTCGGAGATGAAGACCTTGCCCATGCGGGCGCGGCGGATGGACAGCGCGGGCCGCCGGGCGACGTCCATCACGGCCGACAGCCGGGAGCCGTCGGGCAGCCGCAGGTCGAGCTGGGGGTTGGCGGAGTCGAAGGGCCGGGAGGACAGACCGGAGTAGGCGCCCAGCACCTGGATCAGCTCGATGAGTTCCTCGTCGGTCTCGGCGACCGGCTCCCCCCGGGTCTCACGCCCGTCGGAGTAGCCGACGAAGACCTGGTCGCACCCGTTGATGTCGATGTTCTCGACCTCGGGGTCGTCCAGCAGCGGCTGCAACCGCCCCACGCCGAACAGCGCCGCGTGCACGGCGGCCGCGTACTGCTCCTCCGTCTCGGCGTCCAGCGGGGTGCGGCCGGCGTTGATCTCCGCGCGGGCGTACTCCTCCAGGATCTGGGCGATGACCGCGCGGGCGTACTGCCGCTCGTCCTCCGTGGACATCGGCGGTACGCCGCCCACCTGGTCGAGGCGGCGCTGCTCGGCGATACGGTCGCCGGCCTCCTGCCGGAACCGCTTGACCAACTGGTGGTCGACAGCGGTCATCGACCGGCCTCCGCGTGGCCCTGGTACGGCTCCGGGTGCTGCGGTGCGTGCTGCTGCGCCTGCTGCTGCTGAGGTTCGGGGTGCTGCGGGTGGTGCGGCGGGCCGGCCTGGGCGGAGACGGCCCAGGCGGCGCCGTACTGCTGGTGGAGGTCGGCGGTGATCTTGCGGGCCGAGCGGATCAGCAGCGACTTGTCGAGCCGGCCGCGCTTGCGGCCGGCGAGCTGGTCGGCGCCGGCGGGGTCGGCGGCGAGGGTGCCGACGACCCGGGCGCCGGTCTGGGAGTGCACCAGCATGTCGTTGACCTGGTTGACCAGCTTGGCGGAGCTGCCCGGGTCGGTGATCAGCACGACCCCGATGAGCGGGGTGGCGAGGGCCGCGGCGCCGCGCGGGCCGCCGTGCAGCTTGGCGGAGAGGGCGGCGGCCCGGTCCCGGACCCGGGCGAGGGCCTCGGGCTCGGTACGGGAGACGAGCAGCACGAGCGCGGCGTGCGGGAACAGGTCGACGGCCGGGGTGTCGCCGCTGATCCGGCCGCAGTCGGCGATGACGTCGGCGGGGGCGTGCGGGGAGTCGGCGAGCGCGGCGAAGGCGCGGCCCAGGGTGGGCCAGAGCCCGGTGAACCCGGTGGCCTGCTCGGCGATGCCCAGCCCGACCAGCACCTCGAGGCCGCCGCTGAGCGGCTGCGCGTGGTCCCAGAGCTGGTCCGGCACCAGTCCGCGGCGGGCGGTCGCGGCTATCGACAGCATGCCGGTGTTGGGGTTGAGCGGTCCGCCGTGCGCGGCGGCGCTGCGGTAGACCAGGTCACCGCCCGCCGGGTCGGTCTCGGCGAGCAGGACCCGGCGCGGCCAGACGGCGGCGAGGGCGACGGCGGCCGTGGTGACGCCGGGCGAGCCCTTGTCGGCGGCGAGAGCGATGAGCGCCATGGGGTGTGTGCCGCCTTCTAGTTGCCGGTGCCGGGGATGTGCACGACGGCCACCGCACCGGCGGCGGCGGCACGCGCCAGGGCGGCGGCGTCGGACCGGTCGACGAGGAGGGTGAGCGAGAGGTTGCCGGTGCTCACGGTGGCGTCGCTGTCGTCGGCCACCTTGCTGACCTTCGCGGTGCCGCTGAGCATGCTGCCGGCGGAGCCGCTCTTGTCGGTACCGGAGGAACCGGAAGCGGTGGAGGAGGTGGAGGAGGTCGAGCCGGGGCTGTCGACGTTGTAGACGGCCACGGTGTCACCGGCCTTGATGTCGGCCGGGTACTGGCCCTCCTTCAGCGCGACGCCCACCGAGGCCTTGCCGGCCGGCAGGGAGGCGCCCTCGGCGAACATCTCGCCCACGACGACCGTGCCCTGGTAGATCGTGGACTTGGCCTTCAGGGTCTTCAGGAGGTCGAGCTGCTTCCAGCGGATGTAGTGGATGCCGCTGTCCTCGGCGACCATCACGGAGGTCACGTCACTGTCCTCGACGGACTCGCCGGCCTCGACCTGCTTCGTCACCTTGACGACCTCGATCCGGTCCCCGGCCCGCAGCACGAGCGTCGTCGCCCCGAGCGCGCCGAGCAGGATCAGCAGTACGGCGAGCGCGGCCAGCGCGGGTTTGCGCTCACGGGGCGGCGTGGGAAGGCGGTCACCGACCGACGGCTGAGCGGGAGCGGCGACCCGGCCGGCGCCCGCCCCCGTACGCTCCTGGATCTTCACGCAACCGCTCCCCGTACACCCAAGACTCTGTCTGCCAGTTTCCGTGCATAAGCGGACACCGCACCCCCCGAACGTCCCGGCAGACTCCCCGGGTCACGCTGGACGCACCGCCCGACCTGGTCGGATACCCAGCGCCGGAGTGAGTGTCAAGCGAACGCACCGTATCAGCCGCACATAAGCCCCTCAAGGCACGTTACGACTCCCCGTCCCCGCGCATCCCGGCTTTCCACTCCGCAACGCCGGTGCCGTCCAGCCCCGTTGAGCAAAGCCCACCCCCGGCCCCGCCCCTGTGCGCCAGCGAACCCACCCCGCTCCCCGCTCCCTCTCCCCTCACGCACCACCCACCAGCCCTGCACGTTTCACCCACGCGTGCGGTACGTCACACGGGGCGGGGACGCGGGGTGCGGGTGAGGGAGTGAACGTCCGGGACGGGGAGTTGACGCCCGCGGCGGGGGGCGGGTCGGTGCCGCCCTCGGGCCGACCTCCGCCTTCCCGTGCCCGCGTGCCGAAGCGGGGGGCGGCAGCGGCTGAGAAGGAGTGGTCACGGGTGAGTTCGCGTCGGTGACACCGCGAATTCCGCCGATACCGTCTGTGCGCTCGGTTGCACATCCGTCCCCCCGGGAGCCCCCGTTGAAGCGTCGCCCTCTGCCCGTCGCCGCCGCGCTCACCGCAGCCGCGGCCGTTCTGCTCACCGGGTGCGGTGGGGGTGGCGGCGGTTCCGAGGACGGGGGCGACGACAGGATCGCCGGTGCGGACAGCGGCAGCGTGGCGTCCGCGTCGCCGAGCCCGTCACCAGCAGATGCCCGCCGCCCGGGCATGACCCTTCCGAGTGATGTCACGGAGACCTTCGAGAGCTGGAAGACCGGGGACGCCACCAAGGACGCGATCCTGGCGGATGCGGGCCGGGCGCAGACGGCCGTCACCTACGCCGTCACGCAGGACGATCCCGAGTCGCCGGCGCTGGGCTTCTACCAGGCCGGTACGGCGCTCGCGAACAGCCGGGACTGGGTCAGGTCGATCGTCGACAGCGGTTCCACCTACTCGGGCTCGGTCCGCTACTACGCGGCCAGGATCAGCGTGTTCGACGAGAAGTCGGCCGGTGTCTCCTACTGCGCCGACGAGAGCAGGGCGTTCAACAAGAACCGGAAGACGGGCAAGGTCGACAGGGTGCCGGTGACGTCCGCGTCCTACGTGCTCTACAGCACCCGGCTGGAGTTGACCGGCCAGGGCGTGTGGCAGACGACGAAGCTGGCGTCGCAGCGGGGCAACAAGGCGTGCACGCCGTGAGGGTGACGTACCGCGGGCTCGCCCTGGGGGCGCTCACCGGCACGCTGGCCCTGCTGCCCGGAACGGCCTTCGCATGGGGCACCGCGGGCGGGTCGAACGGCCGGACCGCGAACACCGGTGGCGGGCGGAACGGCACCAGCATCGTCTCCCGCGTCACGTTCAGCGGTGCCACCGCCGGCGCGAAGGCGAACGCCGAAGGTGGCGGCAACGTCCGGCCCGTGACCGGCTGGACCCCGCCCGCCTGCTGGTACGAGCCGCGCGGGGCCGAGGAGTTCGCCCGGTACGTGGAGGACGTGTACGACGAGACGATGAACACGCCGGGCCAGCACAGCTATGCCAAGGCGGCCGTCGGCATGTTCCGCCAGGACTACAAGGACGGCACCTACCGGAACTACAACCTGGACAAGGCGAACGAGGGCACCTGGTGGGTCGCCGTCGTCGACCAGGCCCGCTGGATGGAACCCGCCGCCCAGGTCTGCGACAAGCAGCCCTTCTGGGTGAAGCACGGTGACAGACCGCCGGTGAACAACATGGCCACCCCGAAGATCCTGGCCGAACTCGCCTACGCGCAGGCCGAGCTGCCGCCCACCGAGGTCTCTCTCGCCCCGCGTCGGACCACCAAGGTCAACCTGGCCACCTGGGCCTGGCTGGACAGGGCCCGCTTCAAGGAGGTCTCCGTCACCGCCTCCCTGAACGTGGCCGGCCTCGCCATCCGGGCCACGACCACCGCCGAGCCCGTCGCCCTCACCCTCCAGCCCGGCACCGCCGACGCCGAGACCTTCCCCGCCTCCGGACGGTGCGCCGTCACCGCCGACGGCACCATCGGCGAGCCCTACGCCACCGGCAGGGCCGACCAGGACCCGCCCTGCGGACTCACCTACCTGCGCTCCTCGGGCGACGGCACGTACAGGATGCGAGCCACCGTCACCTGGAAGATCACCTGGTCGGGCACCGACGGCACGGGCGGCGACCTGCCCGACGGGACGTTCGGCACCACGCGGGAGGTCACGGTGCAGGAGATCCAGTCCGTCAACCGGTGACCGCCCGTACCCCACCGGTCGGCGTACCGGGCGACGCAAAGACCTCACATCCCCTTGCTCCCGCTTGGGACGCTAATCACCCGTTCCTGCGAGCGGGCCGCGCCTGGCACCGGACCTCGCCACAGAGCTACCGTCCATACCTCGATGGAACTGGTGTCACACGGGGAGCTGACCATGAAGCACCTTGCGCCCGCATTCGCCGACGTCGCGACGACCGCGCCAACCGCGGCCGCCCCTCGGACAAGGGGCTGATCAGCGCGATGGCCGACGACTCGGATCTCATCGTCAACGTCGACCTCCTCGTCGAGTCGGAGTCTCAGCTGAAGAGCATTCAGAAGGAGCTCATGAATCTCGGCCACCGCAGGGACGACATGCGCCCCTACTGGGGCAGCGACAAGATCGCGGACAAAATGGACGACTTCGTCGACAACTGGGACGACTATCGCGGCAAGATGCTGGACAGCGTCAAGACCGTGGGCGAGTTGGTGAAGTCCACCATCGACGGTTTCACCGGGCTGGACGCCCAGCTCGCGGATGAGCTGCGAAAGGCGAGGAAAGGCAAGAAGTGAGCGCAACGTCGAAGCCACGCCCCCGTGACTGGCATCCGCTCGCCGAATCCGATCCCGTACCGGGCGATCCGGAGGAGATCCGCGATGAGGTCAGGCACATGATCTCTGTCGCAGAGAAGCTCCGGGGGCAAGCGAAGGTTCTTCGTGGCATCAAGAGCGACAACGAACTGAAGGGGAAATACGCCAGCAAGCTGCGCGATGAGTCGGAAGTCCTCGAGAAACACCTTCGTGAGGTCGCCGAGCGGTACGAACACGTCCATGGCCATCTGACCAACTGGGCCAACGAACTGGAAGACTTCCAGTCGGACGCCGACAAGGTTCTGGCGAACGCCAAGCGCGAGCAGGACGAGCTGGAGGCCGACAAGGCCAAGAAGGAGTCCGGCGACAAGGGCGCCCAGCATCCGCACGAGAGCGGGCGGGAAGAGGACCCGCTGCGGAAGTTCCGCGAACAGCTCGAACGCATCACCGGCGATCGCGACGATCGTGCGGCGTATTACGCCCACAAGATCGGCGGTCAGTTGAACGATGTCATCAAGGACAGCACCTGGGACAACATCAAGGGCTGGGTCCACGACAACGCGAAGTGGATCAAGATCGTCCTGGATGGCCTGGGCTGGGTCGCGACCATCGCCGGCATCGTCGCCATCTGGATCCCGGGGCTGAATCTCCTCGTCCTCGGGATCGCCGTGCTGACCATTCTTGCGAGATCCATGCTGGTCGCATCAGGCGACGCGTCATGGACTGATCTGATCTTCGATGTCGGAGGCCTGCTGTTGATGGGCGTCGGCCGCGGGGGCCTCGCCATGCTCAAGGGTGCCAACAGGGTCACGAGTGCGGCCGCGCAGACCACGCGGACTGCCGGGCTCAAGGCCGGCCTCAGGGCCCACAGGGGGATGCTGGACGATCTGGGCAAGGCGATGGCGAACAGTCAGGGCACCGCAGCCCGGCAGTTCTTCTCGGACCTGCGCACCTACACTCTCAAGAAGATCTCCCGGGAGGCGGGACTGGTCTCCAAGGCACCGACCGAGGTCTCCACGGTCTCCAAGTGGCTGCACCTGGGCGATGACGAGGCGGCCGGCTTGTTCGGCCAGCTACGGACCAACAAGGGAGTCTTCCCGGATGCCGTCTCCGGAGGAGCTTCCACGATGGGACATGTGGGCTACGGAATGTCGATGACCGCCGCATACGGTGGCATGGGAGTCGACGTCGTCGACAAGTCACTCAGTCAGAGCGACTCCGTCGGCTGGCTGGCCCAGGAAGGCCTGCTCCCCGGGGACAAACCGTATAACGAGGGCTACAACACGTGGAAGGGGAGCGGTTGGATGCCCGCTCCGGACACTCATTGGTGAGCACGAACGCATGCGCCGAGGCTGTCGGAAGACGTGACAGGAAAAGCAGGAGACATGGCTGAGTCCCTCAGAGATCACATGGGTACCGGTGCGAACTTCAGGGCGCGCATGACGATCATCGGCGCTCTCGTGTCCATCGGTCCGCTGATCGTGTGCTCCCTCCTGATCCCCAGCTCCGGTCGGCCGGCCCTCTTCTGGGTCTACTGGGTGCTGCTGTCCGGTTGCCTGCTCCACCTCCTGTGGATCTTGGCGCAGCACCCCACGCCCAGCAGACGGCCGCCCTTGCTGACGCGTGACCTCGCCATGGGCTGGGCGATCCTCTTGCCCAGCCTCATCAGTTCCTTCTGGCCCGGGATCATCGGCGCACCGCTGTTCACCGTGCTCGTCGGCGCGACCTCGGTCGCTGAGAAGATGCGGAACCGTAGTGTCAGCTCCTGAGCGATCCGTGGAGTCCACCGCTTCTCCCACGGGCTTCAACGTCGTACCACCGCCAGGGTGGGACACCATCCCTCTTCAGGCAGGGACCGACGAGGCCGTCCACCGGATCGTCGGGAAGTCCGTGTCCCAGCTACCTGCCGACTTTCCCCGGGACGACATCCCGAAAGCTCGGATGCGGCTGACGAAGGAACTGCGAGAGACGGTGCGGAAGGCGCGTGAGTCCGACGGACTGACGCTGTACCTGCCCGTCGAACGCATTCACGGGATGATCATCCCGGCCTCCTTCATCGCATCGAAACCGATGGGACCGCCGACGGAGAACAGCGATCCGGAGGCGATGCTCGTCGATCTCGCTCGTGAAGCCGACGACGCCTCCCCTCGGACACTTGACGGCACGTCCGCCCTGCGGACCACGCGGAGTCTTCCAGCGGACCCGGACAAGGGTGTGGACGTGCCTTCCTGGCGCGTGCAGTACCTCGTGCCGATCCCGAACTGCAGGCCGGCCCAGTGGCTGACCTTCTCCTTCAGCACCCTGATCGTGCCTGATGTGGACGCTGAGTTCACCGTGACCCTGGGTGAGTTGTTCGACGCCGTGATGACCACTTTCCGCTGGAGTTACTCATGATGATCGTCGACACCGACTCCGACCCGGCGGTGTGGTTCCACATGCCTCTGGGGACCGGCAGGCGTGAGTTCGCGGAGTGGCTCGACCTGCAACTCGACGCGACCGCCCTGCTCCACCAGCGCAAGCTCACCTGGGGTGAGAAGCGGCAGCTGAAGAAATTTCTGGAGCACTCCGCTTCGTCCCTGCACCGCAGTGTCGGGGCCGAGCAGGCGTTCCTGTTCGGGCCGATCCCGCCGGATGCCGCTCCGTTGGTGTTCTTCACCAAGCAGTTCGCCTGCGACGAGGAGCACAGCGCGGTGCACTTGAGCATGCTGGCCGAGCCCGACCCGGCGACCGCCGCCGCGAGCCAGCGTGTCGAGACCGTTCCCTTCGTCTCACCCCACTTCGGTGAGGGTCTGCGGTGCCTGCGCAGTTGGGCGACGCCTGACGGTGGCCTGATGCTGTCCGTGGCCTACGCCTGGAACGACCCCGCCCAGGACATCGATCTCGTCCTCAAGGGGCACTACGACGACCCTGCCGTCCTGGAGTCGTCCTTCGACGCCATCGACGACTTCGCCCGCAGTCTCCGCCTCAGGCCGGCCCCCCGAGGCTGACGGGAGCAGGCGCTGCCGTCCCGCGTGCGCGTGCCGTCTCGGCGGCTGTGCTCGAAGGGGCGGTCCAGGACGAACCGGCTGATGACGTAATGCCCGACGAGTCCCTTCCCCGGAACACGTCCACCATGGGACGAGCGGTGCGGCGGCCGGTGAGCCGCCGCACCGTCGACCGGGAACGGTCGCGCCTACTTGCTCCGCGCCGCCTTAGCCAGCTCGTCGTCGATCTGCTCGAACTTGTCCGCGGCCGTGGTCAGGTAGTCGCCCATGCCGTCGAGGCCGTCCAGCGTGTCCTTCGTGCCGCGGACGAACTCGTCGAAGTTCTCGTCGAAGGCCTTGGAGGAGCTCTTCGTGACGTAGCCGGACTCGACCAGGTTGGCGATGTACTTGCGCAGGCCGTCCAGCTTCTCCTGGAGCTTTTCCTTCTCCTTCACGACGTGCTTGGCCGCGTCGCGCATGTCCTGGTATGTGATGTCCAGGTCCTTGGCCATGAAGCCGCTCCCTCGTCAATACGCCGCAGGGCCAACCCCCGTGGCTCCCTGTCACTGCTGAGGCAGCAGCTTACGGGCGAGGCCTGAGGTGTCACATCCCGGAGGGAACGAGGGGGACGACACCCCGGCCCGGCCCGGCGGGGCGGCCGATATCGTTGCCGCTATCGTCGCTTGCACTGTGACCAGCGGGAGGGAACGCGGTCGCAGCGGCCTGGGGAGGACGAGCGTGCGCCTGACTCTGACCGTCGTCGACCCGTTCGGCGGGGGCACCGCCGACGTCGTGCTCGACGCCGATCCCGAGTCCACCGTGGAGGACGTCGCCCGGGAACTCGCCAGGCAGGTCGGCGTGGGCGGCGGTGCGCAGGTGATCCCGATCGGGCAGCACCAGGTGCCCGCCGGGGGTGCGCCGATGGTGTACGTCGACGGGTACGCCGTCGACCCGGCCGCCACGGTCGTCGGGTCGCCGCTGCGCGAGGGCGCCGTGGTCAGTCTCCAGGACCCGGCCGGCTGTCTGCCGGGCGAGCCGACCGGGCTGGTCGAACTGCGGGTCGTGGGCGGGCCGGCGGCCGGGTCCGTGCACCGGCTCGGCGTCGGGCGCTACGACATCGGCAGCGGGCCGGCGTCGTACGTGCGCGTCGACGACCCGGAAGTGGGCGCGCGGGCCCTGACGTTGTCGGTCGCGACCGACGGGACCTGCCGGGTGGCCGTGCACGGCGACCGGGACGCGGTGACGCTGGACGGGGCCGTGCCGGAGGGCGACGACTGGCCGCTCGGCGCGCAGGTCGCCCTCGGCAACACCCTGCTGGAGCTGGCCCGTTACAGCCCGCCCGACGCCGCGCTGAAGTGGTCGGAGGACGGTGTCGGGCTCGACTACAACCGGCCGCCCCGGCTGCGCCCGCCGGACCGGCAGACCACGTTCCGGCTGCCGTCGCCGCCCCGCGAGTACGAGGCCCGGCCGCTGCCCTGGCTGATGGCGCTCACCCCGCTGGTGGGGTCGGTGGTGTCGGTGCTGATCTTCCACCGCTGGTACTACCTGATCATGGCGGGGCTCAGTCCCGTGCTGCTGTTCGCCAACTACTTCATGGACAAGAAGCACGGGCGCACCTCCCACGCCAAGCAGGTCAAGGAGTACAAGGAGCAGAAGGCGCGGATCGAGGGGGACGCCCGGGACGCGCTCGTCGCGGAGCGGCGGGACCGGCGGCACGCGATACCCGACCCCGCGGCCGTGCTGTCCCTGGGGACCGGGCCGCGGACCAGGCTGTGGGAGCGGCGGCGCACCGACCGGGACCACCTGCTGATCCGGGTGGGGACCGGGCGGCTGCCGTCGGAGGTCGTGCTCGACGACCCCGAGCAGGACGACCACCGCCGGCAGGTCACCTGGCACATCGAGGACGCGCCGGTGGCGCTGTCGCTCAGGTCGCTCGGGGTGATCGGCATGGCGGGGCCGGGTGACTCCGCGCGGGCCATGGGGCGGTGGGCGGTGGCGCAGAGCGCGGCGCTGCACAGCCCGATGGACGTGCAGGTCTACGTGCTGAGCGAGCAGAGCGCCCGGGACGGCTGGGACTGGGTGCGGTGGCTGCCGCACGCGCGGCCCGGCGGCGGGCAGGACGTCAACGTCCTCATCGGCACCGACGCCGAGACGGTCGGTGCCCGGATCGGCGAGCTGACGCAGATCCTCGACGCCCGTAAGAAGGCCGCCGAGCAGAGCCGCGCCCAGGGCGTCTCCTTCGGCGATCCCGACATCGTCGTCGTGTGGGACGGCTCGCGGCGGCTGCGGTCGCTGCCGGGTGCGGTACGGCTGCTGCGCGAGGGGCCGGCGGTGGGGATGTACGCCGTCTGCCTGGACGCCGAGGAGCGGTTCCTGCCGGGCGAGTGCCAGGCGTTCGTGGTGGCCGAGCCCCGGGCGCGGGAGTACGGCACGGGGGACGGTGAGCCCGGCGGGCAGGCGCTCCCGCCGCAGCCGGCCGGCGGCCTTCCGCCCCTGCCCTCCGCCTCCCCCGCCCACTCGTCCTCCTCCCCGGCCTCCCCGGCGTTCCCGTCCTTCCAGGCCTGGCACACCGCCGGGACGCCCGTCGAACAGGCCCAGCAGGCACAGGAGTTGCGGCTGCGGGTGGAGGAGGCGGGGGCCGAGCGGATCACGGACGTACGGCCCGACTTCGTCTCCGCCCCCTGGTGTCTGCGGCTGGCCCGCGCGCTGGCCCCGCTGCGGGACATCAGCGGGGAGACCGAGGACTCCGCGCTGCCCGCGTCGAGCCGGCTGCTGGACGTGCTGGGGCTGGAACCGCCGACCCGGGACGCGATCGTGGCGCGCTGGCGGATGGGCGGGCAGTCGACGCTCGCCGTGATCGGTGAGTCCTACGACGGCCCCTTCGGCATCGACCTGCGCAAGGACGGGCCGCACGGCCTGATCGCCGGTACGACGGGTTCGGGCAAGTCGGAGCTGCTCCAGACGATCGTCGCCTCGCTGGCCGTGGCGAACACGCCGGAGAACATGACGTTCGTGCTGGTCGACTACAAGGGCGGCTCGGCGTTCAAGGACTGCGTCAAACTGCCGCACACCGTCGGCATGGTGACCGACCTCGACGCGCATCTCGTGGAGCGGGCGCTGGAGTCGCTGGGCGCGGAGCTGAAGCGGCGCGAGCACATCCTGGCCGCCGCCGACGCCAAGGACATAGAGGACTACCAGGATCTGGTGCGCCGCGACCCCTCGCACCGGCCGGTGCCCCGGCTGCTGATCGTCATCGACGAGTTCGCCTCGATGGTGCGCGACCTGCCGGACTTCGTCACCGGTCTGGTCAACATCGCCCAGCGGGGCCGTTCGCTGGGCATCCACCTGCTGCTCGCCACGCAGCGGCCCAGCGGTGTCGTCTCCCCGGAGATCCGGGCCAACACCAACCTGCGGATCGCGCTGCGCGTGACGGACGGCGGGGAGTCGTCCGACGTCATCGACTCGCCCGAGGCCGGGCACATCTCCAAGAACACCCCGGGCCGGGCGTACGTCCGCCTCGGGCACGCCTCCCTGGTGCCGTTCCAGTCCGGCCGCGTCGGCGGCCGCCGCCCCGGGGCCGCCGATCCGGCCGCGCTCGCGCCCTGGGCGGGCGAGCTGAGCTGGGCGGATCTCGGCCGGGCGGCGGTGGCGAAGCCGAAGTCCGAGGCACGCGAGGACGAGGAGATCACCGATCTGAAGGTGCTCGTGGACGCGGTCCGCGACGCCGGGCGGGCGCTCGCCATCCCCGCGCAGCACAGCCCCTGGCTGCCCGCGCTGTCCGAGACGCTGCTGCTGGACGAGATCGACACCCCGGTCGCCGCCCTCGCCCCGGGCAGGCTGCCGCCGGCGCCGTACGGCGTCGAGGACCTGCCCGCCGACCAGGCGCGCCGCCCGGTGGTCGTGGACTTCTCGGTGTTCGGGCACCTCATGATCGGCGGCGCCCCGCGCAGCGGCCGTTCGCAGGTGCTGCGGACCATCGCGGCCTCGCTGGCGCGCACGCACTCCTGCGCGGACGTGCATCTGTACGGCATCGACTGCGGCAACGGCGCGCTCAACGCGCTGACGCGGCTGCCGCACTGCGGCGCGGTCGTCGGCCGCAACCAGACCGAGCGGGTGGTCCGCCTGGTCGGCCGGCTCAAGGGCGAACTCTCCCGGCGCCAGGACCTGCTGGCGGAGCAGGGGTACGCGGACATCGGTGAGCAGCGGGCGGCGGCGCCGCAGGAGGAGCGGCTGCCGCACATCGTGGTGCTGCTGGACCGGTGGGAGGGCTGGGTGCCCACGCTGGGCGAGCTGGACCACGGCTCCCTGACCGACGAGCTGACGACGATGATGCGGGAGGGCGCGAGCGTCGGCATCCACCTGGTGCTCACCGGTGACCGCACGCTGCTGGTGGGCCGGATCGCCACGCTCACCGAGGACAAGTACGGGCTGCGGCTGGCCGACCGCAGCGACTTCGCGACCCTCGGCATCCCCACCCGCAAGGTGCCGGAGGAGATACCTCCGGGGCGGGCGTTCCGCAACGAGTCCGGTACGGAGACCCAGTTCGCGCTGCTCGCCGAGGACACCACCGGGCAGGGGCAGGCGGCCGCGATCGCGGCGATCGGCGAGGCGGCGGCGGCCCGTGACGCGGGCGTGCCGCGCGCCCGCCGCCCGTTCCGGGTGGACAGCCTGCCCAGCCGGATCTCCTTCGACGACGCCTGGGAGATGCGCGATCCGCGGGCCTCGGGGTCGCGGCTGTGGGCGCTGGCGGGCATCGGCGGCGACGAGATCACCGGCTTCGGGCCCGATCTGGGGCAGGGCGTGCCGTCGTTCGTCATCGCTGGACCGGCGAAGTCCGGCCGCTCGACGGTGCTGATGAACGTCGCCCGGTCGTTCCTCGCGCAGGGCGTGCGACTGGTCGTGGCGGCGCCCCGGCAGTCCCCGCTGCGCGCGCTGGACGGCACGGAGGGCGTGCTGAAGGTGTACACCGGCGACGACATCGACGAGGACGACTTCGAGGAGGTCGTCGACTCGGCGTCGGTGGAGGAGCCGGTCGCCGTGCTCGTCGACGACGGCGAGATCCTGGAGGACTGCGACGCCGGGTCCCAGCTGAAGCGCATCGTCTCGCGGGGCGCCGAACGCGGTCTCGCCCTCGTCATCGCCGGTGACGAGGAGGACGTGTGCAGCGGGTTCTCCGGCTGGCAGGTGGAGGCGAAGAAGGCCCGCCGGGGCATCCTGCTGTCCCCGCAGGAGTCGTCGAGCGGGGAGCTGATCGGCGTCCGGCTGTCGCGGAGCATGGTCGGCGGCCAGGTGGTCCCGGGCAAGGGCATGCTGCACCTCGGCGACGGCGAACTGCGCACCGTGGTCGTCCCGGGCTGACCGCCCGGGCCCTCCCCGACCGGCTACCCCACCTTGGACATCCGGGCCACCGGGTTGCCCTCGGCGGAGCTGTCGGAGCGGTATTCGAGGTCGTCGCCGACGGGGGTGAGCCGCACGGTGTGCGGGGCCGGGTTGCAGCCGTCGTGGTTGTCCTTCGCGCCCACGGAGGTGGCGGTGATCCGGGTACCGGTGACCGACGTGACCGTGAGGACGTCCGTGCAGACGCCGCCGAGCTGGTCGGTCTGCCGCACCCGGCCCAGCTCCTGGCCGACGGCGGCCCGGTGGACGGTGATCCGGAAGGTGCCGATGGGCAGCCGGCCGTCGAGGGCGGAGCCCTGGCCCTCCCAGGTGCCGAGGTAGCGGTCGGGTACGGCGGTGGCAGTGGGGGTGGCGGTGGGGGCGGGGCCGGCGGAGGAGCTGGACCCGGTGCTCGGCGCGGTGCTGTACCCGGCGCTGGGCCCGGTGCTCGGCGCGGTGCTGGGCCCGTCGCCGGGCGTGCCGCCGGCCGTGGCGTCGGGCGGCGCGGAGTGGGCGTGGCCGCTGCCGCCGGCCTCGGTGTCGTCGTGGCCGGTCAGCGGCCGCAGCAGGAAGCCCAGGCCGACACTGACCGCGGCCAGCGCCCCGGCGACGGCCAGCGCCACCGTGCAGCTCACCCGCCGGCCCCGGCCCCCTTCGCCGGGCGCGGCGGCGGCCGCCACCGTCACGGAGACCTTGCCGGGCCGCTCCCCGGTCGCGGGGGAGGCGGCGGCCGGTCCGGGGTCGTCGGAGCGGCGGGGCCGCGGCGGCGCGGTGGGCGGCTGCGGGGGTGCCGAGGGCGCGGCGGGCGGGAACTCGGCGGGCGCCTGCCCCGGTGCCGTCACGGGCGCCGCCGGTCCCATCACCGGCGCGGGGCCGAACACCCCGGTGGCCGCTCCGACGCCCGAAGGGCCGCCCACCGAAGGGCTGGTGAAGCCCAGCGGGCCGGACAGCGGCCCGTCCGCCGCCTCCAGGTTGAGCAGCTGTACGGCGCTGCGGCTGACCTGCTCCACCACCGCGCCCGGCAGCCAGCCCGCGGCGACCAGCCGGGCCGCTCCCTGCGGTGCGAGCCGCCGGGCCAGCTCGCCGGGGGCGGGCCGGGCGGCCGGGTCCTTGGCCAGGCAGGCCTCCGCCAGCTCCCGCAGCTCCCCGCTCAGCCCGCCCAGTTCCGGCGGCTCGTGGACGACCTTGTACAGCAGCGCGGCCGAGGAGTCGCCGGGGAAGGGCGGTTCGCCGGTGGCCGCGTACGCCAGTACGGCGCCGAGGGAGAACACGTCGGCGGCGCCGGTGGCGGCCTGGCCGAGGATCTGCTCCGGGGACATGTAGCCGGGGGAGCCGACGGAGACGCCGGAGGCGGTCAGGGAGGCGGTGGCGGACATGGCGCGGGCGATGCCGAAGTCGATGAGGAGCGGACCGTCGAGGCAGAGCAGCACGTTGGACGGCTTGACGTCCCGGTGCACCAGGCCCAGGTCGTGGACGGCGGCCAGCGCCTCGGCGAGGCCCGCGCCCAGCACCCGTACGCAGTGGCCGGGCAGCGGTCCGCCGGTGGTGACCGCGGCGGCCAGCGAGGGGCCGGCCGCGTAGGCGGTGGCGACCCAGGGCACGGGCGCGTCGGCGTCGGCGTCCAGCACCGGCGCGGTCCAGGCACCGCCCACCCGGCGCGCGGCCTCCACCTCCCGCCGGAACCGGGCGCGGAACTGCTCGTCCAGCGCGAAGTGCGGGTGGACCATCTTCACCGCGACCGTGCGGCCCCCCGCGCTGCGGCCGAGGTAGACCCGGCCCATCCCGCCGGCCCCGAGCCGGCCGAGCAGCCGGTAGGGCCCGACGGCGGCCGGTTCACCGGCTCCGAGCGGCTGCATGGCGCCACACCTCTCCCCCTGGGTCCACGACGGGTCCATGGACCCGTCGCCGAAGACCCTACGGCTGGAGCAGCTCCACCTTCACGTCCCCGGGGAAGCCGGTCGTGGGACCGACCCGCCGCGCGAACTCGGTGACGGCCTCCAGCTGCGGGCCGCCGAGGCTGAAGTCGAGGGTGGTGAAGTACTCCGCCAGGGTCGGCTCGTCGAAGGCCTCCCAGCGGGCGGCCTGCTCGGCGACCTTGCCGACCTCCTCCAGGGACAGGTTGCGGGAGGCGAGGAACGCCTCGTGCACCTGCCGGGTGATCTCCGGCTCGCGCTCCAGGTAGTCGCGCCGGGCCGCCCACACCGCGAAGACGAACGGCAGCCCCGTCCACTCCTTCCACAGCGCGCCCAGGTCGTGCACGGCGAGCCCGTAGCGCGGCCCGTCGAGCAGGTTGGCCCGCAGCGCGGCGTCACCGATGAGGACGGCCGCCTCGGCCTCCTGCATCATCAGGCTGAGGTCGGGCGGGCAGGTGTAGTACTCGGGCCGGACGCCGAACCGGTCCGCCAGCAGCAGCTGGGCCAGCCGGACCGAGGTCCGCGAGGTCGAGCCCAGGGCGACCCGGCGGCCGTCGAGCTGGTCCAGCGGGACCTGGGAGACGATCACGCACGACATCACGGGGCCGTCGCAGCCGACGGCGATGTCGGGGAAGGCGACGAGGTCGTCCGCGTTGCGCAGGAACTCCACGAGAGTGATCGGCCCGATGTCGAGGTCGCCGCGGACCAACTGCTCGCTGAGCTTCTCGGGGGTGTCCTTGGTCAGCTCGAAGTCGAGGAGGGTGCCGGTTCTCGCGAGCCCCCAGTACAGGGGCAGGCAGTTCAGGAACTGGATGTGGCCGACGCGCGGCCGGGTGCGAGAATTGTCCACATCGCGAGACTAGACCCCGTGGAGTACGGTGCAGGGACCGGCCCCACCGTCAACCCTTTCGACCCGTGGTTCAAACATCCGGGTGACGTGATCTTTCCCTCTGTTGCTTCCGGCTGCCCGCATGCTAGGCTCGCCGCAAGTTGCAGTTTGGTTTCCCTTGCAGTACAGAGCCTGCGGAGCATGTAACCGCGGGCTCTCGTCGTTTTCAGATGAATGCAGTTGTGCAGCACCGTTTCGCACGCGCAGGTTCTGGAGCAGGGCAACCCTTTTGGGCCCAAGGAGGGCTTATGGCTACCGGAACCGTTAAGTGGTTCAACGCCGAAAAGGGCTTTGGCTTCATCGCCCAGGACGGCGGCGGCCCCGACGTCTTCGTCCACTACTCCGCGATCAACGCCTCCGGGTTCCGCTCCCTCGAGGAGAACCAGCAGGTGAACTTCGACGTGACGCAGGGCCCGAAGGGTCCGCAGGCGGAGAACGTCACCCCGGTCTGATCTCTGCCTGATCGCAGAACCTGAGTGCAGTACCCAAGGAGCCCCACGCCGTACGGCGACGGGGCTCCTGCCTTTTGCCTCCGGCGGTGGGGCAGCGTGGTCAGAGGACGCCGAGGAAGGCCGCCCAGGTGGCCGGGGTCACGGTGAGGTGCGGGGCGCTGGGCCGCTGCTTCGAGTCACGGATGTGTACGGCGGTGGGGTGGGGGGCGACCTCGACGCAATCGCCGCCCTCGCCGTCGCTGTGGCTGGATTTTTGCCAGGTGTAGGCGAGTTCGAGGCACTCTCCGCCTCCGCCGCTGCTGTAACTGCTCTTGAACCAGCTGAGTTCGACACTGCTCATAGTCGTCCCCGTAGTCCCTCAATCAAGTCCAGCGACTCACTGGGACGCAGGGCCTGTGCTCTCAGGAGCCCGTAGCGTTCGGCCAAGACGCTCACTTCTTCCGCGTCGGTGATGAGCCGTGGATACGTGTGGATCTCCACGTACGCTACCTGCTCCCCTTTGCGGACCGTCAGTAGGTTGAAGGGACCGTCCAGACTGGGCTGTTCGGGACGGTCCATGGGCATGACCTGAATCTCGACGGTCCGCAGACTGCCGATCCGGAGCAGGTTCTCCAGCTGACCCCTGTGCACCGCTCGGCCACCCACCGGGCGCAGCAATACGCTCTCGTCGAGTACGAAACTGAAGGTGGCGGACGGCCAGTTGTCGAACTTCTGCTGGCGAGCCATCCGGTCGGCCACCCGCTTTGTGATCGCCTCCTCACCCAGCAAGGGGCGCCACTGCGAGAACACCGCCTCGGCGTAGCCCTCGGTCTGAAGAAGCCCGGGCACCAGCAGGTTGTTGTAGACGTGCAGGGCCGAGGCCTGCTCCTCAAGCGCCGCATAGCCTCGATACCACTCCGGATGCCGCGTCCGCGACCTCGTCATCGCCTCCTCGACCTGGGGGATGACCTCCGTGAAGAGCCCCTCCGCGCCGAGGATCTGGTCCGCCCGCTGGAGGAACTCCGGCCTCGGCGTCCGCACCCCGCGCTCCACCGCCGAGATCTGGTCGGGGCCGTAGCCCACCATGCTGCCGAACTCCCGCTGATTCAGCCCCGCCCGCTCCCGCAGCAGCCGCAACTGCTTGCCGAGGACGACGAAGACCGCCGCCGACCCGTTGGCCTCCGCCGGTGTCTCCGGCCTCCGCTCCTCCGTCACGCCACCCTCCGACAAGCCGTACACCGGACGTACCGCACCCGTACGACTACGCACCGTCGCCGGGTCTCCCCTGGTCAGCGTAGGGAGAACCCGCCACGCTCGGTGACGTGAACGTAGAAATCTCCACCCACCGGGACGAACTCGTGCAGCGGCTGAGCGCGACGCCGCGCGGTGCCCGGCTGGCCCGCAGGCTGACCGGCACCGCGCTCGCCGGCTGGGGGCACCCCCATGACAGCGACCTCAGCCACACCGCCCAGCTCGTCGTCGCCGAACTCGCGGCGAACGCCGTCACCCACGGCCGGGTCCCGGGACGGGACTTCGAGCTGCGGGTGCTGCTGGCGCGGGACCGGGACGTGCTGCGGGTCGAGGTGAGCGACAGCCGGGACGACCGCGCCCTGCGGTTCCTGGACGGTGGCCCGCTGGACGAGCACGGCCGGGGCCTGATCGTCGTACAGGTGCTCGCGAAGCGGTGGGGGGTGTCCGGACGGAGCGTCGGCAAGACGGTCTGGGCGGAGCTGCCGCTCGGCCCCGGGAGCCGTCAGCTGCCGTAGAGGCCTTCCACCTCCGCCGCGAAGTCCCGCAGGACGTGGTCGCGGCGGAGTTTCATCGACGGGGTGAGGTGGCCCGCCTCCTCGGTGAAGTCCACCGGCAGGACCGCGAAGCGGCGGATGGACTCCGGGCGGGAGACGAGCCTGTTCGCCTCGTCCACCGCCCGCTGGAGGACCGCGGTCAGCTCGGGGTCGTCGAGGAGGAGTTCCGCCGGCACCGGGTGCTTGCCGATCATCTGGCGCCAGTGGGTGATGCCGTCGGGGTCGAGCGTGATGAGCGCGCCCACGTACGGACGGCCGTCGCCGACCAGCATCACCTGGGAGATCAGCGGGTGCCGGCGCAGCCAGTTCTCCAGCGGGGCCGGGGCGACGGACTTGCCGCCCGCGGTGATGAGGAGTTCCTTCTTGCGGCCGGTGATGGTCAGATAACCCTCGTCGTCCAGTTCGCCGAGGTCGCCGGTGGCCAGCCAGCCGTCGCGGGTGGCGGGGACCACGCCGCCCGCCTGCGGGTCCCAGTAACCGCGCAGCACGTGGTCGCCGGCCAGCAGGATCTCGCCGTCCGCCGCGATCCGCACCCGGGTGCCGGGCATCGGCCAGCCGACCGTGCCCAGACGGGGCTTGAGGGGCGGGGTGACGGTGGAGGCGCCGGTGGTCTCGGTGAGGCCGTAGCCCTCGTAGATCTCGATGCCCGCGCCGGCGTAGAACGCGGCGAGGCCCGGGTCCAGCGGGGAGCCGCCGCAGATCGCGTAGCGGACCCGGCCTCCCATGGCCGCGCGGATCTTGCGGTAGACGAGCGGGTCGTAGAAGGCGCGGGATGTCTTCAGGGCGCGGCCCGGGCCGTGGCCGGTGCCGGTCTGGCGGCCCTCCAGTGCCTCGCCGTAGCGCCGGGCCACGGTCGACGCGCGGTCGAAGACGGCCGCCCGGCCGCCCGCCTCCGCCTTGGCCCGGGCGGAGTTGTAGACCTTCTCCAGCATGTAGGGGATGGTCAGCAGCGCGGTCGGCCGGAAGGCGGCCAGGTCCGGGAGCAGGTCGTCGGCCTTGAGGCTCGGCGCGTGGCCCAGCCGTGCCCGGGCCCGTACGCAGGCGATGGCCACCATCCGGCCGAAGACGTGGGACATGGGCAGGAAGAGCAGGACCGACGGGTCCTCGTCCCTGGCCTTGAAGATCGGGTGGAGGAGTTCGACGGCGTTGTCGACCTCGGCGAAGAAGTTGCCGTGGGAGAGGGCGCAGCCCTTGGGGCGGCCGGTGGTGCCGGAGGTGTAGATGAGGGTGGCGAGGGTGTCGGGGCCCAGCATGCCGCGCCGTACGGCCACTTCGCCGTCGGGTATCCCGGTGCCCAGTTCGCCGAGCCGTTCGACGTGTTCCTTCTCCATCACCCACAGGTGCCGCAGGTCGGGGATGTGGCCGAGTTCGGGGCCGAGGGCGGCGGCCTGCGCGACCGTCTCCGTGACCAGGGCGACCGCGCCGGAGTCCTGGAGGATCCAGCGGGTCTGGAAGACGGAGGAGGTGGGGTAGACGGGCACGGTGACCAGGCCGGCGGCCCAGGCGGCGAAGTCGAGGAGCGTCCACTCGTAGGTCGTCCTGGCCATGATGGCGATCCGGTCGCCGGGTACCAGACCCTCGCCGATCAGCCCCTTGGCCAGCGCCAGGACCTGTTCGGCGAACCGGGCCGCCGTCACGTCCGCCCACTGCCCGCCGGGCAGCCGGCGGCTGAGGACGACCTTCGCGGGGTCCGCCTCCGCGTTCTCGAACGGCAGGTCGGCGAGCGAGCCGTGCGTGACCGTGGGCGCGAACGGCGGTACGGACGCCTCCCGCACCGCCCCGTCCAGCCGCTGGACCACGGGCGGCACGAGGACCGGTTCGCCGTCGTAGTCGGTGGCCGAGACGGTCGCGCCCGAGGAGAGGGGGTTGTGCGGATACGGGGTGGACACGGGGGCGGCTCCTCGGGCGTGCAGCGGTGCACCGTTTGCTGCATGACGTACGTGCCCCGGTTACCGGGGCGTTCACCGCGGGCGACCGGGGGCAGGTGTTACCGGCGGTTGAGCAGGTGAGCGTACGGCCCCGCTGTGGCGGGCTTGTGCGGTTTCCGGGATGGTCCGGGGCCGGGGCTGTGCAATGTCGGGGATCAGATGAGGGGTGTTCAGGTTCGGTGGGGCCGGGCGCGGCCGAGCGGGGCGCGGCCGCGCGGGCCGGGTGCGGTCAGGGCCGCTCCAGGATCGCCGTGACGCCCTGTCCGCCCGCCGCGCAGATGGAGATCAGCCCCTTGCCGGGGCCCTCCCGTTCGGCGAGCAGCTTGGCCAGCGTGGCCACGATCCGCGCGCCGGTCGCCGCGAAGGGGTGCCCGGTCGCCAGGGACGAGCCGGCGACGTTCAGCCGGGCGCGGTCCACCGGCGCGAGGCCCCGCTTCTCCCAGGCGGCCAGGGTGGCCAGCACCTGGGAGGCGAAGGCCTCGTGGATCTCGACGAGGTCGAAGTCGGACAGGTCGAGGCCGGTGCGCTCCAGCAGGCGCGGGACCGCGTACGCCGGTGCCATCAGCAGGCCGTCCTCGCCGTCCGCCACGTCGCCCCGCACGAAGTCCACGGCGGCCGTCTCGTACGCGGTCAGGTAGGCCAGGGGCGTCAGGCCGCGCGCCTCGGCCCACTCCTCGGACGCCAGCAGCACCAGGGCCGAACCGTCCGTCAGCGGCGTCGAGTTGCCGGCCGTCATGGTCGGCTCGGGGTCCTTGAGCCCGAACACCGGCTTCAGGCGGGCCAGTTTCTCCACGGTGGAGTCCGGCCGCAGGTTCTGGTCCCGCTCCAGGCTCCGGAAGGGCACCACCAGGTCCGTGAAGAAGCCGCGTTCGTAGGCGGCGGCGAGGCGCTGGTGGCTGGCCGCCGCGAGGGCGTCCTGGGCCTCGCGGGTGATGCCCCAGGCCCGGGCCGTCACCGCCGCGTGCTCGCCCATCGACAGGCCCGTGCGCGGCTCGGCGTTGCGCGGGATGTCGGGGACGAGGTGGCCGGGGCGGATCCTGGCCAGCGCCTTCAGGCGGGCGGTTGCCGTCCGGGCCCGGCGGGCCTCCAGCAGGATGCGGCGCAGCTCGTCGTTGACGCCGAGGGGCGCGTCGCTCGCCGTGTCGGCGCCGCCCGCGACGGCCGACTCGGTCTGGCCGAGGGCGATCTTGTTGGCGGCGGCGATGACGGCCTGGAGGCCGGTGCCGCAGGCCTGCTGGATGTCGTAGGCCGGGGTGCGCGGATCGAGCCGGGAGCCGAGGACCGTCTCGCGGGCGAGGTTGAAGTCCCGGCTGTGCTTGAGGACGGCGCCGGCGACGAACTCGCCCACGGCGCCGGGGTCTTCGAGGCCGTGGCGCTCGACCAGGGCGTCGAGGGCCGCCGTCAGCATCTCCTGGTCGGACGCGGTGGCGTACGGGCCGTCGGAGCGGGCGAACGGGACGCGGGTGCCGCCGATCACCGCGACCCGGCGCGACCGAGGGGGCTGAAGGGTACTCATCTCGACCTGCTCCTCACCCGTGACATAGTCTTACCTCCGGTAACCTTACTCCAGAGTAAGCATGTTGACCGAGTGGTGTGGGAGTTGCACATGGCCGACCGCTACCTGACCTTCACCGGCACCGCGCCCGGCCGCTTCCTGACCCGCCGCCTCGGCCTGCCGCAGCCCGCCGCGCTGAAGCGCCGCTCGGCCGGGCAGACCTCGCTCGGCGGCCCGGTGCTGCACCTCACCGCGGGTCCGTCCGCGCTCGGCGCCGGACTCGCCCCCGTCCTGGCCCGCACCGGCCTCACCGTGAGCACCGCCGGGGACGTCGCCGTGAGCACCGCCGGGGCACCGGCCGAGGGGGCGGGCGGGGCGTCCGCCGAGGAGGCGGCCGGGGCCGGGCGGGTCGCCGCCGTGGTGCTGGACGCCACCGGCGTGCGCGACCTCGACACGCTCGCCGCCGTGCACGCGGCCCTGCACCCGGTCGTCCGGTCCGTCGCGGCGAGCGGCCGGGTGCTGGTGCTGGGCGCCCCGCCGCTCGCCGCCGACCACCACCAGGCCGCCGCCCAGCAGGCCCTGGAGGGCTTCACCCGCTCGCTGGGCAAGGAGGTCGGGCGGGGCAGGACCGTCAACCTCGTCCGGCTCACCGACGCGGCCGCCGCCGAGTCCACCCTGCACTTCCTGCTCTCCCCCCGGTCCGCCTACGTCAGCGGCCAGGTGATCGAGGTCGGCGCCGGGGAGGTCACCGCCCCCGCCGATCCGCGCCGGCCGCTCGCCGGGCGGACCGCCCTGGTGACCGGCGCCGCGCGCGGCATCGGCGCGGCCACCGCCGAGACGCTGGCCGGGGAGGGCGCCCGGGTCGTCGTCCTGGACGTGCCGGCGGCCGAGGCGGAGGCCCGCGCCCTCGCCGAGCGGCTCGGCGGCACCGCCCTGACCCTCGACATCACCGCGCCCGACGCCGGTGAGCGGATCGCCGCCGCCCTCCCCGACGGGCTGGACGTGCTGGTCCACAACGCCGGCATCACCCGGGACCGGCGGCTGGTCAACATGCCCGCCGACCGCTGGCGCGCGGTGCTCGACGTGAACCTGGGCAGCGTGCTGCGCACCACCGACGCGCTGCTGGCGGCCGGCACCCTCCGGACCGGCGGCCGGATCGTCGCCACCGCCTCCATCGCGGGCCTGGCGGGCAACGCGGGCCAGACCAACTACGGCGCCGCCAAGGCCGGTGTCGTCGGGCTGGTGCGCTCCCTGGCCCCGCGGGCCCTGGCCGAGCACGGGGTCACGGTCAACGCCGTCGCGCCCGGGTTCGTCGAGACGACGATGACCGCCGCGATCCCGCTGGTCATCCGGGAGGCGGGCCGGCGCATGAACTCCCTCGGGCAGGGCGGGCTGCCCGTCGACGTCGCCGAGACCACCGCCTGGCTCGCCCACCCGGCCTCCGGCACGGTCAACGGCCAGGTCGTCCGGGTCTGCGGCCAGAGCCTGCTGGGGGCCTGATGTCCGCCGTCGTCCTCACCGCCGCTCCGGCGCTGGCTCCGCTGCTCGCCCGGGGCGCCCTGCGCTCGCCGTTCAAGCGGCCCGCGCCCGACGCCGGCTTCCCGCGCACCCGGCTCGTGCTGCCCGGCCTGCGCGCCGACCCGGCCCGGCTCACCGCCTACGAGCGGGTGTGCGGCTTCGCCACCGGCGCGGACTGCCTGCCGGTGACCTATCCGCACGTCCTGGGCTTCCCGCTGGCCATGCGCCTGATGAGCGGGCGGGACTTCCCGCTGCCGCTGCTGGGCCTGGTGCACACCTCGATCGAGATCGTCCGGCACACCGGCCTGCCGGCCACCGACGCGTACGAACTGACCGTGCACGTCGCGGGACTGGCCCCGCACCGGCGCGGCACGGAGGCCACCGTGGTGACGGAGGTCCGGGCGGGCGGTGACGTCGTGTGGGAGTCCCGCAGCACCTATCTGGCCCGGCACCGCCACCGCCGCGCCGAAGCCGCCCCCGATGCCGCCTCCGCCGGGGCGCCCGGGGCCGGGGACGCCGTGCTGCCGGTGGTCGCCGAGTGGCGGGTCGGGGCGGACGTGGGCCGCCGGTACGGCGCCGCGTCCGGCGACCGCAACCCCATCCACCTGCACCCGCTCACCGCCCGCCCCTTCGGCTTCCCACGGGCCGTCGCGCACGGCATGTGGACCGTGGCCCGCTGCCTCGCCGCCCACGGCACACCGGAGGCGGCCCGGGTGCGGGCGCGGTTCCGGGCACCGGTGCTGCTGCCCGGGACGCTCGCCTACGGCGCGGACGGCACCGGCCGCTTCGAGCTGCGCGGGGCCGGACGGGACGGCGGGGACGGCAGCGGGCGGGGGCGGCTGCACCTGGCCGGTGAGGTGCTGGCGCCACCCGGGTGAGCGGCGGTTACTCCGGCTGGGCGGGCGGGGTCCAGGGGCGGCCCTGCATGAGGTTGCCCAGGCCCGCCCAGGCGAAGTTCATCAGGGTGGCCGCCGCCTGCTTCGCCGTGACGCCGGGGGTGGCGTTGGCCCAGGCGGCGAGGGACTCGGCGGCGCCCACCAGGGCCTCGGCCAGCCCGGCGACCTCGCGCTCGGGCAGGTCCGGGTCGGCGGGGGCCCCCGCGGCCGAGCAGGTACGGGAGTGCGGCACGGCCTGCCGCGCGGCGACCGCGATCAGCTCGGTGACGAACGCGACGATGTCCTCGCGCATCCGGGCCACCTCGGCGGCGAAGGGCTCGCCGTGGGTGCGGGCCTGGAGGTGCAGCACGGCCCAGCCGTCGGGGTGTTCGGCGGTGTGCGCGAAGAACGCCCGCAGCCCGTCCCACAGTTGGCGGTCGGCGGGCACCCCGGGGCGCACCCCGGTGCGCACCGCCTCGGTCAGCGCCCGGGCCTCCCGCCGGATGCAGGCGGTGAACAGCTCTTCCTTCGAGTTCAGGTACAGATACACCAACGGTTTGGACACGCCCGCCAGTTCGGCGATCTCGTCCATCGACGCGGTCATGTACCCGCGCTGGCCGAAGGTCCGTACGGCGGCGTCGAGCATCTGCTGCTCCCGCACCGCACGCGGCATCCGCTTGGTCTTCACGGCACCCATGGGGCAAGACTAATCGGGCGCCGGACGGCCCGGGGCCGGGCGGGCGGTGCGGCGGGCGGTCAGGAGGCCTGGCTGCGGGCCCGGGCGCTGTCGTCGGCCAGGTCCTCCTGGCTGCGGCTGGCGTCCAGGTTGGCCTTCGCCCGGTCCACCCGCTCCACGATCCGCACCGAGGCGCGCTCCCGCTCCTTGCGCAGCACGACCCAGCTGATCGGCGCCGAGATCACCAGGGACAGCAGCAGGACCCACAGGAGGTTCGAGTCGCCGAAGCCGCGCGGGAAGATGCCGGAGTAGACGGCACCCCAGACGACCACGAGGCAGCCCACGAAGATCCCGAGGCGCATCAGCGTGTAGCGGAGCATCGCAATCCACTCTTCCGTTCCGAACCGTCCGAACAGCCCAAAGGGCCACCGTCCAGTGAAGCACGTCCGGGCGGGGATCTTCGAGGGGGGTGGGAGGCGGCCGGCGCGCGGTCCGCGGCGGTCTCGCGGGGCCGCGCCGCGCGGTGTCAGTGCACCGGCAGCAGCATCGTGACGTCGTCCCGGTCGTCACCGGGGGCGACCCGGATCGCGCCGGGGACCCGGCCGACCTCCTTGTAGCCGCAGGAGCCGTAGAACCGCTCCAGGCCGAGGCCGCCCCGGCAGGTCAGCCGGATCGCCTCGACGCCCTCGAAGCCCCGGGCCGCGTCGGCGGCGGCGGCCATCAGCTCACGGCCGTGCCCCCGGCTCTGGTGCCGGGGGTGGACCATCACGGTGTACAGCCACACCCAGTGGGTCATCAGCCGGTGCGTGTTGAAGGTCAGGAAGGCGGTGGCGGCCACCTCGCCCGCCGCGTCGTGCCCCACGAGGAGCCGGGTGCGGCCCTCGGCCAGGTGCGCGAGGTGCCGTACCAGCTCGGACCGTATCTCCTCGCGCGTCACCGGCGCCGTGAAGCCCACCGCGCCGCCCGCGTTGGTCACGTCCGTCCACAGGTCGAGGATGCCGTCGCGCAGGGCAGGGGTGACGGCCGGATCGAGGGTGAAGGTAAGGGCCATGGAGGCACAGTAGCCATTACCCGGCCGCGCCCGGCACCGGGCCCCGTGCCCGCCGGTCCCCGGGGGGGCCGGCGGCGAACGAACGACGGGGCGGGGCCGGCCGGCCCCGCCCCGGGAGATCACACCCGCATCGGCTGCGGCGCCTCGCGGCGCGCCGGGTCGGGGCCGTCGTACTCACGGATGATCTCGTAGCGCGTGTTGCGCTCGACCGGGCGGAACCCGGCGTCGCGGATCAGGTCGAGCAGGTCCTCGCGGGTCAGCTTGTTCGGCGTGCCGTAGTTGTCCGCGTCGTGCGTGATCTTGTACTCGACGACCGAGCCGTCCATGTCGTCGGCGCCGTGCTGGAGGGCGAGCTGGGCGGTCTGCACGCCGTGCATCACCCAGAACACCTTCACGTGCGGGACGTTGTCGAACAGCAGCCGGGAGACGGCGAAGGTCTTCAGCGCCTCGGCGCCGGTCGCCATCTGGGTACGCGCCTGGAGGCGGTTCCTGACCTTGCCGTCCTTCATGTCCACGAAGTCGTGCTGGTAGCGCAGCGGGATGAAGACCTGGAAGCCGCCGGTCTCGTCCTGGAGCTCGCGCAGGCGCAGCACGTGGTCCACACGGTGGCGGGGCTCCTCGATGTGGCCGTAGAGCATGGTGCACGGGGTCTTCAGCCCCTTCTGGTGCGCCAGGCGGTGGATGCGCGACCAGTCCTCCCAGTGGGTGCGGTGGTCGACGATGTGCCGGCGGACCTCCCAGTCGAAGATCTCCGCACCGCCGCCGGTCAGGGACTCCAGGCCGGCCTCGATCAGCTCGTCGAGGATCTCGGAGGCGGACAGCCCGGAGATGGTCTCGAAGTGGTGGATCTCGGTGGCCGTGAACGCCTTCAGCGAGACGTGCGGCAGCGCCTTCTTCAGCTCGCTGAGCGAGCGCGGGTAGTACCGCCACGGCAGGTTGGGGTGCAGGCCGTTGACGATGTGCAGCTCGGTGAGGTTCTCGTTCTCCATCGCCTTGGCGAGGCGGACGGCCTCCTCGATGCGCATCGTGTACGCGTCCTTCTCCCCCGGCTTGCGCTGGAAGGAGCAGTACGCGCAGGACGCGGTGCACACGTTGGTCATGTTGAGGTGCCGGTTGACGTTGAAGTGGACCACGTCACCGTTCTTGCGGGTGCGCACCTCGTGGGCCAGACCGCCCAGCCACGCCAGGTCGTCCGACTCGTACAGCGCGATGCCGTCCTCACGGGTCAGCCGCTCACCGGCCCTGACCTTCTCCTCCAGCTCGCGCTTGAGCCCGACGTCCATGACCACACCTTTCTCCGACGACTGCACCACCGTACGCCCCGCCCGCCGGGCCCCGGCGCCCCCGTCCGGCGCCGCGCCCCTGGTCGGGAGCGGTCCTACACCTCTTCGGGCAGCTCCCCGACCCGGTTCTCCCACTTCGTGGACAGCACGATGGTGGTCCGGGTGCGGGAGACGCCCTTGGTGCCGCTGAGCCGGCGGATGGTCTTCTCCAGGCCGTCCACGTCCGTCGAGCGCACCTTGAGCATGAACGAGTCGTCACCGGCGATGAACCAGCAGTCCTCGATCTCCGGCAGGTCCTTCAGCCGGCGGGCCACGTCCTCGTGGTCGGCGGCGTCGGAGAGCGAGATGCCGATCAGCGCGATCACGCCGAGGCCCAGCGAGGCCGCGTCCACGGTGGCGCGGTAGCCGGTGATGACACCGGCCGCCTCCAGCCGGTTGATGCGGTCGGTGACGCTGGGTCCCGACAGACCGACGAGGCGCCCCAGCTCCGCGTAGGAGGCCCGGCCGTTCTCCCGTAGGGCCTGGATGAGCTGCCTGTCCACCGCGTCCATGCGATCGAAGCCTTCCGGTGAAAAGTTCTTGGAGTGATGAGAGGTGTTGCCCGGTGCCGTCAGCGTGCCGGGGCGCCGCCGCCGAGTTCGCCCGTCCAGCGGCGGTAGAGCCGGTGCGGGACGCCCGCCGCGTCCAGGACGCGACCCGCGACGAAGTCCACCAGGTCCTGGATGTGCGTCGCGCCCGCGTAGAAGGCCGGAGAGGCGGGCACCACGCTCGCGCCCGCGTCGTCCAGGGCCACCAGGTGCCGCAGCGTCTGGCCGTTCAGCGGGGTCTCCCGTACGGCCACCACCAGCGGGCGGCGCTCCTTCAGTGTGACGCTCGCCACGCGCTGGAGCAGGTCCTTGGACAGCCCCAGCGCCACACCGGCCACGCAGGCGGTCGAGGCGGGCACGATGAGCATGCCCTTGGCCGGGTACGACCCCGAGGACGGGCCGGCGGCCAGGTCCCCGGCGCCCCAGTACCGCACCGCGGCGATGTCCACCGCATACGTCCCCGGCTTGCCGTCGGCTCCGCGGCCCAGCCATTCCCGCAGGTCGTCCTGCCAGTGCGCGTCCCGGAACGAGATCCCCGTCTCGTCCAGCAGGGTCAGCCGCGAGGCCCGGCTGACCACCAGGTCGACGCTCTCCCCCGCCGCCAGCAGCGCCCGCAGCACGGCAGCCGCATACGGCGTCCCGGAAGCTCCGGACACCCCCACGATCCAAGGCACGCGCTGCGTTTCTCCTGCGTTCACACCTTGAGCGTACCGGTGAGTTGAGCAGTGTTCAGGACCGGTGGGCCGCCCCGGGATCGACAGGGAGGCGAGGCGCGGCCGGTGGCGGGCCGGCGAGGCTCAGACGGTCAGGCCCCGCACCAGCAGATCGAGGAGCGCACAGACGAACAGGGCGATGCCGATGAAGCCGTTGACGGAGAAGAACGCCCTGTTGAGGCGGGACAGGTCGTGCGGGCGCACGATGCGGTGCTCGTAGCCGAAGGCGGCCGCGACGATCACCAGGCCCAGCCAGAAGAAGGGGCCGGCGTCGGTGCGCAGCGCGTACCAGACGAACAGGGCGGTCGTCACGGTGTGGCAGGCCCGGGCGCCCCAGATCGCGGCCGGGACGCCGAAGCGGGCCGGGACCGACTTGACGCCGATCTCGCGGTCGGTCTCGACGTCCTGGCAGGCGTAGATGAGGTCGAAGCCGCCGATCCAGACGCCCACGGCGAGGCCGAGGACCACCGCGTCCCAGGACCAGGTGCCGGTGATCGCCAGCCAGCCGCCGATCGGTCCCATCGCCTGGGCGAGGCCCAGGATGGCCTGCGGGAAGTTCGTGAACCGCTTGCCGTAGGGGTAGACCACCATCGGGATCACCGCGACCGGCGCGAGCGCCAGGCACAGCGGGTTCAGCAGGGCGGCCGCGCCGAGGAAGACCACCAGGGCCACCAGCGCCCCGGTCCAGGCGTGCTTCACCGACATCGCGCCGGTGACCAGCTCGCGGTGGGCCGTGCGCGGGTTGCGGGCGTCGATCTCGCGGTCGATGATGCGGTTGACCGCCATCGCGAAGGTGCGCAGGCCCACCATGCAGACGGTGACCAGCAGCAGCCGCCCCCAGTGGATGGTGCGGTCCCACTCGTACATCGCGGTCAGCGAGGCGATGTAGGCGAAGGGCAGCGCGAAGACCGAGTGCTCGATCATCACCAGCCGCAGGAACGCCGGTACCCCGCCGCGCCGGGGCAGAGGCCCCGCGCTGCCGTTGTCGGCAATGGCCTCGCCGCTCACAGTCCGTACTCCTTCCAGCGCCGCGTCACCCGGTCGGCCGTGTCCGGATCGGACAGGACCATGTCCGGCCAGCCGCCGTCGCGCGTGTAGCCCTCCTCGGGCCACTTCTTCGTCGCGTCGATGCCCGCCTTGCCGCCCCAGAACTGCTGGTAGGACGCGTGGTCGAGGTGGTCGACGGGGCCTTCGACGACCGTGAGGTCGCGGGCGTAGTCGGTGTTGCCGAGCGCACGCCAGGCGACCTCGTGCAGGTCGTGCACGTCGCAGTCGCTGTCCACGACCACGATCAGCTTGGTCAGCGACATCATGTGCGCGCCCCAGATGGCGTGCATCACCTTCTGGGCGTGCTTGGGGTACTTCTTGTCGATCGAGACGATCGCGCAGTTGTGGAAGCCGCCGGCCTCGGGCAGGTGGTAGTCCACGATGTCCGGGACGATGATCTTCAGCAGCGGCAGGAAGAACCGCTCGGTGGCCCGGCCCAGCGGCCCGTCCTCCGTCGGCGGGCGGCCCACCACGATCGACTGGAGCAGGGGTCGCCTGCGCATCGTCACGCAGTCGATCGTCAGCGCCGGGAACGGCTCCTGCGGGGTGTAGAAGCCGGTGTGGTCGCCGAAGGGACCCTCGGGCAGCATCTCGCCCGGCTCCAGCCAGCCCTCCAGCACCACCTCGGCCTGGGCGGGCACCTGGAGCGGGACGGTTCGGCAGTCCACCATCTCGATCCGCCGGCCCGCGAGGAACCCGGCGAACAGGTACTCGTCGATGTCGCCGGGCAGCGGCGCGGTGGAGGCGTAGGTCACGGCCGGGGGGCAGCCGAAGGCGATCGCGACGGGCAGCCGCTCGCCCCGCCGGGCCGCCACCTGGTAGTGGTTGCGGCTGTCCTTGTGGATCTGCCAGTGCATGCCGATGGTGCGCTTGTCGTGGCGCTGGAGGCGGTACAGCCCGAGGTTGCGGACGCCCGACTCCGGGTCCCGGGTGTGGGTGAGCCCGAGGTTGAAGAAGGAGCCGCCGTCCTGGGGCCAGGTGAACAGGGCCGGCAGCCGGTCGAGGTCGACCTCGTCGCCCTTGAGCACGACCTCCTGCACGGGCGCGTTGTCGGGCTTGACCTTCTTCGGCGGCACGTGCGCCATCGCGCCCAGCTTGCCGAACGCCTCGCGCACCCCGACGAACCCGTGCGGCAGCTCGGGCCGCAGCAGCCCGCCGATCTTCTCGGAGATCTCGCCGTACGACGTCAGGCCCAGCGCCTTCAGCAGCCTGCGGTCGGTGCCGAAGACGTTCATGGCCAGCGGCATCGCCGAGCCCTTCACGTTCTCGAACAGCAGCGCCGGACCGCCCGCCTTCTGCACCCGGTCGACGATCTCACCGACCTCCAGATACGGGTCGACCTCGGCCTTGATGCGCTTGAGGTCTCCCTCGCGCTCCAGCGCCCTGAGCAGGGAGCGAAGATCGTCGTAAGCCATGCGTCCCAGTATCGGCCACCCACCGCACCGGCCCGGCCACCGGGGCCCGTCTCACGCCCCGGGACACCGCGGGACCGCTCCGGCACCGGCCGGGCGGCCGACCGGAGCGCCGATCGCTTCGCCGTTCGGGCCGCCACCCGTTCCGCTGAAATGTCGGGGCAGCGCATGCCCTGGCCACGCCCGGCGGCATTCCCTTGGCAGGGGACCCGTTCACCGGGGTCCCTCTGCGATCGGAGACACGTGCGAATCACTGACATCCAGCGCTGTGAGGTCCGGCCGGGACGGCTCGTCGAGTGGACGCTGAGCCCGGCGACCGTCGGGGCGGCGGCCGCGCTGCCCGAGGACTCCCGGCCGCCGGCCTACATCCAGGAGTCGCACATCAGGACCGCCAAGGGGGTACGCGAGGGCGGCCTGTTCGTGCCCACCTGGCTCGGTACGGCCTTCGACCTGCCCGGGCCGGTCGACCTCGACGCGCTCGGCGAGGCCCTGCGCCGCTGGACCCTGCGCCACGAGACGCTGCGCAGCGGCTTCCGCTGGGTGGGCGACGAACTGCGCCGGTTCACGCTGGACGCCGACGCCGTGTCCCTGCACCGCGAGGAAGCCGGCGACTTCCCCGACGCCGGGCCGCTGGCCCGCCGTCTCCAGGACCGCTTCGACGCCGTGGCGGACGCGCTGCGCTGGCCGAACCTCATCTACGCGGCCGTCGTCCGGGACGACGGCGTCAGCGTGTACATGGCCTTCGACCACAGCAACGTCGACGCCTACTCCCTGCTTGCCATCCCGGCGGAGATCCACCAGCTGTACACGGCGGGCCCGCGGGCGGGCGGGACGGGGCCGGGCGGAGCGGTCGCCAGCTACGTCGACTTCTGCGAGATCGAGCGCGCGGACGCCGACCGCATCGACGACGGCCACGCGATCGTGGGCCGCTGGCGCGAGTTCATCCGCCGCTGCGACGGCAGGCTGCCCGGCTTCCCCGTCGACCTCGGCCTGGAGCCGGGCGGCCCGCTGCCCGCCCAGCGGATGATCAGCGAGCCGCTGGTCGACGCGGCCGCGGCCGCCGCGTTCGAGACGTACTGCCGGCCCTACGGCGGCAGCCTGGTCGGGGTGCTGGCCGCCACCGCCCTGATCGTCCACGAGATCGGCCGGCAGCCCGTCTACCGCACGGTCGTGCCCTTCCACACCCGGGCCAGGTCGCGCTGGTCGGACTCGGTGGGCTGGTACGTCGGCGGCGCCCCCGTCGAGGTCCCCGTGGCGGACCTCCCCGACTTCCCCGGCGCGCTGCAGGCGGTGCGGGCCGAACTGGCGGCCACCCGGTCCCTGGCGCGCATGCCGCTGGCCCGCGTGCTCGCCCTGCTGGGCACGGAGTTCCGCCCCACCTCGCCCGACCACTACTCGATCGTGTCGTACGTCGACACCCGGGGCATCGCCGGGTCCGAGCGGTGGACCGGGCAGAACGCGTACGCACTGCTGCGGGTGTCGTACGGGGACCAGGTGTGCGCGTGGATCAGCAGGCTGCACGAGGGCCTGTGGTTCGCCGGCCGCTACCCGGACACGGACGTGGCCTACAAGAACGTGGGGTTGTACGTGGAGCGGCTGCGCGACCTGATCCTCTCGGTGGCCGCCGGCCGGGCGCCGGGCACGCCAGTTTCGTAACCCAACGGACATCCCACGACCTGGCATGCTCAACTGCCCCTTTCTACACTGACGTTGAGGGGGGAATGCGGTGCACAGACGGTTGCACGGGCGCGGAGCGCTGTTCGACGTGGACCCGGCCGGGCTGGCGCCTCGGCTCGTGGGCCTGCGCCCCCACCAGCACCGCGGCCATCCGTACGAGCACCCGGACGAGCCGCCCTTCGTGGTGCTGACGGGTGCGCGGGGGCTGGGCAAGAGCGCGGTGCTCGGCGAGCTGCGGGACGCCTACAAGGGACACACCCCGGTCGCGCTGATCGACTGCGCGGAGGACCAGTTCGCGAAACCGCCCGCCGACCGGCCCGCCGAGTCCTGGTCGCCGGTCGCGCAGGCGCTGCTCGTCATCGCCGAACAGCTGGCCGAACCGGTGACCGGCGCCGGGCGGATCACCTTCCCGCGGCTGATGTCGGGGCTGGTCGCGGTGGCGGCCGGCGGCTGGGGCGACGCCGACTCCGAGCGCATCCGGCGCGAGGTCGAGCGCATCCTGCTGCTGAACGAGAGCGGCTCCTGGATCAGCGGCTTCGCCGGGCGCTGGGCCGGGAAGGTCACCGCCAAGGTGGTCGCCGCCGCCACCGGCACCGGCCCGCTGGTGTCCGGCGCCATCGAGGCCACCCTGGAGTCGGTCGCCGAGGGCTTCACCAGCCGGCGGCAGCAGAAGGCCTCGGTGTGGTACCGGACGTATCCGAACGCGGGCGGGCACGCCCAGCGCGGCCTGATCCTGCTCTCCGGGCACTTCCGGGCGGGCGGCACCTCCCGGGAACACGCCGAGCGGCACCTCGTCCGGGCGCTGCTGACCGACCTGACCGAGGCCTACACCGGGGTGCTGCCCCGGATGCAGCGCATCGGGCGGCCCCTGGTGCTGGTCGACAACGCGCAGAGCGAGCCCGGCCCCGGGCTGGTGGCCGCCGTGCTGCGCGAGCGCGCCGAACTGCTCGCCGACCAGGTGGCGTTCGTCGCCGCCCGGCGCGGCGACGGCGGCCAGGCGCTGCGCGGCGCCGTACGGCGGGAGCTGCCGGAGGTGGCGCGGCGCAGCGACTGGACCCCGGACGCGGCGACGCCCGCCTCCCGCGCCCTGGTCGTCGCCCTGCCGCCGCTCACCCCGGACGACACCCTGCACATCGTCGGCGCCGTCTGCGGCGAGACCGCGGTGCCGCCGCAGCTGCCGCCCGCCGCACACCGGCTGACCGGCGGCAACCCGCTCGGCATCGTGCTGCTCGCCGAGTCCGCCGCGCGCCACCTGCCCGGCGTCGCCTCGCTCGGCGAGCTGTTGACGGCCGGAGCCGGGGACGACACGCCCGCCTACCGGGAGCTGCTGGACCGGCTGGTGCCCGCCGACCGGCTGGACGAGCTGACGGTACTGGCCGCCGCCCACGACCACGACTCGGCCTGCGCCCTGGCCGCCGCCCTGCTCCCGGACGACTTCGGCCCGGCGGACGTGCGGTCCCTGCGGACCCGGCTCACCGAGGAGGGGCTGCCTCCCGCGCGCGGGCAGTTCGTCGGCGACCCCTTCGCGCGGACCCTGCTGCTGCTGCGGCTGCACCTGCGCGACCGGGACCACAGCGGATGGCGTACGGCGCACGAGACGCTGATCGCGCACTACGGCCCCGAGCGGGACGATCCCGAGCGGGCCGGGTACCGGCTGCACCACGAGCTGGCGCTGGGCCTGACCGAGCGGGCCGTCGCCCACCTGCGCGACACCTTCCCCGTCGCGGACATCCGCACCTGGCTGCGCACCCTGTGCTTCGTCGCCACCGCCCCCTACTTCCACGCCCACGACGCCGAGGGCCGTGACTTCACCGGCCCGGGCGACCGGCGGGCGGCGGTGGCGCTGGGCCTGACGGACGCCGGGCACCCGGTGCCCGAGGACGCGGACGCCGTGCTGCACCTGCGCATCCGCAGGCTGCTGCACGCGGTGTGGCAACTGTCGGACCGGCTGGTGCTGCCCGACCCGAAGGTGTGCGACCGGCTGCGGTTCGAGCTGGAGCAGCTGTCCAACCTGCGCCCCGCGGCGAACGCGCTGCTGTGGCGGGCCTCCCGGGACTGGCCGGCGGCCGCGCTCGCCGGGCGCCCGCTGGACGTGCCCCCGGCGGGCGACGACCTCGACGGGGACGACGGGTCCGGCGACGGCCGGCCCGGTGACGGCGGTCACGGCGACGGCGGTCACGGCGACGGCGGGTCCGCCGGGAACGGAGCGGCGTGATGGCACGCACGGGCGTGGGCACCTGGGTGCGCGAGGGGATCTGGGAGATCCCGCTGCGCCGCTATCTGGCCCTGCTGGTCACCGTGGTCCTGGTGGCCGGGGTGGCCTTCGCGGTGCGCGCGCTGGCGCGGGACGACCGCTCCTGCGCGGCCGGGGTCGTACGGCCGCCGGGCAGCACGGAGTGCGTGGGCGTGGCGACGGCCGGCGGCTACGACTTCGGGCGGCCCCAGCTGCGGCCGGTGGTCGCGGCGATCGACGCCGAGAACCACCGGCTGAAGCCCGGGACGTACGTCACCGTGGCGGTGATGCTGCCGTACACCTCGACCGCGGCGGCCAACCTGCGCGACATCCAGCACCAGTTGCAGGGCGCCTACCTGGCCCAGTACCAGGCCAACCACCAGGCCAACGGCGAGGCGCCGGCGATCCGGCTGGTGCTGGCCAACCCGGGCGCGACCGGCGGGCACTGGCGCGGCACGGTCGACCAGCTGATCCGGATGACGACGGGCCCCGACCGGCTGCGGGCGGTCGAGGGCATCGGGCAGAGCACCGACAACAACAAGCGGGCCGTGCGGGAGCTGACCCGGCGCGGCATCCCGGTGGTCGGCTCCTCCATCACCGCCGACGACCTGGCGAACGGGCAGCACGGCGACGACTCCTATCCGGGGCTGGCCCGGGTGTCGCCGACCAACACCGACGAGGCCCGCGCGCTCGCCTCGTTCGCGAAGGTCGGCGCGGGCACGGCGCTGCTGGTGTACGACAAGCCCGGCGACCCGTACACGCGGACGCTCCAGCGGTCGTTCGCGGCGCTGATCAAGGGCTCCCCGTACCAGCCGTGGCCCTTCACCCCGCCCGCCGACCGCAGCCGGGACGGGACCACCGCCAACACCTTCCGGCAGATCACCCACCTGGTGTGCGACACCTCACGGGACACCGACACCATCCTGTTCGCGGGGCGCCACACCCAGCTGCGGCAGTTCATCAACGCGCTGGGCGGGCGGGGGTGCATCGACCGGAAGTTCACGCTGCTGACCGGGGACGAGGGGTCGTACCTCACCGGGGAGAAGACCCTGGACCGGGACGCGCTGCGGCACAACCTCTCCGTCCGCTACACCTCCCTCGCCCACCCCGACGCCTGGACGGCCGGCGCGCCCCGGACGGGCGGTTCGGCGGCGGACGCGCGGACCCTGCGCACGCTGCTCGCCGACCGCCGGCGTGACGGCATCGGCCCGGTCGCCCTGGACGACGGACAGTTGATCATCGGCTACGACGCGGTACGGCTGGCGGTGCACGGCATCCGGGAGGCGGTGCCGGACGGCCGCACCATACCGGCGCTGGCCGATGTCGGATTGCAGTGGCCGCAGGTCAAGGGCTCGCTGCGGGTGAACGGGGCGAGCGGCTGGATCTGCCTGGACGCGCACGGCAACCCCTACGACAAGGCCGTGGCGGTCGTTGAGCTGACCCCGGCGGGCGGCAACCGCTTCGTGCGGCTGGCCTGGCCGGAGGGCAGGCCGCCCGGCAAGGACTGCCTGCCGCCGTCCTGACCTGCCGCCGTCCTAGGACCCGTCCGCCGGGGGTGGCGGGAGGACGGCGATGAGGCGTTCGAAGCGGGTGCGCCAGCCCCGCTCGGACTCCCGCTCGCCCTGGAACTCGTGGGTGAAGCGCAGCGCGCTGCCCCGCTCCCCGTCCCGCTCCAGGTGGAAGCGGAGACGGCCGCCGCCCTCCACGGTGTACTCGGCGACCCGGTCCACGTCCCACGCGGTGACCTGCCCGCTGCCCAGGTCGCGCAGGGCGACCCGGCCGCCGAGGCGGGGTTCGAGGACATCGGCGGCGGTGCACCAGCGCCCCAGCCCCTCCGGGGTGGCCACCGCCGGCCAGACCGTCTCCATGGACTGCGGGAGCCGCACCAGCAAATGCAGGATGTGGGTGTTCCCGTGGGTCTGGCTGGTGCCCTGTTCGACACAACCGGTCATGACACCAGCCTGACCCGAACGGGTGGCTCGTGCACCCCTGGGCGCCCGGCCGGGCGCCCCGGACGCCTCAGACGCCGGCGTAGGAGTGCTTGCCGGTGACGAAGATGTTCACGCCGTAGTAGTTGAACAGCCAGCAGGCGAAGGCGATCATCGCCAGGTAGGCGGCCTTGCGGCCCTTCCAGCCGGCCGTGGCGCGGGCGTGCAGGTAGCAGGCGTACGCGATCCAGGTGATGAAGGACCAGGTCTCCTTGGGGTCCCAGTTCCAGTAGCGGCCCCAGGCGTCGCCCGCCCAGATCGCGCCCGCGATGATCGTGAACGTCCACAGCGGGAAGACGGCCGCGTTGACCCGGTAGGCGAACTTGTCCAGGGAGGCGGAGGCGGGCAGCCGCTCCAGCACCGAGGTGGCGAACCGGCCGGGCTTGCCGCCGCCGAGCAGCTTGGTCTCGTAGGAGTCCTTGAACAGGTACAGGATCGTGGCGACCGCGCCGACGTAGAAGACCGCGCCGCAGAAGATCGCGGTGGAGACGTGGATGTACAGCCAGTACGAGTGCAGGGCGGGGACCAGCTGGTCGCTCGCCGTGTACAGCACGGTGACCGCCAGGCCCAGGTCGAGCAGGACGGTCGTGACGAGGAACAGGCCCATCCAGCGGACGTTCTTCCGCAGCGCCAGCAGCGTCAGGTAGACCGCGACGGCGACCGTGGAGAAGGTGATGTTGAACTCGTACATGTTGCCCCACGGCGCCCGCTGCACCGAGGCGGCGCGGGCGACGACGCCCGCCAGCTCCACGGCGAAGGCGAGCACGGTGAGGGAGATGGCGATCCGGCCGTACAGGTCGCCCTGCTCGTCACCGCCGTGCGCGCCGGGGCCGTCCGGCACGTCCCGGGCACCGGAGGCGGCCCGGACGACGACCTTGGGCCGCTCCAGCACCGCGGTGGCGCCGCCCTGCCGCACGCTCACCGCGGGCGCGGCGGCCGCCCCGGCCGAGGGGGCGGTGAGCGCGGCGGCCGTACGGCCCACCTTGCTCCGGCTGCCGAGCAGCCATTCGGCGATGTAGGCGAAGAAGGCGAGGGTGTAGACGGCCATCGAGGAGTAGATCAGCGTGTTGCTGATGCTCGCGAGATGTTCGTTGGTTGCGGCGGCGAGAGTCACTTCTCAGCCCCTTCGGCAGGTACGACGTGGCGGTCGGGGGTTTTGTCGGGTGACGCGGTGCTGTCGCCGGGCTCCGGTGCCCCCGGCGCCCGGTCGTAGAGGATTCCGGCGAGGTCGCCCAGTTCCTCGGGCACCTTCGCCGACTCGCTGCGGCCGAGCCCGGCCAGTTCGACGACCGTGACGCCGTCGGCGCCGCGGACCGCGCGCACCCAGACCCGGCGGCGCTGGATGAACAGGGAGGCGGCCAGGCCGAGGATGGCGCCGAGCGCACCGGCGAGCGCCCAGACGCTGCCGGGCTCCTGGACGACCTCGAAGCCGGCCCACTCCTTCACGCCCTTCTCGAACGTGATCGAGCCGGCCCCGTCGGGCAGCCGCATGGTCTGCCCGGGCTTGAGCAGCTTCTTCAGCGGCTGGCCCGTGGCGTCCTTGTAGGCCTTCATGTGCTTCTTGTCGAGCTGGTACACGCTCTGCGGAATGCCCGAGTCGACGCCGAGGTCGCCGTGGTAGGCGTTCACCGCGAGCAGCGGATTGAGCAGCGCCGGGAACTGGGAGAGCATCGTGCCGCTCTGCGAGCCGCCGAAGGTCGGCACGAAGAACGCCTGGAAGCCGAGTTGCTCGGAGGTGCCGTGGGCGTCGCGGTAGCCGTCCATCACCTTGATCACACCGGACGAGGTGACGTTGCCGTCGAGCGGCAGCAGCGGCACGGCGTCGTGGTAGACGACGGCGCCCTTGGCGTCGCGGACGGTCACGACGGGCGCGTAGCCGTGGCTGACGAGGTAGACCTTGGCGTCGCCGATCTTCAGCGGCTCGTTGACCTTGACGGTGGTCGACCGCTGCTTGCCGTACGCGCCCTCGCTGTAGGTGATCCTCGCCTGGAAGGCGCGCGGCGTGCCCTTGCTGGGGCCGCTGGTCTCGTAGGTGGCCCGGAAGTCCTTCAGGTCGAAGCTGAACGGCGCCAGGTCGTCGGTACGGAAGAGGTTGCCGGACTTGAAGTCGTCGTACATCGGCAGCGCGTTGGAGAAGCCGTCGCCCTCGACGACCAGCTTGGTGCCGTCCGACTTGTACAGCTGGCCGGAGGCGAAGGCGACCAGCAGCACGATCAGCGCGCAGTGGAAGAGGAGGTTGCCCAGCTCACGGACGTACCCCTTCTCGGCGGCGACGGCGTCCCCGGCGACGTGGGCGCGGAAGCGGCGCTTCTTCAGCAGGGCGAGGGCGACCTCGCGGACCTGCTCCGGCTCGGCGGTGGTGCGCCAGGTGGTGTACGCGGGCAGCCGGTCGAGCCGCCTGGGGGCGCCCGGCGGACGGCCGCGCAGCTGGCCCACGAACTGCCAGGTGCGGGGCACGATGCAGCCGATGAGGGAGACGAACAGCAGGATGTAGATCGCGGAGAACCACACCGAGCTGTAGACGTGGAAGAGGCCCAGCTTGTCGTAGAGGGGCGCGAGGGTGCGGTGGGCCTTGCGGAAGTCCTCGACCTTGGTGGCGTCGATGCCGGTCTGCGGGATCAGCGAGCCGGGGATCGCGCCGAGGGACAGCAGCAGGAGCAGGATCAGCGCGACCCGCATCGAGGTCAGCTGCCGCCAGAACCAGCGGATCCAGCCGACCACCCCGAGGGACGGCAGGCTCACCGCCTCCTCCTGCGGGGCGGTGGACAGCTGGGAACCGGCCGCTCCCAGGTCCTGCCGGTCCTGCTGTTCCAGCCGGTCCTGCCGGTCGGCTTCGCCGGCGGAGGTGCCGGGGGTGCCGGAGGTGGTCTCGCTCATCGATCAGATCCCCACAGTGAAGCCGTCGGACCAGGTCTGCATCTCCTGCACCAGACGGTCCCACGCGCCGGTGAGCAGCAGCACACCGGTCACGATCATCATGGTGCCGCCGATCCGCAGCACCCAGACATAGTGCCGCTTCACCCAGCCGAAGGCGCCGAGCGCCTTGCGGAAGGCGACCGCGGCCAGCACGAAGGGCACCCCGAGGCCCACGCAGTAGGCGACCGTCAGCACCGCGCCGCGGCCGGCGCTGGCCTGGTTCATCGCCAGCCCCTGCACCGAGGCCAGGGTCGGGCCGATGCAGGGCGTCCAGCCGATGCCGAACAGCGCGCCGAGCAGCGGCGCCCCGGCCAGCCCGGCCGTCGGCCGCCGGTGGAAGCGGAACTCGCGCTGGGTCAGCCAGGGCATCAGACCCATGAAGAACACGCCCATGGCCACCATGAGCACGCCCAGCACCCGGGTCAGGGTGTCCTTGTGCTCCTGGAGGTTCTGGCCGAAGAAACCGAAGAGGGCGCCGCCGGAGACGAACACGACGGTGAAGCCGAGGACGAACAGGGAGGCGCCCGCGACCATCCGGCCGCGCCGGGCGTCGGCCAGGTCGGTGCCGGCGACCCCGGTGACGTAGGAGAGGTAGCCGGGGACCAGCGGCAGCACGCACGGGGAGAAGAAGGAGACCAGTCCGCCCAGGACGGCGACCGGCAGGGCGATCAGCAGGGCTCCGCTGAGGACGGTCTCGTTGCGGCCGGTGACCGCGGCGAGCGTCAGGAGGGCACTCACGTCACTTCTCCGCCACGACCGGCTTGAGCATCGTGCGCAGGTTCTCCTCGCTGAGCGCCTCCAGCGCCCGCGCGGCGATCCGGCCGTCGCGGTCCAGGACCAGCGTGGAGGGGATCAGCTGCGGGTTGAGCATGCCCTTCGTGAAGCGGAGCATCAGCTTGCCCGTGGGGTCGTACAGGCTCGGGTAGCCGATGGCGTGCTCCTTCTCGAAGGCGATCGCCGGGGTGGTGCTGGTGTCCCGGGTGTTGACGCCGACGAACTCCACGCCCTTGCCCCGGTACTCCTTGGAGACCTTGGCGAAGTTCTGCGCCTCCGCCCGGCACGGGCCGCACCAGGAACCCCAGAAGTTGACCACGACGACCTGGCCCTTGTAGTCGCCGATGTCGAGGCTCTTGCCGTCGATGGTCTTGCCGGCGAGGTCGGGCGCGGCGGTCCGCTTGCCCGCCGGGGCGGTGTCGATGCCGTTGTGACCAGTGATGAAGTTGGTGTTGCCGCCCCCGCCGGAGGTGCCGCCGGAACCGCACGCGGACAGGGTCAGGGCCGCGACGGCGGCCACGGCGCTGAGCAGGACGGCGCGGCTACGGGTACTCATGTGAAAAGTTTCGCATGCCCGTTCCGGGGATCTTGCGCACCCCCCTTGCGGGTGGAAATCCGCATTTCAGGCAGCGGATCCGGCGGCCCCGGCACCCTTCGGCGCCAGCGCCTTCCAGCCGCCGACGGGCGCCTGGCCGACGTCCAGCGTGCGCAGCGCGGCGAGCACCTCGGGCCGCTGCGCGTCCAGCCAGTCCGTGAACTGCCGGAAGGAGACGAGCCGCACGTCGGCACCCTTCTCCTTCTCCCGGGCGATGTGCGTGAAGGCCTCCTCGACGGCGTCCATGTAGATGCCGCCGTTCCACTGCTCGAAGTGGTTGCCGATGAAGAACGGCGCCCGGTTCGTCTCGTACGCCCGGCGGAACCCGGCGATGTAGGCCTGCGCGGCCTGGCGGCGCCAGCCGGGGTAGTTGTAGGCGGGGGCGTTGGTGGAGGCGACGGACTGGTTGGCGAGGATGTTGTAGTCCATCGAGAGCACTTCGAACGAGTGGCCGGGGAAAGGTATCTGCTGAAGGGGCAGGTCCCAGATGCCGAGCTTCTTGGCGGGCCACACCTGGCGTCCGCCGGGCGAGGAGGCGTCGTAGCGCCAGCCCAGCTCGCGGGCCGCGGGCAGCAGGTTGCCCTGCCCGAGCAGACAGGGCGTACGGCCGCCGACCAGCTCCTTGTCGTAGTCGAAGGGCAGCGAGGGCAGATCGGTCCAGCCGGTGTTGGTGCGCCACTCCCGCACGAACGACCGGGCCTGCGCGATCTCGCTGCGCCACTGCTGTGCGGTCCAGTTGCCGACGGTGCCGTAGCCGGAGCAGAAGTGGCCGTTGAAGTGGGTGCCGATCTCGTGGCCCTCGAGCCAGGCGCGGCGGACGTTGGTGAGCGTGGCCCTGATGTGCTCGTCGGTGAGGTAGCCGATGTCGGAGGCGCCGCGCGGGTTGTTCGGGGGGTCGTACAGCCGCTTCTTCGACTCCGGGAGCAGGTACAGCCCCGAGAGGAAGAAGGTCATGCTCGCGCCGTGCTTCTTCGCCAGGTCCAGGAAGCGCGGGAAGAGTCCGTTGCCGACCTCGCCGGCGCCGTCCCAGGAGAAGATCACGAACTGCGGCGGGGCCTGGCCGGGCTCCAGCGGCTCGGGCGGGGCGGGCTGGTGGGGCTGCTTGCCGGTGAAGGAGGTCGAGCCGTCACCCAGCGGGCGGACGGGGTGGTGGGTGGCGCCGGCGCGGGGATGCCGGCCGCCCGCGCCGGAACCGGGAGCGTGCCCCTGGCCGTCCGACCCGGTGAGCGTCCCGCAGCCGGCGAGTCCGGCGGCGGCCGCGGCACCCGCGCCGAGGCCGAGTATCCCGCGCCGGGAGAGGGTCCGGGAGTGGGTGCGCATGGGGTCCCCGATTCGTCACGTCCTGCTGCTGGTCACCCAGACAGAGGGCGTGACGAACGGGGAGGTTCCCGGAGTTCTTACGCTTTTCGCAACAGTTGTAACAAAGCCGTCCGGGCGCGGGCACCTGAGCCCGTCCGGGCCGGGTTCAGGCGCCCGAGCCCGTCCGGGCCGGGTTCAGGCGCCGAAGGCCTTGCCCTGCGGCTGCCCCGCGCCCTTGACCGGCTTGGCGCCGGGGAGCAGATGGGCCGGGACCAGGTCGCGGGCGGGCTCGGTGTAGCCGACGGACACGATCCGGTCGCCCTGGTAGGTGAACGTGGTCAGCGAGGCGAGCGTGCACTGCCGCCGGCGCGGGTCGTGCCACAGCCGCCGCTTCTCCACGTACGAGCGCACGATCCAGATCGGCAGCTGGTGGCTCACCAGCACCGCCTCGTGCCCGCGCGCCCGCTCCTTGGCCGCCTCCAGCGCCCCCATCATCCGCACCACCTGGTCGATGTACGGCTCGCCCCAGGAGGGCCGGAACGGGTTGACGAGGTGGCGCCAGTTGTCCGGCTTGCGCAGCGCGCCGTCGCCGACGCCGAAGGTCTTGCCCTGGAAGACGTTCTCGGCCTCGATCAGCCGCGGGTCGGTGCCGAGGTCCAGCCCGTGCGCCTTGGCGATCGGGGTGGCGGTCTCCTGCGCCCGCTCCAGCGGGGAGGCGGCGACGTACGTCACGTCCCGGGAGGAGAGGTGCTCGGCGACCCGGTCGGCCATCTTCCGGCCCAGCTCGGAGAGGTGGTAGCCGGGCAGCCGCCCGTACAGGATGCCGTCGGGGTTGGCGACCTCACCGTGGCGCATGAGATGGACGACGGTGATGTCCTTGCCGGTGCCGCCGCCGCCGCTGTTGCCGCTGTTGCCCGTGTTGCCGTTGTCGCTGCTCATGCTGCCGTGGCCTCCGCGGCGGCTCGGGCCGCCGCCGGGAGGGCGTCGGCGATCTTCTGGATGGCCCGCTCGTCGTGGGCCGTGGACACGAACCAGGACTCGAAGGAGGACGGCGGCAGGTAGACGCCGTTCTCCAGCAGCGAGTGGAAGAACGCGGTGAAGCGGAAGGATTCCTGCCGCTTGGCGTCCTCGTAGGTGCGCACCTGCCGGTCGGTGAAGAACACGGAGAACATGTTGGAGGCGGACTGCAGCCGGTGCGCGACCCCCTCCTTGGCGAGCGCCTCGGTGACCAGGCCCTGGATCTGCGCCGAGACGGCGTCGACCGTGTCGTAGGCGGCGTCGTCGAGGAGCCGCAGCTGGGCGAGGCCGGCCGCGGTCGCCACCGGGTTCCCGGAGAGGGTGCCGGCCTGGTAGACGGGCCCGGCGGGGGCGAGGTGCGCCATGACGTCGGCCCGGCCGCCGAAGGCGGCGGCCGGGAAGCCGCCGCCCATGACCTTGCCGAAGGTCATCAGGTCGGGCCGGACCCCGTCGATCCCGTACCAGCCGCTGCGGCTGGTCCTGAACCCGGTCATCACCTCGTCGGAGATGTAGAGGGCGCCGTTCTTGGCGCAGGTGTCCTTCAGCCCCTGGTTGAACCCGGGGGCCGGCGGCACGACGCCCATGTTGCCGGGCGAGGCCTCCGTGATCACACAGGCGATCTCGCCGGGGTGCCGGTGGAAGGCCTCCTGCACGGCCTCCAGGTCGTTGTACGGCAGCACGATCGTGTCGCTCGCCTGGGCGCCGGTGACGCCCGGGGTGTCGGGCAGCGCGAAGGTGGCCACACCGCTGCCGGCGGCGGCGAGGAGCGAGTCGACGTGGCCGTGGTAGCAGCCGGCGAATTTGATCACCTTGGTCCGCCGGGTGAACCCGCGGGCGAGCCGGATGGCCGACATGGTCGCCTCGGTCCCGCTCGACACCAGCCGCACCTGCTCGACCGGCTCCACCCGGGCGACGATCTCCTCGGCGAGCGCGACCTCGCCCTCACCGGGGGTGCCGAAGGACGTACCGCGCGCGACGGCCTCCTGCACGGCGGCGACGACCTCCGGGTGCGCGTGGCCCAGGATCATCGGCCCCCAGGAGCAGACCAGGTCCACGTACTCCCGCCCGTCGGCGTCCGTCAGGTACGGACCCCGGCCGGACACCATGAACCGGGGCGTGCCGCCCACGGCGCCGAAGGCGCGCACCGGGGAGTTCACGCCACCGGGCGTGACGACGGCCGCACGGTCGAACAGCGCCTGGGAGACGGGCGCTTCGTAGGGATAGGGCAGTTCGCTCATGACGCTCATGACGTGCGACTTCTCCGACTTCTCGGAACTCCGGTTGCGTAGTGACTCCCTCAGGGTAGGCCGCGGTGGCCGCCGCCCCCGTCACCGCACGGCACCACCCGGCGCCGATCGCGATCACCCCGGCCGAGCGCGCGCGATCTGCGAGACTGAACGGCGGTACCCGCTGATACACACAGCTACGGCTCCGCGGCTCCTGGCGCTCACCGTGTCCAGGGGTGCGATGATCCGCGGACTGGTGTTTCACCGCACGTTTCGGCGAGCGGGCGTGGGGGAGGTCACTGACACGATGATCGGGTTGCGCGGCGGGGGCCGGGCGTCCTAGAAAAGCAGTCGGGTGGAGATATGCATCGCGGTGGCGGACTGGGCGAGGGGACTGATGACCTGGGTCCTCGACGTGCCCGGCGGGGAAGGCACCGGCGCGACGCGGAGGAAGCGAACGAACTGAGGCAGAGCGAGGCACGCCAGGCGGAGGCCCGCCAGGCGGAAGCACGTCAGGCCGAGGCGCGCCGGGCCGAGACGCGCCGGGCGCAGGGCGTGCACGATGTGCACGGCGTACAGGATGTGCAGAATGTGCACGGCGTGCAGGGTGTTCCCGGCGGGCAGGGCGCGCCGGCCGTCCCGGGTGCACAGGGTGTCCCGGGCACACAGGGTGTTTCGGGCGCGCAGGGCGTACCGGATGTATCGAATGAGTCCGAGCGACTCGAGCGGCGGGCCGACCACCAGGTCGAGCGCCGGATCGACCGCCTCCGGGCGGGGAGCAGGAATGGTGGTCGGGTGGGGGTGACGTACAAATACTTCGGCGCACCGGACGGCGCGACCGCGGCCCGCGTCCCGATCTCGATGCGCCCCGAGGAGCTCGGCGGTGACGAGCTGGGCATGAACGGCATGTTCACCAAGATCAAGCCGGAGACGATGGCCGCGATGGTCCTCACCGGCATCGAGGGCGTCCCCCTGCACAAGGTCCCGCCCCTGGAACTGGTCGTCCTCCACCCCGACTACGCGGTCGTCAAACTCCCCATGACCGTCGTCGACCCCCTGCGGGGCATCGGCGAGGAGGCGGTGGGCGCGGCGGCCTTCATCTGGTCCACGGTCCCGGACCGCGGCGGCCCCCGCGACGCGTTCAACGTCTACCAGCTGCTCCACGAGTGGCAGGACTTCAGCCACCGCCTGCACGAGGCGGGGCATCAGCCGTACTGCTTGGTGTGGCCCTGAGGCGGGGCTGCTGACGACGGGCGGGGTCTTCGGACCTCGCCCTTTTGCGTGTCCGCCTCCAGGTCCGCGCCGCGCGGGAGCCGGCCGGGGCTCGGCGGTGGGGCCGGGGCGCCGACCCTACGTATTGTAGGTTCGCTACCGCCAGTGGCCACGTCTGTTCTTCGGGGGGACATATGCAGGGAACGGCAACGGACGGTCGCGGGGCGGGGCGGGGGCTGGGGCCGACGGTGGCCGTGCTGGTCGTCAGCCTGGTGATCGCGGCCGTCGGCGTGTACGAACTCTGCGGGTTCGGCCTGCACAGCCTCGGCCGGCGCCCGCACCTGTTCAGCGACGGACTGGCCACCGGCGGGGTGATCGCCGCGGCGGTCGCGGCCGGGGCGGCGGCGGGCGACCTGGCCTGGCTGCTGACGGCGGCCCGCCGCCACGCGGACCGGGCCGGGGCGGCCGACCTGGCCGGCTGAGCCCGCGGCGGCGCTCCGCTCAGCCGCCCTCCCGCGTGCCGGCCAGGCCGCCGCCGACCGTGAAGCCGATGACCGCGCCGCCTCCGTCGCGGCGGCAGGCGAACGGGGTGCCGCCATGGGCCATGGCGACCTCCCGGACGATGGACAGGCCGAGCCCGGAGCCCGGCAGGGAACGGGCGTCGGCGGCGCGGTAGAAGCGGTCGAAGATGCGGATCAGGTCGCCCTCGGCGATACCGGGACCGCGGTCGGCGACCTCGACGCGGACCGTGCCGGGAGGGGGACCGCCGACCGGGCGGAGCCGGGAGGGGGGCCGGGCCGGGCCGGTGACGGTGACCTCGATGGGCGCATGGCCGTCGCGGTCGAACTTGGCGGCGTTCTCCACGAGGTTGGAGACGGCCCGCTGGAGCCTGCCGGGCCGGCCGTCGGTCGTCGTGTCGCCGCTCGCCCGCAGCACGATCTCCCGGCCGGTACGGCGCCGCGCCAGGCCCACGACGTCCTCGGCGATGTCGGCCAGGTCCACCCGCTGCGGCGGCTCGGCGTCGGACTGCCCGGCGGCCAGGTCGACCAGCTCGTTGACCAGGTCGGTCAGTTCCCGGGCCTCCTGGGTGAGGTCGGCGACCAGGTCGTCGCGGGTGGCGGGCGGGAGTTCGTCGATCCGGCGCAGCAGCGAGATGTTGGTGCGCAGCGACGTCAGCGGCGTGCGCAGCTCGTGGCCCGCGTCCTGGACCAGGCGGCGCTGGTCCTCCTCCGACTGGGCGAGGCGGCCGAGCATCCGGTCGAAGGCCCGGCCGAGGCGGCCGACCTCGTCCAGCCCGGCGACGGGCACCTGGATGCCGAGCTGCCGGGTGCGGGCCACGTCCTCGGCGGCGGAGGTGAGGACGACCAGCCGGCGGGTGATGCGCCGGGCCAGCCACCAGCCGAACAGCCCGGCCGCGACCACCACCGCCGCCATCAGCGCCAGGGTGCGCTGCTGGAGCGCCCGCAGCAGGTCCTCGGTGTCGCTGAACTCCTGCGCCACCTGCACCGCGCCCCGCCCGTCGCCGAGGGACACGGTCGCGATGCGGAACAGGTCCGCGCCGACCCGTACGTCCTTGTGCTGGAGCGTCCGTCCGGCCTCCCGGGCGGTGGCGACGGCCCGGTCCCGCGCGGTGACGGGCAGCACCGGGCTGCCGTGGTCGACGATCTGCCCCCGCGCGCCCAGCACCTGGACGTCGGTGCGGGCGGGCCGTACCACGTCGTGGCCGGGCCGCGAGGAGGAGAAGTCCCCGGGGACCATCTCGTGCTGGCGCACCTCGTCCTCGACGTCCCGCACGACCTGCGTGAACACCGACTGCTGGTCGACGCGGACCAGGCGCGCGGCGGCGCCGTACGACAGGATGCCGACGAGGATCGTGACGGCGGCGGCGACGGCCGCGAAGGACACCGCGAAGGTGGTGCGCAGGGACACCAGCTTGGGCCGGCGCAGCACGGGCGGCCGCCGCGGGCGGCGCACTCAGTCCTCCCGCAGCACGTAACCGACGCCCCGCACGGTGTGGATGAGCTGCGGCGCGCCGGGCTCGTCGAGCTTGCGGCGCAGGTAACCGACGTAGACGGCGAGGTTCTTGGAGCCGGGGCCGAAGTCGTAGCCCCAGATGCGGTCGTAGATGGTGGAGTGGTCGAGGACGATCCCGGCGTTGCGGACCAGCAGCTCCAGCAGCTCGAACTCGGTGCGGGTCAGCTCCAGTTCGCGCGGCCCGCGCCAGGCTCGGCGGGCCCGCGGGTCGACGCGCAGCCCGGCCGCCCCGATCTGCCGTTCGTCGCCCGGCGCCTCCCTGGGGGCGGCCGCACCGGCGCCTCCGCTTCCGCCCGCCCCGCCGCTGCCGTTGCCGGGGTTCACGGGCTCGGGGCTGGTGCGGCGCAGCAGGGCGCGCAGCCGGGCGAAGACCTCCTCGATGTCGAACGGCTTGAGCACGTAGTCGTCGGCGCCCGCGTCGAGGCCCGCGATGCGGTCGGCGGTCTCCACGAGGGCGGTGAGCATGAGGATCGGGGTGCGGTCGCCCTCGGCCCGCAGCACCCGGCAGACCTGGAGGCCGTCGATGCCCGGCATCATCACGTCAAGCACCAGGACGTCCGGGGGTGTCCGGTGGGCCTGCGCGAGCGCCTCGACGCCGTCGGCGACCGCCGTCACCTCGTAGCCCTCCAGGGTCAGGGCACGCTGGAGGGCATGTCGGATGGCACGGTCGTCCTCGGCGAGCAGCACAGTCTGGGGCACGTGCCCAGTCTGCCAAGGCCACCGGCGCCGCGGCCGGGCGAGCGGGCCCGCGACGACCTTTTTACCGGCCTCTCACCCTGCCGGGGCAGCGGGGTCTCACGCCCGCAGCGCCGCCAGCCGCTCCGCGAACGGTACGACCTCGAAGGCGTCAGCGGCGGCGCCGGACGCGCGGCCCCCGCCCGCTTCCGGGACCTGGGCCGCACCCGGCGCCGTCCGCGGCGCGGACAGCCCCGCCATCAGCGCCGCCAGCTCACCCGCGGCCCGCTCGATCCGTTCCGGCAGCCCCTCGGCGCCCCAGTCCTCCGAGGCTGCGTACACGGCCGTGGGCACGACGACGGCCCGCAGGTAGGCGAACAGCGGGCGCAGGGCGTGCTCCAGCACCAGCGAGTGCCGGGCGGTGCCGCCGGTCGCCGCGATCAGCACCGGCTTGCCCGCCAGCGCGTCCTTGTCGAGCACGTCGAAGAAGGACTTGAACAGCCCGCTGTACGACGCGGTGAACACGGGCGTGACGACGATCAGGCCGTCCGCCTCCGTCACCGCCGCCAGCGCGGCCGCGAGGGTCCGGCCCGGGAAGCCGCTGGTGAAGTGGTGCGCGATCTCGACCGCGAGGTCCCGCAGCTCGACCACCCGCAGGTCCACCGGCGTCTGGCGCCCCACCGCGGCGGCCAGCCGGTCGGCCAGCAGCCGGGTGGAGGACGGGACGCTCAGCCCCGCGGAGACGACGACGAGCTTCATACGGCGGTCACCCCTGCCTCTTCCTGCGTGTTCTGTGCGGCGGCGAGCAGGGACGCGTGGGTGGGCGCCTCCGGCACCTCGGCCGGACGGTCCTTCGCGAACTCCTTGCGCAGCACCGGTACGACCTCCTCGCCGAGCAGGTCGATCTGCTCCAGCACGGTCTTCAGCGGCAGCCCGGCGTGGTCCACCAGGAACAGCTGGCGCTGGTAGTCGCCGGCGTACGCGCGGAAGGACAGCGTCTTGTCGATGACCTGCTGCGGGGAGCCGACGGTCAGCGGCGTCTGGTCGGTGAAGTCCTCCAGGGAGGGCCCGTGGCCGTAGACCGGCGCGTTGTCGAAGTACGGCCGGAACTCGCGCACCGCGTCCTGCGAGTTCTTCCGCATGAACACCTGGCCGCCGAGTCCGACGATCGCCTGCTCCGGCGTGCCGTGCCCGTAGTGGGCGTACCGGGTGCGGTACAGCTCGATCATCCGCTTGGTGTGGTCGGCGGGCCAGAAGATGTTGTTGTGGAAGAAGCCGTCGCCGTAGAAGGCGGCCTGCTCGGCGATCTCCGGGGAGCGGATGCTGCCGTGCCAGACGAACGGCGGGACCCCGTCCAGCGGCCGGGGCGTGGCGGTGAAGCCCTGGAGCGGGGTGCGGAACTTGCCCTCCCAGTCCACGACGTCCTCGCGCCACAGCCGTCGCAGCAGGGCGTAGTTCTCGACGGCGAGGTTGATGCCCTGGCGGATGTCCTGGCCGAACCAGGGGTAGACCGGCCCGGTGTTGCCGCGGCCCATCATCAGGTCGACACGCCCGTCGGCCAGGTGCTGGAGCATCGCGAAGTCCTCGGCGATCTTCACCGGGTCGTTGGTGGTGATGAGGGTGGTGGAGGTGGAGAGGATGAGCTTCCGCGTCTGCGCCGCTATGTAGCCGAGCATCGTGGTCGGCGAGGACGGCACGAACGGCGGGTTGTGGTGCTCACCGGTCGCGAAGACGTCCAGGCCCACCTCCTCGGCCTTCAGCGCGATGGCGACCATGGCCTTGATCCGCTCGCGCTCGGTCGGCGTACGGCCCGTGGTGGGGTCCGCGGTGACGTCACCGACGGTGAAGATCCCGAACTGCATGGTCGCTCGACCTCCAGGTTGTTGATGATTCAACTATACCCGTGAACGACCACCCGCCCGGCGGTATTCCGCCCCCCTCCGCGAGCGAGCCTCAGGCCCGCCCTTCCCGGAGCCGGGCCACCTGCTCGCCGGAGAACTCCACCGTGCGCCGCATGTGCTTCACGATCGCGGCGAGTTCGGCGTCGTCCAGCTCGTCGAAGAGCGCGGACCAGTCCCCGGCCAGCCCTTCCCACATCCGCCCGAACTCCGCGATCCGCTCGGGCACGGTCACCACCAGCACCCGGCGCCGGTCGGCCGCGTCGCGCCGCCGCTCCACGTAGCCCGCGCGCTCGAGCCGGTCCACCAGCCGGGTCGCCGACCCGGTGGTCAGCCCGGTCAGCTCCGCGACCCGGCCCGTGGTCACCGGCTCCGCCTCCAGCGTGAGCAGGTTCAGGCACTGCAGATCGGTGGGGTGCAGCCCGAGGCGGTCGGCGACGGCCTGGTTGAACAGGGCGTAGGACGCCATGTACCGGCGCGAGACGGTGGACAGCTCCGCCAGCAGCCCGGACCGCGGGCTCGTACCGTTCCCGCCCATGCGGTGCACCCCTTCGCTGCGTCGGCCGCGCCGTCCCGTCCGCGCGGTGCGGTGATCGTACGTCGCCGGGGTGCCCCGCCGGCCCGGCCACACTCCGGCACCCGGGCACCTCCCCACCCGCCGCCCGCACCGCCGCCCGGGCGCGTGCGAAGCTGCCCGCATGCTGATCGTCCGCTCCGCCGCCCTCTTCGTCGTCGCCGCGCTGTTCGAGATCGGCGGGGCCTGGCTGGTCTGGCAGGGCGTGCGCGAGCACCGGGGCTGGCTGTGGGCGGCCGGCGGGGTGCTGGCCCTGGGCGCGTACGGCTTCGTCGCCACCTTCCAGCCCGACGCACCCTTCGGCCGCGTCCTCGCCGGGTACGGCGGTGTCTTCGTGGCGGGCTCGCTCCTGTGGGGCGCGGTCGCCGACGGCTACCGCCCCGACAGCTGGGACCTCACCGGGGCGGCGATCTGCCTGGCGGGGATGGCGGTGCTCATGTGGGCCCCGAGGAACGGCGGCTGACGCGCGCCGAGGGGGCTCGCGTTCACCCGGGGTCCTTCTGCCGTCGCTCACCGCAGACCCTAGGCTGGACGCAGCCGTCCGCCCGTACGACCGAACGCCCCAGGAGCAGCCCATGGCCACCGCCGCCCCGTCCCCGGCCTCCCGCATCGCCGTCGTCACCGGTGCGAGCAGCGGAATCGGTGCCGCGACGGCCCGCGCACTCGCCGCGGCCGGATACCGGGTGGTGCTGACCGCCCGTCGCAAGGACCGTATCGAGGCGCTGGCGGAGGAGATCAACGCGGCCGGCCACGCGGCGACCGCGTACCAGCTGGACGTCACCGACCGCGCCGCGGTGGACGAGTTCGCCACGGCGTTCAAGACGGTCGGCGTCCTGGTGAACAACGCGGGCGGCGCGCTCGGCGCGGACCCGGTCGCGACCGGCGACCCGGCGGACTGGCGCACGATGTACGAGACGAACGTCATCGGCACCCTGAACGTCACCCAGGCCCTGCTGCCGAAGCTGGAGGCGAGCGGTGACGGCACGGTGGTGGTGCTGTCCTCCACCGCGGGCCACGGCACCTACGAGGGCGGCGGCGGCTACGTCGCCGCCAAGCACGGCGCGCACGTCCTCGCCGAGACCCTGCGGCTGGAGATCGTCGGCCGGCCGGTCCGGGTGATCGAGATCGCGCCCGGCATGGTGAAGACCGACGAGTTCGCGCTGACCCGGTTCGGCGGCGACGAGGAGCGGGCCGCGAAGGTCTACGAGGGCGTCGCCGAGCCCCTCACCGCGCAGGACGTGGCCGAGACCATCGCCTGGACGGTGACCCGGCCCAGCCACGTCAACATCGACCTGCTGGTCGTCCGGCCCCGCGCCCAGGCCTCCAACACCAAGGTCCACCGGGAGCGCTGACCGGCGCCGGCCACCGCGGACCGCACCGCGCGCCGGTGCGGTCCGCTCAGCCCTTGACGCACACCACCTGCCGCAGCTTGGCCACCACCTCGACGAGGTCCCGCTGCTGCTCGATGACCTGGTCGATCGACTTGTAGGCGCCCGGGATCTCGTCGACGACGCCGGAGTCCTTGCGGCACTCCACGCCCCGGGTCTGCTCCTCCAGGTCCCGGGTCGAGAAGCGCCGCTTGGCGGCGTTGCGGCTCATGCGCCGGCCCGCGCCGTGCGAGGCGGAGTTGAAGGCCTTCTCGTTGCCGAGGCCCTTGACGATGTAGGAGCCGGTGCCCATGGAACCGGGGATGATCCCGTACTCGCCGGAGCCCGCGCGGATCGCGCCCTTGCGGGTGACCAGCAGGTCCATGCCGTCGTAGCGCTCCTCGGCCACGTAGTTGTGGTGCGCGCTGATCTCCGGCTCGAAGGCGGGCTTCGCCTTCTTGAACTCCTTGCGGATCACGTCCTTCAGCAGCGCCATCATGATCGAGCGGTTGTGCCTGGCGTACTCCTGCGCCCAGAACAGGTCGTTGCGGTAGGCCGCCATCTGCGGGGTGTCCGCGACGAAGACGGCGAGGTCGCGGTCGACCAGGCCCTGGTTGTGCGGCAGCTTCTGGGCGACGCCGATGTGGTGCTCGGCCAGCTCCTTGCCGATGTTGCGCGATCCGGAGTGCAGCATCAGCCACACCGCGCCCTCGGTGTCGACGCACACCTCGACGAAGTGGTTGCCGCCGCCGAGCGTGCCCATCTGGAGGGCGGCCCGCTCCCGGCGGAAGCGCACGGCCTCGGCGACCCCGTCGAACCGTGCCCAGAAGCCGTCCCACCCGGAGGTGGGCAGCGCGTGGAAGCGTCCGGGCTCGACCGGGCTGTCGTGCATGCCCCGCCCGACCGGGATCGCCTCCTCGATCCTGTTCCGCAGGCGCGAGAGGTCGCCCGGCAGGTCGTTGGCGGTCAGCGACGTGCGCACCGCCGACATCCCGCACCCGATGTCGACGCCCACCGCGGCCGGGCACACCGCGTCGCGCATCGCGATCACCGAGCCGACCGTCGCGCCCTTGCCGTAGTGCACGTCCGGCATCACCGCCAGGCCCTTGATCCAGGGCAGCGTGGCGACGTTCTGGAGCTGGCGCAGCGCCACGTCCTCGACCGTCGCGGGGTCGGTCCACATCCGGATCGGTACCTTCGCGCCCGGCATCTCCACGTACGACATGTCTTCCCCGTTCCCCGGAATACCCGGCGACTTCCAGCAATACCCAGCAATAGTCGGCAAAAAATACTTACGCAAGAAAACGCAAATGCCATGCCAAGGTCGGCGAAAAGGGACAACGGACCGGCGTTCACAGCAGTGCGTGCGATACACATTGTCTCCAGTGGGCGCCCTGCCGCGGCAAGCGAATAACCAGCGGGGACGCCCGCGGACCGGGCGGGGCCCGGGCCAGACCGAGCGACACCGAGCGACCGGAACACCGTCGAGAGGAGCCCGACCGTGCAGCGGAAGGCGTACACAACCGGCATCGCCGCCCTGCTCGTGGCGCTGCTCGCCGGCTGCACGAGCGGCTCGGGCTCCGGCGGCCCCACGGACGACGCCAACCCCGGCGACGCCGGCACCGCCACCATCGCGGCGCAGCCCGGCAAGTACCGCTTCCTGCCGGAGCCCTGCGGCGCGGTCGGCCAGGACAGCCTCGACTCCCTGCTGCCGGGCCTCGCGCAGCTCACCGACCAGGACCAGCGCGACAAGGCCTACGCGGGCGAGGCCACGGTCACCTTCGACACCGACCGCAAGGTGGGCTGCCGCTGGAAGGTCGAGTCCGCCGCCGCCACCGACCGGCTGCACGTCGACTTCGAGCGCGTGGTGAGCTACGACAACGCGGTCAGCGACGACGCCGAGGCACAGAAGCTGTACACGCAGAAGCAGGCGGCGGCCGATCTGCCCGACCCGGCCACCAGCACGCCGGCCACCTCCTCCAGCCCGGCCGGCACCCCCTCCGCCGGCGCCTCGGCGTCCCCCGGGGGCGGCGACCCGTCCGACGCCGGCGCCGACGCGTCCCCCGGCCCGGACTCCGGTGGTGGCTCCGGCAAGGGCCCCGAGGCCGGCTCCGACGACTCCTCCGCACCGGCGTCGGCCGCCACGGGCGCCTCGGGAGCCGCCTCCGCCGACCTCCAGCCACGCCTGCTGACCGGTCTCGGTGACGAGGGGTACCTCGACGACCAGCTCGGCGACTCCGGTCCGACGGCCGGACAGCGGACGGTGACTGTGGTGTTCCGCACGTCCAACGTCGTCGTCACCATCGAGTACGAGGAGCAGCCGACGGCCACCGGAACGGTCCCGGACAGCAAGGAAATGCAGGACAGGGCCCAGAATCTGGCCGCCCAACTGGCCAGCGCCCTCAACGGCTGACGCCCCGTCCGCCCCCTGCCGCCCTCGCGCGCGAAGCCGGTGCACACCGACCGCACAGCCCCTTCACCGCGTACCGTGGCCCGGCAGGAACCCGCACGACCACCGAGTGTCATGAGTGAAGGAACCATGCAGCGAGCTGACCAGCGAGACGCCCACCGCGCCGGACGAGAGAAGCGATCGGGGCGCCTGACCCGCGCACTTGTCTGCGCGGCCGCCGTTCCCGTGGTGCTGTTCGCGGCCGGCTGCTCCTCCGGCTCCGGCGACGCCAAGGGCAGCGACGGCTCCGGCGCCCGGCAGAGCAGCGACGCCCCGACGCCCTCCGCGAGCGCCTCCCCGACCGTCCGGGCGGCCGCCTACCGGACGTTGCCGGAGCCGTGCGCCGCGCTGTCGAAGAAAACCCTCACCGATCTCGTGCCGAAGGGTGCGAAGTCGGGCAAGGAGGGCACGTCCGACGACACCTCCTCGCGGGCCAGTTGCTCCTGGAGCAGTCTGGACAACAACGGCGTCAAGGGCTCCCAGTTCCGCTGGCTCAACGTCTCCCTCCTCCGCTTCGACTCCGACGCCAACCGCGGCGCGGGCGACGAGCAGGCGCACGCCTACTACGCCCAGCAGGTCCAGGAGGCCAAGGGCGTCGACGGCGCGAAGAAGGTCACGGCCCAGCCGGTCGCCGCGACCGGTGACGAGGCGACGGCCGTGCGCTACGACCTGAAGAAGAAAGAGGGCAGCTTCAAGCAGCAGACGGTGGTGGCGCGCGTCGAGAACGTCGTCGTCACCGTCGACTACAACGGAGCCGGCCTGGCGGGCGAGAAGACCCCCGACGCGGACGATCTGACCAAGGCCGCCGAGAAGGCCGTACGGGAGGTCGTGGCCGCCGTGTCGTCGGCCAACAACGGTGGCGGCGGGGCCGGTTCGGGCTCCACCTCCTCCGGCGCCCCCGCCGCCCCCTCGGCGTCCGCCTCGAAGTCCGCCAAGGCCTCCCCCTCGAAGTCGGCGAGCGAGCCGGCCTCGAAGTCGCCGTCCGCGAGTGCCTCCCCGAGCAGGTCGGCGTCCCGCGCGGCGGCCGCGAAGAGCTGACCGGTAGCACGTTCGCCGCACACGTGTGCCACTCTGTTGCGCGCAACAACACGCAAAGGGAGGGGAGTACGAGTGGCCGCGCCACTTCAGCTGACTCGGATGCACCGCGTACTCATCGGCGTGGTCGTGACCGGCGCGGTGATCATCGCCGGGATCGGCTTCGCCGGTTCGTACGCGGCCGTCCGTGAGCTGGCCGTCGAGAAGGGCTTCGGGAACTTCTCCTACGTCCTCCCGGTCGGCATCGACGCCGGCATCTGTGTCCTGCTCGCGCTGGACCTGCTGCTGACCTGGATCCGCATCCCCTTCCCGCTGCTGCGCCAGACGGCGTGGCTGCTGACGGCGGCGACGATCGCCTTCAACGGCGCGGCGGCCTGGCCGGACCCGCTGGGCGTCGGCATGCACGCGGTGATCCCGATCCTGTTCGTGGTCTCCGTCGAGGCGGCCCGGCACGCCATCGGCCGCATCGCCGACATCACCGCCGACAAGCACATGGAGGGCGTCCGCCTCACCCGGTGGCTGCTCTCCCCGCTGCCCACCTTCCTGCTGTGGCGGCGCATGAAGCTGTGGGAGCTGCGCTCCTACGAGCAGGTCATCAAGCTGGAGCAGGAACGTCTCGTCTACCAGGCCAGGCTCCGCTCCCGCTTCGGCCGCGCCTGGCGCCGCAAGGCCCCGGTGGAGTCGCTGATGCCGCTGCGCCTGGCCCGCTACGGCGTCCCGCTCGCCCAGACCGCCCCGGCCGGACTGGCGGCGGCCGGCATCGAACCCGCGGTGCTGCCCCCCGCGCCCCAGCCGGCCGAGGCGCTGACCGCCGCGCCCGCGGCCGGCCGCGCCGCCGTCGAGGCCGCGCCCGCCGGACAGCGGCAGCAGCCGGGCGCCGGTGCGCAGCGCCCCGAGCCGCTCGAGGAGGAGGCGAGCCCGTGGTTCCAGACGCCCCGCGAGGTCGACTACCACGGCGGCTACGACCCCACCTTCGAGCCTCCTTACGACCCCCAGTACGTCCCCGAGGAGCAGTACGAGGACTGGTACGAGGAGCAGCTGCCCGAGCACTACCAGCAGAACCAGCCGCAGCGCCGCCCGCAGGCCCCCGCCCCGGAGCCCGCCGCCGACCAGCGGCCGCCGGAGCCGGTGTCGGAGGAGACCGGCAGCTTCCCCATCCCGTCCGGCCCGGGCCGCACCCGCCAGCTCGGCGAGGGCGGCGGCACCCCGGCCGCCGCACCGGACGAGGAGGCGTACTACCAGGTGTTCCGCCAGTCCATAGACGGCAGCTTCCCCACGCCCCGGGTGCTCGGCGACAACATCCAGGCCACCTACGGCACCACGCTCAGCCCGAGCGAGCTGAAGAACCTCACCGAGCGCTTCCAGAACCGCTTCAACGCGGAGCTGGAGGAGGACCACATCGCCTGACGGCGACCCGCTGTGCGGGAGTACGGCGAGAGGGGCGCCCGGTGATCACCGGGCGCCCCTCTCGCCGTGGTACCGGCCGCCGGTCGCGGCGGCCGGGGTGCCTACTCGCCCAGCAGGGTCCGCACCCGGTCCTGGCCGACCGCGAGGAGCAGGGTGGGCAGGCGCGGACCGGTGTCCCGGCCGACCAGCAGGTGGTAGAGCAGCGCGAAGAACGACCGCTGGGCGGTCTTGATCTCCGGCGGCAGCTCCTTCGGCGTGGCGTCGGCGGAGAACCCGGCCTGCACCTTCGGCACGCCGTAGACCAGGTGGCTCAGCCCGTCCAGCGACCAGTGTTCGGCCAGCCCGTCGAGCAGCAGCCGCAGCGACTGCCGGGAGGCCTCGTCGAGCGACTTCAGCAGCTCGGCGTCCGGCTCGGACCGCACGATGGTCCGCTGGTCGGCCGGCACGTGCGTGTTGATCCACGCCTCGGCCCGGTCGAAGCGGGGCCGGACCTCCTGAAGCGAGGAGAGCGGGTTCGCCGGATCCAGCTCGCTCAGGATGCGCAGCGCCTGGTCCTGGTGCCCGGCGGTGATGTCCGCGACGGACGCCAGCGTGCGGTACGGCAGCGGGCGCGGCGTGCGCGGCAGCTCACCGGCGGCGGTGCCGACCGCCCGGGTGTGGGCGGCGACGTCGGCCGGCAGGGCCGAGCCGTCGGCGACCTTCGCCCCCAGCTTGTCCCACTCGTCGTAGAGCCGCTGGATCTCCTGGTCGAAAGCGATCTTGAAGGACTGGTTGGGGCGCCTGCGGGCGTACAGCCAGCGCAGCAGCTGCGGCTCCATGATCTTCAGCGCGTCGGCGGGCGTGGGCACGCCGCCGCGCGAGGAGGACATCTTCGCCATGCCGCTGATGCCGACGAAGGCGTACATCGGCCCGATCGGCTGCTTGCCGCCGAAGATGCCGACGATCTGCCCGCCCACCTGGAAACTCGACCCCGGGGAGGAGTGGTCGACACCGGAGGGCTCGAAGACGACCCCCTCGAACGCCCACCGCATCGGCCAGTCGACCTTCCACACCAGCTTGCCGCGGTTGAACTCGCTCAGCCGCACCGTCTCCGCGAAGCCGCACACGGTGCAGGTGTACGCCAGCTCGGTGCTGTCGTCGTCGTAGGCGGTGACCGTGGTCAGGTCCTTCTCGCAGTTGCCGCAGTACGGCTTGTACGGGAAGTACCCGGCGGAACCGGAGGAGCCGTCGTCCTCGGACGCCGCGCCCGAGCCCTCCTCGGCCTCCAGCTCCGCCTCGTCCACCGGCTTCTGCTGCTGCTTCTTGGCCGGGGCCTTCTTGGTCCGGTACTGGTCCAGGATGGCGTCGATGTCGGCGCGGTGCCGCATCGCGTGCAGGATCTGCTCGCGGTAGACGCCGGAGGTGTACTGCGCCGTCTGGCTGATGCCGTCGAACTCCACGCCCAGCTCGGCCAGCGACTCGGTCATCGCCGCCTTGAAGTGCTCCGCCCAGTTCGGGTGCGCCGAGCCGCGCGGCGCGGGCACCGACGTCAGCGGCTTGCCGATGTGCTCCAGGTAGGTCTCCTCGTCGACCCCGTCGATGCCCTTGGGCACCTTCCGGTAGCGGTCGTAGTCGTCCCAGGAGATGAGGTGGCGCACCTGGCGGCCCCGGCGCCGGATCTCGTCGGCGACCAGGTGCGGGGTCATGACCTCGCGCAGGTTGCCCAGGTGGATCGGCCCGGAGGGGGAGAGCCCCGACGCCACGACGACCGGTTTGCCCGGGGCCCGACGCTCCGACTCCTCGATGACCTCATCCGCGAAACGGGAGACCCAGTCGGCGGTCTCGGTGCTCTGACCCACGATCGGCACGTCCTCTTTCTGGCAGCGGTACGGAGAGTTCTCCACGGGCAGCCGGCACGCTCACACGGCTGACCGCTCCATTCTCCCAGACCCGCTCACGCCCGGGAAAACCGCTTTACCCCCATGGGATACTGGCCGGGCCCATCCATTCCCACGAGGAGAACGGCACCCAGCCATGGCCCCGGTCACGTCCCTCAGCGACTCCGTCCAGCAGCACCTCGCCTCCGCCCTCACGGCCGCCCTGCCGGAGGCCACCGGGGCGGACCCGCTGCTGCGCCGAAGCGACCGGGCCGACTTCCAGGCCAACGGCATCCTCGCGCTGGCCAAGAAGGCCAAGGCCAACCCGCGCGAGCTGGCGACCCAGGTCGTGGCCCGGGTCGAGTCGGGCGACGCTATCCAGGACATCGAGGTCTCCGGGCCCGGCTTCCTGAACATCACCGTCGCGGACCGGGCGATCACCGAGAACCTCGCCGCCCGTTACGCCGACGACACCGGCCGCCTCGGCGTGCCGCTCGCCGACGCGCCCGGCACCACGGTCATCGACTACGCCCAGCCCAACGTGGCGAAGGAGATGCACGTCGGCCACCTGCGCTCGGCGGTGATCGGCGACGCGGTCGTGCAGATCCTCGAGTTCACCGGCGAGACCGTCGTGCGCCGGCACCACATCGGCGACTGGGGCACCCAGTTCGGCATGCTCATCCAGTACCTGGACGAGCACCCGCACGAGCTGGACCACAAGGACAGCCAGGTCAGCGGCGAGGAGGCGATGTCCAACCTGGACCGCCTCTACAAGGCCGCGCGCCGGCTGTTCGACGCCGACGAGGAGTTCAAGACCCGCTCCCGGCGCCGGGTGGTCGACCTCCAGGCCGGCGACCCGCACACCCTGGCCGTCTGGCAGAAGTTCGTCGACGAGTCGAAGATCTACTTCTTCTCCGTCTTCGAGAAGCTGGACATGGAGGTCCGCGACGCCGACATCGTCGGCGAGTCCGGCTACAACGACATGCTGGCCGAGACCTGCCGCCTGCTGGAGGAGTCCGGCGTCGCCGTGCGCTCCGAGGGCGCGCTGTGCGTCTTCTTCGACGACATCAAGGGCCCCGACGGCAACCCGGTCCCGCTGATCGTGCAGAAGTCCGACGGCGGCTACGGCTACGCGGCGACCGACCTCTCCGCCATCCGCGACCGCGTCTTCCACCTCAAGGCGGACACCCTGCTGTACGTGGTGGACGCCCGGCAGGCGCTGCACTTCCGCATGGTCTTCGAGACGGCCCGCCGGGCGGGCTGGCTGAACGAGGACGTCGAGGCGCACCAGCTGGCGTTCGGCACCGTCCTCGGCAAGGACGGCAAGCCGTTCAAGACCCGTGAGGGCGAGACGGTGAAGCTGGAGGACCTCCTCGACGAGGCGGTCGAACGGGCGACGGCCGTGGTCCGCGAGAAGGCCGGCAAGGTGGGCCTGAGCGAGCAGGAGATCACCGAGAACGGCCGGTACGTCGGCATCGGCGCGGTGAAGTACGCCGACCTGTCCACGTCCGCCGTGCGGGACTACAAGTTCGACCTGGACCAGATGGTCTCGCTCAACGGCGACACCTCCGTCTACCTCCAGTACGCCTACGCCCGCATCCAGTCGATCCTGCGCAAGGCCGGCGACGCGCGTCCGGCCCCGCACCCCCAGCTCGCGCTGGCACCCGCCGAGCGCGCTCTCGGCCTGCACCTGGACCGCTTCGGCGAGACGATCGCCGAGGTGGCCGCCGGGTACGAGCCGCACAAGCTCGCCGCGTACCTGTTCCAGCTGGCGACGCTGCTGACGTCCTTCTACGACCAGTGCCCGGTCCTGAAGGCCGAGTCGCCGGAGCAGACCGCCAACCGGCTGTTCCTGGTGGACCTCACGGCCCGCACCCTGCACCGGGGCATGGGCCTGCTGGGCATCCGCACGCCCGAGAAGCTGTAACGCGGGCGACCGAGGGGTGGTCGCGCCAACTGCGTTGTCAGTGCCGCCCCTTACAGTCACCCCCATGGCGACTCTTCCCAACGCGCTGCCCCGGCTGGCCACCGACCCCAGCGGCAGGTCCCTCGGGCTCCAACTCCCGCCCGGCACACTGTTCGACGCCACGCACGAGGGACCGTGGCACGAGCCCCTGCTGTGGTACGCGCAGAAGCCCGCCGGGCCCGGCACCTGGAAGGCCCTGGGCGGGCCGGCCGCCCGGGCCGGCCTGCTGCCGGTCCTCGTGGACGTCGGCGGGTGCGAAGGCGGCCTGCACGACTGGGAGCTGAGCCCCGGGGAGACGTCGTACCCCGGGGACCACGACCCCGAGGACGTCCTCGCGGAGTGCTGGGAGGACGTGGCGGCCGAGGAACCGCCCGCGGCCGTCGAGCCGTTCGGCCCCGAGTGGCCCGGTCTCGCCCCCGCCGCCTCCCTGACCGCCGACCCCGACACCCGCGCGGCCCAGATCGCCGACGCCTGGGACGACGGCGACGACCCGCTGATCGAGGAAGCCCGCCTGGCGCTGGTCCCGGCCCGCCGGTCGGCCGACATACCGGCGGCGATCGGCTGGACCGGCCCGGTCAACTACGAGGGGGACGTGGCCCGGATCTGCGCGGTGCTGCGCTCCTGGGAGGACCGCTTCGGCGTCCGCGTGGTGGCGCTCGGACTCGACACGCTCGTGGTGTCGGTGGCGGCGCCCCCGGCCACCCTGGAGGACGCCGAGGCAGTGGCGGCGGAACACCTCGCCCTCTGCCCCGACAGCGTCCTCCAGGACGACGCCGGCACCCTGCGGGCGTACGCCAAGGACCTCGTCGGCGCGCCCGCCTGGCACTTCTGGTGGGACTGACCCCGGCCGCGGCCGGGGCTCAGCCGGCCAGGCCCTTCGCCAGGCGCCGCAGGCCCTCCCCGATCTCCTCCGGGGTCTGCGTCACGAAGCACAGGCGCAGGGTCGCGCGGTCGGGCTCACCGGCGTAGAAGGGCTCGCCGGGGACGTAGGCCACGTGCTGCCGCACGACGCCGGCCAGCAGGGCCGTGGTGTCGTACCCGGCGGGCAGCCTGGCCCACAGGAACATGCCGCCGTCGGGGCGGTGCCAGACCGAGCCCTCGGGCAGGGCCGCGGGCAGCCCGGCCAGCATGGCGTCGCGCCGCTCACGGTAGACGGCGCGCACCCTGGCCACGTGCGGGTCGAGGACGTCCAGGTACCGGGCGGCGGCGAGCTGGTTCACGGTCGGGGTGTGCAGGTCGGCCGCCTGCTTGGCCACCGCGCACGCCCGCCGCAGCGCCGCCGGTGCGCGCAGCCAGCCCAGCCGCAGGCCCGGAGCCATGATCTTGGAGAAGGAGCCGAGCAGCACGACCCGGTCCTCGGCGCCGGGCAGCGAGGCGATCCAGGGGACGCGCTCGCCGTCGTAGCGCAGGTCGCCGTAGGGGTCGTCCTCGACGATCCACAGTCCGTACCGGGCGGCCGCGGTGGCGACGGCGGCGCGGCGGGCGGCCGGCATGGTGCGGCCGGTGGGGTTCTGGAAGGTGGGCACGAGGTAGAGCAGCTTGGGGCGTTCGCGCCGGATCAGCTCCTCCAGGGCCGCCGGGTCCACGCCGTCGTCGTCGCCCGGAACGGCCAGCACCCGGGCGCCCGCCAGGCCGAAGGCCTGGAGTGCGGCCAGATAGCAGGGGCTCTCGACCAGGACGGTGTCCCCGGGGTCGAGCAGGGCGGTGGCCAGCAGCGACAGCGCCTGCTGCGAACCGGTGGTGACGAGCAGGTCGTCGGCGCCGGTCGGCAGGCCGTGGGCCGTGACGCGGGCCGCCAGCCCCGCCCGCAGCGCCGGTTCGCCCTCGGTGGTGGAGTACTGCAGTGCCCGGTCCGGGGTCTCCTCCAGCACCTGCCGGAACGCGGCGGCGATGCCGTCCCGGTCGAAGAGTTCCGGCGCGGGCAGGCCGCCGGCGAAGTTGATCACCTCGGGGCGGGCCGTGACCGCCAGGATGTCCCGCACGGGCGAGCCGCCCACCGCGCGGGTGCGGGCGGCCAGGGGCGGGACGGGCGCGCTGGGGGCACGGGGCGGCGCGGGCTCGGTGACGGTCATGACACGGCTCCTTCGGCTGCGGGACGGCGTCCTGGCCGCAGCCTAGGCAGGTACATGCCGTCTACACCCGACATTCCGGGATCCGGACGCCGGGACGCACGCCGGGACACACGCCGTACCCGGTGCCGCGCCCCACGGCGGGCCCGGTGCCGCCCGCGTCAGCCCGTCGCCGCCGCCCAGGCGTCGCCGCCCAGCGGAAAGGCGTACGCGGGGCGCCCGTTGGCGCCGCTGGTGCGGAACGGCCTTCCGTGGTCGTCGATGCGCAGGGTGCCCTGCCGGGCGCCGCTGGACCAGGACAGCTCCAGGTACCAGCTGACGTCGTAGGCCGAGGCGTCCGCCGTGATGTGGAAGACCTCCGGGTCCGACTCGCTCACCTTGAACGGGAAGTCCCGGTGCCCGGCCTGCGGCACCACCGCCGGGCGCATCGCGTCCAGCGCCACGGTGAAGGAGCGCGTCGGGACGCCCCCGCCGCAGCCGACGCCCGGGTAGCCCATCGCGTAGTCGTTCCAGGCCAGCGGTGAGCGCCGGCCGGCCTCGTGCACGGTCAGGCCCCGCACCACCACCGTCCGCGCACCGGTGCCCTGCACGGTCAGCGTCAGGTACTGCTCCCCGGACGACACCGCCCCGTGCGCCGCCACCCAGGCGGGCGCGTCCCCCTCCAGCGGCGGCGGCGCCACCCGCGCCGGCGGCCGGTCGATGAGGTACCGCTGCGAGCAGGCGCTCTGCCAGCTGTACGGCTCGGCGGCGACCGTCAGGGGCGGGACGCCGCCGACGGCCCCCGCCGTGCCCGCGGACGCGGCGGCGGGCGGACCGGAGACACGGGCCGAGGCCGGGGGCGGACCGGCCGACGCCGGCACCGAGGCGGAGACGGCGGCGGAGGGGGAGCCGGAGGCCGAGGCGGACCCGGCCGGGCCCGGCGTGCGCGAGCCGTGCGTCCGGCTCGGTGCCGTCCCGCCCTTCGCCGCACCCGCGGCCGCCGCCGAGCCGGTGTCCGCACCGTCCGAGGGCAGCCCGACGGCCAGCGCCACCGCACCGGACACGGCCACCGCGGCGGCCGCGGCGACTGCGCCGAGCAGCACGGGGCGCCGCGGACGGCGGGGACGGCGGGGCGGCGCCGGGGGTAGGTCGGTGACCGTGACCTCAGCGGGCTCGGCGACCTGGACCGGGTCGTCGGTGTCGCCGACCGGCACCGGATGGTCAGCGCCGGCCGGCGCCCCCTCGCTCTGCACGTCCGGCGCCGGGGCCTGCCGTGGGTCCCGTGGGTCCCCCTTCCGGCCGCGCGCCGCGTCCGCCAGCACCCACCGCCGGTGCAGCTCGACCAGTTCCTCCGGCGCCGCCCCGCACAGGCGGGCGAGGCGCTCCACCGGGGCGTAGTCGGCCGGTACGGCGTCCCCGTTGCAGTAGCGGTGGAGCGTCGACGTGCTCATGTGCAGCCGTCGCGCGAGCGTGCCGTAGCTGTGTCCCGAGCGGTCCTTCAACTCCCGCAGCAACTCCGCGAAACCGCTTCCCGCAGTGCTGTCCGGCACCGTTCCCCCTCTTCCCCGTCCCGCTCCCCCGTTCCAAGGGAGGGATGTTCACGCAGGTCACAGCCGGTGTGGGCGTTCCAGCGTCCCGGATCACCCGGTAACCGTGGCGGGCGGGACGGGCCGCCCCACAGGCTGTAGCCATCCAAGCACGCCAACACCCCGCTCCCGAAAGAGGACTTGCCATGCGCAGCCGCCGTATCCGCCTGCTCGCCACCACCGGTGCCGTCGTCGCCGCCCTCGCGCTGACGGCGTGCGAGGACGGGACCGGCGCGAAGGACGAGGGCGCGTCGGCCCCGGCGTCCGTCACCGCGTCGCCCTCCCCGTCCGGCTCCGCCGCGCCCTCCCCGTCCGCGTCCACGTCGGAAGGCGGCGGCACGTCCGGCAGCGGCACGTCCACCCGGACTTCCGGCACGACGGCGAAGACGCCCCGCGCGACCTCGAGCTCGACCGCGACCACGGCTCGCGACTCCGGCCCCCGGCCCTTCTGCAACGGCTCGAACACCACCGTCACCGCCGCCCCGGTCTCCCGGCCGCTGAACCACATGCTGATCACGGTGAGGAACACCGGCACCCGGACCTGCGACCTGACCTACTACCCCGTGCTGCGCTTCGACGAGATGCAGTGGGCGCCGCAGGGCGCCGAGGAGACCAGGCCGCAGGCCGTGACCACCCTGGCGCCCGGCGAGTCGGGCTACGCGGGCGTGCTGCTGGCGGCCGCCGACGGCAGCGGCGACGGCGGCACGACCGGGCACCGGCTGACCGTCGCCTTCCAGGGCGCCACCCCGGGCAGCTCCGGCGGCGCCTCGGCCACGCCGGCCCTGCCCGCGAAGGGCGTCTCCTACGACAGCTCGCTGGAGGTGACGTACTGGCAGCGCGACGCGCAGGACGCGCTCAGCTGGTGAGGCGGCGCGTGGGCCCTACAGCTCCTCGCGCAGCTTCTGGGCCACCTCGGTGGCCCAGTAGGTCAGGATGTTGCGCGCCCCGGCCCGCTTGATGCCGGTGAGGGTCTCGAAGACGGCCCGGTCGCGGTCGACCCAGCCCTTCTCGGCGGCGGCCTCGATCATCGCGTACTCGCCGGAGATCTGGTACGCGACGACCGGCACGTCCACGGCGTCCGCGACGCGGGCGAGGATGTCGAGGTAGGGGCCGGCCGGCTTGACCATGACCATGTCGGCGCCCTCGGTGAGGTCCAGCTCCAGCTCCCGAAGCGACTCGCGCCAGTTGGCGGGGTCCTGCTGGTACGTCTTGCGGTCACCCTTGAGCGAGGAGCCGACGGCCTCGCGGAAGGGGCCGTAGAAGGCGGAGGAGTACTTGGCGGTGTAGGCGAGGACGGCGACGTCCTCCCGCCCGATCTGGTCGAGCGCGTCGCGTACGACGCCGATCTGGCCGTCCATCATCCCGCTCGGCCCGACGACGTGGGCGCCCGCGTCGGCCTGCACCTGGGCCATCTCCGCGTACCGCTCCAGGGTGGCGTCGTTGTCCACGCGCCCCTGCGCGTCGAGCACCCCGCAGTGCCCGTGGTCGGTGGTCTCGTCCAGGCACAGGTCGGACATGACGAGCAGCTCGTCGCCGACCTCGGCGCGCACGTCCCGGATGGCGACCTGGAGGATGCCGTCCGGGTCGGTCCCGGCGGTGCCGACGGCGTCCTTCTTGGACTCCTCCGGCACACCGAACAGCATGATCCCGGAAATCCCGGCCTCCACCGCCTCCAGGGCGGCCTTCTTCAGACTGTCCCGCGTGTGCTGCACGACCCCGGGCATCGCCGAGATCGGCACCGGCTCGCTCACGCCCTCGCGCAGGAACGCGGGCAGGATGAGGTCGGCCGGGTGCAGCCGGGTCTCCGCGACCATGCGCCGCATCACGGGGGTGGTGCGCAGCCGACGAGGTCGCGTACCGGGAAAGGATCCGTACTTCGCCATACCTCCTACGCTACGCCCGCCCCTCCCCTGCCTTTACCGACGCCCAGTCGGCCCCGGTCGCCGGTACCGCTCCCGCTCTGCGCGCACGGCAGTCCCGGCAGCAGGTGTCGGGCGCTGACGCGCGGACGAAGCGCGAGCATCCGCCCACGCAGTCCTCCCAGGGGTCCGACCAGGGCTCGGGCGGAACCGACACGGCGGCGGTCGGCGGGGCGCCGGACGGAGCCGCGTACGACGGAAGCGACGGCAGGGGCGGTGGCAGTCCCTCCCGCAGCCGGTGCGCGAGGAACCGAGCCGGGGACTTCAGGAGGGCCGGAACACCGTCGGTCATGGCATGGATCACGGCGGCCCGGGACGCGCCGTTGCCGAACCAGGCCATTACGGCGGGAGCGAGGCGTGCCACCTCCCGCTGGGAGAGCGTGAAGCGGTCGTCGGTGCGCCGCAGACCCGCCAGCAGAGCGACGGCCTTGTCATGGTGCTCACACGGCCCGCAGCACCGGCATTCGCCCCACCAGGTCCCGTGTTTCCGGGCTCCGGTGCGGAGTTCACCGGCATGGGTCGAGATCCAGTTCCGCCCACACGGTCTTGCACGGCACCGGCCCGCACCGCGCACCCCACGAGACGGAAGCAGCGTGCCCCTACGTGCGTAACCTGTGAAGGAAGGCGGCCCGTGCGGACGGTGTCTGTCCGGGTGGCGTCCGGTTCCGTCCGGGCCGTACGGGGTGACCCTGCGTAGAAGTGGCCTCTGCTCCCGCCCGCATCTTGATCCGCGACTCCAAGCATCCCCAGTGGGCTCGGCTCGCCCTGGCCCCCACCGCTTGGGCGGCCTTCCTCCCGTACGCGTCCGACCACTGACGCCACCGCCGGCCGGGCTCCCGCTCGTCCGCACCGGACGGGAGCCCGGCCAGAGATTCAGGCGAGGCTCTCCGCCATCTCCTCCGCCTGCTTCAGGACGCGTTCGATCGCCGCGGGCTGCTTGTCCGGCGGGTAGCCGTGCTTGCGCAGCAGGCGCAGGACGCGCGCCATGATCTTGTCCCGGGCCTGCTCCTTCACCTTCCAGTCGACCGTGACGTCCTTCCGTATCTGCTCGTACAACTCGTGGGCGATCTTCGCGAGGACGGTGTCTTCCATCTCCTCCACCGCCGACGGGTCGGCGGCGAGGGCGTCGTAGAAGGCGAGTTCGTCCTCCGAGAGTCCGAGCTTCCTCGCCCGGCCGCGATCGGCCGACACCTCGCGCGCCAGGTTGACCAGGAACTCCATGAACTCGGCGGCGGTGAGCAGGCCGTTGGTGTAGCGGTTCATGGCGGCCTTCATCTTCTTGGTGAAGGTCTCCTGGCGGGTGAGGTTGTTCGGATGGGCGTCCTTGATCTCCTTCATGAGCGCCTGTCGGAGCGCGGCGATGGCCAGGTTGGGGTGACGGCTCGCCTTCAGGTCGTTCAGCACCCGGTCGTCCAGATGGGACAGGTCGGGCTTGGTGAGCCCGGCCGCGTCGTAGATGTCCACCACCCCCTCGGCGGCGACCACGGACTCGTTGAGCTGGGCTATGAGGAGGCGGACGTCGGCGGCCGTGGCGAGTCCCTGCTCCTCCTTCTCGTCCATGGCGTACTTCTCGCGGGAGGTGCGCACGGCCTCGAAGAACCGGATGTCGGGAAGCAGGTCCTGCACCCGCTCGTCGGTGGGGCAGAGGGAGAACGCCTGGCGGAGCAGGTTCGCGTGATACATGAACCGCTGGCGGCGGGTCGCTTTCCCCTGCTCCGGCGGAGGCTCGGGCGCGATCAGGAACTCCAGGGCCTCCGTCAGCGCCTCGCGGTAGGCGCTCGGGCCGCCCGCGTCGCGGATCTCGCGCCAGGAGCAGCCATGAAGGAGTTCGTCGATGCGCTGGTGGTTCTCGCGGACGAGCTGGACGGCCTGGCGAAGGTCGGCACCGAGCATGGGGTTCTCCTGGTCCCGCTCGGAGTACTCGGCCAGAGCCTCCTTGATCTCCCGGATCACTCCCTGGAAGTCGACGACCAGCCCCGACGGCTTCCCCGGCCAGGTGCGGTTGACGCGGGCGATGGCCTGCATCAGGGCCGCGCCGCGCATCCGCTTGTCCAGGTAGAGGGTGTGCAGCGGTGGGGCGTCGAATCCGGTCAGCCAGAGGGACTGGACGATGACGAGTTCCAGCACGTCGTCCGCGTCGGTGACCCGCTTCTGGATGTTCTTCAGCTGGATCGGGGTGCGGACGTAGTCGGCGACCTCGGGAACGTCCTTCGCGGCGTTGCCGGTGAACACGACCCGGATATGGCCGGTGTCGTCGGTGAGGAGCCCGGTCTCCGGATCCTTCTCCCCCGCCCACTCAGGCCGACGCCGGACGATCGCCTCGAAGAGACGCGCGGCGATGACCCGTGACGCACAGACGACCATGCCCTTGCCGGGATGACCGGTGAGCTTGACCATCTCCGAGCGGCGCGCGTCCCAGTGTTCGAGGATCGTCCCGGCCAGCTCCTCGATCCGCCCTGAGGCGCCGATCAGGCTCTCGTAGTCCCCGAACTGACGGCGGGCCTTGCGCTTCTCCTCCTCCGACAGCCCCTCTATCAATCCCTCAGCACGGGCGTCGAGTTCGTCGAGATCGACATCCGCGGGGAGGTCGACGCGGACCAGGTGCGGCTCGTAGAAGACGGGGACGGTCGCCCCGTCGTCCACGGCCTGGGTGAGGTCGTAGGTGTGGATGTTCTCACCGAAGACGGCACGGGTGCTGCCGACGCCGTTCTCGATGGGGGTTCCGGTGAAAGCGATGAACGTGGCGTTCGGCAGCGCGTCTCGGAGGTTGCGGGCGTACCCGTCGATGAAGTCGTAGTGACTGCGGTGTGCCTCGTCGACGACGACGATCACGTCACGGCGCGGAGAGACGAGCGGGTGCCGGACGCCGGCCTCCTTCTCCTCCGGGTTGAGCCGGAACTTCTGGAGGGTGGTGAAAACGGCGCCCCCGCCGCCCTCCTGCCGTTGGAGCAGCCGCCGCAGTTCGCTCGCGTCGTTGGCCTTCTCTGGAGCCCCGGTGATCTTCTCCAGGGTGCGGCTGGCGGCGAAGGTGTCGTAGAGCTGGGTGTCGAGGTCGATGCGGTCGGTGAGCAGGACGAACGTCGGGTTGGACAGCTCGGGCGTCCGGGCGGCCTTCCCGACGTAGAACAGCATCTCCTCGCTCTTGCCGGCGCCCTGCGTGTGCCAGACGACACCGGCCCGGCCGTCGGTGGCCACGGCGGACTCGGTGGCGCGCACCGCTGCGTTGACGGCGATGTACTGGTGCGCCTTAGCGAGCTTGACCGTGTCGACGGCACCGGATTTCGGGGCCGAGTAGGAAAGGAAATTAGCGACGAGGTCGAGGAAGTGGACAGGCTCGAAGGCCCCGTACAGCATCCGCTCCAGCGCCCGCCCGTCCTGCCGCTCGTCCTTACGGAGCAAGACGTCGTTCTCGTCGGCGTGCCAGGGGGCCATGTGCTGCCAGGGCGTGAAGGGGGTGCCGACGCGCGCGGTGATCCCGTCGGAGACGAGCGTGAGCAGGAGGGTGGCGAAGGTGCCGGTTTCCTTTAGCTCCCGCCGGTAGCCCTGGACCTGGTCGTACGCCGTGCGGGCGCTGTCGTTGCTGTCGGCCTTCTTCAGCTCGAAGACGGCCAGGGGCAGCCCGTTGACGTACAGCACGATGTCGAAGACGAAGGTCCGGTCCTTCGTACTGCGTACCCGCACCTGGGAGGCGGCGACGAGATCGTTGCCGTGCGGGTCTGCGAAGTCGACGGGACGGATGCGGGCGTGCCGCTGCTCGCCGGTGGCGGGGTCGTCGTAGGGCACGCTGATTCCGTCGGTCAGCCGCTCGTAGAACCGGTGGTTCTCCCGGAGATCGTTCCGCGTCTGCCAGCGCAGCAACTCGTTGACGGCGTCATCGGCGACGTGCTCGGGCAGGCGCGGGTACCGGGTGCGGATCGCCTTGAGTAGGCGGGGCCGCAGGGTCAGGTCGTCCCAGTCGGTACGCACCCCGTGCGCGGGCCCCAGCTCCGGCCCGGGAATGTGCTGCCACCCGTACTCGGCGAGCAGTTCGAGCGCGTGCAGCTCCAACTCCGCCTCGGTGAGCCGGTCCATCGGCGGCTCACCGGGCTGGTGATCGGCGGCTGCGGTCATACGACCTCCTCGACGGCACGGACGGCGTCTCTCACCCGGAGCTTTCCGGAGAGGAGCTGGGGGAGAAGGGTGTCGCGGAGGTCGGCGAGGGTGCGGTTCTCGTTGGTCGCGGCCACAGCGCGGCCAAGCAACGCTCCCACGCGTGCGGCGAACTCGGTTGCCGACCGGCCCTGCGGAAGGCGCACGCGAAGATTTGCGACCCGCTCGGTGACCAGGCGCCCTGTGCCGTGGCCAGCGAGATCAACCATTCCCAGGATGTTGGCCGTCTGCGCCTTGATTGCCAAAAAGAGCGTAGCCGGGTCGATATCCGGATGAGGGATGAGCGCCTTGCAGTCCTGCCCGAACGCCACTTCTCGCTGCGCGACTCCGACCCTGAACTCCGAAGTCAAACTCATTCCGCGGACCACGAAGAGGACCGTCCCCTTCGGTACCAGCCGCGTTCCATTCCGCGCACCTAGACTGGTCACACGCCGCTCGGACTCGTAAAGCCAGGGCGTCTTGAGGCTGGCCGCAGAGATCCAGGGAATGTCGCCTCCCCAGTAGCTGGGCTCACTGGTCTTGGGAGTACCCCCGGAAAGCCACTTCGCGGTCTCACTCAACGCGACCTCGGCCCAACTACCGGACCCAATGGATTCACGCTCGTAAATAGAGCCCGCCAACTCCAAGGCCGTATCCGCAAGCTGCTCGTTGAGTGCGATCTTGTCGTCCAGGGTCCCGAGGACTTCGGCGATCGCGCGTTGATCAGCATACGGGATCCAAGTAAAACGGAATTCACGGATCTGCCCTGCACTGATGTGCGGAACCCCCGTGCCCGTCTGAACACCGAGAACGTGGTTCACAAAGTCGCGACTCCCCAACAGATAGGGCAAAAACGATTGCTCCATCCCTTCCCTTGCCCTGATTCTGGCGACCCGCTGCACAAGCAGACAGGGCAAGTCCGATTCTCGGATACGCGCGTATTTGAGCCCGGATTCAATCCATGGACGGTCCATCGCTAGGACAACGTCGTCAACGGCCAGCGCATACTTCTTACTTATATCCGAGCGGTCCTCGGGCCACCTCTTCACACCAGACCACCGAAGGCGTCCTGGCGCGATGTTGTCTCCCCGCAGCAGCCGAACTCCGCGTTCCGAATAGTCGCCACTTCTGAAGGGAAAGCCGCTAAGAACCTCGACGTGATCACCAAGTTGTACCACGCGGCTCATCACACCCTCCCCAACTGCTCGTCCACAACCTTCGCCAGCCGCTCCGACTCCGCGAACTGTTCCCGTAGCAGCGCCGTCAGCCGGGCGATTTTCTCCTCCACCGGCTCCGCATCCGGATCGACCTCCACCTCGGCCGCCCCGACATACCGCCCCGGCGTCAGCACGAAGTCGTGCTCGGCGACGACCTCCAGCGGTGCGCTCACGCAGAACCCCGGCACGTCCTCGTAAGGCCCGTGCCCGTGCACTCCCCGCCACGCCCGCACCGTGTCGCCGATGCGGTGGACGATCTCGTCCTCCGTCAGCACCCGCAGCGTCCGGTTCTCCATCTCGCCGAACTCGCGCGCGTCGATGAACAGCACCTCGCCCTTGCGCCCCGGCGCCCACCCCGAGTGCCGCCCCTTGCCCTCCGCGAGGAACCACAGGCAGGCCGGGATTTGCGTGGATCGGAAGAGCTGGCCCGGCAGGGCGATCATGCAGGCCACCAGGTCGTCCTCGACCATCGCGCGCCGGATGTCGCCCTCACCGGACTGCTTGCTGCTCATCGAGCCGTTCGCCAGGACCACACCGGCCCGCCCGCCAGGCGCCAGCTTGCTGATCATGTGCTGAAGCCAGGCGTAGTTGGCGTTGCCGACAGGCGGGGTGCCGTACACCCACCGCTTGTCCATGCCGAGCAACTCCCCGCCCCAGTCCGAGATGTTGAAGGGCGGGTTGGCCATGACCACGTCCGCCTTCAGCTCCGGATGCTGGTCGTTGCGGAAGGTGTCGGCCGGCTCGTCGCCCAGCTTGGCCTCGACGCCGTGGATCGCGAGGTTCATGTGGGCCAACTGCCAGGTTGTCTGGTTGAGTTCCTGCCCGTACACGCCGACGTTCAGCGGGTTGCCCCCGTGCGTCTCGATGAACTTCTCCGCCTGGACGAACATGCCGCCCGAGCCGCACGCCGGGTCGTAGACGCGCTCACCCTGCTTGGGTTCCAGGACCTCGACGAGGAGCTTCACCACACTCTCCGGGGTGAAGTACTCGCCGCCCTTGCGGCCCTCCTTGAGGGCGAACTCCGCAAGGAAGTACTCGTAGACCTCGCCCATGATGTCGCGCGCGCCCCGGCGCTTGCCGTCCTCGCCGAGCTGCTCCTGGAAGACCAGCCGGTCCAGCAGCTTCACCAGGCCGGCCAGGCGCTCGCTGTCGACGCGCCCGCTGTCGTAGATCTTCGGCAGGGTCCGGTTCAGCGACGGGTTGAACTTCTCGATGGCACGCATCGCCGCGTCGATGGCCTCGCCGATGCTCTGGCCCTCGACCGTGCCCTTGGCCCGCTCCAGGACGCTCTCCCAGCGCGCGGTGGGCGGCACGTAGAAGATCCCGGAACCGGTGTACTCGCGGCGCTCCTCAAGGGTGGCGAGGATGTCGGCCTCGCTCCAGCCGCCCTCCTCCCGCAGCTCGGCCTCAAGCTGCGCGCGCTTCTCGGCCATGGCGGCGGAGACGTACTTGAGGAAGACCAGGCCCAGCACGAAGTGCTTGTACTCGGCGGCGTCCAGGCTGCCGCGCAGCTTGTCCGCGGACGCCCACAGCACCTTCTTCATGGCCGGGGGCTCAGTTGTCTTCTTCTTGCGTGGCGGCACCGGTGCCTCGTCTCTTTCTCGTTCGCGGTGTTTCTCGTCGTACGTCATGGCGGGGGACGGACGGGCAGTCTCGCCCCCGCCACACTCAGGTACCGTCGGTTCTGCGCCGCAGCGCGAGATCCCCGTCGGCAACCCCTGCCGCCAGCCGAAGGGCCAGCTCGTCCAGCGCGTTCAGCTGCCGCCGCACCTGCGCCCGCTGCCGCTCCGTCTCGCTCAGGATGGCCTCCAGCTCGGCGACCTCCTCGGGAAGCAGCTCGGGCAGATCCATCTCCCGCACGCTCACCCGGCGGACCAGGGAGCCGCTGCTGCGCTGCTGGTTGCGCGGTGCGGCGAGCAGCTGGGCCAACGGCTGGGGGCGCATCCACAACTCCTCGGAAAGGACCTCTCCCGCCAGGAACTGGCGGTAGGCGGCGATCCGCAGTCCTTGGACCGGCGCCAGCAGGACGCATCCGCCCGCCTCGTCGACGTGCGTACGGATGCCGTGCTCGGCGAGCAGGAAGACGTCGCCGCGCTCCGTGACCACTGCGTGCGGATACCGCTGCACCAGGTCTTCCAGGATGATCCTCCGCGAGCCAAGAGGCAGCGCGCCGAGCATCTCCTCCCGGCCGACGACCGGAAGTCCCGCCTCCCCGACGTCCGCCTCGCGGATCCGGTGGCCGGCCAGCAGCTTGAGCTGTCCGGCCAACAGATGCTCCGCGACCTTGCGGTGCGCCACCCTGTTCTCCGGCTGGCGCCTGGCGACCCCGAGATCGCCTATCCACTCCTTGAGCCGGGGCAGGGCGACGGCGGCCTCACGGCGGGCGTCCAGGGTCGCCGAGAAGTGGTCCAGGTCCTGTTCCTTCGAGGCGAGTCGGTGCGCCGGCAGGATCGAGCGGCCGTCCAGGAGCGATTCCGCTCGCGGTCCGGCACCCCACACGGGAAAGAACCCGGCCTCCTCGTCCACCGGTGACCGCCCGGCGTCGAGCACCTCGGCGACGTAGGCGGACCACTCCCCGCCGACCCGGCGGGCGATACGGTCGGCGTCGACCAGCAACACCTCGCCCGCTTCCTCCCGCGCTTCCGCACGCAGCACGAGCAGCGCGTGCTCGGCTCCCGTACGGAAGGGATGGATCCGGCGTGGCAACTGGACGACGGCGGTCACCGCGCCGCTGCCCAGCAGTTGCTCCCGCATCCGCATACTCGGCGTCGGCGCCGTGACACGAGGCCGGCTCAGCGTCCACGACGGCACGACGACATAGCCCCGTCCGCCCGGCTTCAGCCGCCGCACGGCCTCCAGCGCCCAGCCGAGCGGCCCGTCCTCGTCGGCCTCCCGCTCCCCGGAGGCGTAGGGCGGATCGGCGACGACCAGATCGGCGGAGGGCATGCCCCAGGGCCGGTCCGGGTCGAGATCGAACTCCCGCTGTTCCCAGGGCCGCAAGGTGTCCAGGTCTTCCGGTCGTGCGCAGACGTCCACGGCGGTGCAGTAGTGGGCGAACAGCCGGTACAGCAGCAGTTTGCCGCGCAACGGGTCGGACTCCACCGCCACGATGTCACCGCGTCCGCCGATGTCGTCCCGGGCGAACAGCAGCTCACCGGTTCCCGCGCACAGGTTGATCACCGATGGCTGGCCGGGGCCTGCGGACAGTACCCCGGACGGTCCGACCAGGGTGCTGATCAGCCGGGCAACCTCCGGTGGTGTCGTCTCCGTCGTCAGGTCCGACTCCAGCCGCTCGGCCAGTCCGAGCACGGTGTCGGCGGCGGCGCCGGGCGAGCCGAGCTCCTCGATGAGTTCACGGACGGCGCGAGCCACCCGGGGATCGGCGTGTTCCGCGTCCTCCAGCAGTTGTGCGGGGAGGGCCTCCCGGTACCAGTCGCCGCCTTCACCCGCCATGGCGCACACCGCGAGCGCGTCGACGATGAGCCGGTTCGCGGAGCCCAGTTCGTGGCGCAGGGCGACCAGCCCGCGTAGACGCAGTCCCCGGCGGAACCGGTCGCCGTAGGTCGGGACGGTGTCGTCCTCGGCCGGCTCCGCGTCCGGGATCGGGCGGAGATCCAGCCAGGACGCCACTTCCCCGGCGTCGAAGAGGGGCCTGCTGTCGCTGCCCGCCACGGGGTCGGGGAACGGTACGCGGCGGTCACCGGCCGCCTCCAGGGCGTCCCGGGCGAACCGCCGTCGCCAGTTGCTGACCGTTGGCCGGCCGACCTTGGCGAGTTCCTTGATCTCCCCCAGGGAAACCAGCGCCGCCCCCTCGGCCGCGCCCGGAACCTGCACCGTCATCTCCGCTCCTCCGATCCTTGTTCTCTTCCCTCGCGGCGACGGCATTCCCTTCCCGACGGCCGCAGCCGCCGGGAAGGCGCGCCTCACAGCCGCATCGGCTCGGTACCGGCGAGCACCGCCCTCCGACGCGCGAGCACCTGCGGCACCTGCCCGTATTTCTCGTGCCGGTCGGCCATCTCCGGAGAGACGTGCCGCAGCAGCCTCAGCGCGGTCTCCAGGTCCTGCTCCAGATGCCGCTGGAAGACGCACTCGTGGTGCGCGATGCGGTTCCGCAGCGTCAACATGAACTTGAACTGCTCGTACAGGTCGGCCCGACCACCGCGGTGCTCTCTGAACACGTGCCGGAGCGAGGAGTTCCAGTACTTCATCTCGTAGTTGTCACGGCCACCACGCCCGAGCAGACCTACCCAGAAGCCAAACGACAGCTGCGCCACGATGTCGGAGGGTCCGAACGGGCGGTACGGCCGCCTGTCCTCGAGGGTGTCCCGCGCCCGATCCAGCATGTCCAGGCCCTTGTAGTTGGGCCGGGCCTTCGGCACGTCCCACCACGCCTCCTGACCGTGCTTGCCGACGAGCTGGCGGTGGAGACGGTTGCGCAGGCTCACCTCCAAGTCCCGCAAGGGACTCTGCAGAGCCCGGGCCACCTCCGAGTCCCAGGCGTACAACCGAAGTGCACGGACGCGGTCACCTCCGCACTTGTGCAGGAAGGGCTGAAACCGCTCCGGAGAGATGGCCTGGATTAACCGGTCATCCTCGCTCGCCCCACCATCGATCAGCGTCATCACGCGTCCTTTCGCCCGCGACCCGCCTGTGGTAGGGTCTCTCGAGTAAGCCTTGGATCACTGTCACTGCATTGCACACAGCCCATGGCAGTGCTTGGTTGTGACCCTCGATCCGCCCGCCCGATTCAGGCGGATCGGGGGCACAACTGTTTCTGGAGTTAGGGCCGACCAAGTCGCTTCGACTCGGCGCCCACTAACCACAGTAGTAGATCCGCCTCCCCCGAACAAGCCTTACAGATACCAACGCCTGAGAAGGCTCCTTCTCAGGGAGAGTATCGGTCTGACGTGAGGTTGAAAACCTTTCCCTTCTGCCACTTCCAGTCGGGAGCGACAGAAGGCGTGCGCGGAAGGTGCCGACGGGGTGGAGAGTCGGCTAGGTCGATCGATTACGCCGCAGGGGGCGCCCCGATTCACGGGGCGCCCCCTGCGGGCGTCGTAGCCGTCCGCTCAGGTCGTCGAGCGGCGTCTGCGGGCGCCGGGACGGCGTTCGCTGGGGCGGGTGACGGGGTCGCCGGCCTCCAGGGCCGCGGCGCGGCGCTTCATGCCGAAGTCGGCCAGGGCCTCCGCCAGCTTGTGCACCGACGGCTCCGGTGCCATGACGTCGACCCGCAGACCGTGTTCCTCGGCGGTCTTGGCCGTCGCCGGGCCGATGCAGGCGATCACCGTGACGTTGTGCGGCTTGCCGGCGATGCCCACCAGGTTCCGCACGGTCGAGGACGAGGTGAACAGCACGGCGTCGAAACCGCCGCCCTTGATCGCCTCGCGCGTCTCCGCCGGCGGCGGCGAGGCGCGCACCGTCCGGTAGGCGGTGACGTCGTCGACCTCCCAGCCCAGCTCGATCAGCCCGGCGACCAGGGTCTCCGTGGCGATGTCGGCGCGCGGCAGGAAGACGCGGTCGATCGGGTCGAAGACCGGGTCGTAGGGCGGCCAGTCCTCCAGCAGGCCCGCGGCCGACTGCTCGCCGCTGGGCACCAGGTCCGGCTTCACGCCGAAGGCGATCAGCGCCCTGGCGGTCTGCTCGCCGACCGCGGCGACCTTGATCCCGGCGAAGGCGCGGGCGTCGAGGCCGTATTCCTCGAACTTCTCGCGGACCGCCTTGACCGCGTTGACCGAGGTGAACGCGATCCACTCGTAGCGGCCGGTCACCAGGCCCTTGACGGCCCGCTCCATCTGCTGGGGCGTACGCGGCGGTTCGACGGCGATGGTCGGCACCTCGTGCGGCACGGCCCCGTAGGACCGCAGCTGGTCGGAGAGCGAAGCCGCCTGCTCCTTCGTGCGCGGCACGAGGACCTTCCAGCCGAACAGAGGCTTGGACTCGAACCACGACAGCTGGTCGCGGCGGGCGGCGGCGGAGCGCTCACCGACCACGGCTATCACCGGGCGTCCGCCGTCGGGGGACGGCAGCACCTTGGCCTGCTTCAGCGTCTGCGCGATCGTGCCGAGGGTGGCGGTCCAGGTGCGCTGCCGGGTCGTCGTACCGGCGACGGTCACCGTCAGCGGGGTGTCCGGCTTGCGGCCGGCGGCCACCAGCTCACCGGCGGCCGCGGCCACCGAGTCCAGCGTGGTGGACACCACGACAGTGCCGTCGGAGGCGCCCACCTCGGTCCAGCAGCGGTCCGAGGCCGTGCGGGCGTCGACGAACCGGACGTCCGCGCCCTGCGCGTCCCGCAGCGGCACTCCCGCGTAGGCGGGCACGCCGACCGCGGCCGCGACCCCGGGCACCACCTCGAAGGGCACCCCGGCGGCGGCGCAGGCGAGCATTTCCCCGGCCGCGTACGTATCCAGTCCGGGGTCCCCGGACACGGCACGCACGACCCGCCTGCCGCCCCGCGCGGCCTCCATGACAAGATGAGCGGCATCCCGCACGGCGGGGACAGCAGCGGTTTTTGACGCGCCGTCAACAACCGTGAGCTGGGGCGTGCCCGTGCCCGGAAGCGGACCCGACGAGGAGTCCGCGTCCGTCCGCACGACGGAGACGCTCTGCCGGGCGTGCGTCCGGATCACGTCGAGCACGTCGTGCTCGGCGACCAGGACGTCCGCGTTCGACAGTGCCTCCACGGCACGCAGAGTCAGTAGTCCCGGATCCCCGGGTCCGGCACCCAGGAAGGTGACGTGCCCGTGCTCCGGACCGGCGGGAAGAGTGGTGGGGCTCACTGTGCTCGCTCCCCCATCAGACCGGCCGCGCCCTGGGCGAGCATCTCGGTGGCGAGTTCGCGACCGAGTGCTGTTGCCTGCTCGTACGTCTCGGGCACGACACCGGTGGTGGACAGCTGCACCATGCGGGTGCCGTCGGTCGTGCCGACGACGCCGCGCAGGCGCATTTCCTTGACAGTCTGCCCGTCGGCCCGGACGTCCCCCCGCTCCAGCGGAGCGGAGAAGGGGGGAAGGTCGGCCAAGGCGCCCACCGGGGCGCTGCAACCGGCTTCCAGGGCGGCGAGCAGTGACCTTTCGGCGGTGACGGCGACCCGGGTGAAGGGGTCGTCGAGTTCGCCGAGCGACGCGATCAGGTCCGCGGCGTCCGCCGCGCACTCGATCGCCAGTGCCCCCTGGCCGGGGGCGGGCAGAACCGTGTCGACCGACAGGAAGTCGGTCACCTCGTCGATCCGGCCGATGCGGTTCAGGCCGGCCGCGGCCAGCACGACCGCGTCCAGTTCGCCGTCGCGGACGTATCCGATCCGCGTGTCGACGTTGCCCCGGATCGGGACCGTCTCGATGTCCAGCCCGTGGCCGCGCGCGTACGCGTTCAGCTGGGCCGTGCGGCGCGGGGAGCCGGTGCCTATCCGGGCGCCGCGCGGCAGGTCGGTGAACTTCAGGGCGTCCCGCGCGACCAGCACGTCCCGCGGGTCCTCGCGCACCGGTACGGCGGCCAGGACCAGCTCCTCGGGCTGCGTGGTCGGCAGGTCCTTGAGCGAATGAACCGCGAAGTCGACCTCACCGCGCAGCACGGCGTCGCGCAGCGCCGTGACGAACACGCCGGTGCCGCCGATCTGCGCGAGGTGCTCGCGGGAGGTGTCGCCGTAGGTGGTGATCTCGACGAGCTCGACGGGCCGTCCGGTCACCTGGCTCACGGCGTCCGCCACCTGCCCGGACTGGGCCATGGCGAGTTGGCTTCGCCTGGTCCCCAGTCTCAGTGCCTTGGTACTCATGCTGGCCCTCGGTTCTTGGCCTGGTTCTCGGTGCTTTCCCCGGCCCGGGAGACGGAGGCCACCGTCTCGGGGTCCAGGTCGAACAGGGTGCGCAGCGCGTCCGCGTACCCGGCGCCGCCGGGCTCGGCCGCGAGCTGCTTGACCCGTACGGTCGGCGCGTGCAGCAGCTTGTCGACGACGCGGTGCACGGCCTGGCGGATCTCGCCGCGCTGGCGTTCGTCCAGGTCGGGCAGGCGTCCGTCGAGCCGGGCGATCTCACCGGCCACGACGTCGGCGGCCATGGTGCGCAGGGCGACGACGGTCGGCGTGATGTGCGCCGCCCGCTGGGCCGCCCCGAACGCCGTGACCTCGTCGGAGACGATCCGCCGGACCAGGTCCACGTCGGCCGCCATCGGGGCGTCGGCGGAGGCCTCGGCGAGGGACTCGATGTCCACCAGCCGCACCCCGGCCAGCCGGTGCACGGCCGCGTCGATGTCGCGGGGCATGGCGAGGTCGAGCAGGAACAGCACCGGCGCCGGGCGCGGGAGGCCGGCGACCGGCTCGGGCTTGCGGCGCTCGGGGATGCGGCCCGCACCGGCGGCGGCCGCGGCCAGCGCGCCGATCAGCTCGGCGTCGGCCTCCGGGCCGCGGCGGGCGGCCTCGCGGCGGTCCACGGTGGTGGCGGCGGCCCAGGCCCCGTGCTGCTCCAGGGTGGCCGCGTCCATCCCGGCCACCGCGGCCTCCCCCAGGACGGAGAAGCCGGTGGTGTCCGGCACGGCGGCCAGGTCCAGCGGGCAGGTGTCGTCGGCGCCGGCGGGCTGCGCGGCGGTCCGCGTCCCGCCCGCGGCGGCGGCCGTACGCGCGCTGCCGTCGGCGTCGGCGGGGTGGTGGCCGGCGGCCGGGGCGACCGGCTGTCCGGTACGGCCCCCGGCCGCGGCCGCGACCGTCCCGGCGTCCAGCACCAGCCCGGTCGCCCCGGTACAGGAGACGACCACGTCGGCACGTGTCAGTTCGGCCGGTACCGCGTCCATCGGCACCGCGCGGGCGCTCACGTCCGTGTCGTCGCCCTCGGTGAGGATGCGGGCCAGGCGCTCGGCGCGGTCGAAGGTGCGGTTGGCGACGACGATCTCGCCGATCCCGGCGCGCGCCAGCGTCGCCGCGGCCAGCGAGGACATCGAACCGGCGCCGATGACCAGCGCCTTCTTGCCGTCCGCCCAGCGCCTTACGTCGGCGCCCGCGGCCAGCTGCTCCAGGCCGAAGGTGACCAGGGACTGCCCGGCGCGGTCGATGCCGGTCTCGGAGTGGGCCCGCTTGCCGACCCGCAGCGCCTGCTGGAACAGGTCGTTCAGCAGGCGTCCGGCGGTGTGCAGCTCCTGCGCCCTGGCCAGCGAGTCCTTGATCTGGCCGAGGATCTGGCCCTCGCCGACGACCATCGAGTCCAGCCCGCAGGCCACCGAGAACAGGTGGTGGACGGCCCGGTCCTCGTAGTGCACGTAGAGATAAGGAGTCAGCTCCTCGAGGCCGACCCCGCTGTGCTGGGCGAGCAGTGTGGACAGCTCGGCGACACCGGCGTGGAACTTGTCCACGTCGGCGTACAGCTCGATGCGGTTGCAGGTGGCGAGCACCGCGGCCTCGGTGGCCGGTTCGGCGGCGAGCGTGTCGTGCACCAGCTTGGCCTGGGCGTCCGCGCTCAGCGCGGCCCGCTCCAGCACGCTGACCGGGGCGCTGCGGTGGCTCAGCCCGACGACGAGGAGACTCATGCCGGCATCACGGCGGGTACGTCCCCGTCGGGTCCCTGGTCGGCGGCGGCCTTGCGGGCGGTGGCGGCGGGCAGCGCGCCGTTGCCGGCGGCGCTCTCCTCGCCGGCCTTGCGCTGCTCGTGGAAGGCGAGGATCTGCAACTCGATGGAGAGGTCGACCTTGCGCACGTCGACGCCCTCGGGGACGGACAGCACGGTCGGCGCGAAGTTCAGGATGGACGTGACCCCGGCGGCCACCAGGCGGTCGCAGACCTGCTGGGCGGCGCCCGCGGGCGTGGCGATCACACCGATGGAGACGCCGTTGTCCTCGATGATCTTCTCGAGTTCGTCGGTGTGCTGCACGGGGATGCCGGCGACCGGCTTGCCGGCCATCGCGGGGTCGGCGTCGATCAGCGCGGCGACCCGGAAGCCGCGGGAGGCGAAGCCGCCGTAGTTGGCCAGGGCGGCGCCGAGGTTGCCGATACCGACGATCACTACCGGCCAGTCCTGGGTCAGGCCCAGCTCGCGGGAGATCTGGTAGACGAGGTACTCGACGTCGTAGCCGACACCGCGGGTGCCGTAGGAACCGAGGTAGGAGAAGTCCTTGCGCAGCTTGGCGGAGTTGACGCCCGCCGCCGCGGCCAGCTCCTCGGAGGAGACCGTGGGGACCGAGCGTTCCGACAGAGCGGTGAGGGCGCGGAGGTACAGCGGAAGCCGGGCGACGGTGGCCTCGGGAATTCCTCGGCTACGGGTCGCCGGTCGGTGAGTTCGGCCAGTTGCCACGGTGCTCCTGCGGGTAGAGCGGGGCTGCAGGCGGTCACACGTCCCTGGACCGCCCCGTCTCTTGCAGGCTATGTCTTTGTGAACGCGTGCACAAAGACGGTGTCCGATTTGCCCGGCCAACGTGACCGGGGTCACGCGCTTCATCACTGGGGGCAAAACCGCCACACACTCCTCGTGAATACCGCCCCCCGGGACCGGGCCGCCATCGATCCTAAGCGACGTTCCCGGCCATTTGCACTAGTCGGTCAGTGCCTTGCGCAGCCGCTCCTCATTGACCCGCCAGAACGTGTGCTGCTCGCCGTCGACCAGGACGACCGGGATCTGCTCCCAGTAGCGGTCGTACAGCTCCCGGTCGTCGGTGATGTCCCGGGACTCCCACGGCACGCCGAGGTCGCCGCAGACTTTCTCGATCACGCGCTGCGCGTCGTCGCACAGGTGGCAGCCGGGCTTGCGGACGAGGGTGACCGACCGCTCCCGGGCGGTGGTCCTGCGTCGGAAAAGGGGACTCATACCGGCCATTCTCGCGCGAGCGGTGTCCGGGCCGGACCGGATCCTTAACGAACCGGTCGCGGAGAGTTCACAGGCTCCCGGCCGCTCGGCTCCGGAACCGCCATACGGACTGGCTATGCTCACGCCATGGCCGCTCTCGGATGGCTCACTCCCCGTAGGCGCTCCGCCACGGCGCGGAGCGTGTTGGCAGGCGAGGCTTCGGCGGAGGCAGCGCGCAAGTCCTCGCAGGAGGCCCCCGCCCCCGAGCCGGTGTTCCCGGTGCTCGGCGACGAGGAGGCCGCCGCCTTCTTCGACCTGGACAACACCGTGATGCAGGGCGCCGCCCTGTTCCACTTCGGCCGGGGCCTGTACAAGCGGAAGTTCTTCCAGACCCGCGACCTGGCCCGGTTCGCCTGGCAGCAGGCCTGGTTCCGGCTGGCCGGGGTCGAGGACCCCGAGCACATGCAGGAGGCGCGCGACTCGGCGCTGTCCATCGTCAAGGGCCACCGGGTCGCCGAGCTGCGCTCGATCGGCGAGGAGATCTACGACGAGTACATGGCCGAGCGGATCTGGCCGGGCACCCGGGCGCTGGCCCAGGCCCACCTGGACGCGGGCCAGAAGGTGTGGCTGGTCACGGCGGCCCCGGTGGAGATCGCCCAGGTCATCGCCCGCCGCCTGGGTCTGACCGGCGCGCTCGGCACGGTCGCCGAGTCGGTCGGCGGCATCTACACGGGCAAGCTGGTCGGCGAGCCGCTGCACGGCCCCGCGAAGGCGGAGGCGGTACGGGCGCTGGCCGCGGCGGAGGGCCTCGACCTGTCGCGCTGCGCCGCCTACAGCGACTCCCACAACGACATCCCGATGCTGTCGCTGGTCGGCCACCCCTACGCGATCAACCCCGACGCCAAGCTGCGCCGGCACGCGCGCGAGCAGGACTGGCGGCTGCGGGACTACCGCACCGGCCGCAAGGCGGCGAAGGTCGGCATCCCGGCCGCGGCGGGCGTGGGCGCGGTGGCGGGCGGCACGGCGGCCGCGATCGCCCTGCACCGCCGCCGCCGGTGACAGCGGGTACGCGAACCGGCCCGCGCCGCACCGCCACGCCCGGCACCGCCCCGGCGCGGCCGGTGACCCGGACGCTCGAACACGGGTCGGAGTGAGATACCCCACCCGACCCCCAACACGCCCCAGTTCGCCGGAACACGTGCTTTTCCGATCAATAAGCGATCACTCTTAGGCACTTGAAGCGGTGTCATTCGGTTGCGGAAGCGACGTAATCGCAGATTTGAGCAACTGGGTGTAGCAGTGCCTGCACGAAGCGTTATTCTCCTCAGACGCATACCGGTACCCCTCCGTCGCTACGACGGGTGAACGGTTCCGCACTGCTCGTGATGGAAGCTCTGCCTCTGGGAGTCCCGTGTACCCACACGTCGGGGTTGACGCCTCGGGCCTGGCTACGCTGCGCGCAACGGTCGCAACGGTGCAAGACATGTTGCGCGAATTGGTCCCCCCCGCGTACGCCGGCCCCGCCTTCGCCACCGCCGCGCCCGTCGGCCCGTGCTACGCACTGGCCGACGGCAGCGCCGCGGTCGGCAGACGAGGGCGCGCCACCGGCGCGACCACCCACCGCCGGCCAGCCGCCGACAGCGACAGCGCCCGGATGATGGACCTCGTCGAACGTGCCCAGGCCGGCGAGGCCGAGGCCTTCGGCCGCCTCTACGACCAGTACAGCGACACGGTGTACCGGTACATCTACTACCGGGTGAACGGCAAGGCCACCGCCGAGGACCTCACCAGCGAGACGTTCCTGCGCGCCCTGCGCCGCATCGGCACGTTCACCTGGCAGGGCCGCGACTTCGGCGCCTGGCTGGTCACGATCGCCCGCAACCTGGTCGCCGACCACTTCAAGTCCAGCCGCTTCCGCCTCGAGGTCACCACCGGCGAGATGCTGGACGCCAACGAGGTCGAGCGCTCCCCGGAGGACTCCGTCCTGGAGCACCTCTCCAACGCCGCCCTGCTGGACGCCGTACGGCGGCTGAACCCGCAGCAGCAGGAGTGCGTGACGCTCCGCTTCCTCCAGGGCCTCTCGGTCGCCGAGACCGCCCGGGTGATGGGCAAGAACGAGGGCGCCATCAAGACCCTCCAGTACCGGGCCGTGCGCACCCTCGCCCGGCTCCTGCCGGACGACGTGCGCTGAGCCCCGGCCGGGCGGCCGCCGACCGGGCGGCGCCAACTGGCGCCGCGTCGGCGCGGGTTGCGTTTCCGATCCGTTCATCCGCCGTCCGTAACCCAAGTGCCGCGCCAGTCGTTGTGCGGGATACAGGCTCCCTGTGGTCACGTCCTGGCCGACCCTGATCGCTCGATCGTGTGAAGTGGTCGCGGGCGTGCAACCCTCAGGACCCCCTGGGGAGTCGACCGTCATGACGAGAGGAGGTGCCGCCAGTGATCGCGAACGTATCGGCGCACCGGCGGGCGAACGCCTTCGCCCAGGCCCTGGAGGAGCAGTCCGACCGGGACACGGCGGCTGAGCAGTCCGCACCGCCGGCGGAAGCCCCGCCGGTCACCGCGGAACGGTCCGAGCAGGGCGAACTGCTGACCCTCACCGCGGGTCTCGGCGCGCTGCCCAAGCCGCAGCTCGACCCGGAGGTCAAGGTCGTCCAGCGGGCCCAGCTGGTGGCCGCGATGGAGGCCATGCTCCAGGAGGGCACCCTGGGCGGGGCGGCGGAGGCGCCGGTACCCGAGCAGCGCACCCACGGCCGGGGCGCGCACCGGGCGAGCACACTGGGCAAGCTGCGACCGCGGTCGAGGCTGACCAAGGGGCTCGCGGCGGGCGGCCTGAGCGTCGGCGTGGCCGCCGGAGCCTTCGGCGGAGTAGCCGCCGCCAGCTCCGACGCGCTGCCCGGCGATTCGCTGTACGGGCTGAAACGCGGCATCGAGGACTTCAGGCTCAACCACCTGAGCGACGGTGACGACGAGCGCGGCCAGACCTACCTCGACCAGGCCTCCACCCGGCTGAGCGAGGCCCGCAGGCTGCTGGACCGGGGCCGCGGCGGCCATCTGGACCACGAGTCCATCCGCGAGATCCGCCGCACCCTCACCGGGATGCAGCACGACGTCGTCGAGGGACACCGCCTGCTGCACGCGGCCTACGAGCGCGACCCCGGGTCCCTGGGCCCCATCCAGGCCCTCGACACCTTCTCCCGGTCCCACCGGGAGGTCTGGGGCGCGCTGCGGGAGAAGCTGCCCGTCCAGCTCGGAGACGTCAGTCAGCAGGTCTCGTCGGTCTTCGACGCCATAGACGAAGAGGTCGCCCCGCTCCAGTCGCTGCTGCCGCAGCCACCCGCCCCGAGCGGCGGCGGCAGCAGGCCACAGGGCTCCGACCCGGCGTCCGGCAGCAGCTCAGGCGACCACCGGTCGACCCGGCCGTCCACCGGCGACACCCCCTCCTCCGGCAAGCACACCGGCAGCGGCAGCCCCAGCGGCTCCGCCTCCGGCAGCAGTGACGACAGCCTGATCGGGGGCGGCACGGGCGGTCTGCTCGACCCGCCGAGGACCGGCACCGGCAGCGCCTCCCCGTCCGACGGCCGGACCGAGCCGACCCGTCCGGACGTCACCGTCCCGCCGCTCCTGCCGGGCCTCCTGCCAGGCCTGGGCATCAACGGCGAGGACCTCGACGAACGGCCCTAGCGGTTCCGCGGTACGGCGGCGGGGGCGTCCTCCAGGCGGAGGGCGCCCCCGCCGCCGTACGCCCACCGGCGCGCCCGGGCCGGAGAGGACCGGCCGCTGTCAGGCTTCAGGCTGTCAGAAGGACCCCGGGCGCTAGAAGAACACCGAGCGGCGCTGCACCAGCAGCTTGTACAGCGTGTGCTGGATCTGTTCGCGGACCTGGTCGGTCAGGTTGAACATCAGCATCGGGTCCTCCGCCGCCTCCGGCGGGTAGCCGTCCGTGCGGATCGGCTCACCGAACTGGATCGTCCACTTCGTCGGCAGCGGAACCGCCCCCAGCGGGCCCAGCCACGGGAAGGTGGGGGTCAGCGGGAAGTACGGGAAGCCCAGCAGCCGGGCCAGGGTCCTGGCGTTGCCGAGCATCGGGTAGATCTCCTCGGCGCCGACGATCGAGCACGGCACGATCGGCGCGCCCTGGCGCAGCGCGGTCGAGACGAAGCCGCCCCGGCCGAACCGCTGGAGCTTGTACCGCTCGCTGAACGGCTTGCCGATGCCCTTGAAGCCCTCCGGCATCACCCCGACCAGCTCGCCCTGCGCCAGCAGCCGTTCGGCGTCCTCCGCGCACGCCAGGGTGTGCCCCAGTTTGCGCGCCAGCTCGTTGACGACCGGCAGCACGAACACCAGGTCGGCCGCGAGGAGCCGCAGATGGCGGTCCGCCGGGTGGTGGTCGTGCACGGCGACCTGCATCATCAGGCCGTCCAGCGGCAGTGTGCCGGAGTGGTTGGCGACGATCAGCGCGCCGCCCTCGGCCGGGATGTTCTCGACGCCCTTCACCTCGACCCGGAAGTACTTCTCGTACACCGGGCGCAGCAGCGACATCAGGACCTGGTCGGTCAGCTCCTCGTCGTAGCCGAAGTCGTCGACGTCGTAGTCACCGGTCAGGCGGCGGCGCAGGAACGCCAGACCGGCCGCCACGCGCCGCTCCAGGCCCCCGTCGCCCGCCGGTCCCGCCTCCCCGGCGCCCGCGTCCACGCGGCCGCTGTCCGGGCGGCCGGTGCCCTCGGGGCGCCCGTCCCCGGGGCGGGGGGCCGCGGCGTTCGCGGCGTCCGTGTCCACCGGGGCATCGTCGCGCTCCGGTCCCGTGCCCGGCAGGGGCTGGACCTCACGCACCACCGCGGGCTCGCCGCCCTTGCGCCGGCCGCCCGCGCCGCGGCGCCGCTGCGGCCGCTGCACGGCGCTGCCGCGGGACCGGTCGTCGTCGAACGGAATGACCTTGGCGTCCGCCATCGTTGCTGCGCTCCTCGGTTGCCGCTCTGGTTCAGTTGGCGCTCTGCGTCGGGCGGTGGCCGCCGCCCAGGGCGGGCAGCGCGGCGACCCGGTCCACCGCCGCCGCCACGGCCTGCGGCGGCAGCAGCCCCTGGCCCTGGCTGCGCACGAAGTCCGCGAAGGTCTCCGCCGTCGTGCGGGAGGGCTGGAACCCCAGCGTCTCGCGCATCTGGTCCGTGGCCACCACCCGGCCGTGGGTGAGCAGCCGGATCTGCTCGGGCGAGAAGTCCGTCATACCGAGCGTACGCACCAGGGACCCGGCCCAGGTGACCGCGGGCAGCAGCAGGGGCACCGTGGGGCGGCCCAGGCGCCGCGAGCACTGCGAGAGCAGCAGGACACCGTCGCCGGCGATGTTGAAGGTGCCGCTGTTGAGCGTTCCGCGCCGGGGCTCGCGGGAGGCGATCCGCAGCACCTCGACGACGTCGTCCTCGTGCACGAACTGCAGCCGCGGGTCGTAGCCGAGCACGGTCGGCAGGACGGGCAGCCGGAAGTAGGCGGCGAGCGGGGTCTCCGCGGCGGGGCCGAGGATGTTGGCGAACCGCAGCACGCACACGGCCACGTCGGGCCGGCGGCGCGCGAAGCCCCGTACGTACCCCTCGACTTCGACGGCGTCCTTGGCGAAGCCGCCGCTGGGCAGCGACTTGGGCGGGGTGGTCTCGGTGAACACGGCCGGGTCGCGGGGCGCGGAGCCGTAGACGTTGGTGCTGGACTTCACCACCAGGCGCTGCACGGCCGGTGACTTCTGGCAGGCACCGAGCAGCTGCATGGTGCCGATGACGTTGGTCTCCTTGAGCGCGGTGCGGCTGCCGCTGCCCAGGGCGGTGCCGGTGACGTCGAGGTGGACGACCGTGTCGGCGCCGGTCTCGGCGAGCACCCGGGCGATCGTGGGCTGCCGGATGTCGGTCTGGATGAAGTCGGCCCCGCCCAGATGGTGGGCGGGCGGCAGCGCGTCCACCGCGACCACCCGGTCGACGTCCGGGTCACGCTGGATCCGCCGGACGAAACGGCCTCCCAGCTGCCGGGCCGCTCCGGTCACGAGCACGACCTTGCCCAAGATCAGCGCCTTCCTTCCGCACCTCGTCCCCGCACGCGTTCCCCGTGTGCGGCCAACCTAGCGGTTCGGTGTTGCGCTGTGATGACCGCCCGACGCGCGGAGCGGCGGGAATTCCCCATCCGGAATATGCCGAAATCGGATCACCCGCGGGCGGCGGTGAACGGCTGTGGCCCCCCACCGCTTCGGTGGGGGGCCACAGGGACACGCTCTGGCGACGCCGCTTACTTCTTGTTGCGACGCTGAACGCGCGTGCGCTTGAGCAGCTTGCGGTGCTTCTTCTTGGCCATCCGCTTGCGCCGCTTCTTGATAACAGAGCCCACGACTACCCTCGCTCACTTCTCATCACTCGGTGCTGGGCGCCATGGGCCCATACGACCTACGAGGGGCTAGCCTACCCGCCCGAGCGCTGAGGTCGTAATCGAGGGAGCCGGGGCTTCACCGGGCGATCGCCGTCAGGCCGTTTCCACCCCCACATAGCTCTCGCGGAGGTACTCGTGAACCGCTTGCTCCGGGACGCGGAAGGACCGCCCCACCCGGATCGCGGGCAGATGACCGCTGTGCACCAGCCGGTACACGGTCATCTTCGACACTCGCATCACCGAGGCGACCTCCGCCACGGTAAGGAACTGAACCTCGTTCAGAGGCCTCTCGCCAGCTGCAGCCATGACACACCTGAACCTTCCGCACTCGACGGCCACCGGCTTCCCCTTCCGGTGACTCTTCGTCGTTGCGTGCTCACTCCCCAATGTAGGGGCGGGTGATGCGAGTGGGGAAGAGGTGCATCCATCGGCGCCCTACCGTGACAGACACGCCCGATTGAGTACGTAGCGGGCCAGTGGCCGGTAGTGCTCCGAGCGCACGGCGTCGTCAAGCGGAACGGCGACCGACACGCACCCCTCGGCCTCCCCCACGAACAGCGCGGGATCGTTCACATCCGCCGGCCCGATCGCCTCGAACCCCAGCTGACCTGCACCGCAGACCCATCCGTGGTCACCGATCACCAGCTCGGGCAGCGGTCCTCCGGCTTCGGCGGCCGCGGCGAGCGCGGTCCGAACCGGCAGTGGTGAATGGCTGTGTGCGCCCGGCTCACCACCGGGGCGCTCGGCTTCCGGATCTCGCATCAACCCGACACCCCGGACGTAGGCGAGGCGGTGCGTGCGTAGACCGAACCGGGTCGTTATGTCGACACAGAGACCCTGCGCGGGGGTGAGGACTTCACATCCCGCCGCCGACAGGGCGTCCGCCAGAGCGACGTAGAAGCCCAGCAGCCGCCGCGGGTGCCCGGTGCCCAGCAGCACGGGGGCGCGGCGCCCGGCGGCGGCACCGATCCGGTCCGCGAAGGCCTCCAACGCGGTCAGAGTCCGCTCCGGGTCGATCACATCATGCCCTGCCGTGTGCGCCGGATCGGCCGAAACCCCGCACTTGTCCGCCATCAGCCCGAGCAGTTCCCGTACCGACCAGCGCCGTACGGGATCGAGCCCGATCAGCACCCCGGGGTCCCGGGCCGCGAACAGCCGGTAGCTGCGCAGGCTCTCCTCGCGCGAGGTGGCCACGGGCCCGGCCAGCCGGGCGGCCAGCAGATGCGCGCGCAGGGTTCCGGGGGTCAGCACGGGTGCGATGGTGACGCACGGGCGCCGCACGCGGGACGAGAACCCCGGAAACACCGCACGGTTGGCCCAACACCCGGCGCTACGACTCCCCCGCGCCAACGGCCCGCGCCACGGCTCCCCGCGTGACGCCTGCCCGTGGTGCGGCCCGCGCGTCAGGCCAGCAGCCCGCGCAGCGGGAACACCGCCCGCCGGGTCGCCAGCACCGCCTGGTCCAGCCGGTCCGCGGGGTCGTAGCCCGCCTCCCATTCGGCGTACGCCACCGGCCACCGCCCATCGGTCATCCGCCGCGGCCCCTGCTGCCGGGTCCGCGCGTACACCGCCTGCCGCCACTCCTGCGGGATCTCCGCCGCCGGGTCGACCGGCCGCCCCGCCGCGATCCCCACCAGATGCGTCCAGGACCGCGGCACCACGTCCACCACCGCGTACCCGCCCCCGCCCAGCGCGAGCCACTTCCCCCCGGCGTACTCGTGCGCCAGCTCGTGGCAGGCCGCCTGCACCGCCCGCTGCGCGTCCAGCGACACGGCGAGATGCGCCAGCGGGTCCTCGAAGTGGGTGTCGGCCCCGTGCTGCGTCACCAGCACCTGCGGCCGGAACTGCGCCAGCAGCTCCGGCACCACCGCGTGGAACGCCCGCACCCAGCCCGCGTCCCCGGTCCCGGCCGGCAGCGCCAGGTTCACGGCCGCCCCCTCGGCACCCTCCGCCCCGGTCTCCTGCGGCCACCCGGTCTGCGGGAACAGGGTCCGCGGATGCTCGTGCAGCGAGATCGTCAGCACCCGCGGGTCCTCCCAGAACGCCGCCTGCACCCCGTCCCCGTGGTGCACGTCGACGTCCACGTAGGCGACCCGCTCGGCGCCCAGCTCCAGCAGCCGCGCCACGGCGAGCGCGGCGTCGTTGTAGACGCAGAACCCGGAGGCGGACCCCGGCATCGCGTGGTGCAGCCCGCCCGCGAAGTTCACCGCGTGCTCCGCGTCCCCCCGCCAGACCGCCTCCGCCGCGCCCACCGACTGCCCGGCGATCAGCGCGGCGACCTCGTGCATCCCGGCGAACGCCGGATCGTCCGGCGTGCCCAGCCCGTACGACCCGTCCGCCGAGCCCGGGTCGGCCGACGCCGCCTTGACCGCCTCGATGTAGTCCTGCCGGTGCACCAGCCGCAGCGTCGACTCCCCGGCCGGGCGGGCCGCGACGACCGCCACCTCCCGGTCGAGCCCGAACGCGCCCACCAGTCGCCGGGTCAGTTCCAGCCGGACCGGGTCCATCGGATGGTCCGGGCCGAAGTCATAGCCCGTTACTGCCTCGTCCCACATCAGCTGTGCGCGGCCGCTCATGCCCGCCACCGTATCGGTCCGGTTGAGCGGCGAACGACCGGGCGTACCCCCACGTCACCAGCACCAGCACCATCGGCACGAGCATCGCCCCGCGGTAGCTCCAGCCGTCCCCGAGAGCGCCCACCAGAGGCGAACCGATCAGGAAACCCACGTAGTTGAAGATGTTGAGCCGGGCCACCGCCGCGTCCGACGCGTCCGGGAACAGCCGCCCCGCCGCGGCGAAGGTCTGCGGCACCAGCACGCACAGCCCCAGGCCCAGCAGGGTGAACCCGAGCATGCCCACCCACGCCCCCGGCGCCGACGCCACCACCGCGAACCCGAGCGCCGCCACCAGCGACCCCAGCCGCACCACCGCCACCGCCCCGAACCGCCGCACCCCGAAGTCCCCGATCGCCCGGCCGGCCAGCGTCGTCACCATGTACACGTTGTACGGCACCGTCGCCAGCTGCTCCGAGCTGCCCAGCACGTCCTTCAGGTACTTCGCGCTCCAGTTGGAGACCGTCGAGTCCCCGATGTACGCGAAGGTCATCACCAGGCACAGCGGCAGCAGCAGCCGGAACACCACACCCCCGCCACTGCCGGCACCGGCGCCCCCCGCCCCGCCGCCGGCCCCCGCCGCCGGACCCGCGTCCACGTACCACCGGCTGCCCACCAGCACCGCCGGCAGCAGCACGGCGATCACCGGCAGGTACGACACCCACAGCGCCAGCTGCCAGTGCGCCCCCGCCCAGGCCAGCGACGCCCCGAGAATGCCGCCCAGGCTGTACACGGCGTGGAAGCCGAGCATGATGCTGCGCCCGTACGTCCGTTGCAGGCTCACCCCGAGCATGTTCATCGAGGCGTCCAGCGCGCCGACGGCCAGCCCGAACACCCCCAGCGCCACCGCCAGCGCGGCCAGCCCGCGGCCCGCCCCGACACCGAGCAGCGCCAGCAGCACCACCGGCTGGGACCAGCGCAGCAGCCGGCTGGGCGGTATCCGCTTCACCAGCTGCTCGGTCGTCACGCTGCCCGCTCCGGCGAGGACCGGCACCGCGGCCAGGAACACCGGCAGCAGCGCGTCGGAGACGCCGTACCGCTCCTGGACGGCCGGGATGCGCGTCACGAGCAGGGCGAACGCGGTGCCCTGGGCGAAGAAGCCGAACGCCAGCGAGGCCCTGCCGCGCCGCAGCACATCAGTCATGGCGGCGAGCGTAGGGCCCCGGGCTACCTGTGGGTAGATCCGGCCAAAGATGAGTTTCCCTCACCTTCGGCCGGTCCCACCGCGGTCTCAGGCGGCGGTGACGATCTCGGCGTGCACCGGGAACCCGGCCTCCGCCTCGACCTCGGTGAAGCTGCCGGTCTCGGTGGCGGCCCGGGCGCTGACCTCGTCGCCCAGCATCCGCTCCATCGGTCCGGCCGCCAGCGCGCCGCCGGCGACGAACCCGATCACCATCGCGGCCACCATCACCACCGAGCCGAGCCACACCATGGTGTCCACCGGCACGGTGTACGCGCCCACGATCCGCAGGACGCACTCGGCCAGCAGCACCACACCCCACACCACGGAGAACGTCCGCTCCTTGCGCCGGAAGTCCGCCGACGCGGCCGCGGTACCGGCCGCCAGCCGCGCCCACGCGGCCTCCCTGGCCGCGTCACCCTTCACCAGGAAGGGCTTCATCCCGGCCGTCATCATCGGCCGGCCGAGCGCCACGGAGACGAGGATGCCGATGCCGACCGTGCTGCTCACCCCGCTGTCCTTGGCGAGGAGCAGCCGCGGGTCGCCGGAGACGAAGCTCAGCAGCAGCGACACGACGTTGACGGCCAGGATGACGCCGGCGAGTCCGTTGGCCGTGCGCTCCTTCACCAGGCTCCACCCGGTCCGCAGCGCCGGTCCCACGCTGCTCCAGGCGAGCGCCGCGAAGGTGCTCATCCCGAAGGCGTCCTTGAAGAGGTAGTACGAACCCAGGGGCACCGCCACGTCCACGATCAGCGGACGGAAGTTGTCCAGCACGCTCGGGGCGCCGTTCTGCTTCGTCGTGGTCCGGGCCTTGGTCACCGTGTTCGTCGTCATGCCCTCAGCTTCCCGTGCGGGCGGGGTCCGCCAGTAGGCACGATCGTCCGGAGGTCCGCATGACAATTGTCAGCGTCGCGGCGTGGCCCCGGTCATCTCAGCAGGTCAGCCAACTGGCCCATGTCCGCGAAGAGTTGCGTGGCACCGGCGAGCCCGGCCGGCGGCGTCATCGCGGTGAAGGCGAACACGTCCATCCCGGCCGCCACGGCCGCCCGTACGCCCAGCGGGCTGTCCTCGACGACCGCGCACCGCTGCGGCGCCACCCCCATCCGCTCGGCCGCGTACAGGAAGAGATCCGGCGCCGGCTTCCCCCGTCCGACGTCCTGCGCGCTGAAGACCCGGGACTGCTCGAACCACCGGTCGAGTCCCGTCGTGCGGTGCCCGACCCGGATGCGCTCATGACTCCCCGACGACGCCACGCAGTACGGCACCCCGTCCGCCGTCAGCTTCTCCAGCACGTCCGTGACGCCCGGCACGGGTTTCAGGTCCCGCTCGAACGCGGCGAAGACGCGGGCGTGGAAGACGTCGTCGAAGTCGTCGGGCAGCCGCCGCCCGGTCCGCTCCAGCACCAGGTCGTGGACCCGGTGCAGCGCCGACCCCATGTAGTCCCGGACCGAGTCCTCGTACGACGTGGGGTGCCCCAGCTCGGTCAGATACGCGGCCAGCAGCCGGTTGGAGATCGGCTCACTGTCCACGAGGACACCGTCGTTGTCGAAGATGATGAGGTCATAGCGCATACCACCGAGCCTAAACGCAGAAAACCCCGCATCTTTCGATGCGGGGTTTTCTCACAATTTGTTCGGCGGTGTCCTACTCTCCCACAGGGTCCCCCCTGCAGTACCATCGGCGCTGTGAGGCTTAGCTTCCGGGTTCGGAATGTAACCGGGCGT
>NZ_JBVIYZ010000014.1:0-143096 GCF_055592085.1 Streptomyces sp. NPDC041135
ACCCGCTGGAACAGATCCCACAACTCGTCCGGCACCAGCCGTTCAACGATCCCCACCACAACCGACAGCCTACTCAGCCAAATGAGATGACCTCTAAAGACTAGAACCGGCCACTTGTCCGGTTCACCACGGGTAAGCCAGCAGAAGAGGTCGGCGCTGCTCGCCGCTCCCCAGGTCACCAGTTCTTCGGGCTCGGCGTCAATGTCGGTTGGCTCGGTGTCCATCCAGGTGTCGCGGGTGTCCGCAGTGATGAAGCCCATGCCACCCCGGGGCGCGCTGGGCTCATCGCAGGTGTCCGGTGTGGCGCTGGTGGGGGCGATGACCTGTAGGTAGTCCCCGAGGAGCACATCGCCGTAGTGGGTGATGAGATCCTTGTAGTCGGAGGGGAACTCCAGCCCCCAAGCCTCCTCAACCGCTGCCCAATCCACGTCTAGGGCGGCGCCCGGGTGTGGGGGTAGCAGTTCCCTCAATGTCTCGAAACTGTTTTGGACTGTCATGACCGCTGTGCTCCTTTCGATTGCCTACCGGACCGGCGCGGGATTTCCCTCTTCATCGTTTTGCAGACCGAGGTTTCTTCCGCCGATTTCGTTGTGCACCACACCACCATTGAACAGTACAGACTGCTTTCCGTTCTTGTCCCAGGCGGTTGCGTTGAAGGTCCAGGAGCTAGCGACAACCCTGTGCGTTTGTCCATCGGTTTGGATGGCGGTGGCCGGTCGGCGGGGCTGCGGATGTTCACGAGAAATGGTTCTGGCTCAGGTTCTGTGGTGCGGCCACGTTGAGTGAGTGGATCAGCCCGCGGTTGACCGATCCCGATGGCGAGAACGAGGCTCGGGTTAGTCCCCCGCCTCGGCTGCAGACCTCTTGCTAAGGAACTGCTTCGCTGCCTCAACCGCTTCTCCGTTGAGTTCCTCGACGGAGACTCCCCAGCTCTCCTCCCAGCCGTCTAGGTTGTGCGCGCAGTGCACAAGGGGTGCTAGCTCTTCGGGGTAGCCGAGGTCGTAGGCAATGTCTGCCCAGATGAGGTGAGTGCCGGCGGCGGGATCCAGGGATCCGTCGGCGATCTGACCGGCGATCCAGTAGGCCATCGCCCACTTTGCGGCCCGGGGGTCCGCGGGTGGGTGGAAGAGCAGTCCCAGTTCCTCCAGTACTTGGTCGAAGAGCTCTGGCGCTTCGGGCTCTTCGCTCCGAAGGAGTCCAGCCAGCATGGCGAGGGACGGGCTCTCGACCCCTGCTATCAGTGCGTCCAGACCTGCCTGAATGAGCCGGTCCGACCCGACATGCCTGCCGAATGCCCTCTCGCGCGCGATGTGTCTGAGCTGATCGAGGGCGTCGTCGCTGGTCATCAAAGTGTTCTCCGTCGGCATCTGGGAGGGGAAGGCTGACACATCCGCCGACGCCGCTGCCATCGAGTTCCTCCCGTCGGTGATCAGGACATGAGGACGCGCTTCCGCAGGAGGGCGATGCCTGCCCGGCCGAACATCTGGCGCTTGAGCATCTTGATCCGGTTGACGTGTCCTTCGACGACGCCGGAGTTCCAGGGCAGGGCCAGGCCGGCGATGACGGCGTCGCGGTCTCGGTCGATGCCTGTGGCGAGGATGTGGAGGCTGGGCAGGTTGTCCTGCCGGACGGCGTCGAGCCAGTCCGGCAGGCGCTCTCCCTGACGCTCGGTGAGCATGGTCGCGAAGGAGCGGACGTGCCCGGTGAGGGCGTCGAGTTCGGGGCAGTGGGCCCGGACTGTTTTGAGCTGGAGCCGTTCGGTCTCGATGAGGGTGTCCGGGTGGCGGAGGATCCACCCGGCGGCGGTCCGGGGCGAGGGCGGCCTGGCGGTCACCGGTCGCGGTGAGGTGCGCTTGTCGTGCAGGTAGGCGCGAACGCGCTGGCAGCTGCCCTTGTAGCCGAGTGGACGATCTCCTCCCACAGCTTCCAGGCGTTGGTGCAGCCCTCGCTCCAGCGGTCGTCCAGGTAGGGCTTGTAGTCGTCAAGGACGGAGGGCCGGTTCTGCCACTGGCCCGTGAACAGGTCTTCCGGCATCGCGGCGTCGGCGAACTGCTTGACGGTGCGGTAGGTCATCCCGAGCTGCCGCTGTACTGAACGCCGGCTGTGTCCCGCCGTCAGCAGGGCGTGGACAACGGCATGCCGGGCCCGGGTCCGATCGGCGAATCGGTACGTTACCCAACTACTGCCGCTGCTCGACGCCATCCCGCCCGTCCGTGGCCGCGTCGGACGGCCTCGTCGCAGGCCGGACTCGCTGTTCGCCGATCGCGGCTACGACCACGACGCCTACCGTGACCAGGTCCGCGAGCGAGGCATCGTGCCGGCGATCGCCCGCCGTGGTACTCGGCACGGCACCGGGCTGGGCACCTACCGCTGGGTGGTCGAGAGGACGTTTGCCTGGTTGCACGGCTTCCGGCGCCTGCGTGTCCGTTGGGAACGCAGGGCCGACATACACGAAGCATTCCTCAAACTGGCCTGCTGCCTCATCACCCACCGACAACTCACGTCGTTGGTCAGCCGCTAGAGGGGTAGGCAAGCAGGCTGGAGTCACCCAGGACGATGCCCGCCGATTCGTCGACGAGGAGCGGGGCGACCCGCGGGCTTGGCAAGTCCTTGCCCGTGCGGGCGTCAAGGGCGACCGCACCGTTGTCGGTAGTGCCGTAGATACGGCCGTGCCAGGCCGTGGTGATCTCGGGAGCGATACGGTCGGCTTGCTTGTCCGGAAGCCGCCACGCCACCTTGCCGGTGGAGGGGTTTAGGCCGTAGACGACGTAGGAGGCGGCGCCCATGCCGTAGCAGATGAGCATGCTCCGGTCGTCGTAGGTGCAGGTGGAGCCGGCGAGGTCGGCCGGGAGGGTTTGCAGAGTACGGCCGGTGCGGGGGTCGGCGAGCCGGTCGTAGTGTCCGTTGTCGTAGTCCTTGCCGTGGACGCGGAGTTGGTGCGGGCCGGCCGAGTCTGTACTCGCGGAATCGCCGAGAGAGCCCTGCCAGAGTCGTTTGCCGGTGGCGAGGTCGAATCCGGCGGGTCGCTGGTCGATGCCGATGTCGTCTTCCAGCAGTGCTCCCGCCACGGTTTGATCGGTGACTGCGCTCGCCTGGAACTTATCAGCGCTCCATACCTGGCGCGGACCGTTCAGGTCGATGCCATAGGCGGCAGCGTGGTCGTGGTGGAGGGTGGAAACGCGGATGACGGCGATGCCGTTGTCCGCGCCGATGGCTGAGGCCTCGGGGTCATTCTCCGTCGCCCATTCAGGCAGCCGCAGCGTCAGGTGCCAGATGGCTTTGCCGGTGTCCGCGCTGGTACCAGTGACCTCTACCACCGTGTGGCTTGCCTGTGTCCCGGTGCCGGTCTGCTTCACAACAAAGGGAGCAATGACAGTCGGAGTACCGTGGGCGGTGACGAGCAACGGGGCATCGGCGTGGTTGGTGTCGTTCCATCCGTTGCCTGTTTCGACGGGCGTTAGATCAGGCGTCACCGTAGCGGTTATCCGACCTGTTGCGGTGTCCATGGCTTGCATCTGGGTTGTGGTCGCAACGAAGGCGGTTGACTTAGAGGTCGTTCGCTTTCCGAATACCGTGTGCGGATTCCGCTGGTCAGGCATGCGATTGCGGCTGTGGCGGGAGTCTCGACTCGTTGCTGATCGAGTCGGCGTGGGGGTGGCGGATGCCGTCGATGCGGGCGGTCCTGGAAACGCGGCGAAAGGCTGCTGCCGTGCGGGTGGAGGAGCTCGAAGCCGAACTGGAGAGGGTGCGGGCAGACTTGGTGGAGGCCGAGGAGGTTCTCAGGCTTCGGACGATCGGCCTCGAGCAGTATCTGGAAGCGCTCGCCGAGGAGGAACAGCCGACCGAGACGGTCGCTGGCCCGTCGCCGAGGAAGCCGGTGGGTCCGCGCCGTGCGGTGCCGCATCGCCAGAACGCGGCCGGGGTCGAAGACCTGTCGGTGGACTACCAGGCGGTGATGGCAGCCGCGGCCGGGGCCGGGGGTGACGGGCTGGGTGCCCGGCGGGCGGCCGTGGTACTCGGCTGGGACAGCGCCTCGGCCTCACGCGTCGAGGGTGCGAGAGCACGGTTGAAGAGGCTGGTGGAACGGGGCTGGCTGGTGGAGGCAAAGCCCGGGAGGTTCACCCTGCCTGCAAAACAGCGCACTGATGAGGCTGTGCGGCCAGGCGGCGGCTCATCAGGGCGATCATCGACCAGCGGATGACGGCTTCGCTCGTGTCGGTGCGTCGTTCGTAGTCCCGGACCAGGCGGCGGCTGCGCAGAAACCAGGCGAAGGACCGTTCGACGACCCAGCGGCGGGGCAGTGGCTGGAACCCGCGGACATCCTCGCTGCGGCGGACGATGTCGAGGACGAGCCGGAAATGCTGGCTGGTCCAGTCGGTGAGGTGGCCGGTGTAACCGCCGTCGGCCCAGACCCGCGCCAGCCGCCGGAAGCGGCCGGCCGCCGCTGGCAGAAGGGACCGGGCGCCGTCCCGGTCGGTCACGGACGCCGGTGTGACCAGCACGGCCAGGAGAAGTCCGAGCGTGTCGGTGAGCAGGTGCCGCTTACGACCGTTGATCTTCTTGCCCGCGTCGAAGCCCCGTGAGCCGAAGGTGACGGTGGCGTCCGCCTTCACCGACTGCGAGTCCACGACCCCCGCGCTCGGCTCGGCGCTGCGGCCTTCACCGGCGCGGACGGCTTCCCGCAGCCGGTCGTGCAGCTCGGTTACCAGTCCCGTGTCCCGCCAGCGGGCGAAGAATGCATAGACGCGCGGCCAGGGCGGGAAGTCCGCGGGCATCGCCCGCCACTTGATGCCGTTGTCGACGAGATAGCGCACTGCGTCGATCATCTGCCGGTGGCAGTAGCCCTCCGGACGCCCGCCGCGGCCCGAAAGCCAGCCCGGAACCGGCAGCAGGTTCCTGACCACAGCCCACTCGGCATCGCTCATGTCCGAGCCGTATCGGGGCCGGCGCTGCGGCCGGTCGACCGCGTTCCCGAACCTGTGGGCGAGGCAGTCACACCCACGAGTGGACGAACTGGACTCGGCGACCACGACCACGCGACACTTCGACAACAGGGCCTCTTGCTTCTCGCTGGACTCGACATCCGCGAGCTACCAAGAGGCCCTCCCTTCATGCACTCGCCCCGGACAACTCACCCGAACCAGGCTCCCGTTCGAACCTGTCCGACCGCGCGAGCGGATAGAGAACAGGCAGTTAGGCAGCCACTTTGGGGCGAGCCTCTAAGATCATGGCCCCAACGTCGTGCTTTAACGGGCAGGTCCACAGACTGCCCGACTCGCCGGAAGCTTACGGGGCCATGATCACTCGCCCCAAAGCAGCTCCAGCCCAAAGCCGTTCCGCCGACCTAGCGCGTGGATGCACCGATGAGCCGAACTGGTGACGCGGCACTGCCGCTTGCCCTACCGTGTGCCTGTGACCTCGCGTTGGAAATTCTTTCCCGACCGTTATGTCAGGCTGCCTCACCAAGCCATCCGCTCGTGCTCAAGGCTGGGCAAGAGGTACTGGGACAGAGCTGACGAAGCAAAGCACTTCCTTGTCGACGTGGCAATCTTCCTCTCATTGCTCGCCCAACCCCCTAAGGGGATGAGAAGAACCCGCCAAGATATTCTCGACGGGCTCACCCTCATAAGTGAAGGTAAGGTGCTTCTCGAATCGATCGAGGAAAGCTTGTTAAGAGAAGCACGGAAGCGTGATATCACTTTTCGAGAGATAGCGAGCGCAATGGGGATGCGAAGCCGCCAGGCCGCAGAGCAGAGGTTCTTGCGCCTAGCGGGAGGTTCCAGCGAGGCGGAACGTGACTTCATGAATCGGAGAAGGCGAGATCGATTCGGTTATCTAGTCGATGCCCAACATCGACTAGATAACCACGATGAGAACCTTCAGTTGGCGTTCAGGTGGCTTCATTTCCAGCGGACCGACCCACCCCACTCTGAGGGGTCATAACCCCTTCCCCCTCACCTAAATCTGCAGCACGCTGCCGCGCCAGCAGGACGCCGGCCAAGGCGGTCATTTGCTCCGCGCTAACGAAGCGGGCGCAGATGATCAAAAAGCCGATCTGGCAATAATAATCACTCCGCACCACGTGTGCTACACGCAGCACTGCGCGTCGGATCGACTGTACGACGGATGTCATTTCGCCCCCTCGGAAAGCTGATGCCACTAGCTTGCCGAAGTCCCCGCCATGCCGCGGAGGACAGTGAAAAGATATCCGAGGCAAGGCCCTCCTAAGTTACTCGAAACATTCAGCTTGCAGGGCTGACCTAGTCGATCATGGAGCCTGGCAGTGTCAACTAATCATTGACTAGTCAGTCAACTCGAGTAAGCCGGGGGGCTACAGGCAGGAGGTGAGCGGTACTCCACTGCCAACATTCGCTCATATCTTCAAATGGCAACTCAGATTGAAAAGAGGGGGACATGGCCGGGGTACCTAGCAACAGGCGTGCAGGGCGAGCCGCAGTCAACAAACTTCGTGCACTGTTGGAGCGGCATGACCACATCGTCCAGGAGATCGACGGGCAGAACGACTTCGGCGAGGATCTGTATGTTACGTTTACCGAGCATGGACAAACAACCGGCGATCTGATAAAGATTCAGGTAAAAGGCGGTAAGTCCTGGCGCCGCGCCAATGGGTACGGAGTTCCCGTGGCTCAGCACGCGGATACATGGGCCGATAGCAATGCGCCCGTACTATGCGTAGTTCACGACCTACAGACCGACGGGCTTTATTGGGCGAATGCTACAGAGCAGCTGCTACAGGCCCGCCGCAATCGGCAAAAGTTGAGGACCATCCTGGTCAGCACTAGTTCCGTACTTGACGACGAGTGTGTGGCAGAATTTGTCACGCGTGTACGTCGCTATGTAGGTCGTTACCGGGGCAATCAAGCCCTCCGCACCGAGCTAGCCGAAATGGCGGGCATCGAGTTTGAAAAATCTGACCTGGTGATGCATTTCATCAATGGGTGCGGTGAAGATTTGATTTTTTGGCAGCGCAGAGGCCAGGATTTTGCAACTCTGCTACACAGTGATCTGGATTGGGATCCTCAACGCGTCAGCCCTGGGATGATGAGATTCGGCGTCCAAACCTCTGATGGACACTCCGGCAGAATTCCAGGAATCATGGCCAATGTTCCAACTATTGGAGACGTCATCCTTGATTTTGATGAAGCGATGTGGCTGGCAGCATGCTTCAGCTCAACGCAATGGGCTCGTTCTGGGCGTGCCGACCAGTCTTAAGTGAGCACGCCTCAGCCAGGCACGGTGGCGTTCGATGTCATCAGGTCGGACCTCCAAGAGGTGCGCACCTTTTAGCACCGGAACCCGGGCCCACCCCGCGGAGAGGCTCGCTGCGATGGCCGGGCCGCGTCCGGGCCGTCCGAGGTCAGCCGACGCCGACCGACAACGACAGAGGCCCACGGCATCCGAGCAGCTCAGAGGCGTGGGCTTCGTCAGCCTCGCTGGTCAGCGGGACCAGTGATCAGTAGACCGGCTTCTGAGGAAGAGACGTCGCTGGGTCAAGCCATGGCCAAAACGCTCCCTTGTGTCCCCTTCGTGTACGTGTCACACAGTTGAGAGGAGGGGGTAACGGGGGAGGGGGACGCTGCATGTCGACGCTGGGTGGCAATCCGGTAGTGCCGTCGGCTTGGGCGGTCGAGCGGTTCGGGAGGCATGCCGGCGGACTCGCGGAGGCGGTTCCGGTGCAGCTCGCCAAGGCTCACGCGAAGGCTCATGCGGCGCATCGTGCAGCCGGGCTGAAGAAGCGGAGTCCCTACGGCGTGACCCTCGCCCAGGCCGTGCGTGAGTACCTGGCCGACATGGCGCGCGAGCTGGGCGAGCCCGTGCGGGAGGTACTGGGGTACGAGTACGCCGTGATCAATGATCACGCTCTCTTCCCCTTCAAGTACGCGGACAGGCCGAGGCCGCTTGACCGTGCCCGGTTGCCCTCCAAGACGTCCACGACACGACGCCGGATGTTCCGGGCGCATGGGCCGGAGCCGCGGGACGCGTTGTTCGAGCTCGAGGACGACCTGACGACCGGCGAGTACCTACAGCTGCACGAAGCGTTCGAGGAGCTGGGGGCGTCGACGAAGCTGGTGTGCCTGTTCTTCACGGCCGACGTCGAGAGCGGCATCCACGCCATGTACTGGGGGCAAGCCCACCTCGAACCCGACCGCACCTTCGACTGGCTGCACAGCGAACGGCTCCCGGTCGCTCCCCAGCCGCTTGAGTGATCAGACGGCGAGGCGACTGAATCCTGGGCCGTCTGTGGGCCGTGCGAGGGTGCCCGAGGCCGACCAACGGCGACCGACAGTGACAATCGAGCCTCAGACGCCAGCGGCAAAGCCCCAGGTCAGGGGCACGTGATGATACGGGTTTCCGCCCAGGGGTGGCGGTCGGGCAAGATGGGGTGTTTCTTCCCAGCGGAGTGCGGTGCCCCAACTCCGTCTAACTTCAAGCCACTTTCTCAGCAGAGGGCGCCACACGGGCCAGATCGGCTCCTACGATCGCCAACATGCAGCTGACCCCCCACGAGGTACTCGGCCGTTGGCTTCTCATAACGCTTGGCGAGATGGGCGGCGCGGGTTCCAAGCAGGCCGTGCTTCGGAGAATCGAGGAGCGATACGGCTCCCAGCTCACCGGCACCGACCACCTTCCGCAGCCTTCCAACGGAGAAGTCAAGTGGGAGAACCGAACCGCTTGGCAGCGGAACCGGATGGTCAAGGCAGGGCTTCTCAAGCCTTACGAGAGGCGCGGTGATCCTTGGGCGCTCACCGAGGCAGGCTGGGCGGCTCATCGTGCCCTTGTACCCGGTCAGGGGGGATCCTCTTAAGAGGTCCAGCGGAAGGGGCTGCCGCGGCAAGGGTGAGTGTCTAACTGCGTGACAACGCCAACGTACATCGGCGGACGAGCGCGGACGCCGCCGGATCATCAGCGCAGGTGGACGGCACATCAGCCCAAGGCCAGGCGCCCACCCAAGTTGCTTCGGGACGAAGAGGTCGTGGGTTCAAATCCCGCCACCCCGACAGAGAAACACCAGGTCAGGGGCCTGATCCGCAGAGCGGGTCGGGCCCCTGAGTGGTTCCGGGGACCATTCTGGGAGCCAGTTGGGAGCCAACTTCGGAATCCGGCTCCCAGCATCGGGCTCCCTTCGTTGTCAGTGCCTGCCGCTACCGTCGCTGAGGACAGTTCTCCCTCGACCGTGAGTGGTGAGCAAGACATGGCAGACCGAGATCGGCAGCCCCTGCGGCGCGATGGACGCCTGCTCCTCCGCCCACCACATCGCCTCCCCCGGCCTGCCGTGGTTGCGCTGGAACAGGTAGGTGACGACTTCGTGGTGGGCTTCGCGGTTCCACGGGTCACGCTGCTTGATCTCCGCCCACACATGCCGCAAGGTTGACCGATCCGGTGCGTGCGTCCGCAGCAACGCGAGCATCACCACAAGGGGCGCAACGTCGTGCGGCCACACTCCCAGCGCGGTGCGGCAGGTGGCCCACGCTTCGTGCATCAGTGACTGGCCGCCGCTCTGCCCGGCGATCATCGCGCGAAGGGCTTGTACGTTCGCGAGGAGGGCCAGTGCGTGCGGCGAGCGCGGTTCCGCCTTCGCCCAGGTGTCGGCGAACCGCAGCCGCGCACCCGCCTCGGCGAGAACCTAGAGGCGGAAGATCCGCCGGTCCCAGTCCGCGCCGGTAGAGGCCAGCATCTGCTGCGGGCCCTCCCAGCGGCCCATGGAGGCGTCTTCCAAGGCCCGCCGCAGTGCTTCGTCACGCCGTGCCGGGTGTGTGTCGAGGGGCTCGCGGGTTCTCATCCTTTCTTGTTCCCGCCCATCCTCAGCTGGCCGTAGCGGGCGTGCCGGCGGACCGTACACTCGGAGGCGATTGGTCCAGAGCTATCGATGCCGCGAGCGAGTGACGGGGCGCTGAACATGGACTGTGGACCTCCTGTGATGACGCGGGGGGCTTTCCCTGGAACCCGGTTTGGTCACCGTTACGCAGCAGCTCGCCCCGAGGGTGGTACAAGCGCCCGACACCAGAGCGGTCGTCTGCCGACGCCGTGCTTCACCTCGCTCGCAGCGCAGAGAGCGGCGAGCTCGCCGAAGCCGTGGTGCAGCATGGCACCGAAGCGCCTGACGGTGTGGCGAAGCCCGGGAGAGCCGCTCGGCGAGGTGGATGGCCACGGCCTCCGGGTGACCGAGCCTGTTCGACGATGGTCATCGCGCTCGATCGGGCGGACGCGTCAACGAGCTGGTTAGTTTGCGGGTACCAAGGCGTGAGTACTCGGGGTTATCGACCGACTCGGACGTGCCCCATTGCTTCCGTGGCAGCCTGTTTCTCGGAAAGTGGCTGGTTCGGCGGAGCGACTGCTGCGGACGGGGAGAAGTGCATGAGATGCCCGGTGTGAGCGGGCTGCTCCAGCCGTGTGCCCGGATGGGAAGCCAGGTACTCGCGGAACGCCTGGGTCTCGCCGGGGAAGACCCCGTAGTTGTCCACGATCACGATGCCGCCCGGGGACACGAGGGGAACGAGTTCGGTGAGGCAGGTGACGGCTGGCTCGTAGAGGTCGGTGTCGATCACGAGCAGCGAGATGGCGAGCTCGGGGTGGTTGGCGACGTACTGCGGAACCGTCTCGCACACGTCGCCAGGGACCAGGACCGTGTTCGCTTCGAGCCCGCGCCTCCGTTGCCCCAGGGTCTCAAGCAGCTGGTCTGCTCCGATGCAGTTGAGGCCGGCGACCTGCTGGATGTGGTCGACGATGCGCTGGTCGGATTCGGCGCTGGTGTGGGGGAATTCCCCGAACGTGTCGAAACCAATGAGGGGTCGGGTGTGCTCGGACTCCAGCAGGTGCCGCAGCATCGCCCACATGGTGAAGGATCCCCCGCGGAAGACACCGCACTCGACGATCGCACCAGGGACCGTGCGGATCCGCTGGTAGAGGTCATAAAGCGCGAGTATCTTGCCGATGCGGCTGGGGCCACAGGTCAGGAGGAAGTCCTCTTCGTGCTGGAATGCTGTGGCCGGATCGGGAAGGTCGATCATGCTGGTCCAAACCTTTCTTCCTGGATGAGTGGCTTAGCGGTGGTAGTGGCTCCGGCCCGGCGCGCTGCGGCCGTGAGCAGGTCGATCTGCTCGTCGTCGAACAGACCGAAGGGCATGCCGAGGGCGCACACGACGTGGTCGACCCCGAGGCTCTCCCATGCGGTGAGCCGGCTGTGCACCTCGTCAGGAGTGCCGATCAGCCCCCGTTTGCGCCACGTTTCGAAGCTGAGCCCGTCGAGGTGACCGCCAGGTACCCAACGGCGCAGCCTGGTCCACCGCTGGTGGAGATCGTCTTCGTCCGTTCCGATGACGGTGGTGAGCCCGACAGAGCGCAGGATGGGGGCGGTTTCTCTTGCCGACGACTGCGCTGCGTTCAGCCGTGCGAGACGCTGCCAGTAGCCGGCAGGGGTGGGGTCCCAGGCCAGGTTCCAACCATCGGCGATGCGTGCGGCGACGCTCAGAATGCCGCTGCGTTTGCCCCCGACCCAAACCGGCGGTGCCGTAGGGCCCAGCTCGGTGCGGATCAGCGCAGCAGTCCGTTCCACGTCGGCGAGCCGGTCGGCGGCTGCGGAGAACCGGCGGCCTGCCGCTGCGAATTCCGCGGCGTTCCAGCCGGCGCCGAGGCCGATGTCGAGGCGTTCTCCGGCGAGATCGGCAACCGTTGCGATCTGGTGGATGAGGAGTGCGGGTTCCCGCAGCGATGCGGGGGTGACCAGAGATCCGAGCCGGATCCGACGGGTGGTCGCGGCGATCGCGGCCAAGAGAGTCCAGCAGTCCGGGGAGCGGCGACGGTCCTGGGGGGCGACGTCAAGCCAGAGATGGTCGGACACCCAGAGCTGGTGCAGTCCGGCCTGCTCCGCTCTTTGGGCGTAGGCGAGTGCCCTGCGCGTCCGGTGTGCTCCAGTGACCCCTGGGTTGGGGAAGAAGCCGTCGTAATGGGGCAGTGCCAGGCCGATCGTGATCACCCCAGGCTCCCCTCGGTCTGCTGCGGGTGGGTGAAGGCTTCCAGCAGCGGGTGCGGACAGTCGGAGTACGCGGAGTCGAGGATCCGGGCCGCCTCGCCCAGGAGTGGAGCGAACAGGTGGTGCCTTCCCTCCACGATGACCTTGGGTATTTCCCGGAGCAGGAGCATCGCGGTGTGAACAGCGAGCGCACCGAAGTCCTCTTCCAGTTCGGCGGGCCGACTCATCCGCCGGAAGGCGCGCACCGCCGGGGCGGTCCACTTGGAGAGAACGGCCGGGGGTGTGCTGCTGTAACTGAGCGCGAGTGCGGACCGTGTAGACGTGATACCGCCGTCCGTGCCGGCCAGGAGGCTCTCGACGTACCACCAGCCGACGAGGTGGCTTGTCATCATGCGCCAGTCCTGATGGCGGCCGGACCACTCCCAGTCCACCAGGTGCCACTGCTTCGCATGGTCGAGCAGGATGTTGCGAGGTTGTGGGTCTCCGTGGCAGGCGACGCGAATAGTGGGTGGTCGGAGGGCTGCCAGCCGATGCAGCATCCGGTCCAGGGATCCGTGGTCCGTGCCGTTGACGATGATGTGGTGCTGGCCGTCGATCGGTATTCGCAAGTGGTGCGCGGCGTGGTGTAAGCCGTGGCGGCCACGTTCCAGTCGCAGGGCGTGTTTTCTGGTGGCCAGCGCAGGCTCGAAGCCGGGCCGTGCGGACCGGAGCCATACCTGGCAGAGTGCCTCGGTCACCTCGGTCCATACCGCGGCTGCCTGGGTGGTGGGCCCAGGACGGAGGGCGGCGTCTGCCAGGGTGGTTATCGAGGGACAGCGAGTGATCAGCGTGTCGCTGCCGTGGTGGTGGCCGGCGAAGAGGACCTCGGGAAGCCTGGCGCCGAAGTAGGGGGCGATGGTGTCCCGGGCACGGGCCTGCTGGATGGCGGGCACTCGCGGGTTGCGGGCGGTCTTGACGGCCACGAGCGTGCCGTCGGGGCGTTGGACGATGCGGACAAGGGCTCCCGAGGAGCCGGTGCGGACGATACGAATGGTGTGGGCGGTGCGGGAGCTTAAGGACCGCTCCCGCACCGACGTGCCAGAAGGCATGGGTCTCCCGGTGTCCTTCAGGGTGCTGTGTCTTCCCTGCTCTTGCGGGCTCGCTCAGCCTTGCGGCGCAGCTGGTTGTAGGCGGCGGTCAGGCCCATCGCCTTGCGGGCTTCAAAGACCACCTGCTGCACTTCGCGGCGAGTACGTTCGGTGCCTTCGACGATGATCTCGTCGACGAGGCCGCTCTGCTCCTCGTAGCGTGCGCGGCGCTCCCGCATCGGGTCGAGGAAGCGGTTGATGGCGGCAGCCAGCTTGTCCTTGACCTCCACGTCGCCGACCTTGCCCGCTCGGTAGCGTTCCTTGAGGTCGGCGACCTCCGCGGGGTTGTCGTTGAAGACGTCGTGGTAGATGAAGACGGGGTTGCCTTCCACCGTGCCGGGAATGTCGGCACGGATCCGGTTGGGGTCGGTGTACATGCCGGCGACCCGCTTGCGGACATCCGCGGCGCTGTCGGAGAGGTAGATGACGTTGCCGATGGACTTGCTCATCTTGCCCTGGCCATCGGTGCCCACCAGGGTGGGCACCTCGCTCTCGACGAGTTCGGGGACGGGGAAGGTCTCCCCGTAGAGGTAGTTGAACCGGCGGGCGATCTCCCGGGTGACCTCCACGTGGGCGTGGTTGTCCTTACCGACGGGGACGACGTGCGCCTTGACGCAGAGGATGTCGGCCGCCTGGAGCACCGGGTAGCCGAGCAGGCCGTACGGCATCTCTTCCTTGCCCGCGTCCCGAGCCATGTCCTTCAGGCTGGGCACGCGCTCCAGACGCGGCACGGTCACCAGGTTCTGGAACAGGGCGTTGAGCTCGGTGACCTCGGGGATGGCCGATTGCAGGTAGAAGGTGGCCCGGGTCGGGTCGATGCCGGCCGCGAGGGAGTCCAGGACCATGTCCCGGGCGTTGGTGGAGACCTTGGCGATGTCCTCCCGGGTGTTCTTGGTGGTGAGCATGTGCAGGTCGGCGATGATCAGGAAGGTCTCGTACTTGTGCTGGAGCTGCACACGGTTGGCGATGCTGCCCACGTAGTGCCCGAGGTGCAGCTTGCCGGTGGGTCGGTCTCCAGTGAGCATGCGCTGGGCTGTCATAGAACTGATGACCCTTCAAAGCTTTTGTCGTGCAACGACGGTGGGTGAGATGGGGTCCCATTCTCGTCGGCCGTGTCCTGCTGAAGCGCCTCGATAAGTGGTTCGACGAAGGGCACGTCGATCAGATGGAGCTGTATCCAGCCGGGCATCGACCAGCGCCGGCCGTCTCGGAACGGCGTCCCACTGGATCGCAGGCGCCCGGTGACCGATGCGTGGCGCGTGCCGAGATCCATCAGGATGAAGTTCGCCTCGGTGTGTACGTAGGTGATGCCGAGGTTCTGGAGGGTTGCCGTGAGCCGTGCTCGGGCTTCGTGGCTTGCCTGTACGGTGCGCTGACGGGACTGGTCGTCCCTCAGCGCGCTGTGCGCCGCGGCGAGCGCTAGCGAGTCCATCATGTAGGGGAGCCGCTGCGAGCGCAGCCGATCGGCCATGGGGGTGGCTGCGAGTGCATAACCGACTCGGGCGCCGAGCAGGCAGTGAGCCTTGGACATCGACCCGAACAGCACGGTCCGCGGATACCGGTTGAGCAACAGCGAGGCGGGTTCGATGGGCGTGCGTATGAAGTCGGCGTAGACGAGGTCGAGCAGTACGACGGCGTCATCAGGCAGAACCTCGAAGAGGCGGTCGAGCAGCTCGGTGGCCTTGCTGACGGCTCCGGAAACGGAGTGCGGGACGTCGATGACGCAGAGTGCCGTGTCCTGGTCGGTCAGACGGACCAAGGCCGCGGCGTCATGGGTGAAGGTGCACGGGTCCCACGGGGCAGCCGCGTACCGCAGGTGGTGGCGCTCGGCGAGCTCTTGGTACAGCTCGAACGTCGGCTCTGTTGCGACCACCTTTCCACCGGGGCGGGCTTGGATGCGGAAAAGCCAGTCCATGACCTCCGTGGAGCCGTGGCCCACCACAACCTGGTCAGGGTGTACTCCGGAGCGTTCCGCGATGGCAGCCTCCAGATCGGTGGCGTCGCGGGGTGACGGACAGTGCAGTCCGTCGGCGGCCCGGCTGACGGCTGGACCCACCTGCGAGGAGGTCCCTGCGCGAAGGGACGGCGTCCTGGTGGCGGCGCGGAGCCCGGAGACCACCCCTGTCACGTGCTCCGCCTTGCAGTCCCCGCAGCTCCGACCTGACAGGCAGCCGTCCAGCGCCCGCTGGGCGGTCTCCGGTGGACACAGCAGCTCGATCATGGCGAACGCCGAGCATCGCGTCGCGTCCCCACCCAGGGCACGCTGCTCCTCGACACTGCTCCGGCCACCGGTCCGTGAGCGCAGAAACTTACGCTGGACCGTCGCCTCGTCGTCGTCCGCGAAGACCACGGAGGACGGCTCGCGGACACTGCCCCGCTCACCTTCTCGCCGAAGACTTGGGAAGAGCCGGCGGTAGAGCAGCTCCGGAACCTTGGCGTCGACAGCCCGTGCGGCTTGGGGAAGCAGGGCCGAGTGCGGTGCTTGCATGGCGTCGACCAGGGCGATACCTCCCTCCTCGATGCCTGCCGGGGTGTAGAGGAAGAAGCTGATCATGGCTTCCAGGTCGGTCAGTGCGCTCGCTGGTGTACTGCTGTCCCAGCCGTAGAGGCGGCGCATCCTGGACAGCCGCAGCCCGGACAGCGCCTGGTGCTGCCACCGTCGTAGGTCGGGGGCATACTCGATGAGCTGGTCGGACACCGAGGCTCCGGCATAGTGACAGACCGCGTTCCGGAAGCGATCGACGATGGACGTGGAATCGACCGAGGCGTCGAATAGCAGAAGGTGCGCACCGCCGTCGGCCATCTGAGCTGCCGTCCGTGCCAGCCCGAGATGGCCCAGGTGCAGGCGCCGACCGGCGAACCCTACGCGGATCGGAGAGGCGGCCGAGCGGGGTGACGGTTGCGAGGCACCGAGCGTCTGGGTCGCCCAGACTTCGCCTGGGAGCATCGGCTTTCCCGTCTCCTGCGCCCGGTCATCGGAACAGACGACCGGCCGGAGGCCGAACTGCCGTGAGCGATGCTCTTCGCGCGCGGCGGTCTGCCGGTTGCATGCCGCGTGCCACGCCGCCAGGGTCGAGATCACGGTGCGCCTCCCCCCTCGGCGATGCCGTGGAGGAACTCCAAGGCCGAGTGCTGTTCGTGTGGCGTTGCATGAGCTTCCGTTTTGCCGAAGTACACATCCGGGAAGCCGGGGTCCGCTTCATGGCACACGGCTCCGAAGGCCCAGAACCGGGCCGTGCAGCGGGCGCGTTCCCGGTCGGCGTCATCGACTGGTGTGAGCCCGGTGTACACCCACCCCCCGTGGGTGCCCACGGGTGCGATGTACCCGTCAGCCCGGAGTGCTTCGAGGTACGTGTGGCGCTGGTACCCCCATACGCGGGTCATCAGCGGGGGGTTGCGCAGGAGCCTGGCCAGGTAGCCCGCAGCGTCCGGGTAGAGGTCGAGGAACGCCAGATGGGCGTGGGCGAGCAGCTGGTCCGCGTTCCAGGCCGTGTCCGGCTGTCCCAGGGCGAGCAATTCAGCAAGGGGCGCCAGGAACCGGGCGGTGTGCTGCGAAAGCAACAGGTCACGCTCGGGCCGGTCGGTAACGAAGGGGCCGAAGAGCTTCAGCGTGAAGTACCCGCCGAACTGGCGCCTCAGTCCGTCGTCTGCCAGATCTCCGTGCGACAGCACGTAGATCGTCACGGGTGTCGCACCCCACGAGGCACTTCGCCTGTGCGGAGCACTACTGAGGCTGCCGTCATGGAGGAGAAACGCATCGAGGTCGCTGCCCTCGCGCCCTTGGCCGAGCGGCAGGCTGCCGTAGAAGACCCACTGCCGGCCCTCGCGCGGGATGTCAGCCACGGCAGGTTCCAGCAGGGCGATGAGATCGGGGATCCTGTCGACGAAGTCCTGGTTGATCACCTCGTCCACCGGACCGATCAGCATCCCAGCCACGCGTCTACCTCCTCCGACCATCGGCCGTCGGCATCGGCCAGCAGGCTCGTGACACCAAGCGACCTGGCGGCAGCGACGTTCGCCGGCTTGTCGTCCACGTAGAGGGTTTGGTGCGGGTCAGCACTGCCGAGCACACGGTCGTAGACCGCCTGATCCGGCTTGACCACTCCCGTGAGGCTGGAGATCCACACGTCCGAGAAATGGCCGGCCAGGGCGAGCGCCTCCAGCCTCGGGACGAGCCACTCGTGCCGATGGTTCGAGACTAGGATCAGTCGGGCCCGCCGCCGCCAGGACGGGAGTCGGCGGACTGCAGGCGTGGCCCGCATGGACTGGCCGACGACCGTGCGCCACACCGCTGGAGCACGCTCCAGCCCGCAGGCCGTGGCCAGGGCGGTCCAGAAGGAAGCCTCATCCATGCGGCCAGCCCACAGATCATCGCGGAACCGTTGCCGGAACAGCTCGGCGACCGCAGCCGGGCGCAGACCGCTGGAAGCCGCGACGGCGCGGAACAACGGCTCCATGGGCTCGCCCAGCAGGACCCCGCAGGCATCCAGCAGCAACGTCCGTTCCGGCGAGCCGGGGTGCAACCGCGATTGGCTCCTCACGGCTTCCTCCGGGCCAGCTCGTCACCGCCGAGATCGCTGCAGGAGTGGGTCTGCCACGGGGCGGCACCGACTTCTGGCCGGGCCGCCTGGACGAGTCGGCCGTGAGTCTTCGCCGCATCCGCCCGGCATCTGAACAAGACGGCGTCGAAGTGGGCCGCCGGATCGCTGTGGCTCCACGCCTCGGCGACGTCAGGGGAGACATCGCTGAGAACAGTCGGTGGGGCTGCAATCAGTGCGTCACCCACTGGGCGTGTAGCGATCGCGGACGGCCCCATCGATAAAGGGGTGCACGTCGGCGGAAAACGCATGGTGAGGCTCCATCAGTAGATCGGTGATCCGGAGCAGAAGCGAACTCTCCGGCTGGGTGTGCTGGACCAACCCGTCCGGCTACCGGAGAACGGTGAGTGCCGTCCCGCTCGGGGAGTTTGGGTGCGACGGCACTGAGCAGTTCTGCGACAACCGGACACGGTGGCGTCAGCCCCGTTGCCAGCCCCGGCGCTGCTGCGGTGTGCGCATCAGCCTGGTGGGACCTGGCCTCGTTGTGACGCAGTGACATCATGCTGACCCATGAGGTCCTATTCGAGGACTCTGACAGGTCATCAATAGGACTCATACAGGTCTTTGGTGCTACCCACAGGATGACTTTTCACTACCGGAGGACATCGCGTGTCACTCTCTGACGAGAGCTCGCTCCGGAGGGGATCCATGTCTCGACGCGCAGGCAATACCAGACTCAAGGCCGCCCGCATGGCAGCCGGATACAACTCCCAGCAGGCGTTGGCCGACGCCATCACCAAGGTGGCGCCCACACTTGGCATCAGAGGTCTTGCTGTCGGCGTCCGGCAGATCCGACGCTGGGAGTCCGCCACGCCGCCCTGGCCGCAGCCCGATGTACACAGACTCCTGACCCATCTCCTGGGCCAGAGTATGGAGGACCTCGGATTCACCCCTCCGTGGGGAAGTACGCGGCCCCAGCCTGGCGGAGCGGTCGACAACACCCCTCGCCCGCTCCTGTCCGGAGCCCGCCTGGCGACTGTCCCCGCTCAAGGTGGGACCGCGACGCAACCAGCAACTGTCGGCAGGGACTTCGAGGCTGTAACGCGTTCACATCGGCACTTGTACTGGTCCGTCGCCCCTGCCGTGCTGCACCCAGCGGTCTTGGAACACGCACGCCTCGGCTGCGTCCTCCTCCCGGAGACCGCCAACCCAGCCCGCCGGACCCTCGCGGCCGCACTGGCCGAGTCCTACCTTCTCGTCGGTCGTATCGAGTTCTTCGACCTGCGGCAAACGGAGCAGGCTTCTGAGACCCTACTGCGGGCTCTGCAGGCAGCAGCAGAAACCGACGATCCGCTGCTCGGAGCAGCCGTCCTCGCACACATGGCCTTCATCCCGGGCTGGGCAGAGGACCGGGAGGCTGCAGTCGAACGCATGATTGCCGCCCGTACCTATGCTCGCCGCGGACGGGCGTCAGCGGAGTTCTGGGCATGGCTGGATGCTGTCGAAGCGGAATGCGAGACCCGCTGCGGAGATCCACACGCAGCGCTGCGCTTGATCCACCATGCCGAGGACGTACTCTCCACAGGCTCCGCACACGCCACTCCCGAGTGGCTGGACTGGTTCAGCACTGTCCGTTTGGCCGCGTTCAAAGGCAACACGCAATTGAAGGCCGGCCACCTGCCGCAAGCGCGTCAGACACTCCACGACGTGCTCGACGGGCTGCCACCCGAGTCAGACAAACAGCGCACCGTCGTCCTCGGTGATCTCGCCGCAGTCGAGGCTGCCGACGGAAGGCCGGAGGAGGCATGCAGATACGCCATCCAGGCTCTCGACCAGCTGACGATCACTTGGTACGCCACGGGCATGGACCGTATCCGCGAAGTCCGGCGCATGCTCGCCCCCTGGCAGAACGAGCAATGCGTCCGGGACCTCGATGATCGTCTTTACGACTGGAGCACGACGGTCAGCGCCCTTCAGCGTTGAACTTGGCGATCTTCTCCGGCAGCTCCGCAAGCGAGTCGATGCGCATCGTCGTGATCGCATCCGCGTCCGGGTCACGCTGCTGGATCGTGCCCCAGGGGCCGCGCCGGATCAGGGCAGTCAGAAGACCCGCTTGCACGGCCGGGCGGATGTCGTTGTCGAGCCGGTCACCGACATACAGAATCTCGCCCGGCTCGGCAGGCGTTGCCTCGATGACGCTCTCGAAGAACTTCACATCCGGCTTCGCCACGCCCCAGTCGTCACTGGTGGCGATCATGTCGGAAGGGAGGTCCAACCCCCGCAGCAGGCCGCCGGCCCTCACAGTCTGGTTGCCGGCGATGCCCACCCACAGCCCCGCCTCACGTAGGGCAGCCAGCGTGGGCCGAACGTCCGGGTACAGGTCATCCTCGCCAAACCACTCCGGCTTCCCGGCGGCCGCGCGCTTCTCCCGCTCTTCGGTCAGGTCGAACCCGGGCCGGAACTCCTGGAATGTCTCGCGGTAGTCGCGCCCCTGAGCGACGACCGCTCCGAACATGGCCGCAAAGGTGTGCCGTGGCACCTCCAGCCAATCCGCCCATGTCCCGTACTCCCGGGTCTCGTCAACAAGGCACTCACCGACATCGAACACCACAGCACGAATCATGTTCGGCAGGTTAGACGGTCCAGCGCGAGGAAGAAGCAACCCTTTCGGTCTCAGAGTAGCCGCTGCGCGCCGCCACAACTTCGCACTTCCGGTCATTTCTCTTCCCCGATCAGTCACCTCCAGACATGCGGAAGTGGAGGGCGGTCAAGGCGCCGAGTCAGCGCAGCGCCTGTTTCACACTTGGCCCGCGAGCGACAAGGCGGAGGCCACCATGGGCAAACCGACGGAGGAACAGCGGCAGCAGCGGGCCCGAGCGGGGGCCCGCAGGAAAGCACTGCAGGCTGAGGAGGACGATCGGCGCCGGGAGGAGAAGCGCGAGCAGTGGCAACGGGAAGGCATGTACCTGAGCCGTGAGGAGCTCAAAGCGGGCCATCCCTGCCGCGGCTGCGGCGAGCCGATCCTGGACGGCCTCGGCGACCGGCCACCACTGCTGCAGATGACGCCTGAAGAGCGGGCCGAGCACGAGGCGGAGGAGGCCCGATATAAGGAGCGCCACGGCGACTGTCGAGCTGTGCGCTGGACGGTGAGTGGATCCCGCACCCAGCACTGCGGCCCAGGACGGCGATCAGCCTGGCCGAGCCGGTGGTCGAGGCGGCGATGAACCGGTCCTTCAGCCGCGAGGACACACTCGCCACGTTCTCTGGCGTGTAGCTCCGCGGCCGATGGATCCGCGGCGATGCTGTAGGCCAAGCACGCTACGAGGTGCTACTCGGCGTTCTGGCGCGATGGCAGAGCACCGTCCACAGGCAGCGGTGTGACTGGCCCAGGGCGATGCAGGCGCCCGGCGCCCGGCCCCCGTCAGCTCCACGCCCCCGCCGTGATGCCCAGCAGCGTCAGGATCAGGAAGGCGGCGCCCCAGGCCAGGGCGTGTTGGATGCAGCGGTACTTGGTCCAGGCGATGTGGGACAGGGCGGCCAGCTGGCTGACGTCGCGGGAGGCGGGGTCGGTGGCTCGGAGGGTCTGGGCCAGGTGGGCGAGTGAGGGCGCGAGCCTCGTGTCCCCGAAGTAGTGGGTGCAGGAGGCGCGGGGGTCGCCGAGACGCGGGGTGACGGCCAGGCCCAGCAGGACGAGTGCCGGTGCGCAGGCGGCGCAGCCCACCCACAGCAGGAGCTGCGGGACGACGGCGTACTGCCGCGGGGCGATGGCCCCGCTGCCGATCGCGCCGAGCAGGGCGGTCAGGGCCGCGCCCAGGGACGCCAGGATCAGGCCTGCCTTGTGGTCGGCCTTCGCCAGCTCTTCGCGGACCTCGGACAGCAGGACCCGGGCGAGTTCCGCGCCTCCACCGGTCGCGGCATCGGCGCCGTCTCCCTGTGTGGTCATGTGTCTCCTCCGTTCCGTCGGTGCGGGGCGGCCGCCCCGGTGTCCGGGGCGGCCGTGGTGCTGTCCTTCTGGTGCGGCGGCTGCGTCAGACCACCGATGAGCGGCGGATCTCGTCCTCCAGGGCGTTCACCGCCTGCCGGACGCGGATGTTCATCGCCGCCGTGTGCTCCCGCAGCGCCGCCTCCGACTCGGCGCGGTGCCGCCGGACTTCCTGTTCGATGGTCTCCTGGGTCATCTCCAGGTCGGCCAGGGCCCGGCGCTCGGCGAGCTTGACCTCCTCGTCGTGGACCCTGACCGCGCTGTTGCTGGCGCTGGTGAGCATCCGGTCGTACGCGGACTCGCCGCTGAGGTACTTCACCAGCACGGGCAGGACGTCGAGCAGGACGAACAGCAGGCGGACCAGCCAGATGCCCACGAACAGCACCGGGTTGCCGACCGCCAGCCGGTCGAGCGCCCTCATCCGCTCCAGGACGCCCACCTCCTTCTGCTTGGCGCGCTCCTGCGCCACGCGCCGCGTGATGCCGTCGGCCCGGGCCTTGAGGAAGGTCCCGCGGGACACCGTCTGCTGGGCCTCGATCGTGGAGATGCGGCTGTTCATGCGGGCGAGGCGCTTCTCGTTCGCCTCCGTGCGGTGCGTGGCGCGGTAGTCGTGGGCCTTGGCCCGCAGGCGCACGCACTCGGACGACCGCTGGTACAGGCCGGTGGCGGCCATGCGGATCAGCCGGCGGCACTCGTCCCGCACGTCGGAGTCGATGGTCTCCAGCTTGTCGCTGTCCCGGTCCACCCGCTTCTGCAGGGCGGCGGCGTCCGAGCGCAGGGCGGTGAGTTCCGCGGCCCGCTCGCCGGGTGTCGCGCCGAAGGAGAGGACGTACGAGCCCGCGCAGCCCTCCGGGGTGACGGTCCGCGTCGTGGACGGTACGGGGTTGCAGCGGACCAGGTTCGCGCGCAACCGGTCGATGGTGTCCGTGCGTTCGTCGGCGACGCGTTCTTCGATGGCCGTCTGGAAGATGCGCAGTACCAGCGGTTCGGCGATCACCGCGCCGAGCATGAGGGCGATCAGCAGGCGCATGAGGAGCGGGCCGACCCGTCGCCGCGCGTTCGGCTGCGGGGTGACCAGCCAGCGGTCGAGGTTGAGGACGAACAGCATCCAGATGAGCGTCGGGACGAGCGCGAACAGGGAGATCCTGCCGATCGCCTCCGTGGCGAAGTTCCACATGGAGAACGCGGCGATGACGGACGTACCGAGCACCACTCCGCCGAGGGCCGTGTACTTGCTCCGCTCGTACCTGACCCTGGCCAGCAGTTCCTCGTCGACGCCCGTCAGGGTGCGCAGGAGTCGTGCGGCGTCGAGACCGGCGTGGCGGGAGGAGCGGCGGCCACGGTGATCATTGCTGCGGTGGCGGTGGGTGTCGCCCGTCGGCCACGCCGGCCGGTCGGCGGTGGCCCGGGGGCCGGGTCCGCCTTCCGTGGTCCATACGCCGGGTCCGCCTTCCGGGGCCCGGGGCGCGGGGCCGTTCCGCGTGGCGTGCGGAGCGGTCCGGGCGTGCGGGGCGTGCGGAGTGTGCGCGGCGTGCTCGGTGGTGTCGTCGGCCGGGTCGTGGCCGGCCGGGGTGCCGGGGGCCGGTATGAGGTCCGTCAGGATGTCAGTCAAGGAGATCGTCCTCGTCCTTGACGAAGCCGCTCTGCGGGTCGCGCGTACCGTCGCCGCCCATGCCGCCGCGACCGGGGCGGGCCGGTCCCGGCTCGACCATGCGGGCGGGGTCGGCGGCGGGGCCGACACCGGGCGCGGGCCGGCCGCCCGTCTCGCGCAGCACCTGTTCCAGGACCTGCTGGTAGTCGACGTACTCGCTGCCGCCCATCTGCCGCAGCAGCGTCAGCACCATGTCGCGGCGCATCTGCGCCTCCGCCGCCTCCCGTGCCTGCGCGTGGGCCCGGTCGGAGGTCTCGGCGGCGCGCCGGTTGGCCGACTCCTCCGAGGTGATCCGATGGATGCGGGCCGCGACCTCGGTGACGTCGATCTCCCGGCGGGCGATGCCGAAGGCGTCCACGTGGTCGGACCCCTGGGCGAGCAGTTCCGCTATCCGGAGGGCGTCCTGCGTCTCGAAGTCGCGCTGGCCCCGTTGGAGTTCCCAGGCACGCCGCTCGTCGCGCAGTTTCTGCTCCCAGTCGCGCAGGTCGTCCGAGGCGTGCACCTCGGCGCTGACGAACTCCACGCTCATGCCCGCGATCCGCGGCGGCACGATCGCGCTGTAGGCGGTCATGCGGTGGCTGACCTCGGTCCGTACCGCGTTGACCTCCTCCACGCGGTGCCCGGCGCTCACCCTGGGCAGGTCGCCGTCGCCCATCAGGTAGGCGCGCAGCGGCACGGTGACGTCGAGGACGCCCTGCCGGGCGATGACGGCCGGGTCGCTCACCTGGCAGGTGAAGGAGGCCCGGACCGTGAAGTTGTCCGCCTCGCTCACTGACGGGAGCGTGCGCTCCACCTCGACCAAACGGGCCCGGGTGTCGACCAGGCTCACCGAGGAGGCGTCGAGCACGTCGGGGTGGGAGGGGTCGAACACCATGCCCTCGGGGAACGGGCGGTAGTTCCCGCCGACCCGGAAGACGTAGACCGCGCCGGACGGCAGCTGCGGTACGTCGTCGCGGCGGCGGCGCCGAGTCCACCAGGTGCCCTGGACCGTGGCCAGGATGTGCTCGGCGATGACCGGGTAGTTCACGTTCTTCGGCCTCCTCGGGAGGAAGTGAGGGTGGGTATGAGGGGCGCGGTGTCGCGCCGGGGGTCGGGTGACGTGGGGCGCCGGGGGTCCGCCGGCGGGCGGCCGCGCAGGGAACCGATGAGCACCTGGGCGAGTCGCCGGGCGCCGGGGATCGCGTAGTCGGGGTGGTTCAGGGCGCTGGACAGGTGGCGGGAGACCGCGGTCCACCGGCGCCCGGTCATGGCGCTCCGCATGGCCTCGCCGAGTTCGCGTACGGCGCCGGTGACGGACGGGTCGTCGCGCAGCTGCACCAGCGTCCGGCACAGCGCGCTCACCGCCCGGCCCCGGTAGCCGCTGTGCAGGGTGTCCGCCCAGAGGAAGCCGAGGTGCCGGGCGCTGCCGGGGACGGTGCGCAGGAGCGCCGCGGTGAAGGGTTCGGAGGTCTCCAGCCGGGTCGCTTCCAGGAGCTGGACGGCGGTGCGCAGCGCGATCGTGCGTTCCCTGGAGCCCGGTGGTGCCTTGGCGATGCGGGTGCGTACGTAGCGAAGGATGAACAGCGCGCGCTCCGGGTCCTGTTCGGCGCTCTGCGCCAGCAGCACCAGCGAGCGGTGGGCCGAGAACGCGATCCGCTCCCCGCGCTGCGTCAGGAACCACAGCCAGTTGAGCGCCTCCAGGCGGTAGAGGGAGCCGAGGCGGCCGGTCAGCGCCATGGCAGCGGTCACGGCCCGGCCCTGTCCGCTGTTGTCGGTCCAGCCCAGGGCGATGTTCAGGGCCTGCGGCGCGAGGTGCTCGTCGTCGCACATGAACTGCAGCGCCAGCGCGGCGGTCACCCGCTGGCTGGTGAGCCCGTCGGACCACACCTTCAGCATGTTCTCGTCGACCTCGACGAGCGCGTGCCGGGCCAGCAGCGCGACGCCGCGGGCCACCTCCGTACGGGTGTCCAGGTCGCCCAGCAGGGCGAGTTCGCCCAGCCACTGGCGCAGCGGGTACCACAGCTCGTAGCCGTACAGGTCGTGCAGCTCGGCGATGACGAACTCGCGGACCCGGGGCTCGGTGAAGACCAGGCACCGTTCGCTGCGCCCCGAGTCGCGACCGGGACCGGGCCGGTGGCCGGCCGTCACCAGTCCGGCCGCCCGCTCCTTCCAGCGGGCCCGGGACTGCTGGGCCACCGAGCCGGGCGGTGCCGGCCTGGTCTCGCCGTCCCCTTCCGTGACCGGGGTCCCGCCGCTCAGCTCCCAGCCGCGCACATGGACGACGAGTGCGGCGCACTCCTTCTCGAACGTCCGCTCCGGGATGCCCTCCAGGAAGGCCAGCGCCGCGAGCGGGATCAGGTCCTCGGCGGACGGCTGCTTGCGGAACAGCTCCCGGACCAGTTCCCGGCACCGGTCCCGCAGGGTGTCGAGCGCCTTCTCCGGGCCCTCCCGGGACAGCGCCACGGCCGCGGCGACGACGTCCGCCGGCCGCCGCTGCTCACCGACCCGCTCCCGAAGTTCCCGCTCGGTGTCCGGGGGGAGCGGGGCGTGCGGCAGCTGCTCCTCGCACCGCTCGAACAGTTCCAGGGGGTCCGGGGCCCGCCAGGTCACGCAGTGGTCCCGCAGCGCGAGCCGCCGCCGGGTGGCACCGCCCGCGGTGATCACCAGGTACGACCCCTTGCGGCGCAGCTCCTCGCCGAGCCGCCCGATCTCGTACGCCTGTACGGCCTCGCCGTGCAGCTCACCGACGTAGTCGAGGATGACGTACCCCTGGCCGGGCTTGAGGTCGCGCGACGCGGCCAGCTCGCCGAGGGCGTCGGCGGGGGACAGGCTGCGCAGCCTCGCCTCCTCTCCCAGGACCTCTCTGATCAGGGCGAGGGCGCCCGCACCCCGGCCGCAGTTGTCCTCGCCGGTCAGCACCACGAGGGCGTTGTCGCGCAGCTTGCCGAGCGCCTCCTCGAAGCAGGGCGGGGGGACGTAGAACCGCAGGGCGCGGTCCGTCTCCGCGGGCTCGATGGTGCCGGGGGCGAGACCGGGTGAGGCGGGGGTGCCGAAGCCGAACGCCGCCCCGGAGGCGTCGACGACGCCGTAGAAGTTGTTGTGGACGAGCTGGTGGACACGGCGCAGGTCGTCGTAGCCCCGGTCGTCCTCCTGGCGTTCGTCCGACTCCTGACGCCCTTCCCGCGCCGCGTCCGGGGCGTCGCCCGGGGCGTCCGGGGTGGGGACGTCCTGCTCCCCCGCCCCGGGTCCGGTGCCCTCGTCGGACGGCACGGGCGGGGTGATCTCCGCGTCGAGCGGGGGTTCGGGCGGCAGGGCCGACCCGTCGGCCGGGTTCGGTCGGTCAGCCACCGGTGCTCCCGAAGCCGAAGACGGCGCCCCGGGCGTCCACGGGTCCGGCGACGTTGGTGACGTTGATGCGCTCGGCCCGGTACTCGTTGCTGATCCCGGTCACCGCGGTCCCGGTGCCGGGGGAGCCCGCCGCGGTCCCGGTCGCTTCGGCTCCGGTCACTCCGGCTCCGGTCGCTCCGGCTCCGCCCGCGGCGGCCGGCCCCGACCGGACCGCCGCGGGCTCCCCCGGCACCGGGGCCGCGACCCCCTCCCTCTCCGCGGTCCCGGGCGCTTGTGCGGCGGCGGCCGGCGTGCCGGGCTCGGGCACCCACAGCCAGGCCGTGGCCTCGTACTCCTTCACCTGGACGGTGACACGGGTGAAGTCGGCCGGGGTCAGGGTCGTGTGGTGGCCGGCCACCGTGAAGCGGAAGGCGTCGTCGGACAGCAGCAGCGCCAGGTCGGCCGCGGGGTGCGCGGCCAGGGCGTCGTACAGCGGGCGGGAGTTGAGCAGGCGGGCCGTGGCCACCACGGCCGTGCCCGCGAAGCCGTTGTCGGCCAGCTCCACCAGGCCCTGGTGGATGACGGCCCGCAGCCGCATCCGGGCCTCGGGAACCCGCCGGGCGTTGTACTCCCTCAGCTCGGCGACGACATGGCGGACGTAGTCGTCGACCAGCCGCGGTTCCTTGCCGTCGAGGGGCCGCACGGCCAGTTGCTCGTCGCCCTTGCACTGGATGTGCCACTGAGCGCGGTCCAGGCCGGCGCCCCTGGCGGCGCGGTCGAGAATCCGCGGCAGATCGTGCTGGATCTCGGACTGTCGGCGGTCGTTGTTGCTCCCGTAGGACTGTGCGTCCACGGCTATGCAGGTGCAGGGATGGAAATCAGGCCACGCAGCCACCCGGTCATGTCCTCTCTGGGCCGGCGACGGGCAGACACTGCCCGTGAAGTGCTGCCCGAGAGGCTAGGAGAGAGCGCGCGAAGTGATCCCGTATCAGTACGGGTTGTCGGCCACGACTTTGGCGAATTCGAGCAGCTTCGGAACGTCACAGACGGTTATGTTTCGGTAACTGCGTTCCACCAGTCCCAGTGCTGTCAGTGCGGCCAGGCTCTTTTCGGCCGTGTTCAGCTTCAGGCCGGCCAGGGAGGCGATTTCCCGCTGGGTCAGCGTCACGCCGAGGTCGCAGCGCTTGCCGTCGCTGTCCGGCGCGGGCTGGGCATAGGCCTGGCACAGCTCGGCCAGCACCCGGGCCAGCCGGGTCAGCGAGTCGTAGGCCTGGAAGTCGATACGGCGCCTGTTGGCCCAGCGCAGCCGGGCGCACAGCATGTGCAGGACGGCCCGCATGGCGTCCGGGTGGCGGGAGAGGAAGGTCTCCAGCGCCTGCACCTGGATGATCCGCGCGCCCACGTCACCGCACGCGACGACCGTGCCGGAGCGGGGGCGCTCCTCGAAGGCCGCCATCTCACCGACCAGGTCGCCCGCCACGCGCACGGCGAGCAGCATGTCGTAGCCGCTCTCCGCGCTGGCGACGACCTTCACGACACCGCTGGTGATCAGCAGGACGTGCCGGCTTTCGTCGCCCTGCTGGAGCAGCGCGCGGTGCGGCGGATAGGTCATCGGGGTGCCCTGGCGCAGGATCTCCTCCCGCGTCGTGTTCCGCAACCGGCCGAGAAAGGTGGTCGGCGGCCACGCGTGATGCATCAGCACCCCCGATGATCTCGCTCCGCGGCGCGGTTCGCCGTTTCATGCCCGACCATGCTGACGCCCTGTGGAGAGCGGGCAAACGGACGGACGGGAATGTGGCCTGTTCTCTTGCTTCTCAGCCGGAATTGACCGAACTGCTATTCGCCAATGGACCGCGTGAGCTAGTGACGATCTTGCAGAGCACGCGTGGAGCATTTGTCTAGTCCTTTCGCTTCCTTTCGAGTCCCTCCGGGTTCTTTCGAGTTCTTTCGAGTCCTTCGGTCACGGCGCCGCCGATCTCGCCGGCCGGTTCCTGGAACCGTCCGTCCCGGTGGGGCACTCTCTTTCCTCGTGGGGAGCGTTCCGAATCAGGGTGGGCACAGTGCCGGGCCGGCACACATGGTGGTGTGCGGGGACGACGGGCTCGCGCAGCGGCTGGCGGCCGAGTTGCGCGGGGTGTACGGCGAGCAGGTGACCCTCGTCGTGCCCGCGGACGGGCGTACGGCCCGGCCGCCGGTCGTCGGGCGCGCCCGCGCCGCCTCCGCCGCGCTGCTCGACCGCATGGTCAACGCCGCGGTCGGACGGGCCAACGGCGCCGGTGCCGGCGGTGGTGTCCAGGGCGGCAGCGGTGTCCCCGCCGGTGGGGACGGCGTGCGGGGCGAACGCGTGCTGGAGGTCTCCGACCTCACCGAGGCCGTGCTCGCCGAGGCCGGGGTGGAACGTGCCACCGCGCTGGCCCTCGTGTACGACGACGACGAGACCAACATCCGTGCCGCCCTCACGGCACGCCGCCTCAACCCCCGGCTGCGCCTCGTTCTGCGCCTGTACAACCGCCGGTTGGGCCAGCACATCGAGGAACTCCTCGACCAGGCGGCCGCCTTGGCCGCCGGGGACGGGGGCGGGGGCGGGGACGCAAACGTGGACGGCGGCCGGGCGTACGGCTCGGAGGGCGACGCCTCCACGACCGTGCTGTCCGACGCCGACACCGCCGCGCCCGCGCTCGCCGCGACCGCCCTCGCCGGTACCAGCAAGGTCGTGCAGACGGACGGGCTGCTGCTGCGGGCGGTGGAACGGCCGCCGCCCGTCGCCGGGCAGGTCGCCGACCCGGGGCTGTGCACGCTGGCGCTGCTCTCGGCGACCAGCAGCGATCCCGCCGGGGCCGACGGCTCCGAGGGCAGCGGGGAGCACGGGCCGCGGCTGCTGCCGGACGAGGACGAGGTGCGCCGCGCGACGGGGCGGGCGGCGGTGGTGCTGGAGCAGGTGTCGTCCTCCACCGGGGCGTCGGCGGCGGGGAGCGGACGCGGGGTGGGCGGCGTACCGCCGTTCGCCTCCCTGTTCTCCCGGCGGCTGCGGTGGTCGCTGGCCGGGATGGCGGGGTGTGTGATCGCGCTCGCCGTGGCGCTGTGGATCGTCACCGGCATCCACCCCCTCAGCGCCTTCTATCTGACGCTGCTCGACCTGTTCGCCATCGACGACCCGGCCATCGGGGCCTCGCTGGGCCGGCAGATCCTGCAACTGCTGTCCGGGCTGGTGGGGTTGCTGCTGCTGCCGGTGCTGCTGGCGGCCGTCCTCGAGGCGCTGGGCACCTTCCGGACCGCCTCCGCGCTGCGCAAGCCACCGCGCGGCCTCGGCGGGCACGTGGTGCTGCTCGGGCTGGGGAAGATCGGCACCCGGGTGCTGACCCGGCTGCGGGAACTGCACATCCCGGTGGTGTGCGTGGAGGCCGACCCGGAGGCCCGGGGGCTGGCGACCGCGCGGCGGCTGCGGGTGCCGGTGGTGCTGGGTGACGTCACCCAGGAAGGGGTGCTGGAGGCCGCCAAGATCCATCGGGCGCAGGCCCTGCTGGCGGTGACCAGCGGGGACACCACCAACCTGGAGGCCGTGCTGTACGCGCGGTCGGTGCGGCCCGACCTGCGGGTGGTGCTGCGGCTGTACGACGACGACTTCGCCACCGCGGTGTACCGGACCCTGCGCGCCGCCCACCCCGGGGCCCAGACCCGCAGCCGCAGCGTGTCGCACCTGGCCGCGCCCGCCTTCGCGGGAGCCATGCTGGGGCGGCAGATCCTCGGGGCGATCCCCGTGGAGCGGCGGGTGCTGCTGTTCGCCGCGGTGGACGTGGGCGGGCACCCGCAGCTGGAGGGGCGGACGCTGGAGGGCGCGTTCCGGGCCGGCGCCTGGCGGGTGCTGGCCCTGGAGGGGCGGCGGGACGTCGACGGGGCGTACGTGCTGCGCGGGACGGACCGGGTGGTGCTGGCCGCCACCCGGCGGGGCCTGGCCGAGCTGCTGGGCCGCCGCCCGGCCGGAACCGCGGGGTGAGGACAACCCCAGGACACCTCAGGCCCCCCAGGACACCCCAAGGCAACCCCAGGACAATCCCAGGACCTCCTCGCCCCGTCGGTCGCCCCTCACCCGTCGGCCGCCTCTCACCCGTCGGCCGGCCCGCGCGCCGGCCGTCGTGTCAGGCGTCCGTGCGCGGGAGGTGGCGCTCCGCGAACTCCATCTCCAGTCTCACCTGCTTGATCCGCTCGTCGACCACCAGCGACCCGTGCCCGGCGTCGTAGCGGTAGACCTCGTGCACCGCGCCCCGGTCCGCCAGCCGCCCGACGTAGTTGTCGATCTGGCGGATGGGACAGCGCGGGTCGTTCACGCCCGCGGAGATGTACACCGGCGCCGTGACCTTGTCGACGTACGTCAGCGGGGACGACGCCTCGAAGCGCTCGGGGACCTCCTCGGGCGTGCCGCCCAGCAGGGTGCGGTCCATGGCCTTCAGAGCTTCCATCTCGTCGTGGTACGCGGTGACGTAGTCGGCGACGGGTACGACCGCGATGCCCACCGTCCAGGCGTCGGGCTGGGTGCCGACGCCGAGCAGGGTGAGGTAGCCGCCCCAGGAGCCGCCGGTGAGGACCAGGCGCCCGGGGTCGGCCAGGCCCGAGGAGACCGCCCAGTCGCGGACCGCGGCGACGTCCTCCAGCTCGATCAGGCCCACCCGGTGCTTGAGGGCGTCCGTCCAGGCGCGGCCGTATCCGGTGGAGCCGCGGTAGTTGACGCGGACGACCGCGTAGCCGTGGTCGATCCATGCGGCCGGGCCGGCGGCGAAGGAGTCGCTGTCGTGCCAGGTCGGGCCGCCGTGCAGGTCGAACACGGTGGGCAGCGGGCCGGTGGCGCCGGCCGGCTTCTGGACCAGGGCGTGGATGCGGCCGCCGGGGCCGTCGACCCACACGTCCTCCACGGGCACCGACGGCGGGCAGGTCATGCCGGGCGGGTCCAGGACCACACCGCCGTCGGTGGAGCGGACCACCGGCGGCTCGGCGGCGGAGGACCACAGGTACTCCACGCTGCCGTCCGGGCGGGCGGTCGCCCCGGACACCGTGCCGGGCGGGGTGGGCACACGGGTCAGCTCGCGGGTCGCCAGGTCGTAGCGGAACAGTTCGCTGCGCGCCTCGAAGCTGTGGGAGACGAGCAGCCCGGAGCCGTCCGGGTACCACTCGGCGCCGACGTCGCCCGGCAGGTCCAGCGCCAGGTCGCTCTGCTCGCCGGTGGCCACGTCCCACACCAGGGGTTCCCAGCGGCCGCGGCGCTGGTGGCCGATGAGCAGCCGGGTGTCGCCGTCGACCGGGGCGAAGCCCAGCACCTCCAGGCCCAGCTCCTCGGTGCCGCCCTGGGTGTCGTCCAGCTCGGCGACCGTGGTGCCGTCCGGGCGCAGCACGCGCAGCGCGGCGTGCATCGCGTCGCCGTGCTCGGTGTGCTCCAGGGCGATCAGGGTGCCGTCGTGGGAGAGGTCGCCGACGCCCGCGGACTCGCGGTGCCGGTAGATCACGACGGGCTCCTCGCCCTCGCGGCTGAGGTGGACGGTGGTGCCCTCCTCGTCCGTCGAGCGGCCGACGACCGCCGTGCGGCCGTCGCGGGCCAGGGCCAGGCCCGCCGGGTAGGACGGCTCCAGGCCGGGCGCGGCCGGCTCGTCCGGGCCGCCCTCGAAGGGCTGGCGGCGCCAGATGCCGAACTCGTCGCCGTCCGTGTCGTCGAACCACCAGATCCAGGCGCCGTCCGGGGACAGCAGGCCGTCCGTCGTGCCGTTCGGCCGGTCGGTCACCTGGCGCTGCTTCCCGGTCGCCCGGTCCCAGGCGTACAGCTCGTACGTCCCGGTGGCGTTCGACACGAACAGGGAGTGGTCCGGCGCGTCCTGCGCCCAGTCGGGCAGTGACACCCGCGGCGCCCGGAAGCGCTTCTCCCAGTCCGGCATCTCCGGCGTGTTCCCCGTGTCCGGCATCCCCGGCCCCTCGCTCTCGCTCATGGCCCCCATACTGCCTGGCCCGGCCGGTGTCCCGCCGACCGGAACCCCCAGCCTGTGGATAACTTTCCCTTCGTGGGCGCGCCCGCCGCACCCCCGGACCGGGACACGGCCGGCGGACCCGTACCGTTGAGGCGTGTACCGGTTTCTGCTGACACCCCGCTGGTGGGGCATCAACGTCTTCGTGCTGCTCGCCATCCCGTTCTGCGTGTTCATGGGGTCCTGGCAGCTGAGCCGGTTCGAGGCGCGGGTGGAGACCCACCGCAGCGCGACCGAGCAGGCCGCCTCCGCCCGCCGCGAGGCGGCGCGGCCGCTGGCCGGGCTGCTGCCGGTCGACCAGCGCACCTCGGGCCTCCCCGCCACCGCGACCGGCCGGTACGACAAGCAGTTCCTCGTGCCCGACCGGGAGCTGGACGGCCGGCGCGGCTTCTACGTGCTGACGCTGCTGCGCACCGGTTCCGGCCGGGCCCTGCCGGTGGTGCGGGGCTGGCTGCCCGGCACCGCCGACGCGGCGAAGGCGCCCGCGCCGCCCACCGGTGAGGTGACCGTCACCGGTGCCCTCCAGGCCTCCGAGACGCCCGGCGACGCCGGCGTCAGCAACCGGGGCGGGCTGCCGCCGGGGCAGACCGCGGCGATCAGCTCGGCGGCGCTGGTGAACCTGGTGCCGTACCGCCTGTACGACGCCTGGATCACGCTGGACAGGGCCGACCCGGGGATGACGGCCGTGCCCGCTACCGCGCCCGGCGGCACCGGTCTTGACCTGAAGGCGTTCCAGAACCTCGGCTACACCGGTGAGTGGTTCGTCTTCGCGGGCTTCGTGGTGTTCATGTGGTTCCGGCTGCTGCGCCGCGAGGTGGAGTTCCTCCGCGACGCGGCGCTCGGTCTGCTGCCGGAGGAAGCTCAGGGGCCCGAGGGGCCGCAGGGCGGCCCCGGGGACCGCGAGAGCGTCGCCGGTTCCACGGCCGGGTGACCGCCCCGGCCGCCGCGCCCGGGCCGAGCCCGGTGAGACGGTCTACGCCCCCGCCAGCACCCCGGTGTAGTACACCGTCCCCGCGCACGCGCCCGGCACGGTCGCGGAGACCGTCGGTGAGCCCGGCTGCGGCGTGTGGGAGACGACGACACTGCCGTCGGCCGTGCCGTCCTCGGTGAGCAGCTGGGTGGTGGCCTCGGAGGAGGTGCCGCTGTCGGTACTGCCCGTGACGCCCGCGCCCTCGGTCGGGGTCGGCGTGGGCGTGGTGCCTCCGGTGTCCGTACCGCCGTCGCCGGTACCGGTGGTGGGGCAGGTCTCGGACGGCACGAAGGCGAACTTCTCCTCGTACGCCGCGCCGGGCTGGAGCACCAGGGCGGTGCTCTCCTGGGACGGGTCGGGCAGGCCCGCCGCCGCGTCCCCCGCCACATGGCGGGCGGCGGCGACCTTGGCCGGGTCCGCGGCGCCCTGCGCCAGGACGCCCACCGTGCCGGCGCCGCCGACGGTGCAGCTGGTGCCGGAGATGTTGGCGACGCGGAAGACGCCGTAGACGACGCCCGTGGAGTCGGGGGCGCCGGCGGTACCGGAGGTGGAGCCCAGCTGATCAGCCGTGCACAGCGGGGTGCCGGTGGAGAGGGTGGCGGAGGGGTCGGCGGAGTCGCCGGTGCCGGTGCCGCCGGTGCCGCTCCTGCCGGGCCGGTCCTCCTTCTTGCCGCCCTTGCTCTGCCCGGCGGTCGGGGTGTCGTCCTTGTCCACGGTGCCGGAGCCGCGGTCGGGGCTCTTGCCCCGGCCGGCGCCGCCCTGCGCCTGCGCGGCCTGGCCGGCCATGGAGGTGTTGGGGTCGAGTCCGCCGGAGCCGGAGACGTGCACCAGGGCCGGGACGGCGGTGCCGATGAACAGGGCCGCGGCCGCCATGCCGACGGCGGCCTGCCGCTTGCGCGCCCGCCGGGCGGGCACCGCGCGCCGCAGCCGGTCGAGGGTGCCGTCGCGCGGTTCGATCTCCTCGACCGCCGAACGGAGCATCCGGCGCAGAGCCAGCTCGTCCGATTCGAGCCCCTCGGGGCCCTTTTCGTCGGGGCCGTCGTTCACAGTTGCGTTCCCAGCGTGCGATGGCGTGTTGGTGTGCTCGTCCGGCGGTGTCGGCTCGTGCCAGGCGTAGGGCTCGTGGCGTTCATGGGAACCGCCTCCCTCGACGCGGTCGTTCATGCGGTCGCCCCCATGGAGACGCGCAGCGCCGCGATGCCGCGCGAACCGTAGGCCTTGACCGATCCCAGTGATATGCCGAGCGTCTCGGCGACCTGGGCCTCGGTCATGTCGGCGAAGTAGCGCAGCACCAGGACCTCGCGCTGGCGGCGCTGGAGGCCCTTCATGGCCTTGATCAGGGAGTCGCGCTCCAGCTGGTCGTAGGCGCCCTCCTCCGCGCTGGCCATGTCGGGCATCGGCTTGGAGAGCAGCTTCAGGCCGAGGATGCGGCGGCGCAGCGCCGAGCGCGAGAGGTTGACGACCGTCTGGCGCAGGTAGGCCAGGGTCTTCTCGGGGTCCCGGACCCGTTTGCGGGCCGAGTGGACGCGGATGAAGGCCTCCTGGACGACGTCCTCGCAGGAGGCGGTGTCGTCGAGGAGGAGCGCGGCGAGCCCGAGCAGCGAGCGGTAGTGCGCCCGGTAGGTCTCGGTGAGGTGGTCGACGGTCGTGCCGGCCGCCGCACCGGCCACCGGGGCCGCCGGGGCGGCGCCGGCCGCGGGCTCGCCGGAGCCGTCACGCTGGCTGGGGATGCGGGTGGGCCGCGCTGCGGGCATCGGCGCGATCACCGGCAGGCCGCCGGGCGCCCCGGGCCTACGCGGTCGGAGCGCCGCGGGAGGCCGAAGGGCCGTACCGCGCGCCGCCGATGGGTATCCCCCCGCCCGAGCGGAGCCGAGAGCCGGGGAGATTTCGAGAACGTCTGCCACGCCAGTTGGACACGTTTCCCCCCTCCAGGGTTGTACGCGCCGGGCGTCACTTTTGCACCGGACGGCCCGGCCGGCGACGACGTGGCGTCCGGCAGCACCTCCGACGGAGCCTCACATGCCGTCATGCGTCCCGCTCTTCCCCTGTGTCCCATATGAACGGGCGCCCCCACGCCCTGGTCCCCGGTGTTCCCACACCGGCGGCCGCGCGTCCTTTCGCCCCCGGAAGGCGACCGCAAAGACGCTCCCCGCCCTGCGCGCGGTTGCGGAGGGCGGGGAGGAAAATCTTCGAACGCCGAAGGGGCCCGGTTCAAGTGGTCCGGACCATGCTCCCGGACACATTCTTACGGAGATCCTACGAAGGCAGCCGCTTTCCTCCACTGCTTTTCCCGCGGCCCCCCGGCCTCACGACAGCTCGGCGGCCACCAGCTCGGCGATCTGGACGGTGTTGAGCGCCGCGCCCTTGCGCAGGTTGTCCCCGCACACGAACAGCTCCAGCGCGGTCGGGTCGTCCAGAGCCCGCCGCACCCGGCCGACCCAGGTGGGGTCGGTGCCGACGACGTCGGCAGGGGTCGGGAACTCACCGGCGGCCGGGTTGTCGAACAGCACGACCCCGGGCGCCTGGGCGAGGATCTCGCGGGCGCCGTCGACGGTGACCTCGCCCTGGAAGCGGGCGTGGACGGTCAGGGAGTGCGTGGTGACCACCGGGACCTGCACACAGGTCACGGCGACCGGCAGCCCCGGCAGTCCGAGGATCTTGCGGGACTCGTGCCGCACCGTCATCTCCTGCGAGGACCAGCCGTCCTCGCGCAGTGACCCGGCCCACGGCACCACGTTCAGCGCCACCGGCTCCGGGAACGGCCCCGTGTCGTCCCCCACGGCCCGCCGGACGTCGCCGGGGCAGGTGCCCAGCTCGGTGCCGGCGACCAGGGACAGCTGGGCCCGCAGCGCCTGCACGCCGGCCCGCCCGGCCCCGCTGACCGCCTGGTACGACGACGCCACCAGCTCGCGCAGCCCGAACTCGGCGTGCAGCGCGCCCAGGGCGACGATCATCGACAGGGTCGTGCAGCTGGGGCTGGCGACGATGCCGCGCGGGCGGTTGCGCACCGCGTGCGGATTGACCTCGGGCACCACCAGGGGCACGTCCGGGTCCGGCCGGAAGGCGCCGGAGTTGTCGACGACCACCGCGCCCCGGGCGGCGGCGACGGGCGCCCACCGGGCGGCGACCTCGTCGGGGACGTCGAACACGGCGACGTCGACGCCGTCGAGGGCCTCCTCGGACAGCGCCAGCACCTCGGCCTCGACGCCGCGCACGGCCAGCTTGCGGCCGGCCGAGCGCGGGGAGGCGATCAGGCGGATCTCGCCCCAGACGTCCTTGCGCTGGGACAGGATCTGGAGCATGACCGCACCGACGGTCCCGGTCGCTCCCACGACCGCGAGCGTCGGGCGTACGGTCGGTGAGGCCGGTGCGGTCGCGGCCATCAGCGGCCGGTGCCTCCGTAGACGACGGCCTCGTCGCTGTCGGAGTCGAGTCCGAAGGCGCTGTGCACGGCGCGGACGGCCTCCGCGACGTCGTCGGCGCGGGTGACGACCGAGATGCGGATCTCGGAGGTCGAGATCAGCTCGATGTTCACGCCCGCGTCGGACAGCGCCTCGAAGAAGGACGCGGTCACGCCCGGGTTGGTCTTCATGCCGGCGCCGACGAGGGAGATCTTGCCGATCTGGTCGTCGTAGCGCAGCGAGTCGAAGCCGATGCCGGAGCGGTTGCGCTCCAGCGCGTCGATGGCCCGGCGGCCCTCGGTCTTCGGGAGGGTGAAGGAGATGTCCGTCAGGCCCGTGGAGGCGGCGGACACGTTCTGCACGACCATGTCGATGTTGATCTCGGCATCGGCGATGGTCCGGAAGATGGCGGCGGCCTCACCCGGCTTGTCCGGCACGCCGACGACCGTGACCTTGGCCTCGGAGGTGTCGTGCGCGACACCGGAGATGATGGCCTGCTCCACCTGCTTGTCCCCTTGCTCGATCGGCTCGCTGCTGACCCACGTGCCCTGGAGCCCGCTGAAGGACGAGCGGACGTGGATCGGGATGTTGTAGCGGCGGGCGTACTCCACGCAGCGGTGGAGCAGCACCTTGGACCCGGACGCGGCCAGTTCGAGCATGTCCTCGAACGAGATCCAGTCGATCTTCCGGGCCTTCTTCACCACGCGCGGGTCGGCGGTGAACACCCCGTCGACGTCGGTGTAGATCTCGCAGACCTCGGCGTCGAGGGCGGCGGCCAGGGCCACGGCGGTGGTGTCGGAGCCACCGCGACCCAGGGTCGTGATGTCCTTCTTGTCCTGGCTGACGCCCTGGAACCCGGCGACGATGGCGATGTTGCCCTCGTCCAGCGCCGTCCGGATCCGACCGGGCGTGACGTCGATGATCCGGGCCTTGTTGTGGACCGAGTCGGTGATGACACCCGCCTGGCTGCCCGTGAAGGACTGCGCCTCGTGGCCCAGGTTCTTGATCGCCATCGCCAGCAGGGCCATGGAGATCCGCTCCCCGGCGGTCAGCAGCATGTCGAACTCCCGGCCGGCAGGCATGGGAGAGACCTGCTCGGCGAGATCGATCAGCTCGTCCGTCGTGTCGCCCATCGCGGAGACCACGACAACCACCTGGTTGCCGTTCTTCTTGGCTTCCACGATCCGCTTGGCGACGCGCTTGATGCCCTCGGCATCGGCTACGGAGGAGCCTCCGTACTTCTGCACGACAAGGCCCACGTGCGCTCCTCGCTCAGTCCGTCGTCTGGTGCGCCCAGTCTATCGAGCGTCCGGTTCTCCCCTTCGGGGTACCGCATCGTGAGATGTCCCGCTCAGGGCCCGGGGCGCATCCCCAGCGGTCCGCCGATCTCCTCGGCCATCACCCGGCCCGCTTCCCGCTCCAGCGCCTCGTCGCCGAGGTCCTGGTCGGTGTCCAGGCCGTCCAGCGCCTCCAGCGGCTGGTTCAGCCGGACGTGGGCCACCAGGGACTGCAGCGCGCGCAGGGCGGCGGAGGCGGTGCCTCCCCAGTTGGAGAAGTAGGAGAACTGCCACCACCACATCGCCTCCGTGGTGCGGCCGGCCCGGTAGTGGGCCATGCCGTGCCGCAGGTCGGCGACGACGTCGGCGAGGTCGTCGGAGATCCGGGCCGGTACGGGCGCCTTGCGGGGCTCGTAGGGGTCGAAGACCTCGGAGTACACGTCGATCGGGTCCAGCAGCCGGGCGAGGTTCTCGCGCAGTCCGTCGATGTCCGGCTCGGGGCCCAGGTCCGGCTCGTAGCGCTCGTCCGGGACGATGTCCTCGTGGGCGCCCAGCCGGCCGCCGGCCAGCAGCAGCTGGGAGACCTCCAGCAGCAGGAAGGGCACGGCCGAGTCGGGTTCGTCGCCCTTCGCCACCTCGGCGACGGCCACCAGGAAGCTCTCCACCTGGTCCGCGATCTGGACCGCGAAGTCGCCCGGGTCGCGGGTCGGGTCGTACAGCGTGGCGTCAGACATCTAGGAGTCGTCTCCCCTCGAAGGCGCGGCCGAGGGTGACCTCGTCCGCGTATTCCAGGTCGCCACCCACCGGGAGGCCGCTGGCCAGGCGGGTGACCTTCAGGCCCATGGGTTTGATCATCCGGGCGAGGTACGTCGCCGTCGCCTCGCCCTCGAGGTTGGGGTCCGTGGCCAGGATCAGCTCGGTGACCGTGCCGTCGGCCAGCCGGGCCAGGAGTTCCCGGATGCGCAGGTCGTCCGGGCCCACTCCCTCGATCGGGCTGATCGCGCCGCCCAGGACGTGGTAGAAACCCCGGAACTCGCGGGTGCGCTCGATCGCCACGACGTCCTTCGGCTCCTCGACCACGCAGATGACCGCGCGGTCGCGCCGGGTGTCACGGCAGATGTTGCACAGCTCCTCCTGCGCGACGTTGCCGCAGGTCGCGCAGAAGCGGACCTTCGCCTTCACCTCCAGGAGCGCGTGCGCGAGCCGCTTCACGTCGGTGGGCTCGGCCTGCAGGATGTGGAAGGCGATCCGCTGCGCACTCTTGGGACCGACGCCGGGCAGCCGCCCCAGCTCGTCGATGAGGTCCTGGACCACGCCTTCGTACAACGGACTGCCTTTCCTGGAGTCTTTCGGTACGTACGGTAGTTGGCTGCCGCCCGTCCTAGGAAGGCGGTGCGGGGTTCGCGCGGGCGGCGAACTTCAGAACGCCAGGTCGCGGGCCGGGGTCAGAACGGCAGCCCCGGGATGCCGCTGCCGCCGCCCAGGCCCTGGGCCAGCGGGCCGAGCTTCTGCTGCTGGAGGGTGCGGGCGTTGTCGTTGGCCGCCTGGACGGCCGCGACGACCAGGTCCGCGAGGGTGTCGGTGTCCTCGGGGTCCACCGCCTTCGGGTCGATCTTCAGCGCGCGCAGCTCGCCGGCGCCGGTCACGGTGGCCCGCACCAGGCCGCCGCCCGCCTGTCCGTCGACCTCCGTGTTCGCCAGTTCCTCCTGGGCCCTGGCCAGGTCTTCCTGCATCTTCTGGGCCTGCTGGAGCAACTGCTGCATGTTGGGCTGGCCACCACCGGGGATCACGATCAGCTCCTGGGTCGGTTCGACGTCGCGCGCGTGCCGTGTTCTCGCGTGCTGTGTTTCCGCGTACTGCTTACCGCGTTCCGCCTACCTCCTGCGGCCCGCCGCATGCCGCACCGCACTCGACGTTCCCTGTGTCACGTTTCACGCACTGCTGCTGTGCACGAGCCTACGTGGTCCCCCCAGCCATCGCTCCGCCACTCTTTCGAGTGAGAACGCCGGGAGCCCTATACCTGATCAAGACCCCCTTCTGGGCGGAAAGGCCGGGAAAGCCACGGCTCCGCCACCCGTTGGGCGGTAGGAAGGGTCCGGCGCATCAGCATCAGACGTCACGATGTCACGCACCGTGACGCCAGGTGAGCGGGTCGGGAACGGTTTCGGTCGGGACGAGTAGGGAGTGCCGGGTGGCTCAGCCGGAGATGCAGCCCGAGGGTCCGCCACAGGACGGGCGGGGCGAGGGCGCGGCCGGGCTGCGGCCGGGCGATCTGACCGGGCGGGCCTTCCCGCTCGGCAACTGGGGGGAGCCGGCCGAACGGCTCGACGAGCTGTACCGGTGGGTGGAGCGGGGGGCGCTGCAGACGGCGTGCTGGTACCTCGCGGACCGGGTGTGGAAGCGGCGGACGGCGCGGGCGCTGCGCACCGGGGCGGCCGCGGGGGCGGTGTGCGGGGCGGCGCTGCCGCTGCTGGACCTGACCGGGTTCGTCGGCGGGGTCGCGCCCTGGGGCTATCTGGCGCTGCTGCTGGCGGTGTCCTGCGTCGCGGTGGACCGGTTCTTCGGGGTGACCTCCGGCTGGATGCGGGACGTGGCCACCGCGCAGGCCGTGCAGCGGCGCCTTCAGGTGCTCCAGTTCGACTGGGCGTCGGAGAGCGTGCGGGAGATCCTGGGGCCGGCCGAGGGGACGGCGAGCGAGGCCGCCGAGCGCTGCCTGGGGGTGCTGCGGCGGTTCTCCGAGGACGTCACCGAGCTGGTGCGGGTGGAGACGACGGACTGGATGGTGGAGTTCCGCACCGGCCCGGCGCCGCTCGGCATCCAGACGGCGGTGGCGTCGGGCCCCCGGCCGGACACCTCGGGCCTGGGCGGCCGCTTCCCCCTGCCGCCGGGAGCGGGCGCCCGGCCGAACATGCCCCGCCAGCGGCCGCCCGAGCCGCGCTGAGCGCACCCGCGACGGGAGCTGCGCGCGGGCGGACCTGCCCGGGCCGCCACCCGCAGCAGCAGCCCGGCGCCTGACCGCCCGGTGCGCCTACCGCCCAATACGCCTCACCGCTTCGTGTAGGTCAGGCTCTCCCCGGTGTCGTTCTTCACCCGCTTCAGCCTGCCGTCGGGCAGCAGCGTCACCTCGGTGGCCGCACCGGGCGTGCACGCCGAACTCGGCTCACCGCTGCGGACGGTGGACGGGCCGATCTCCAGCGGGCCGCCCGCGCCGGGCCGCTCCGCCAGCTGTGCCTCGAAGACGCAGTGGTAGCTGCCGCCGCCGTCCACCGGGCCCTCGGCGACCATGGTCAGGACCGTGTCCCCCACCTCGCCCTGTACCAGGGTCAGTTCACGGGTGCTGTGGCCGCTCGCGCTGTCGATCGACGCCTCCCAGGTGCCCAGGTAACCGTCCGGGACCGCGCCGGCCGCGGGCGCCGAGGAGGTCGGCGCCGGGGTCGTCGGGCCGGGCGGCGCCGAGGTGACGGGCGTGCCGGTCACCGGGGCCGGGCTGACCGTGCCGCCCTGCCCCTGCTCACCGCCGCCGTTGAGCAGCGCGTACACCGAGCCGCCCGCGGCGAGCGCCACGATCAGGGCGATCACGACGAGCAGCGCGGTGGACCGCCGGTTCCCTCGTTCGGGCTGCGGCACCGCCCCGGGACCGTACGGCGGGGTGGCGCCGGGGCCGCCGTAGGGCGGCTGATAGGGCGGGTAGGGCTGCTGCCGCGGATCGGACCGGTACGGGCCCGGCGGCTGCGACTGGTAGGGGTTCGCCCGGGGGGCCTGCGGGTGCTGGGGGTAGCCGTACCCGGGAGGGGCCGCGGGCGCGACGGGGCCGGCCGGTGTGCCCGGCGGCCAGGGCGGGGGCGTGCGGGGGTCGGCCGTCGTCGGCAGGTGGTGCAGCGGTGCCGCGCCCGGCTGCCCCGCGGGTGCGGGCGGCGCCGGCACCTGATCCGCCCGGCCGGCGGGCGCGGGGAGCGCGGGCGGCAGCGCGCGCGGGCCGGCGTCCTCGGAGGCGGCGGCATGCTCGGGCGAGCCGCCGCCGGACGCCACCCCGGGCCGGCCGGGCACGGCGGGCACGGGCAGCTGGGACCCGGGCCGAGGAGCCGGGGCGGGCCTGGGCACGGGCACCCGGTCCCCGGCACCACCAGCCCCGGCGGCCCGCTCCCCGGACTCCCCCGCCCCGGCCGCCGCGCCCGCCTCGTCAGCCGCGGAGGAGGCGGCGCCCTCCTGCGGGTCCTCCGTCTCCAGCAGCCGCACCGCGTGCCGGCCCAGCTGGGCCACCAGCGCGCCCGGCAGCCAGGGGTCCCGGGAGCGGCCGTCGCACACGGTGTCCTGCGCTCCGGTGCGCTCCAGGATCTGTTCGAGGGAGGGACGCGCGCCCGGGTCCTTGCGCAGGCAGTCGCGGACGAGGTCGGCGACGCCCTCGGGCACCCCCGTGAGGTCGGGCTCCTCCTGGGCGATGCGGAACATCAGCGCGTGCACCCCGCTGTCGGCGGTGCCGAAGGGCAGCGCGCCGGTGGCGGCGTAGGCGAGGACCGAGCCGAGGCAGAAGACGTCGCAGGCCGGGGTGATCCGGTCGCCGCGCACCTGCTCGGGCGCCATGAAACCGGGCGAGCCGACCAGGGAGCCGGTGCGGGTGAGCCCGTCCCCGGCCGGGGCCTCGAGGGCGCGCGCGATACCGAAGTCGATGACGCGCGGGCCGTCGATGGTCACCAGCACGTTGGACGGCTTGAGGTCGCGGTGGACGATCCCGGCGGCGTGGATGTCGCGCAGGGCGTGCGCGAGCCCGGCGGCCAGGATGCGCACCGACCGCTCGGGCAGCGCCCCGTGGTCACGTCCGACGACCCGCTCCAGGCTGGGCCCGGCGACGTAACCGGTGGCCACCCAGGGCACGGGCGCCTCGGTGTCGGCGTCCAGCACCGGCGCCGTCCAGTCCCCGCCGACCTGCCGCGCGGCCCGCACCTCCAGCCGGAACCGCGCCCGGAACTCCTCGCGCGCGGCCAGTTCCCCGTGCACCAGCTTGACCGCGACCGTACGGCCCCGGTCCGACCGGGCCAGGTACACCTGTCCCATGCCGCCCGCGCCCAGCCGCGCCAGCAGCCGGTAGGCACCGATCCGCTGCGGGTCCGCAGGTCCCAGCTTCTCCATGGCCGCGTCGCCTTCCCCCCGTAGCCGTGGCACAGACCAAGAACGTCCCGAGAATAGTGCGGCGCCGGCGGGCGTGGTTCGACGCCCGGTCCCGGCCGCCCTACGGTTGCGTAACGGCACCCGGCCGGCCGTCTGACGTCGACACCCTGTCGCCCGAGAGCCCCGGTCACGGAACAGGACGCCGATACCGCGCGGGTCCCGCGGGCACCTACGCTCGCCCGCATGACCCCTCAGACCCCTCGGACCGGCGCCGCCGTCAAGGCCGCGGACCGCGCCCACGTCTTCCACTCCTGGTCAGCGCAGGAGCTGATCGACCCGCTCGCCGTCGCCGGCGCCGAGGGGTCGTACTTCTGGGACTACGACGGCAACCGGTACCTCGACTTCACCAGCGGGCTCGTCTTCACCAACATCGGCCACCAGCACCCCAAGGTCGTCGCCGCGATCCAGGAGCAGGCCGCGACCCTGTCCACCTTCGCGCCCGCCTTCGCCGTGGAGGCCCGCTCGGAAGCGGCCCGGCTGATCGCCGAGCGGACCCCCGGCGACCTCGACAAGATCTTCTTCACCAACGGCGGCGCCGACGCCGTCGAGCACGCCGTGCGGATGGCCCGGCTGCACACCGGCCGCCCCAAGGTGCTCTCGGCGTACCGCTCCTACCACGGCGGCACCCAGCAGGCTGTGAACATCACCGGTGACCCGCGCCGCTGGGCCTCCGACAGCGGCAGTGCCGGGGTGGTGCACTTCTGGGCGCCCTTCCTGTACCGCTCCCGCTTCTACGCCGAGACGGAGGAGCAGGAGTGCGCGCGGGCGCTGGAGCACCTGGAGACGACCATCGCCTTCGAAGGGCCCGGCACGATCGCCGCGATCGTCCTGGAGACCATTCCCGGCACGGCCGGGATCATGGTCCCGCCGCCCGGTTACCTGGCCGGGGTGCGCGAGCTGTGCGACAGGCACGGGATCGTCTTCGTCCTGGACGAGGTGATGGCCGGGTTCGGGCGCACCGGTGAGTGGTTCGCGGCCGACCTGTCCGGTGTGGTGCCCGACCTGATGACCTTCGCCAAGGGGGTGAACTCCGGGTACGTGCCGCTGGGCGGTGTCGCGATCTGCGGCGCCGTCGCGGAGACCTTCGCCAAGCGCCCCTACCCGGGCGGGCTGACGTACTCCGGGCACCCGCTGGCCTGCGCCGCCGCCGTCGCGACGATCGGCGTCATGGCCGAGGAGGACGTCGTCGGCAACGCCCGCCGGCTGGGCGCCGAGGTCGTGGGGCCCGCGCTGCGCGAGCTGGCCGAGCGGCACCCGAGCGTCGGCGAGGTGCGCGGGACCGGCATGTTCTGGGCGCTGGAGCTGGTCCGGGACCGCGAGACGCGCGAGCCGCTGGTGCCGTACAACGCGGCCGGCGAGGCCAACGCGCCCATGGCCGCCTTCGCCGCCGCGGCCAAGCGGCACGGCCTGTGGCCCTTCGTCAACATGAACCGCACCCACGTGGTGCCGCCCTGCAACGTGTCCGAGGCCGAGCTGAAGGAGGGCTTCGCCGCCCTGGACGCCGCCCTGGGAGTCGCGGACGAGTACACGGTCTGACCCGCGCCGCCGCGCGTAAGGTGGCGTGCTCGCACAGATAGGCGATTATGTGCGAGTACGTCACCCGCACGCGTGAGGAGAGCCGAGACCATGCCCGGCAACGGCGCCGTGACCCGCAGCACCCTGCGACAGCAGATCGCGGACGCGCTGCGGGACGAGGTGCTGGCCGGCCGGCTGCGGCCCGGCCGGGAGTTCACCGTCAAGGAGATCGCCGAGCAGTACGGCGTCTCGGCCACCCCGGTCCGCGAGGCGCTGGTCGACCTGTCCGCGCAGGGCATCCTGGAGGCCGACCAGCACCGCGGCTTCCGCGTCCCGGAGTACTCCCTCGACGACTTCCGCCGCATGGTCGAGGCCCGGACCCTGGTCACCGACGGCATGTTCCGGGCGCTGCTCGACGGCCACCCGGTCTTCCAGGGCCCCGAGGACCCGCGCACCGCGGCCGCCATCGCCACCGTCCGGCGCCGCGGCGAGGAGGCCCAGCGCGCCGCGGCCGCCGGCGACCTCGCCATCCTCATCGGCTACGACCTGCGCTTCTGGCGCGAACTGAGCGACCTGTACGGCAACCCCTACCTGGCCGGGTTCCTGCACCGGCTGCGCGTGCAGTCCTGGGTGTGCACCGTCCAGCACCTGCGCCGCCTGTCCGACCTGCGCGGACACCTGTGGTCCGGGCACACCGGACTGGTCGACGCGCTGGCCCGCCGGGACGCCGAGGAGGCCCGCGCGACCGTCGCCGCGTACCACACCTACTGCGTCGAGCTGATCGAGCGGCTGGCGGCGCGGTGAACGCCGGCCCCGGACGGTGACGTCTCAGGGCGCGGGGGCTGGGTATGGGTGGGGCACGGGGAAGCCGGGCGGGCTGCGCACCGGCTACCCTCCGACTGCTTCCCGGCTGCTCCACGGCTACTCTTCCTGACCACCGATCACCGGCCGCCGCGCCGCTGACGATTCTTCGAGGAGCCCTCTTTTGGCCTGTGACCTCTGGCTGGTACCGCTCGTCGACGTGTTGTGCCACACCCCCGACAACCCGTTCGCCGAGGAACTCGCGCAATACAACAAGGCGCTGGCCGAGGCGGGGCTCGGGCCGGTGCCGGTGTACCAGTACATGCCGGGCCTGTCCGGCGAGGTGGCCCCGGTGGCCGGCTTCGACTACGACGCGCTGCACTTCCTGCGCCGGGCCTACCTGCTCCAGGTCTGCGGCCTGCCGGTGACCCCGGTGGACGACCTGGGCGGCGACTACGAGCAGTTGCTGGAGATGTTCGAGTCGACGGCCCAGCAGTCGCACCTGGTCTGGCACTACGACCACGCCGGCGCGTACGTCCCCGTCGACTTCCCGCACCCGCTGTCCAACGACGAACTCCTGGCCGGCGGCGGCCCGCTGGGCTCCTCCCGGACGCTGCTGCGGGAACTGGAGTACGTGGCGCCCTCGCTCGGCATCGACCCGGCGAGCCCCCCGGCCGCGCCCCGGCCCCCGGCCGGCCCGACCGAGCTGGAGGAACCGGCGGTCCCGCCGCCGTACGACCCCAGTCCGTTCGCGCGGGAGCGGCACGTGTGGCTCGGGCTGCACGCGGCGGCGACCCGGAGCCTGGCGCAGGGCTCGATGATCGTCTTCAGCTGACCCTGGGCGCCCGTCCGTCAGGGGCGGCCGATCAACCTGATCACCGGGGGCCACAGCACCCCGCTCGCCAGCAGCAGCGAGGGCCCGAGGTGCACCGGGCACACCTCCAGCGGGTCCCGGCCGTGCCGGACGACCTCGAAGACGGCCGGGTCCGGGCAGTCCGTGCCCCGGGCCGCGCCGCCCTCGCCGCCGTAGGGCCCCCGGCACCGCGCGTTCCGGTGGACGTCCATAGTCCGATTGCACCGCGCACGACGCGGGACCGCCCGCCGATCACGCCCTCGGGCGGACCGGCGGGCGCTCGTGACGCACGCGCGGCAAGGGTGCCCGCGGACTAGATGAACGAGTTGATCTCGATCGTCTCGTCCCGGCCCGGGCCCACGCCGATCGCGGAGATCGGGGCGCCGGACATCTCCTCCAGCGCCTTGACGTAGTTCTGCGCGTTCTTCGGCAGGTCGGCGAACGACTTGGCCTTCGTGATGTCCTCCGACCAGCCGGGCAGCGTCTCGTAGACCGGCTTGGCGTGGTGGAAGTCCGTCTGCGAGTACGGGAGTTCCTCGACGCGCCTGCCGTCGATCTCGTACGCCACGCAGACCGGGATCTCCTCCCAGCCGGTCAGCACGTCCAGCTTGGTGAGGAAGAAGTCCGTCAGGCCGTTCACCCGGGTCGCGTACCGGGCGATCACCGCGTCGAACCAGCCGCAGCGGCGGTCCCGGCCGGTCGTCACGCCCCGCTCGCCGCCGATGCGGCGCAGCGCCTCGCCGTCCGCGTCGAACAGCTCGGTCGGGAAGGGCCCGGCGCCGACCCGGGTCGTGTACGCCTTCAGGATGCCGATGACCCGGCTGATCTTCGTCGGGCCCACGCCGGCGCCGGTGCAGGCGCCGCCCGCGGTCGGGTTCGACGAGGTGACGAAGGGATACGTGCCGTGGTCGATGTCGAGGAGCGTGCCCTGGCCGCCCTCGAACAGCACGACCTTGTCGTCCTCCAGGGCCTGGTTGAGCAGCAGGACCGTGTCGGCGACGTACGGGGCGAGCTTGTCGGCGTAGCCGAGCAGTTCCTCGACCACCTGCTCCACGGCGATCGCGCGCCGGTTGTAGAGCTTGGTGAGGATCTGGTTCTTGGCGTCGAGGGCCGCCTCGACCTTCTGGGTCAGGATCGACTCGTCGTAGAGGTCCTGCACCCGGATGCCCACGCGGTTGATCTTGTCCGCGTAGGTCGGGCCGATGCCGCGGCCGGTCGTGCCGATCTTGCGCTTGCCGAGGAAGCGTTCCGTCACCTTGTCGACGGTCACGTTGTACGGCGTGATGATGTGCGCGTTTCCGCTGATGAGGAGCTTCGACGTGTCGACGCCGCGCTCGTTCAGACCGCTCAGCTCGGAGAGCAGGACCGACGGGTCGACGACGACGCCGTTTCCGATGACCGGCGTACATCCGGGCGAGAGGATTCCGGACGGGAGGAGGTGAAGTGCATACTTCTGGTCACCGACGACCACCGTGTGGCCGGCGTTGTTGCCGCCCTGGTAGCGGACGACATAATCCACCGAGCCACCGAGCAGGTCGGTGGCCTTCCCCTTGCCTTCGTCACCCCACTGAGCACCGAGCAGCACAAGTGCGGGCACGCGCGTACACCCCTTCCGGGCGGGGCATGTCCAAGGCCAGGGGCATGGGCGTAAGGTTCACCGCCGCGTGCCACCGCGACCGTCGCTGGCCGCACAACCGTTGGACCGGATGCCCCGGAATAGACGAAGCCCCTGGCGCAATAGCGCAAGGGGCTCTTGCACAAAGATGCTACCCGAGGAAGCGAGGCAGGACCGAGGTGGCGACCTTCGCGATGTCCGATCAGCTGCTGGTGATCGTCGATCCGGTGGCCCGGCAGACGGACGGGGAGTCCGTACGGATCGCGAAAGACGTGCTCAGCGCGGGTGCGGCCACGAAACTGTGTCTCCCGGACACGCCCGAGGAATTCGCCCGCGCACTGGGCCGGCGGGGTTCCCGGCGGCCCGTGGTGATCGGTGACGACCGGGCGCTGGTGCGTGCGGTGACCCTGTTGCACCGGCAGCGGGAGCTGGCCGGATGCGTGCTGTCGGTGGTGCCGGTGGGCGAGGCGGCGCTGGCGGCGGCCCTCGGGGTGCCGACGGGCGCGGTGGCGGCGGCGCGGGCGGTCCTCGACGGGGTCGAGCGCCGGGCGGACCTGCTCGTGGACGACAGCGACGGGGTGGTGCTGGGCGCGCTGTGCATCCCGCCGGTGTCCGCGCGGGAGGCGGCGGTGCTGGAGCCGGCGGGGGCGGTTTCCGGCCGCCCGGGGCTGCGCACGCGCTGCCGCTCCCTCGTCCGCACCCTCGCCCCGCGCCCCACCCGGCTCCTGACGGCCGTGCCGGCGCCCGGGCCGACCCGGCTGCGGGTGGAGGTCGACGGGGAGACGGTCATCGGCCTGGACCGGCCCGTGGAGGGCGTCTCGGTGACCGCGGGCACGGCCGGTGTGGCCGAGGTGGAGGTCCGGCCGGTGTCGCTCGGCGCGGAGGCCGCACCGCTGCTGGCGTCGGGGCGGACGGTGACCGTCACCGGGGCCGACTTCCGCTACCGGGCCGACGCGGCCGTGTCGGGCCCGGTCCGCAGACGCACCTGGCGCGTGATGGAGGGCGCCTGGGGGCTCACGGTGCCCTCCCCGTGAGCCCGGCCGGCACGCTCACACCGGCTCAGCCCGTCGTCACGGCCAGCCCTTCCAGTCCCCGGATGACGAAGTTCGGCTTGCGCTCCGGTTCCGCCGCCAGGGCCAGGTCCGGGGCCAGCTCCAGCAGGGCGGTCATGGAGGCGGCCAGCTCCAGGCGGGCCAGCGGGGCGCCGATGCAGTAGTGGATGCCGGCGCTGAAGGAGATGTGCGGGTTGTCCGCGCGGGCCAGGTCCAGCCGGCCGGGGTCGGTGAAGACGGCCGGGTCGTGGTTGGCGGAGCCGAACAGCAGGGCGACCTCCGCGCCCCGCGGCAGGACCGTGCCGTCGATCTCGATGTCGTCCAGCACCCAGCGCTCGAACAGCTGGAGCGGGGTGTCGTAGCGCATCAGCTCCTCGACGGCCGACGGAACCAGGGAGTGGTCCGCGCGCAGGGCGGCCAGCTGGCCGGGGTTGCGCAGCAGCGCCCACCAGCCGTTGACCGTGGCGTTGACGGTGGCCTCGTGACCGGCGTTGAGCAGCAGTACGCAGGTCGAGATCATCTCCTGCTCGGTGAGCCGGTCGCCCTCGTCGTGCGCGGCGACGAGCCCGGAGATCAGGTCGTCGCCCGGCCGCCCGCGGCGCTCGGCGATCAGCTCGCGCAGGTAGTCCGAGAACTCCACCGACGCCCGTACCGCCCGCGCCGCCGTCCGCTCGGACGGGTTCAGCTCGTACATCGCGCAGATGTCCGCCGACCAGGGCCGCAGCGGGGCCCGGTCGGACTCCGGGATGCCCAGCATCTCGGCGATCACCGCGACCGGCAGCGGCTCGGCCACGTCCGTCAGCAGGTCACCGCCGCCCGCCGCGACGAGCCCGCAGACCAGGTCCCGCGCCAGCGTCCGCACGTACGGTTTCAGCCGCTCGACGGTCCGCGGCGTGAACGCCTTCGACACCAGCCGCCGGATGCGGGTGTGGTCCGGCGGCTCCAGGTCGAGCATCCCGTGGTCGTTGAGCACGTGGAACGGCTCGTGCTCCGCGGGCGGCGCCGTCCGCCCGAACTCCTCGTGGCTGAACCGGTGTCGGTAACTCCGCCCCAGCCGCCGGTCGCGCAGCAGCGCCGAGACGTCGGCGTGGTGCGGCACCAGCCACTGGTTCGTGGGCTCGAACCAGTGCACGCGCCCCCGCGCGCGCAGCTCGGCGTAGGCGGGACAGGGGTCGGCGAGGAAGGCCGGGTCCCACGGGTCGAAGGCTGCCATGGACAGGGACGCTAACCCGCCGCCCGCCCCGCTGACCAGGCCCGGGCGCCGCTCACCAGGCCAGCTGGGCGATCTCCTCGGCCACGACCGCGCAGGCGTCCGCCGCCGGATCGATCAGCGGGAAGTGGCCCACGTCCGCCAGCAGCGTCACGCCCACCACCTCACCGGCCCGGGCCGCTGCGTCCGCGTACGCCTCGGCGACCGCCGGCGGGACGTCCCGGTCGGCGCCGCCCTGGACGAGGGTGGTGGCGATGCCGGTGGGCAGCAGCAGGGCCGGGTCGGCGTACGGCAGGCGCTCGGCGAAGGTGTGCTCACCGCCGAGCAGCTGCACCGCCGCGTCCTCGCAGACGGCCAGCTTCCGGGCCACCGTGAGGTCGGCGATGGGGGCCAGGGCGACCACACCGCGCAGCGCGGGGGCGCCGGCGGTGCGCCAGGGGGCGTCGGCGGGCAGCACGTGCCGGGCCGCCGCCCACAGGGCCAGGTGACCGCCCGCCGAGTGCCCGGTGAGCACCGTGCGGCGCGGGTCGGCCTGCGGGAGCGCCTCGCGGGCCAGGGCGGGGAGGGCGTCCAGGGCGGCCGCGACGTCGTCGAAGGTGTCGGGCCAGCGGCCGGCGGGCGGGACGGCACCGGTGCCGGCGGCGTCGGCCGGGGTGCCGCCGCGGCGGTACTCGACGTTGGCGACGGCGAAGCCGCGGCGGGCCAGGTGGCCGGCGAACGGGGTGATGTGCAGCCGGTCGTAGCGGGCCCGCCAGGCGCCGCCGTGCAGGACCACGACCAGCGGCGCGGAGGCGGCCTCGGCGGCGGAGGCCCGCGGGCCGCGCGGGGCGTAGAAGTCGATCACCTGGTCGGGACGGCCGCCGTAGGCCGCGGTGGCGTCGGGGGCGACCGGCGGGTGCGAGAAGGCCGATTCCTCCTCGGCGGCTGCCCGGGCTGCGGCGGCGTCGTCCGGCATGCTCAACCTCTCAGGGGGCGTGACGTGGATCGGCGGACCCGGTGGGGGATTCGGCCGCCGGCGGGACGGTACCAGCCCCATGACGTGCGGCGACATGCCGATGTCACCCACGGCGGGGCCAACCGGTCCACTGCCGGCGCAGAGCACCGCGGGACCCGGGCGGGGCAGGGCGCCGCCCGGGTCCCGCGGTGCGGGCGCGGGGTCAGCCGGTCAGTACCTCGCCCAGGACCCGGGCCGCGCGCTCCACGTCCGCGAAGCCCACGTACAGCGGCGTGAAGCCGAAGCGGAGCACGTCGGGACGGCGGAAGTCCCCGACCACCCCGCGCTCCACCAGCCGCTTCATCACCTCACCGGCGTCGTCGCAGCGCAGGGCGACCTGGCTGCCGCGCCGCTCGTGCGCGACCGGTGTCAGCGACTCCACCCGGCCCGCCGGCGCCTGGGCGGCGACGCACTCCAGGAAGAAGTCCGTCAGGGCCAGGGACTTGCGGCGCACGGCGTCGACGCGGACGCCGTCCCAGACCTCCAGGGCCGCTTCCAGGGCCAGCATGGACAGGATGTCCGGGGTGCCGACGCGGCCGCGCCGGGCGCCGGGCGCGGGCGTGTAGGCGGCGTCCATCCCGAACGGCTCGGCGTGCGAGTTCCAGCCGGGCAGCGGGGAGTCGAAGCGGTCCTGCAGCTCCCGGCGGACGTACAGGTACGCCGGGGCGCCCGGACCGCCGTTGAGGTACTTGTAGGTGCAGCCGACCGCCAGGTCCACCCCGTGCTCGTCCAGGCCCACCGGCAGGGCGCCCGCGCTGTGGCACAGGTCCCAGACCGCGAGGGCGCCGTGGGCGTGGACGCGGGCGGTGAGGGCGGGCAGGTCGTGCAGCCGGCCGGTGCGGTAGTCGACGTGGTTGAGCAGGACCGCCGCGGTGCGCGGGCCCAGCGCCGCGGGCACCTCGTCCGGGGCCACCGGCCGCAGGGTGCGGCCGGTGAGGCGGGCCGCCGACGCGGCGATGTAGCCGTCCGTGGGGAAGGTGGTGGCGTCCACCAGGATCTCGTCGCGCTCCTCCCCCGCCAGCCGCACCGCGCCGACCAGCGCCTTGAACACGTTGACGCTGGTGGAGTCGCCGACCACGATCTGGCCCGGGGCGGCGCCGACCAGCGGGGCGATCCGGTCGCCGATCCGCTCCGGCGCCGTCCACCAGCCGCTCTCCTCCCAGGAGCGGATGCGCAGCTCGCCCCACTGGCGGCGCACCACGTCCTCGAGGCGGGCGGGGACGTGTGCCGGGAGGGCGCCCAGCGAGTTCCCGTCCAGGTACACGACGTCGTCGAGGGCGAACCGGGCGCGGCAGTCGGCCAGTTCGTCCGCCGCGTCCAGCCGCCGTGCCCGCTCGGTGAGTTCGTCCGGTCCGGTCCGCTCGGCTCGTTCGGTCCGCTCAGACATGGGACCTCGCCGTCCACAGCTCCGGGAAGACGTTGTTGCGGGCGCGCTTCTCCAGCCAGGCCACGCCGGCCGAGCCGCCGGTGCCGGTCTTGGCGCCCATCGCGCGGCGGGTGGCGACCAGGTGGTCGTTGCGCCAGCGCCACACCAGCTCGGCCACGTCCGTCAGCGCCTCGCCGAGGCGGGCGAGTTCGCCGTTCTGGTCACCGGCGTAGACGGCCGTCCAGGCGGCCTCGACGGCCGGGGAGGGCTCGTGGCGCAGGGCCACGTCGCGGTCGAGCACGGACGCCGGGATCTCGTGTCCGCGCCGCGCCAGCAGCCGCAGCACCTCGTCGTAGAGGCTGGGCTCGTGCAGCGCCTTCTCCAGCTCGGCGTGGACGCGCGGGGCGCCGCGGTGCGGGACGAGCATGGACGCGGACTTCTCGCCGAGCAGGAACTCCAGGCGCCGGTACATCGCCGACTGGAAGCCCGAGCCCTCGCCCAGGGCGCCGCGGTAGGAGTTGAACTGGGCCGGGGTGAGCTGGCCGAGCGGCTTCCAGGAGGCGTTCAGCGCCTCCAGCTCACGCACCGAGCGCTTCAGCGCGGCGATCGCCGTGGGGATGTCGTCGGCGCGCAGGGCGCGGGACGCGGTCTCCCACTCGTGCACGATGCACGTGAACCACAGCTCCATCACCTGGGTGGTGACCAGGAAGACCATCTCTCCGGGGTCGTCGGAGAGGGTGTGCTGGAGATGGGTGAGCACGTCCGCCTTGACGTAGTCCTCGTACGGCGTCGTACCCGCGAAATCGAGATGCGGGGTCTCGGGCTCAGCTGCCTCGGGCAGGGGGCGAGCCTGTTGCGACATCGCTGTCTCCTGTTGGTGCTCCGGGTAGCGGTCCGCCCCTGCCGATTCCGGCACGGGGGCCCCGGTCCCCACCAGGCATCCTCCGCAATCGGGCCGGTTCCGGCAAGGCCCGCCCGCCCGGACGGGCCCACCGGAACGGTCCGCTCCGCTCAGCCCAGCGTCTGGGCCGCCGCCGGCGAGGAGTCCTTCAGGAACTGCGTGCAGCGCGCGTACTCCTCCTGCTCGCCGATCGCCTGCGCGGCGCGGGCGAGGGCGTGCAGGGCGCGCAGGAAGCCGCGGTTCGGCTCGTGCTCCCAGGGCACCGGGCCGTGGCCCTTCCAGCCGCTGCGGCGCAGCGCGTCCAGGCCGCGGTGGTAGCCCGTACGGGCGTAGGCGTACGACTCGACGACCGCGCCCCGCTCGAACGCGTCGTCGGCCAGCTGGGCCCAGGCGAGCGAGGAGGTGGGGTACCTGCCGGCGACGTCGGCGGGCGCGGTGCCCGCGGCGAGCAGCTCGCGCGGCTCGGGGTCGTCGGGCAGATGGGTGGGGGGCGGGCCGCCGAGGAGGTTCTCGTGAATCGTCATGGGGTCAGTCTGTCGCAGGCACCCGGGTGCGCGCCCCGAGGGGCACGGGAAGCCCGGGCACGCGACGGCGGCCCCGGTGGCACGCACGGCCGCCGGGCCCGCCGTCGGGCACCGCTCGCTTACTTGATCTTGTTGCCCGCGGAGCGCAGGTGGCGCGTGGCCTCGGTGACCCGCGCGGCCATGCTGCCCTCGGCCAGCTTGCCCCAGGTCCGCGGGTCGTAGGCCTTCTTGTTGCCGACCTCGCCGTCGACCTTCAGGACGCCGTCGTAGTTGCGGAACATGTGGTCGGCGACCGGACGGGTGAAGGCGTACTGGGTGTCCGTGTCGAGGTTCATCTTCACGACGCCGTTCTCCAGCGCGGTGAGGATCTCCTCCTCGCTGGAGCCGGAGCCGCCGTGGAAGACGAAGTCGAACGGCGACTGCTTGCCGTACTTGGCGGCGACGCCGTCGTTCAGCTCCTTCAGCAGCTCCGGACGCAGCACGACGTTGCCCGGCTTGTACACGCCGTGCACGTTGCCGAAGGAGGCGGCCAGCAGGTAGCGGCCCTTCTCGCCCAGGCCGAGGGCCTCGGCGGTGCGGATCGCGTCCTCGACCGTGGTGTACAGCGAGTCGTTGATCTCGTGCGAGACGCCGTCCTCCTCGCCGCCGGTCGGGGTGATCTCGACCTCGAGGATGATCCGGGCGGCGCGGGCCTGCTCCAGCAGCTCCTGCGCGATCGACAGGTTGTCGGCGAGGGTCTCGGCCGAGCCGTCCCACATGTGCGACTGGAACAGCGGGGCGAGACCGGCGTCGACGCGCTTCTTCGACAGCGCGATCAGCGGCCGTACGTACCCGTCGAGCTTGTCCTTCGGGCAGTGGTCGGTGTGCAGCGCGATGTTGACCGGGTACTTGTCGGCGACGATGTGCGCGAACTCGGCCAGCGCGACCGCGCCGGTCACCATGTCCTTGCTGTACTGGCCGCCCAGGAACTCGGCGCCGCCCGTGGAGATCTGGACGATGCCGTCGCTCTCCGCCTCCGCGAAGCCGCGCAGGGCCGCGTGCAGGGTCTGGGTCGAGGTGACGTTGATGGCCGGGTAGGCGAACTTGCCTGCCTTCGCCCGGTCGAGCATCTCGTTGTAGACCTCGGGGGTTGCGATGGGCATCTGTCCGCTCCTTGGGTGTGCGGGTTGCGTTCTGCTGCTACGGCCCTGACCTAGACCTTGGGGGCGACGTCATCGTCGTCGCCCCATCTTTCCAGACCTGGACCGGTGGTCCACGCTCCGGTCGGGCCCAGGCCGGCCGGGCGCGTCAGTCCAGGCCCAGTTCGTCCTTCGAGAAGGCGAACAGGTAGGGCACGCCCGCGCCTTCCCGGATCTTCTCGGCGGCGCCGGTCGCGCGGTCGACGATGGTCGCGACGGCGACGACCTCGGCACCCGCCTCGCGCACGGCCTGCACCGCTTCCAGCGGTGAACCGCCGGTGGTGGAGGTGTCCTCGACGACCAGCACCCGCCGGCCCGCGATCTCCGGTCCCTCCACGCGCCGCTGGAGTCCGTGCGCCTTCGCCGCCTTGCGCACGACGAAGGCGTCCAGCCGGCGGCCCCGCGCGGCGGCGGCGTGCAGCATGGCGCCGGCGACCGGGTCGGCGCCCATGGTCAGCCCGCCCACCGCGTCGAACTCCAGGTCCGCGGTCAGGTCCAGCAGCACCTGGCCGACCAGCGGGGCGGCCTCCCCGTCGAGCGTGATGCGGCGCAGGTCGACGTAGTAGTCGGCCTCCAGGCCCGACGACAGGGTCACCTTGCCGTGGACCACGGCCTTGTCCTTGATCTGGTGCAGCAGCGCGCCACGTGTGCCTGGCGGTGTTACTTCGTCGACGTCCGTCATGCCGCCCAGCTTAGAGGCGCCGCCAGCCCCAGGTCGTCGTCGCCTCCAGCGGCTCCAGCGGCGTCACCAGGCGCGGCAGCGTGTTCAGCCCGTTGGGCGGTCCGGTCTGCGGCTCCACGCACACGGCCTCGGCCTGCTCGTCGTAGACGACGACCCACTCCTCCCGGCTGGCCACGGTCAGTTCCAGCTGCCCCGGCCAGGTGAGGGTGACGTCGACGCCGCCGGGCATGCCGAAGCAGTCGTCCCAGGGGCCGGGCCGGGGGTCGATGCGGCGGCCGGTCGGCAGATGGTCGTCGCCGCGCTCCTCCTGCCAGGCGGGCTCGAAGTCCAGCCGCGCGTCCTCGCCGCCGAGGTTGCGGTTGAACCACGGGTGCCAGCCGATCTGCGCCGGGAACGACGACTCGTACGCCTCCACGGACATCGTCAGCGTCAGCGCGTCCCCGGTGAGCGCCACGACCTGGGTGACCCGGCCCGGATGCGGCCAGGGCTCGGTCAGTTCGTACGTGAGGACCGCCTCGTCCGCCGAGACGCGGGCGGTGCGCCAGGCGCCGTCCCGGGCGGTGCCGTGGATGGCGTGCGGCGGCGCGTTGAGCGGCAGGTGGCGCACGGTGGCGCCGTCCAGGAAGCGGCCGTCCCGGGTCCGGCCGCACCAGGGCACCATCGGGAAGCAGCCGAAGCGCTCTCCCTGCCGCAGCAGCTCCACGCCGCCGATCCGGAGTCCTGCGACGCGGCCGCCGTTGCCGGGCTGCACGCGCACTTCCGCGTCACCCGCGGTCAGCGTGATGTCTTCGTTACTCACGTGATGACCCTACTGGGGCGATCAAGAGGGCCTCGCCCGCACCCTCCTGACGCCGCGGCTCCCGGCCGGTCCGGTCAGCGGCGCCTGCGCAGCGCCCGGCCCACCACGATCGCCGACGCCACCGCCAGCGCGGCCGCGGGGGCCGCCCAGCGCAGCGTGGTGCGGGCCCCGGCGGACTGCGGCGCGGGCACGGGGGCGTAACGGCCGCGCGGCGGGGCGTGGTCCACCTCCTCGGCGCTGCGGCCGATCATCGTGCGGCGGGCGTGCGCGGCCTCGGCCGGGGGCTCGGCGGGGTCGGGGAAGTCCTCCGGGTACGCCTCGGCGAAGCCGCCCGCCACGTCGCCCGGCTCCTTGCGCGTCCCGTCCCCGGGCGGGTCGCCGTCCTCGCCGTCCTCGCCGTCCTCGTCCGGGCCGAGGGAGGAGGGCGGGACGTCGACGTCGAAGACCGAGGCGCGCTCCGGGGGCGGGGCATCCGGCGGCGGGGCGGACGCGGAATCGGCGGGGTCCCCCTCGCCGGGCTCCTCGCCGGGGTCACCGGCGTCGGCGGCCTCCCGCACCGGGGTCGCGCTCGCGGGATCGCGGTCGGCGGCCTCCCGCACCGGCTCGGCACCGGCGGGCCGCTGCCCGCCGGGCGCGTCCGGCGCGTCCGGCGCCCCCGCGGCTTCGCCCAGCCCAGTCACGAAGCGGCTGACCAGCCGGGTCATCGCCGAGGTCACCGCCTCCGCCGGCAGTTCCGCGAGGCGTCCGTCCGCCGAGGCGGTGCCCTCGACGGTGACGGTGCAGCCGCCGTCGGTGCCGGCGAGGCGCAGGGTGAGGTCGAGGCGGGCCGTGCCGCTGCCGCGGACCTCGGTGGCGGCGCCCTCGACCCGGAACGCGCCGTCCTGCCCGGCCGTGACGCGCGCCGTTCCCCGGTAGGTGACGGAGTGGCTGCCGACGCGCAGCTTCAGCCGCCCCGCGACGGGTTCGGCACCGGCGTCCTGCTGGAGCCCGGGCACCGCCCGGGCGACCCGGAGGGGGTCGGCCAGCGCCTCCCTGAGCCGCTCGGCCGGGACCGGGACGAAGACCTGGTGCTCCATGTCGGCTGAGCCTACCCAGTGGTGGCCGGAAGCTACCCTCCCGTGCGCCGGCGGCCCGTCGCGGGTCCCCGCCGACGGCGTATCAGTAGCGCGGATGCACCAGGGTCGACGCGCTCAGCCCGGGGACGCGGGTGGAGCGGGCCGCCCGCGCGTCCGCCGTCAGCGCCGCCGGGGTGAGCGTGCGCGGCCGGGGCCCGCGCGGGTCCAGGCGCAGCGTCGGCGCCCTGCGGCCCGGCGCGCACAGCAGGAAGCCCCAGTCCTGCGGGGCGCGGGCGGCACCGGCCAAGCGGTCGGGGCCGGCCGGGAAGCGGGATTCCTGGCCGGGCACCCGGTAGGGGGCGGTGGCCAGCCCGGCCGCGCGCACGGTGGCGTCCACGGTCCAGAAGGCCCGGCGGCGGGCCGACAGGGGCCCGGCGTGCACCACCAGCCGGCCGCCGGGGGCCAGCACCTGCCGGGTCAGGCCGTAGAACTCCTGCGCGTACAGCTTGGTGCTGGCCGTGATGCCCGGGTCGGGCAGGTCCGCGACCACCACGTCGTACGACGAACGCGGCGCCCCGCGCAGCCAGCCGAAGGCGTCGGCGGTGGTGACGTGCACGCGCGGGTCGTCGTAGACGCGGTGGTTGAGGGCCGACAGGCCGGGGTCGCGGCGGGCCAGGCGGACCAGGCCCGCGTCGAGTTCGACGACGTCGACCCGGCGCACCCCGCGGTGGCGCAGCACCTCGCGCGCGGCGAGGCCGTCGCCGCCGCCGAGGACGAGCACGCGCGCGTGCGGGCCGTCCATCGCGGGGTGCACCAGCGCCTCGTGGTAGCGGCGCTCGTCCGCCCCGCCGACCCGCAGCCGGCCGTCGAGGTAGAGGTCGAGGGGGCGGCCGCGGGTGCCGCCGGTGAGGACGACCTCCTGGACGTCGGTCTGGAGCGCCACGCGGACGCCGTCGCCGTACACGGCGTGCCGGGCGGCGCGTTCGAAGTCGCCGACGAGGACGGCGGCGCAGGCCAGCACGCCGAGCACGCCGAGGCTCGCGGCCAGCAGCGTCCAGCGGGCCCGGCCCGTCAGGTCGCGCCGGAACAGGCCGAGGACCAGGGCGGTGCCGGCGACCACGTTGACCGTGCCGGTCAGCAGCGCGCCGGTCAGCTGGCCGAGGAACGGCAGCAGCAGGAAGGGGAAGGCGAGGCCGCCGACGAGGGCGCCGACGTAGTCCGCCGCGAAGAGGTCGGCGACGGCGCCGCCCGCGTCCTGGTGGCGGATGCGCTGGATCAGCTCCATCAGCAGCGGCACCTCGGCGCCGATGAGCAGGCCGATGGTGAGGGAGAAGGCGACCAGCAGGCAGCGCGGGCCCTGCGCCCACAGGCCGCCCCAGTCACCGGTCCAGGCGAAGACGGCGTACAGCGCCATCGCGCTGCATCCGCCGACCAGCGCGAGGACGGCCTCGACCGCGCCGAACGCGGCGGCGGCGTGCCAGCGCAGCCGCTTGGCGGCGAGCGAGCCGATGCCCATCGCGAACACCATGACGGAGAGCACCACGGAGGCCTGGGTGACGGAGTCGCCGATCAGGTAGGAGGCGAGGGCGACCAGTTCAAGTTCGTACACCAGACCGCAGGCCGCGCAGACGAAGACGCACGCGAGGACCAGGAACCGCCCGGTCGCGGGGCGGACGGGCAGCCGCGCGGGCGCGCCCCAGGGCGGCGCGGTGCCGGGCGGGGCGGGCGCGTGCGAATCGATCACGCTGCGACGTTACGTCACCGGTGCGGCACGCTTCGTCACCCACACGTGTGGAATCACGGGCAGTCGACGCATCCGGGGTTTATACCGGCGCGACCGGCGCGCGCAACGGCTCAGGGAATGCCCACCGGGACCCGTGCGCCGACCCGGGTCCAGGTGGCGACCAGCTGTCCGTCCTGCGGGTAGGCGTGCCAGGTGCGCCAGTGGACCTGGCCCTCCTGGTACCGGGCGAGCATGGCGGTGAAGGCGTGCGGGCTGCCGGGGAAGACGCCGGCCAGGCCGTGCGGATGGTCGGAGACGAGGGCCAGCAGCTCCTGGGCACGGCCCGCGAACGAACCCGGCGTCAGCACCTCCACCCGCGCCGCGAACTCGTACTCCCAGTCGTCGATCCGCTTGGCCACGCCCAGCGGCAGCGGGTCGCTGGACCCGGCGATGCACGCCACCGTCTCCGAGCAGACGCCCCGCTCCTCCTCCAGGAGCACCTGGTGGGACGCGCCGAGCAGCCGCAGCTGGAGCCTGGCTCCGGCCAGCTCCAGGTCGAGGGTGGCCAGGGCAGGCAGCGGCTCGCGTCCCAGGGCCCAGGCGAGGTCGTCCGCGCGGGTGTCGGTGTAGGAGGTGTTGAGGGTCGTGAGCATGGATCGGCTCCGCTAACGCGCAAGGAGGAGGGAGTGTGGTCCGTCGCGTCCCGGTCGGCACCGGATGACCGGCCGTGTCAGCCCGGTCGGTTCAGCCGGCCCCGCCGGGCGGGGGGTGTCCCAGAGACGCCCGAGGGGCTGCGTCGGTGGCTTAGAGGGAATCATGGACTGCGGTCTTCACACAGCGTTTTTACCCAACTTCGTGCGGTTTCCATCCCTCAGAGGGCTCAACAGTTCAACTGTTCAAGCACCCGCGTGCGCCGGGGGCCCGGCACACAAGAGGCGGGCGCCCGCCGGAAGTTGTCCTTCCGGCGGGCGCCCCGTGCGGCCCGGACGCGGTTCCCCCCGCTGGTGAAGCTCAGCTGCCCCGTGTCAGCTGCCTCCCCCGCATCCGCCCCCGCCCCCGCACGACGAGCCGCCGCCGCAGGACGAGCCCCCGCCGCACGACGAGTGACCGCCGCCGCAGGAGTGGCCACCGGAGTGATGACCGCCCGAGTGGTGGCCGCCCGACGACGAACCGCCGTCGCCCCCGCCCGCCCACCAGCTGCTGCCGCCGTCGTACGACGACCCGCCGCCGCGGCGGCCCGAGCCCTTGAGGTGTCCGCCCCGGCTCGCGGCGGACCCGACGACGACGAGGCAGACGATCGCCGCCGCCGCCACGATGAAGACGGTGCCCATGCGCGTCACCTTCTTTCCGTTCCCCCGAAGCGGCCCCCCGTGGGCGCTCCGCGCACTGCCTTGCGGCCGCGTGACCGGGAGATGCCCGGTCGCCACCGCCGCCAAAGCACAGTTGAGGAAGTCCAGAGCTTGGGCGCAGGATGGCCCGCATGACCTCCTCAGCGCGCCCCTTCCTCAACCGCCGGCTCGCCCCGTTCGGCACGACGATCTTCGCCGAGATGTCCGCGCTCGCCGCGCGCACCGGCGCGATCAACCTGGGCCAGGGCTTCCCCGACACCGACGGCCCCGAGGAGATCAGGGAGGCGGCCGTGCGCGCGCTGCGCGAGGGCCACGGCAACCAGTACCCGCCAGGCCCCGGCGTCCCCGAACTGCGCACCGCGATCACCGCGCACCAGCAGCGCCACTACGGCCTGGCGTACGACCCCGACACCGAGGTCCTGGTCACGGCCGGCGCCACCGAGGCCATCGCGGCCGCCCTGCTCGCCCTGGTAGAGCCCGGTGACGAGGTGGTCGCCCTGGAGCCGTACTACGACTCCTACGCGGCGAGCATCGCCATGGCGGGCGGCACGCGCGTCCCGGTCACGCTGCGGCCGCACGTGAACGAGACGGACGAGACGGGCGCGGCGGGCGCGAGTTTCCGGCTGGACCTGGACGAACTGCGCGCCGCGGTCACCGACCGCACCCGGCTGCTGCTGGTCAACACCCCGCACAACCCGACGGGCACCGTCCTGACCCGCGCCGAGCTGGCCGCGATCGCCGAGCTGGCGGTGGAGCGCGACCTGCTGGTGGTGACGGACGAGGTCTACGAGCACCTGGTCTTCGACGGCGCCGAGCACCTGCCGCTGGCCGGCTTCCCCGGCATGCGCGAGCGCACGGTGACCATCGGCTCGGCCGGCAAGACGTTCTCCTTCACCGGCTGGAAGGTCGGCTGGGTGACGGCCGCGCCCGCGCTGGTGGCCGCCGTGCGCTCGGTCAAGCAGTTCCTGACCTATGTGGCGTCGGGCCCGTTCCAGTACGCGGTGGCCGAGGCGCTGGCCCTGCCGGACGCCTACTTCGCCGGCTTCCGCGCCTCCATGCTGGCCCGCCGGGACATCCTGGCGGCGGGGCTGGCGGAGGCGGGCTTCCAGGTCTTCAAGCCGGCCGGCACCTACTTCGTCACCACCGACATCAGCCCCCTCGGCGAGAAGGACGGCTTCGCCTTCTGCCGCGCCCTGCCCGAGCGGGCGGGCGTCGTCGCCGTCCCCAACGCCGTCTTCTACGACGACCGCGAGGCGGGCGCCCCCTTCGTCCGCTTCGCCTTCTGCAAGCGCGAAGAGGTCCTGCGGGAGGCCGCGGACCGCCTGCGGCGGCTGTGACGGCCTCGCGCGGCCCGGTCCCGTGACGGGCCGTACGCACCCGGGGACGCGCCCCGGAAACGGGTGGAGCCCGGCGCGGCACGCGGCCTGGTGGCCGGTGCCCTGGCCGGGCTCCCGCGGTACGGGGGCGCGGGGCCGCGCCGGGTCAGCGCGAGGTCACTCGCCGTCGTCCTCGGGCTTCTCCGCCTCGTTGACCTCCTGCTCCAGGCCCAGCTGCTCGACCAGCCACTTGTCGAACTCGATCGCGGCGCGCACCCAGCTCACCGTGGAGGAGACGAAGTGGTTGAGGTCGACGCCGGTGCCGACCAGCATCTGCGCCTCACCGATGAGACGGACGGTGCCGTCGTCGTGGGTGTGGCTGTAGACCTTGGGCCACAGGGTGCGCCGGTTCCAGTCGTCGATGGACTCCAGCAGCTGCGGCTTCACGTCGATCGGGTGGGGGCGGTCGTAGAACGTCCGCACCGAGAAGACGGCCTGCTCGGCCTCCCCGCGGAACATGAAGTACGTACGGAACTGCTCCCACGGCGCCGCGAGGTCGCCCTCGTCGTCCACGACGTACTTCAGCTCCATCTGCTCGAGGAGCTGCTTCACAAGGTCCTGATCCGGGACGACGGGGCCCACAGGTCCCTGGGGCTGCGGTTCGGGCTGGCCCCCGAAATTCGGAATCGAGGACGGGTCGATGGTCACCGTGTTTTTCCCTTCGTACGGATCCCGCCATCCTCCCCCATCCGGGGAGGGGCGTGGCAAGCCCCGGCGGCCCTGTCAGCCCACGGCAGACACGATCCGGTCACCCGGGCGCTCACCTGGCCGGGTACCCGTGCCGGGGCGGTCCTGACACACCGCCGCGAAAACGGCACCGGGCCCGCCACCCGGGTGGGTGACGGGCCCGGTGCCGGCGGGATGCCCGGCCGGATCGCGGGGGCGCCGGTTACAGCGTCTTGCCGGTGGCCGGGCCGACCAGCAGGCCGTCGCCGAAGGCGGAGACCCGGACGGTGTCGCCGTCCTTGACCTCGCCGGAGAGGATCTGCTTGGCCAGGCGGTCGCCGATCGCGCTCTGCACCAGGCGGCGCAGCGGGCGGGCGCCGTAGGCCGGGTCGTTGCCCTCGTCGGCGAGCCAGGCCAGGGCCTCGTCGGTGACGTCCAGGCTGAGGCGCCGTTCGGCCAGCCGCCGGGCGAGCCGGTCGATCTGGAGCCGGGCGATCCGGGCCAGCTCGTCCTTGCCGAGGGCGGAGAAGACGACCAGGTCGTCGAGGCGGTTGAGGAACTCCGGCTTGAAGGAGGCGCGCACGGTCAGCAGCACCTGCTCCTTCTTCTCGGCCTCGCTGAGCATCGGGTCGACCAGGTACTGGCTGCCCAGGTTGGAGGTGAGGACCAGGATGGTGTTGCGGAAGTCGACCGTGCGGCCCTGGCCGTCGGTCAGCCGGCCGTCGTCGAGCACCTGGAGCAGCACGTCGAAGACCTCCGGGTGGGCCTTCTCCACCTCGTCGAGGAGCACGACGCTGTACGGGCGGCGGCGCACCGCCTCCGTCAGCTGCCCGCCCTCCTCGTAGCCGACGTAGCCGGGCGGGGCACCGACCAGCCGGGCCACGCTGTGCTTCTCGCCGTACTCCGACATGTCGATGCGGACCATGGCCCGCTCGTCGTCGAAGAGGAAGTCGGCGAGCGCCTTGGCCAGTTCCGTCTTGCCGACACCGGTCGGGCCGAGGAAGAGGAAGGACCCGGTGGGCCGGTCGGGGTCGGCGATCCCGGCGCGGCTGCGGCGGACGGCGTCGGAGACGGCCCGTACGGCCTCGCTCTGGCCGATGAGCCGGCGGCCGATCTCGTCCTCCATGCGCAGCAGCTTCTGGGTCTCGCCCTCCAGCAGCCGTCCGGCGGGGATGCCGGTCCAGGCGGCGACGACGTCGGCGATGTCGTCGGGGCCGACCTCGTCCTTGACCATGGTGTCCCGGCTGACCTCCTCCTCGGCCTCCGAGGCGGCCTCCAGCTCCTTCTCCAGCTGCGGGATCTCCCCGTACAGCAGCTTGGAGGCGGTGTCGAAGTCGCCGTCGCGCTGGGCGCGTTCGGCCTGGCCGCGCAGGTCGTCGAGGCGTTCCTTCAGCTCACCGACCCGGTTCAGGGACTGCTTCTCGCGCTCCCAGCGCACGGTCAGGCCACGCAGTTCCTCCTCCTTGTCGGCGAGGTCGCGGCGCAGCTTCTCCAGCCGCTCCCGGGAGGCGGGGTCGGTCTCCTTGGCGAGGGCGAGCTCCTCCATCTTCAGCCGGTCGACGCCGCGCTGGAGTTCGTCGATCTCCACGGGCGAGGAGTCGATCTCCATGCGCAGCCGGGAGGCCGACTCGTCGACGAGGTCGATGGCCTTGTCCGGCAGGAAGCGGGAGGTGATGTAGCGGTCGGACAGGGTGGCGGCCGCCACCAGCGCCGAGTCCGCGATCTGCACCTTGTGGTGGGCCTCGTAGCGGCCCTTGAGCCCGCGCAGGATGGCGATGGTGTCCTCGACGGTCGGCTCGGCCACCAGCACCTGCTGGAAGCGCCGCTCCAGGGCGGGGTCCTTCTCGATCCGCTCGCGGTACTCGTCCAGCGTCGTGGCGCCGACCATGCGCAGCTCACCGCGGGCGAGCATGGGCTTGAGCATGTTGCCCGCGTCCATCGCGGAGTCGCCGCCGGCGCCCGCGCCGACGACCGTGTGCAGCTCGTCGATGAAGGTGATGATCTGCCCGTCGGAGTCCTTGATCTCGGCGAGGACGGTCTTCAGCCGCTCCTCGAACTCGCCCCGGTACTTCGCCCCGGCCACCATGGCGCCGAGGTCGAGGGAGACGAGCCGCTTGTCCTTGAGGGACTCGGGCACGTCCCCCTTGACGATGCGCTGGGCGAGCCCCTCGACGACGGCGGTCTTGCCGACGCCCGGCTCTCCGATGAGGACGGGGTTGTTCTTGGTACGGCGGGACAGCACCTGCACGACCCGGCGGATCTCCTGGTCCCGGCCGATGACCGGGTCCAGCTTGCCCTCCCGGGCGGCGGCGGTGAAGTCGGTGCCGAACTTCTCCAGGGCCTTGTACTGACCCTCGGGATCGGCGGTGGTCACGCGGCGGCCTCCCCTGGCCTTCTGAAACGCTTCCAGCAGCTTCTTGGCGCTCGCTCCCTGCCGCTGGAGCACCTCGGCGGCCGCACCGCCCTTGGCGGCGACCCCGATGAGCAGGTGCTCGGTGGACAGGTACTCGTCGCCGAGGTCCTTGGCGCGCTCGGTGGCGTCGGCGATCACGGCCAGCAGCTCGCGGTTGGGCTGCGGCGGCGCGACGGTGGAACCGGTCACGCTGGGCAGCCCGGCGAGCACGCGTTCCGCGCCGGAGCGCACGGCGGCCTGGTCGGCGTCGACGGCGGCGAGCAGATCGGTGATGTTCTCGTTGTCCTCCCCCCGGAGCAGGGCGAGCAGAAGGTGGGAGGGGGTGAGGTCCGGGTGTCCCTCGGTCACGGCCCGGTTGCTGGCCGCGTTGATCGCGTCCCGGCTCCGGTTGGTCAGCTCGGCGTCCACGTTCGCTCTCTCCTCCGTCTCCAGGGCCGATGCGGGGCCGTTGCCGGCGCACACCGCCGGCGCGCGGTGTCGTCGTGGGCTGCGCACCCACTGACTTGACCAACGTACACAAAGTTGAGTCTATTCCACTCAAGGCGGCGGATGCGGTGCCGGGGGACTAGGTTTTCCGGGCATGGCGACGTACTCCGTAGACCCGGGTGCCCCGGATGAGCCCTACCTCGGCTTCTGGCGGGAGCGGCATCTGTGCACCCTCACCACGATCCGCCCCGACGGCAGCCCGCACGTGGTGCCGGTCGGGGTGACCTACGACCCCGGGGCGCGGCTGGCCCGGGTGATCACCAACCGGACCAGCGCCAAGGTCGCCCATGTGCGGGCGGCCGGTCCCGAGGGGGCCCCGGTCGCGGTGTGCCAGGTGGACGGCCGGCGCTGGGCGACCCTGGAGGGGCGGGCCCTCGTCCGCACCGAGCCGGAACGGGTCGCGGAGGCGGTGCGGCGCTACGCCGAGCGCTACGAGCGGGTGCCCGCGCCCAACCCCGACCGGGTGGTCATCGAGATCGAGGTCCGGCGGACCCTGGGGCGCGGCTGAGATCAAGCCACCGTGCGGCGCGGCCGAAACGCCGCCATACCCGGAGATGTCCCCGGAAACGACAGCGGCGTCACCGTGTTCAGGTCACGGTGACGCCGCTGCGGGGGGAAGTACCTGAGCGATCTTTTACGACGGGGGAATCGCGTCAGGCACTGCGGGGGGTGGCCGAGATGGTCCTTACGTCCGGGACGTCCGGCTCTGCCAGCCGGTGGTCCCGTTGGTCCAGGTTCACAAAGATCATTCCGTACCGGACGGCGCACCGTACCGGCTGTGGCGCGCCTCGCGGCTTGCGCAGGCACCGGTAGGCCCGCACGTCCTCGTCCTCGTCCCGGGTGACGACGACCGGCTCGCCGAAGACGGTCACCATGAGCGAGTCACCGCTGTGGGGGATGGCGGTGACCAGGTCGATGAAGTGCCAGCCCGAGCGATAGGCGGTGGCCATCTCGCGCCGGAAGGACCGGTCGTCAGGTGGAGTGGTCACATCAGCTCCCCACTCCAGCTGTCGCGGAAGATGCCTCACCACTACTCACCGTGGCGCCGGTGTTCACCGCCACCGTCGGCCACTGGGTATTCGCTCGCTCGTCGCCCTTCGCGCCGGACAGACCATTCAGCGCCCCGAGGGCCACCACGGCGGAGAAGGCGGCGACAAGTACCGAGCGAAGCAGTTTGTTACCCATAGTCGGCTTCGTCCTCACTTGAAGGTCCCCTTTTCCCCCGTCAGGTACGACGATGGCTCATTCGGGCACGTGGTGGCCACACAATCAGTGCATCATGTTCCTGCATGTTCAGGAGCCTGGGGGGTGGAGATTTGGCAACGAATCGGTCGGAAGCGGGACATCCCCACGCGGTCACCGACTGGTGCGAGGAAGGCAGTCGCCTTTACGCCATCGCCCTGCGCACCGGACGCGTGGCCCGCGCGGACACCGCGGCCGCCCCCTGCCTGATGGAGTTCGCCCTGCTCCACCCGGACCCGGACGATCCGACCTGGCTGCGGCCGGTGCCGCCGGCGGTCGCCCTGGCCCAGCGGCTGAACCCGATAGAGCAGGAGATCACCGAACGACGGCGGATGTCGATCGAACTCGCCCACATCTTCGAGCCGTTCATGGCACTCAGCGCCGAGGGCGGCGCCTCCAGCGATTCCATCACGGTCCTGGAGGGCGGCGAGCGCATCAACGCGGCCCTCAACCTGGCCACGGCCCAGTGCCAGTCCCAGCTGATGACCGTTCAGCCGACCGACCGTATCTCGGAAAGCAGCCTGCTGCGCAGCCTGGAGCGGGACCGCCCGCTGATCGAACGTGGTGTGAAGGTCCGCAGCCTCTATCAGCACACGGCCCGCTACAACCCGGAGAAGCTGGCCTACGTGGCCCAGCTCTCCAACGGCAAGGTCGAGTACCGGACCATCGACGAGCTGGTGGAGCGCCTGATCATCTGCGACGGGACGGTCGCCTTCATCCCGGCCCGCGAGGACCAGCAGGTCGCCCTGGAACTGCGGCACCCGGGGATCGTCCGGTATCTGGCCAAGGTCTTCGAGTACCTGTGGGACCGGGCCGTCCCGATGGGCGCCGGCGGCCCGTACGAGCCCGCCTCGGACGGCATCACCGAGATCCAGCACTCCATCGCCAAGCTCCTGGTGGAGGGGCACGTCGACGAGGCCATCGCCCGCCGGCTGGGCATGAACGTCCGCACCTGCCGCGCCCACATCGCCAAGCTGGCCCAGGTCCTGGGCAGCGGCAGCCGCGCCCAGCTCGGCTACCTCATCGCCCGCTCCGGCATCCTGAACCAGGACACCTCCTCCTCGGACGGCGAAACGGCCCCGTGACCCGCTCGACCCCATGACCCCTTCGGGGCGTTGCCGGTGACCCCTTCGGGCGGTCCAGCGGGGCCGTACGCACCCGCCCGTCCGCCCCCGCCCGTGCGTCAGCGCACCGTCCGGGGCCCCTGCCCGGGGATGCCGAGCGCGGCGGACGCCGGGGGCGCGGCGGGTCCGGCCGCCTCGGCGGGGCCGGCGGTGCGCGCCGGCCCGTCCAGGCCCACCTGGGCGATCCGCACGCCCAGTTGGGTCCGGCTCGCCGCCCCGAGCGTCTCCGACAGGCGGGCGATGTGCGCGCGGCAGGTGCGCACGCTGATGCCGAGGCGCTCGGCGATCACCGCGTCCTGGTGCCCCTCCGCGAGCAGCGCGGCGATGGACTGCTCCCGGTGCGAGATGCCCTCGATGCCGGTGTCGGGCAGTGACGCGGTCAGCGGGATGGCCAGGCGCCACAGCCGCTCGAACACCGTCACAAGATATTCGACCAGCGCCGGGTGGCGCAGTTCGAGCGCCATCGTGCGCTCGGAGTTGGCGGGCACGAAGGCGACCGTGCGGTCGAAGAGGATCAGCCGGTCGATGACCTCGTCCAGCGTGCGGGCCTCGACCGTGCCGCCCATCAGCTCCAGGTAGTTGAGCAGCCCCTGCCCGTGCCGGGCCACGTGCGTGTAGAGGTCGCGCATGCGCACGCCCCGGCCGCGCAGCGCCAGCGCCCGGTGCAGACCCTCGGTCAGCTCGGCCTCGCGCCGGATGCCGCCGGGCTGCACGGTCAGCACCTCGGTGGTGCACGCCTCCGTGGCCTCGTCCATCGCGGCCTGGATGCGGGAGAGCCCGTCCAGGACGCGGATCGCCGTGCCCTCGCCGGGGGCGGACAGCGCCTGGAGCTGGCGGCCGAGACCGGCGTACCACTCGAAGGCCGCGACGGCCGAACCCACCCTGCGCTGGCTCTCCCTGACCTCGTCGTGGACGCCGCGCAGCAGCCGGGTCATGACCTCCTGCGGGGAGGTCGGCACCAGCCAGTCCATGTCGTCCGGGTCAGGGTGCAGCAGCGCCAGTTCCAGCAGGCAGGGCACCGGCTCGGCGTCCGTGCGCGGCACCCGCCCCCGGCGCACGGCCCGGGAGTACACGCGGTCCCCGGCCGCGCACAGTCGGTCGGCACCGTGTGGATGTTCTGTGGCCCCGTGCCCGGCCATCGCCCATTCCACCCCCCGGTCTGCTGCCACATCCGCAGCGCAACTATGCGCGGCCCCGACCCTGTCCGCAACACGGCTCTCCACGGCGGGGCCGTCGTAAACGCCGGGCCCGGCCCGCCGCCGTCCCGTCTCCACCGGGCCGCGAGCGCCCTTCCCGGCCGCGGGCACGGCCTGCCGTGAGCGCCCCCTGCCGGGCTCCCGGGCCCGTCCCACCCGCGCGGGTGACCTCCCGGGGGCGTGCCCTTGACGGCGCGACAGGGGCCGCGCAGACGGGCGCGGGGACGGGCGGGCGGCGGGGCCGTCCCGGGTCGCCGCCTCCGCGGCCGCGGGCGGGCTACTTGACGCCGGCCGCCGCGCAGGCCGCCTTGTACTTGGCGGTGCAGATGTCCGACACGCTGTAGATGCCGTCGGCGACGACCGTGTCCTCGATCTTGCTCTTGGTCAGCGCGCTGACCGCGACCAGCTGGGCGGGGATGTCCTTCTTGGTGGGGCTGTCGACCTTGTCCTGGGTCAGGGCGTCGAACTGGATGTCCTTGCCCTGGATCTTGGCGACGGCCATCTGCGCGGCGGCCTCGGCCTCGTCGGGGTAGGACTTGTAGACGCTCATGTACTGCTCGCCCAGCAGGATGCGCTGCACGGCCGCCAGTTCGGCGTCCTGCCCGGTGATCGGCGGCAGATGGGAGACGCCGGCCGCCTTGAGGGCGGCGATGACACCGCCGGCCATGCCGTCGTTGGCGGAGTAGACGCCGGCGATGTTGTCCTTGCCGATCTCGTTGATCGCCCTGGCCATGCTCTCCTGGGCGATCTCCGGCTTCCAGTCCTTGGTGTCGTAGCTCTTCGCGATGGTCACCTTGCCGTTCAGCTCGGACAGCGCGCCCTGCTTGAACTGCTTGGCGTTGGGGTCGGTGAGCGAGCCGTTCACCATGACGATCTTGTCTGAGGTGTCGGCGTCCGAGCCGAGCGCCTCCAGCAGCGAGCGGCCCTGCACCTCGCCGACGAGTTCGTTGTCGAAGGAAATGTAGGCGTCGATCGGGCCCTCGGCGAGCCGGTCGTAGGCGATGACCGGGATGCCCGCGTCCTCGGCCTTCTTCACGCCGCTCGCGATGGCGTGCGAGTCGACCGCGTCGAGCAGGATGACGTCGACGTGGTCGTCGATCATCGTCTGGAGCTGGTCGGCCTGGCGCCCGGCGTCCGCGTCCGCGTTGGAGTAGGCGACCTTGCCCCGCTTGTGGGTCAGCTCGGCGACCTTGCTCTTGATGATGGGGTAGTCGAACTTGTCGTACCGCGTGTTCGCCTTCTCCGGCAGCAGCAGGCCCACGGTGATGTCGTCACCCTTGGTCGGGCCGGCGCTCGCACCGTCGCTCGCCGCGTCGAACACGCCGCAGCCGGCGAGCGAAAGGGTCATGGCGGAGGCAGCCACGGATATGGCGATACGACGCATTCGGGGGCTCACTTCAGGTGCGATCCGGACGTGGGCGCTGCTTTACGACCCAGGTGTCTGAAAAGCCAACGCGGACGGCCCACCCGGCGTCAAGCGGAACTACTTAACGAGTGCGCAACACCACGCTCCGCTGCACCTGTGAAGGAAGAGCGGAACCGTCTCAACACACCCTTTACGGACCCTCCTTCCAAACGGAGCCTCATGGCTCGGTAAAGATCCGGACAACGGGCTCCATCCCCCGCGAGTCGCGATCCCGGGCAGCCGCCGGCCGCTGCGCCGGTCCGAGCACAGGACCGAACGAACCCGGCCAGAAGCGCGACGACGAAGGGGCCCGGATTCCGGGCCCCTTCGTCGTCGTGCGTGGGTCAGTCCGCCGAGGGCTGCCGCTTCGGCCGCCACACGACCAGCGCGCTGCTCTGCTGGACCTCCTGGTAGGGCACCAGGTCGCGGCGGTAGGAGGCGTGGACGGCGGCCTCGCGCTGCTGCATCGCGGCCGCCGCGCCCTCCAGGGCGGCCTGCAGCTCCGCCACCCGGGACTGCAGGGCGGCCACCTGGTTCTCCAGTTCGATGATGCGCTTGATGCCGGCCAGGTTGACGCCCTCGTCCTGCGACAACTGCTGCACCTGGCGCAGCAGTTCGATGTCGCGGGCCGAGTAGCGGCGGCCCCGGCCGGCGGTGCGGTCGGGGGAGACCAGGCCCAGGCGGTCGTACTGGCGCAGCGTCTGCGGGTGGAGCCCGGAGAGCTGGGCCGCCACCGAAATGACGTAGACCGGGGTCTCCTCGGTCAGTTCATACGGGTTGCGTCGACGGCCGTCCATCACTCTCAAGCTCCCTTCGCGGCCTCGAACAGCTCCGCCCGCGGGTCCTCGTCCGCGGTCGCCTCGTGGTACGCCAGCAGCGCGTCACGAGCCTTCCCCGACAGGTCCCTGGGGACACTCACCTCGACGGTGACCAGCAGATCGCCCCGGGTGCCGTCCTTGCGGACCGCGCCCTTGCCCCGGGCGCGCATGGTGCGGCCGTTGGGCGTGCCCGGCGGCAGCTTCAGCGTGACCGGGGGGCCGCCGAGGGTGGGCACCCGGACCTCTCCGCCGAGGGCCGCCTCGGTGAAGGTCACCGGGACGGTGACGGTGAGGTTGTCGTCCTTGCGGCCGAACACCGGGTGGTCGCCGACGTGCACGGCCACGTACAGGTCGCCCGCCGGTCCGCCCCGCTCGCCGGGCGCGCCCTTGCCGCGCAGCCGGATGCGCTGGCCGTCGGTCACCCCGGCGGGGATGCGGACCTGCATGGTCCGCGACGACTTGGCGCGTCCGCTGCCCTTGCACTCCATGCAGGGGTGCTCGGCGATCAGGCCGCGGCCCTTGCAGTCGGGGCAGGGGTCGGTCAGCGAGAAGCCGCCGCCCGAACCCCGGGCCACCTGGCCGGTGCCGACGCAGGTCGGGCACACGCGCGGCGTGCCGTTCTTGTCGCCGGTGCCGGAACAGGCCTTGCACGGGGCCTGGGAGGACATCCGCAGCGGCACAGTGGCGCCCTCGATGGCCTCGGTGAAGCTGAGCGTGACCTCGGACTCGATGTCCTGGCCGCGCCGCGGCTGGGTACGGGTGCCGCCGGCACCGCCGGCCCCGCCGCGGTTGAACAGGCCGCCGAAGACGTCACCGATGCCGCCGCCGAAGCTGCCCCCGCTCTGGGCGCCGCCTCCGAAGAGGTCGCCCAGGTCGAAGTTGAAGGAGCCGCCGGCACCGGGCCCGGGCCGGAACCCGCCGTTGCCGAACAGCGCGCGCGCCTCGTCGTACTCCTTGCGCTTCTTGGGGTCGCCGAGGATGTCGTTGGCCTCGGAGATCTCCTTGAAGCGCTCCTCCGCCTTGGCGTTGCCCTTGTTGGCGTCCGGGTGGAACTCGCGGGCCAGCTTGCGGTAGGCCTTCTTGATCTCGGCCTCGGTGGCGTCCTTGGGGACGCCGAGGACCTTGTAGTAGTCCTTCTCGATGAAGTCCTTGGTGCTCATCCCCGACGTCCCTCCTTCCTCGTCAGCTCCGCGGGCCGTCCCACCGGTATGACATCAGCCCTCGTCCGGGCCACCGCTCTCCTTGTCGTCGGCCGCCTCCGTCGCCTCGTCGCCCTTGCCGCCCTGCGCTCCGGGCTGCGGCTCGGCGACGGCCACCCGCGCGGGGCGGATGGTGCGTTCGCCGATGCGGTACCCGGGCTGCAGGATCGCCACGCACGTCGTCTCCGTGACGTCCGGCGCGTAGCTGTGCATCAGGGCCTCGTGGATCGTCGGGTCGAAGGGCTCGCCCTCCTTGCCGAACTGCTGCAGGCCCATCTTGGCCGCGACGGTCTCCAGCGACTCGGCCACCGACTTGAAGCCGCCGACCAGTTCGCCGTGCTCGCGGGCCCGGCCGATGTCGTCGAGCACGGGCAGCAGCTCGGTCAGGAGGTTCGCGATGGCGATCTCCTTGACCGCGACGCGGTCGCGCTCGACGCGGCGGCGGTAGTTCTGGTACTCGGCCTGGAGCCGCTGGAGGTCCGCCGTGCGCTCACCGAGCGCCGTGCGCACCTGGTCCAGCTGGGCGACCAGACCGGCGTCCTGTGCTGTTGCGTCCCCGGCCGGGGCCGCCCCCTCCTCCGTGGAGGGGGAGGCGGCCTTCGGCTCGGCGTCGTCGGGGGTGGCGCCGGAGGGGACGTCGGGCTTCTCCTCGAAGCCCGGGGTCTCCTCCGTCACGCGGCACCGTCCTTGCGCTCGTCGTCCACGATCTCGGCGTCCACGACGTCGTCGTCGGCCTTGGCCTCACCCGCGCCGGCGGACGCGCCATCGGCGGCCTGCGCACCCTGGGCGTCGGCGTACATGGCCTGGCCCAGCTTCTGCGAGACGGCGGCGACCTTCTCCGTCGCGGAGCGGATCTCGGCGGTGTCCTCGCCCTTGAGGGCTTCCTTCAGCTCGCCGATCGCGCCCTCGACCTCGGTCTTGATCTCGCCCGGGACCTTGTCCTCGTTGTCCTTGAGGAACTTCTCGGTCTGGTAGACGAGCTGCTCGCCCTGGTTGCGGGTCTCGGCGGCCTCGCGGCGCTTGTGGTCCTCCTCCGCGTAGCGCTCGGCCTCCTCACGCATGCGGTCGACCTCGTCCTTCGGCAGCGAGGAGCCGCCGGTGACGGTCATCTTCTGCTCCTTGCCCGTGCCGAGGTCCTTCGCGGTCACGTGCATGATGCCGTTGGCGTCGATGTCGAAGGCGACCTCGATCTGCGGGACACCGCGCGGGGCCGGCGGCAGACCGGTCAGCTCGAACATCCCGAGCTTCTTGTTGTACGCCGCGATCTCGCGCTCGCCCTGGTAGACCTGGATCTGCACGGAGGGCTGGTTGTCCTCGGCCGTCGTGAAGATCTCGGACCGCTTGGTCGGGATCGTGGTGTTGCGCTCGATGAGCTTGGTCATGATCCCTCCCTTGGTCTCGATACCGAGGGACAGCGGGGTGACGTCGAGCAGCAGGACGTCCTTGACCTCGCCCTTGAGGACACCGGCCTGGAGCGCGGCGCCGATGGCGACGACCTCGTCCGGGTTGACGCCCTTGTTGGCCTCGTTGCCGCCGGTCAGCTCCTTGACGAGCTCCGCGACGGCGGGCATGCGGGTGGATCCGCCGACGAGGACGACGTGGTCGATCTCGGACAGCTGGATGCCGGCGTCCTTGATGACGTTGTGGAACGGCGTCTTGCAGCGCTCCAGCAGGTCGGCCGTCAGCTGCTGGAACTGGGCGCGGGTGAGCTTCTCGTCCAGGTGCAGCGGGCCCTCGGCGGACGCCGTGATGTAGGGCAGGTTGATCGAGGTCTCGGTGGACGAGGACAGCTCGATCTTGGCCTTCTCGGCGGCCTCGCGGAGGCGCTGGAGGGCCATCTTGTCCTTGGCCAGGTCCACGCCGTGGCCGGACTTGAACTGCTGGACCAGGTAGTCGACGACGCGCTGGTCCCAGTCGTCACCACCGAGGTGGTTGTCACCGTTGGTGGCCTTCACCTCGACGACGCCGTCGCCGATCTCCAGCAGGGACACGTCGAAGGTGCCGCCGCCGAGGTCGAAGACGAGGATCGTCTGGTCGTCCTTGTCGAGGCCGTAGGCGAGCGCGGCCGCGGTGGGCTCGTTGACGATGCGCAGGACGTTGAGGCCCGCGATCTCACCGGCCTCCTTGGTGGCCTGGCGCTCGGAGTCGTTGAAGTAGGCGGGAACGGTGATGACCGCGTCGGTCACCTTCTCGCCCAGGTAGGCCTCGGCGTCCCGCTTGAGCTTCTGCAGGATGAACGCGGAGATCTGCTGGGGGTTGAAGTCCTTCCCGTCCAGCTGGATCTTCCAGTCGGTGCCCATGTGGCGCTTCACCGAGCGGATGGTCCGGTCCACGTTCGTGACCGCCTGGCGCTTGGCGACCTCGCCGACCAGCACCTCGCCGTTCTTGGCGAAGGCGACGACGGACGGCGTGGTCCTGGCACCCTCGGCGTTGGTGATGACGGTGGGCTCGCCGCCCTCCAGAACGCTGACGACGGAGTTAGTCGTGCCCAGGTCGATGCCGACCGCACGTGCCATGGTGATTTCCTCCAGCTGACTTGAGTGGAACAGACTCAAGTGTGCATGAGGTCCGGCCCTCGGTCAACAGACCTGAGTCGATCGGGCTCAAGTCTTATCCGTTCCTTACGCGCAAGTGCGTGTCGGACCGCTCGCCCATCTGCCGCCTGACCTGCGTGTTCACCGGTGCGCCGAGCTGTGTGGCCGGGGGCCGCCGCGCCCCGTAGACCGGCACTCGAAGGAGCACCAGCACCACCAGCAGCACCGCGCCGGCCACCCACAGCACGGCCCCCTCGCCCGTCCATCCGGTGTGCACGAGCACCCCGACGAGTGCCCCCGAGAAGGCACCCGCACCCAGCAGCACCACACCGCCCTGCGGGGTGAGCCCGATCCGGCGCAGCCGGTGCGCCAGGTGGTCGGGCGCCCCGCGCAGCAGCGCCCGCCGCGCCAGCCGCCGCGAGAGGGCCACCAGCACGGCGTCGGCGCTGGCCACCACGGTCAGGCAGAACAGCACCCCCGCGCCGGCGCCCAGGTCGTAGCCGGCGCGCACGAAGACCCCGGCCGAGGCGAGCAGGAACCCGGTGAACAGTGAGCCGCACGCGCCGAGGCCCACGCGCGCGGGATGCCAGTTGTGCATCAGGAACCCGGTGAGGGCGGCCGCGAACACGCTCAGCAGCACGGCCAGCCCGTCCATCACCTCGGCGGCCGCCACGGCCCCCACGGCGAAGGCGGTGACCACCCCGACCGTGCCGGCCAGCCCGTCGGCGTGGTCGAGCCCCTTGAAGGCGAGCGCGACGAACACGATCCAGCCGACCGCCAGGACGCCGCCCGGGACACCGGTCTCCTGGTACGGCACGACCCAGGCCGCCGCCACGGCCGTACCGGCGACCAGTACCCGCGCGCGCAGCCGCCACACGTCGGCCACCAGGCCCAGCAGGGCGAGCCCGGCGCCCGCGACGAGCAGTCGCCCGATGCCTTCACCCAGCCGGGCGACCCGGCTGGCGTCCCCGACCCAGGCGACCAGGCAGGTGACGGTCACCACGGCGACGCCCCCGAGCACCGGCACCGGCCGCTGCCGCCGGCGGTCCAGGATCCCGGCCCGCAGTCCGGGCACCCGGAGCAGCGCCGCGAGCACGGCGGTGAGGAGCAGGGCGGCGGTTGCTGCTGCGATCCCGTAGAGCACGGCTCTAAGTTAGGGGCGAATGCACCAATTCGGTATGAATAACACGATCGGATTGCCTGTTGGTTTGATCGCTCCCCCTCAGCGACCCAGATCACTCAGTGCCTGACTACAGTGCGAGAACGGATACGGGTAGTCTCGAACGGACTGCATAAGTTACCGCTTAGTAATCTCTCCCGCGCAGGCCCGAGGAGCCCCCATGCAACTCGCCGCGATCATCGTGTCGCTGGTCCTGACCGTGGTCGGCGTTGCACTGCTCGCACGCGCCATCGGCCAGTTCGTCCGGTACTTCAAGCTCGGCCAGCCGGTCCCCGCCGGCCGCCGCACCGACAACCCCTACCAGCGCAGCGTCACGCTGGTGAAGGAGTTCCTCGGGCACACCCGGATGAACCGCTGGGGCATCGTCGGCGTGGCCCACTGGTTCGTCGCCGTGGGCTTCCTGACCCTGCCGCCCACGCTCGCCCAGGCCTTCGGACAGCTGTTCGAGGCCGACTGGATGCTGCCGTGGCTCGGCGACTTCCTGCCGTTCGAGCTGTACATCGAGTTCATCGGGGTGATGACGACCCTCGGCATCGCCGTGCTGATCGTCATCCGCCTGCTGAGCCTGCCGTCGCGCCCGGGCCGCAAGTCCCGCTTCGCCGGCTCCAAGGCCGGCCAGGCCTACTTCGTCGAGTACGTCATCCTCACCATCGGCCTGGCGATCTACGTCCTGCGCGGACTCGAGGGCGCCCTGCACCACGTCGGCGGCTACGAGGCCGCGTACTTCGCGTCGTACCCGCTGGTCCTCGCCTTCAAGGGCCTGAGCGTCGCCACGCTGCAGAACCTGGTCTACCTGGTCGCCATGATCAAGATCGGGACCTCGTTCGTCTGGATGATCGTGGTCTCGCTCAACACCAACATGGGCGTCGCCTGGCACCGCTTCCTGGCCTTCCCCAACATCTGGTTCAAGCGGGAGAGCAGCGGCGCCACCGCGCTGGGCGCCCTCCAGCCGATGACCTCCGGCGGCAGGCCGATCGACTTCGAGGACCCGGGCGACGACGACGTCTTCGGCGTCTCCCAGGTCGAGCAGTTCTCCTGGAAGGGCCTGCTCGACTTCTCCACCTGCACCGAGTGCGGCCGCTGCCAGTCGCAGTGCCCCGCCTGGAGCACCGGCAAGCCGCTCTCCCCGAAGCTGCTGATCATGTCGCTGCGCGACCACGCGCACGCCAAGGCGCCCTACCTGCTCGCCGGCGGCGGCAAGACGGTGGAGGGCGAGGAGAAGGCGTCCGAGGAGCAGCTGAAGGACGTCCCGGCGTCCGCGCTCGCCGAGGCCGAGCGGCCGCTGATCGGCACCGCCGAGGAGAACGGCGTCATCGACCCGGACGTCCTGTGGTCCTGCACCACCTGCGGCGCCTGCGTCGAGCAGTGCCCGGTGGACATCGAGCACGTCGACCACATCGTCGACATGCGCCGCTACCAGGTCATGATCGAGAGCGCGTTCCCCTCCGAGGCGGGCACGATGCTCAAGAACCTGGAGAAGAAGGGCAACCCCTGGGGCCTGGCCAAGAAGCAGCGGCTGGAGTGGACCAAGGAGGTCGACTTCGAGGTCCCGGTCGTCGGCAAGGACATCGAGGACCTCACCGAGGTCGAGTACCTCTACTGGGTCGGCTGCGCCGGCGCCCTGGAGGACCGCGCCAAGAAGACCACCAAGGCCTTCGCCGAGCTGCTGCACATCGCGGGCGTGAAGTTCGCGATCATGGGCGGCGACGAGAAGTGCACCGGTGACTCCGCACGCCGCCTGGGCAACGAGCCGCTGTTCCAGGAACTCGGCATGGAGAACGTCATGGCCCTGAACTCGGCGTTCGGCGAGGAGCTGGACGACGAGGGCAAGGTCACGGCGGAGTCCCGGAAGCCGAGGTCCGCGAAGAAGATCGTCGCCACCTGCCCGCACTGCCTCAACACCATCGGCAACGAGTACCCGCAGCTCGGCGGCGACTACGAGGTCATCCACCACACCCAGCTCCTCCAGCACCTGGTGGACGAGGGCAAGCTGGTCCCGGTGACCCCGGTCGAGGGCATCATCACCTACCACGACCCCTGCTACCTGGGCCGCCACAACAAGATCTACACGCCCCCGCGCGAGATCATCGGCAAGGTCCCGGGCCTGCGCAACGAGGAGATGCACCGCCACAAGGAGCGGGGCTTCTGCTGCGGCGCCGGCGGCGCGCGGATGTGGATGGAGGAGCGGATCGGCAAGCGCATCAACAACGAGCGCGTCGACGAGGCCCTCTCCCTCAACCCGGACATCGTCTCCACCGCCTGCCCGTTCTGCCTGGTCATGCTGACCGACTCGGTCAACGGCAAGAAGAACGACGGCAAGGCCAAGGAGTCCATCCAGGTCGTGGACGTCGCCCAGCTGCTGCTGGACTCCGTCAGGACCCCGGTCCCGGACGACGAGCCCCCCGCGGGCACGGCCGACTCCGAGAACGCCCCGGAGCCGGAGCCGGTGAAGTAACCGCCCCGCACCACCGCGTACGGCGGCGCCCCCTGACCGTGTCGGTCAGGGGGCGCCGCCGTTCCGTACGACCCCGGGTACGACCCTGGGGCGCCTACGCGCCCTTCGGCGCCGCCTGCTGGACCACCTCGAAGGACCACAGCGACGAGCCGGAGGCCGCCGGCCTCGGACGCCCGCCCTCGCCGCCGCCCTCGCCGCCGCGCTCGCCGCCGCCCTGGTGCGCGGCCTTCATCGGCCCCTCCATCCACGCCTGGAAGGCCTCCTCGTCCCGCCAGCGGGTGTACACGAGGTACTGGTCGGTGCCCTCGACGGGCCGCAGCAGCTCGAACCACTCGAACCCGTCGGAGTTCTCCACCGCGTGGGCCCGCGAGGCGAACCGCTTCTCCAGCGTCTCCCGCTGCTCGGCGGGCACGGTCAGCACATTGATCTTCACTACGCTCATGAGCCCATCCTGGCCCAGCCGCCCGGTCCGTGCGCACCGGGTGCCCCGCATTCCCGCTCCCGGTCCTCCCGTACGGGAACCCCTAGGGGATGTCACAGCTCAGCCGCAAAGCCGCCCCGGGACCGCCCGCCCCGGCACGCCGCTCTCCGGGACCGGGTACGTTCGATGACGTGGCTGGATTCAGGAACGGACGCGGCGGCCGGGACGACCGTGCCCCGCACGCGCGACCGCAACACCCCCCGCACGGACAGCAGCAGGCGCCGCAGGGACCGTCGTACGGCTATCCCTCGGCGCCGCAGCCGTACCCGCAGCAGCAACCGCCGTACCGCGGCGGCGCGGCCCCCTGGCAGCAGGCGGGCGGCGGCTACCCGGGCGGACAGAGCGGTCAGGGCGGTCAGGGCGGCGACGGGCCGGAGTACTTCGGCGACGGCGAGGGCGACGGATACGGCGGCCGGCCGGGCCAGGGCACCCCGGACCCGTACGCGGCCAACAACCCGGGCCACACCCAGGCGTTCTCCATCGACGAGAGCGACTACACCCAGGGCGCGACCTACCACGCCGGTGCGGCCGCCGCACCGGGCCCGGTCGGCCCGCCCCTGCACTGGAAGGAACTGCTGCGGGGCATCGTCCTCTCCCCCGACCAGACCTTCCTGCGGATGCGGGACTACACGATGTGGGGCCCGGCCCTCGTCGTCACCTTCCTCTACGGCCTGCTCGCCGTCTTCGGCTTCGACGGCGCCCGCGAGGACGCCATCACCGCCACCCTCTCCAACGCGGTCCCGATCGTCCTGACGACGGCCGTGGCGATGGTGCTCAGCGCCTTCGTCCTGGGCGTGGTCACCCACACCCTGGCCCGCCAGCTCGGCGGCGACGGCGCCTGGCAGCCCACGGTCGGCCTCTCCATGCTGATCATGTCGCTCACGGACACGCCCCGCCTGGTCTTCGCCATGTTCGCCGGCGGCAACGCGACCTTCGTCCAGCTCCTCGGCTGGGTCACCTGGGTCGCCGCGGGCTTCCTGCTCACCCGCATGGTCGCCCGCTCCCACGACCTGCCCTGGCCGAAGGCGCTGGGCGCGTCGGCGATCCAGCTGATCGCCCTGCTGTCGATCGTGAAGCTGGGCACGTTCTGACCACCTGGGCGGCGCCCCGCCCGCGCTGAGCCGCACGACGACGAAGGACCCCCGGCAGCCGATCCGCCGGGGGTCCTTCATCTTGCGCTGCCGGGCCGCTCGTGCCGCCGGGGCCGTCGTCAGGCGTCGAGCACCTGCCCGTCCCGCCGCACCACGGGCGGTTCGGCGCTCGGGCTGGCTTGACTCGATGATGGTAGTAGCCTGAGTCCTGCTCAGAGGCAGGGGAGGCCCGATCTTGGCACGCAGGGTGGGGATTTACACCCGTATTTCGCGGGACGACGAAGGCGACGCCCTCGGTGTCGCCCGGCAGCAACAGGACTGCGAGCGTCTGGCGGACCTGCGGTCGTGGCAGGCCGTAAAGGTCTACGAGGACAACGACGTGTCCGCGTTCAAGCGCGCTGTCGTGCGCCAAGAGTTCGAGCTGATGTTGAAGGACCTGCGCGCTGGACTGATCGACGGCATCATGGCGTACGACCTTGACCGGCTGGCTCGACAGCCGAAGGACCTGGAACGCCTCATCGAAATCTTCGACGAGCGCCCGCGGCTGGAGTTCGCCACGGTCACGAACGACATCAACCTAGGGTCGCCCGACGGCCGCACCATGGCACGCATCATGGTCGCCTTCGCCAACAAGTCGTCGCACGACGCCTCGCGCCGCAGCAGGCGGAAGCACTTGGAGTTGGCCCAGCAAGGCAAGGACAGTGGCGGACCGGCGCCGTACGGGTGGCGGAAGGATGACCGCGCCGAGGTCGACCCGGAAGCAGCCAAGGCCATCCGCGATGCTCAGCGCCAGATCCTGGCCGGTGTCCGCATCGGCACCATCCGCACGAGCTGGCAGGAGCAGGGCTTGGGGAACCCCCGAGAGGGGACCAAACGCATGGCCCACCACCACGTCGAGCACATCCTGACCAACCCCAGGCTGGTCGGTTACCGGACCTACCACGGCGAGATCCTTTACGGCGAGGACGGCCACCCGGTCACGGGCGAGTGGGAACCGATCAACACTCTCGAAGAGTGGGAAGCGGTGTGCGCGGCGGTCGCCGAGCGGAAGCAGAAGCACCCAGGGAAGTCCCTTGCCCGCAAGTACCTGCTGTCTGGGGTTGCACGCTGCGGGCTGTGCAAGACCAAGATCCGCGGCCAGATCAACCAGCGCTGGAAGCCAGAATCCAAGGCGGCGAGGTTCAGCTACCAGTGCTCGGTGGTGAACGGGGGCTGCGGCAAGGTCGGCCGCAGTGGAGAGCCCGTCGACCGGCTGATAGCTCAACTCGTGTTGGAGGAGCAGCGCGCACGAGCCTCCGTGACAGGGATACCTGTCGAACAGCGATGGTCTAGAGAGGCCGAGTTGGAGCAGGTCAACGAGGACATTGCCCAACTGGTCGAGGCCGAGCGTACAAGGCAGATCACCGTGACCACCCTTTTGCAGCTCTTGCCGGCCAAGGAGCGGTTGCGCGACGAACTGAAGTTGGAGCGAGCCCGCTTTTACAAGGAGCAACGGCAGGCGGAGGCCAAGGGCGATACAACGAAGCTGTCTGTTGACGAGTTCTTCGGGCTACCGATCGAGCGGCAACAGGAGCTCGTGTTGCACAGCCTCTCGGCCGTGATCATTCATCCGGCAGGGCGGGGACGCCGCATCTTTGATCCGACCTTGATCGAGCCCGTCTGGCACTGATGATCAGGCTCGTCCGTACAAGACGAGCGCACGCGGGTCGTGCGGCTGCGGCGCGAGCACCGTATCGGCCCGCTGCGGCCGGCCGCGCGCACCGGCGTCACCGCCTCCACCGCCCACCGCATCCTGCGCCGGCACGGCCTGCCCGTCCCGGCCGCCGTCGACCGGGCCACCGGCGAACCCATCCGCCGATACGAGCGTGCACGGCCCGGCGAACTGATCCACATCGACGTCAAGAAGCTGGGGCGGATTCCCGACGGCGGCGGGCACCGCACCCAGGGCCGCGCCGAAGGCCGACGCAACCGGACCGGGACCGGCTACGCCTACCTGCACACCGCCCTGGACGACCACACCCGCCTCGCCTACACCGAAGACCTCCCCGACGAGACCGCCCCAACCTGCGCCGCCTTTCTCACCCGCGCCACTGCCTGGTTCGCACAGCAAGGCATCACCGTCGAGCGGGTTCTGACCGACAACGCTCGGGCCTACACCAAGAACACCTGGCGTGACACCTGCCTCGACCTGGGGATCAGCCCCCGCTGGACCAGGCCCTGGCGGCCGCAGACGAACGGCAAGGTCGAACGCTTCCACCGCACCCTGCTCGACGAATGGGCCTACATGCGGCCCTACATCTCGGACAGCGAACGTCAGGCAGCGTTTCCCGATCGGCTGAACTGGTACAACTACCACCGACCCCACACCGGCATCAGCGGCCAACCACCGGCCAGCCGCGTCACCAACCTGTCCGGACACACACCTAGGCCATGAACCTATAGTCGGGATGTGCACGCGTGCACAAGGCGAGCTCATCACTCGCTCGAAGAGACGCTCTCAGCGCCAAAAGCTGGCTCTGCGCAAAGGAGCCCGGTCCTGGTTGCAGCCAGGATCCGGGCCCCTGCGTGGAGTCGTTAAGCGGGTCCGGCCGACTATCTAACGGCCGGGCTCGCTTTGCTTTACCCTGCCTTCGTCCGGCACACCGCTAAACGTTGACGCTAGCGCGCCAGCTGCTCCACACAGCCTGCGAGCGCCGTGATCGCCGTGAGGATCGCCATCAAGATCTCGACCTTTGCGGGGCGAGGCCTCCGATCGCGGTCCGGCTCTTCCGGCTTTCGCAGATCTGCCATGTCACACTTCCAGTCCGGTCGTGCCAACCCCCGGTTACAGGGGTCTTCGGCTCTTAGGTCCGAAGCTCGGGATGGACCGGAAGTGGACGGCAGAAGCATATCGGTCGGTGCTGACGCTCTGAGGCTTGATCCACGGCGCCCGACCGACACTTGGGACGTTTCAGTGGGCATTTCGCACACTTCACATGACACTCCCACGCCGGCCTTGACAGAGGCGACCTACAGGGCCTCTCTGTTCGGCTTGGCCACTCCTCCCGACCTATGTACTGGAGGCAAGACGCTCCACGGGAAGTTGATCCAGGCGTCGGTACGCTTCCAGACGTACTCGCACTTCACGAGCGAGTGGGGCTTCTCGTAGATCACGGCCGAGCGCACCTCGGCGACGGCGTCGAGGCAGAAGTCCCGCACCAGCTTGAGCGTCTTGCCGGTGTCGGCGACGTCGTCGGTGATCAGGACCTTCTTCTCGGAGAAGTCGATCGCGTTGGGCACGGGAGCGAGCATGAACGGCATCGGCAGGGTGGTCCCGACGCCGGTGTAGAACTCCACGTTCACCAGGTGGATGTTCTTGCAGTCCAGGGCGTAGGCGAGCCCGCCGGCGACGAACACCCCGCCGCGCGCGATGCTCAGGACGACGTCGGGTTCGTACCCGTCGTCGGCGATGCTCTGCGCCAGCTCCCGCACGGCGGCGCCGAACCCCTCGTAGGTGAGGTTCTCCCGTACGTCCTCGGTGCCGCTCACGCCGCTCACACCTGCGTCCGGTGGAAGTTGAGGAAGGACCGGGAGGCGGTCGGTCCCCGCTGCCCCTGGTACCGGGAGCCGTAGCGCTCGCTGCCGTAGGGGAACTCGGCCGGCGAGCTGAGCCGGAACATGCACAGCTGCCCGATCTTCATACCGGGCCACAGCTTGATCGGGAGCGTGGCGAGGTTGGACAGCTCCAGGGTCACGTGCCCGGAGAAGCCGGGGTCGATGAACCCGGCGGTGGAGTGGGTGACGAGCCCGAGCCGGCCGAGGGAGGACTTCCCCTCCAGGCGCGAGGCGAGATCGTCGGGCAACGTGATGACCTCGTACGTCGAGGCGAGCACGAACTCCCCGGGGTGCAGGATGAACGGCTCGTCCCCCTCGGGCTCGACCGTCCGCGTGAGGTCGGCCTGCTCGATCGAGGGGTCGATGTGCGGGTACCGGTGATTCTCGAACACCCGGAAGTAACGGTCCAGCCGCACATCGATGCTCGAGGGCTGCACCATGGACTCGTCGTAGGGATCGATCCGCACACGCCCGGCGGCGATCTCGGCCCGGATGTCTTTGTCAGAGAGAAGCACGTCCCGAGGATACGCAAGGCGCGCGGAGCCGTGACACCCGCGACGGCCCCGCGCGCCTCCGTACCCTGCGTGACGTTGCGCCTGCCCTGCCTGCCGAGGGTGCGGTTACCGCGCTTCCAGAGCCACCGGTACGACGCCCAGCACGGGCGCGGCCGCCGACGTGGGCCCGGGCGCGGGCGCGGGTGCCGGGACGGCCACCGGAACCGGCACCACGCTGCGGAGCCGGGCGCACCGCGGGCACCTCAGCAGCCGGCCGGGGCCGAGCCGCTGGGCCTGCTGCATCGGGAACGAAGCGGTGCTGAAGATGTGCCCATCGGCACAACGGACGACGGTGTGTTCCATCAAGTCCCTTTAGTCCCTTCCCCAAGAGCCGCGTCAGGCTGCTGCTCGCCCGACGCCAAAAGCCACATTACGGGATCAAAGAGACGACTCGACAGGCGGCACCCCGGGCCCGCCCGGACCCTCCCCCACGCCTCACACCGTACGCCTCAACTCGGTTCCCCGGCAGCGCGATCCCATGCCTGAGACACAATCAGGCCCCGGGGGCTCGGGCGCCCGGGGCCTGCGATGAGGTACAGTGAGCGAGCGTTCGGCCACCGGTTTCACCGGGGTCCGTCCGTCTTACGCGGGTGTAGTTTAATGGTAGAACATCAGCTTCCCAAGCTGAGAGCGCGAGTTCGATTCTCGTCACCCGCTCCATGATGAAGGCCCAGGTCAGAGACCTGGGCCTTTTTGCTGTACGAGGCGATCAGCGCTCGCGTGCCGAATCCGTGCCAGAGGGCTCGGCGGTTACTTTCTCGTTCTCGGCTGCCTGGAACAGAGCCCGGGCCATGGCATCGAGGCCCGCATCAGGGGGAGTTGGTGCTGCCGGCGCACCCATGGCCCGTTCCCTCAGCCCCAGGAGGCGGTCAGGCAGGTCCGTGCCGTAGGTGGCGGGAGGCGGCGAGGCAGGAGGACAGCCATGTCGCCTCCTCGCGGGTGATGATCAAGCCGGCGGCAGTGATCATCCCGTCCATCGGGCCGTCGAGCCGACTCGAGTGGTCGCCGACGAGGATCTCCAGTCCGCGTCGCTGTGCGAGAGCCGTGCGGTCCTCTCGCCCCGACGCTGGGCGAACACGAGATCTCCCCGTGCTCGTTCATGACGCGGCGACCAGCGGTGGACCTACACCTCCGCGGGCGCCGGCAACCAGAAGTGGACGTTCAGCGGCGCCGGCACGACCTCGTCCTGATCGGCCCTGGCCTGATGTCCCCGGCACGGGTGGCCGCCCAGCCCCGTGCCGAGGACCGCGGACGCCCGCGGCTTCCGGCTCCCGGCGTGACTCCCCCGCAGGTCAGCTCCTGCGCGTCGTCCGGTGTCCGCTCGGGTCGGAGACCACCGCTCGGGTCATCACCGCGTCGACGCCGTACAGGGTGTCGGTCGTGATGTCCCGGGCCGGGTCGTGCGTGATGTAGGAGCGGGAGCCGAGGTAGGTGAGGGTGTGCCTGTCGAAGATCCAGACGTCGCGGGTCGCGGAGCCGCTGTCCTCGCGGGTGATGCCGATGCCGTGGCGGCCGGCGGCGTCGACGGCGTCGGGGAGCTGGGTGACGCCGGGGATGCGTTCGACGGCCCGGTAGAGGGCGGAGGCGGTCTCGGGCGGCATGACGGTCGCGCCGAGCAGGTCGCCCACGGTCCCGAAGACGGCCTGGTCCTTGGAGTCGCCGGACTCCACCTCGGTCTGGGCGTAGAGCAGCCGGAGCAGGGCGTCGGGGTCGGTGGGCAGCGAGGCCAGCCAGGTGTAGGTGGGGCGGTGGATGCCCGCGGGGACGGGCTCGGAGGACTCGATGGGCAGCCGCTCGCCGGGCATGACGGCGTCCTTGCCGGTCTCCCGCATCCAGCCGGACCGGGTGACGGGGCGGGAGGTCTGCGCGGACCACACCTCGCGCTTGTGCCGGGCGCCGAGCCGCACGGGGCCGTTGAAGTCGCCGGTGTTCTCGCGCACCAGGCTCTCGACGTAGACGAACTGGCCGTCCTTCACCGGCGTCGCGTCGGTCCTCATCGCGGCGGCGGCGATGCGGTCCAGGGTGACGGAGGCGTTGTTCGCCGGGGCGGACGTGGTGCCGGACCCGGCAGCCGGGGCGTCGCCGTGGCCGCCGCCGGAGAAGGTGACGACGAGCGCCCCGGCCAGGGCCAGCGACGCGGCGGGCACCAGCAGGGCCGGGCGCGGGAGCCGGCGGCGGCGCGGTGCCGGGGCCGCGGGAGCGGAGGTCCCGGTGGTGGAGGGGGCCTGGTCGTGGTCGATCTGTCGCATCAGGGTTTCCTTGTGACGGAGGTGCCGGCCCGGCGGGAGGTCCCATTCGGCCGAGGCCAGCAGTTCCTCCGCCTCGCTCCGGGCGGAGCCGGCGCGGGGGGTGTGCTCGGCGTTCATCGGGTTTCCTCCTGCAGGAACAGGGCCGCGAACGCGGCCTCACTCTCCATCTCTCCGCGGGACCCCTGGGGTTCCCTCTTCTCCCGCCCGGACCGCCCGGACCGCCCGGAGCTGAGCCGGGCCAGCCGCGCGCGGGCGCGCGAGAGCCGCGACCGTACGGTGCCGACCGGGATGCCCAGCGCCTCGGCGGCCTGCTGGTAGTCCAGCCCGGACGCCACGCACAGGGTGAACACCTCGCGGTCCTGGCGGCGCAGCCGGCCCAGGGCCTCGTGGACCTGGGCGAGGCGGCGGGCGTCGTCGATCCGGCCGGCCGTCTCCTCCGCGAAGTCCTCGACGGGGCGGGGTTCGGGGCTGCGCGCCAGGAAGGCGAGCCGCCGGCGCAGACCGCGGTTGGCGTTGTGCGCCTTGTGCGTCGCGATGCCCAGCAGCCACGGCCGCAGCGAGCCGCCCTCCGGCTCCACCGCCTCCCGGGTGCGCCAGGCGGCGAGGAAGGTCTCGGACATGACCTCCTCCGCCTCCGCCCAGTTCCCGGTCAGCCGCAGGGCGTGGTTGTAGACGGCCCGCGCGTGCTGGTCGTACATCTCGGCGAACGCCGCACGGTCACCCGCCCGGATGCGCGCCCTCGACGACTGCGCCAGTTCCGCATGCGCTGGTTCTGTATGGCTCACACTCTGTACTCTCCGCGGCCCGCACCCGGTTCCTGTGGCGCGCACCACACCGCTCGGCGGCCGGTGCGGGACGGCCGCGGGGAAGATCGAGGCCATCATCCCGGAAGAGAATTTTGTGATCTTCCGACCGGGGCATTTGGCTCCCTTGACCCGTGCCACGAGAAACCCGCAGGTCACAGGCGCGTGAATCGAGCGTCGGCCGGATCGGCGAGCGCGCGGCGCCCGAAGGCGACGTGCCGCCGCCAGGACTGTGCCGGTGACCACAGCGGACTGCGCCCACCTAGGCGCATACTGTGGTTGATGACTAAGCCTGTAGCACCTAAGCGGCACTTGCCTACCAGCCCCTTCAAAGCGCCGGTCGCACCGCCCCGCAAGCACTTCGCCGTGGGCGACCAGGTCACTCACGACGTATACGGCCTCGGCCGGGTGATCGGCGTGGAGGACGACATCGCGGCGCTCGTGGACTTCGGTTCCGCCCAGATGCGGATCCTGAGCCCGTACACCAAGATGACCAAGCTGTAGGACCGCTGCGCGCGGCCACGGCACCCAAGGGCCCCTTTCCGGGACCTGTGACGAAAGAGGGCCTCTCATCGAACCCACATCGCTGTTCTCCGCTCCGGAGGGGCAGTTCCGCTTTTCCGCCGCGGCATCGCCGACCCCGGCGACGAACCCCTTCCAGGCTCCGGACTTCGGGGACGACGACACCTGGCCGCTCGAGGACGCGCAGGAACCCGCCGCGTCCGGCACGCGTGCGGCGCGGCCCGAGGCCGCTTAGCCGTACGGCGTCGGCCACCGGACACACGGTGGCCGTCCTACCCATGGCCGGGTACGGACCCAGGTGGGTACGGGCCCATGTCGGGTACGGGCCCATGGCCGGTACAGGGCTGTCGCAGGGCTGTCGCCAGGTCGCCCCCATGGCTGGGCATGCCCCCATGGCCGGGTACGGCGTCACGTCCGGGTACGCTCCCGGGCCGGGTACGTCGGCTTCCTGACCGCCGTCGCGTGGGTGTGTACGACCCCACGCGTGCGGTCGTGACGAGGCCGGCACCGTCACACGGTCACACCGTCACCACGCCGGCCGCATACCGGCACAAAAGTCGCGGCGCCCCCCACCCGTTGGCATATTGCGGCCATGATCGCCCACAGCCACCGCAGTCCCCCGCGCGCGACCCTCCTCCTCACCGCCCTCACCCTCCTCGCCGGCACCGGCATGGCCGCCTGCGGGGCCGGTGGCCGTCCCGCGCCCGGGAGCGGCCGCACCCGCGCCCCGGGACACGCCGCCCCCTCCGGCACCGCGCCGGGGTCCGACGTGCCGTCGCCCGGTGCCCCGGGCATCGGGGACCCGTTGCTGCCGCTGGACGGGAACGGCGGGTACACGGTCCGGCGTTACGAACTCGCCTTCGACTGGCGGGCGCCCGGGACGCCGTTCGAGGCCGCGGTGACCGTACGGGCGACCGCCACCCAGGCGCTGTCCCGCTTCGACCTCGACTTCGCGGGCAACGCGCTGCACACGGTCACCGTCGGCGGTGCCCCGGCGGCCGCCCGGCGCGAGGGCGACGAGCTGGTCGTCACTCCGGCCAAGCCGGTGCCGAAGGGCGGCGCCTTCACCGTGCGGGTCGCCTACACCGCCGACCCCACGCGGCAGCGTCACCGCGGGGACGCCATCCGCACCTACGGCTGGGTGCCGACGCCCGACGGCGTCATGACCTACCCGCAGCCCGACGGCGCCAAGATGATCTTTCCGGCGGACGACCACCCCAGCCTGCGCGCGCCGGTCACCTTCCGCATCACCACTCCGCCCGGTGTCAGCGCGGTGGCCAACGGCCGGCTCGTCGAGCGGCTCGCGCGGCCCGGCGGGCGGGTGCGGTGGACGTACGACTCCGAGGAGCCGCTCGCCGCGCAGCTGGTGCAGATCGCGATCGGCAGGTTCGCGTTCGTGGACGGCACCGGACCGCACGGGCTGCCCCTGCGGGACGCGGTGCCGGACGGTCTCGTCGACGCCACCGAGGAGTACCGCTCGCGCACCCCCGATCACCTGGCCTGGCTGGAGGAGCGGCTCGGCCCGTATCCGTTCCGCCGGTACGGCGTGCTGGTCGGCGACACCGACCTGCCGGTGGCGCTGGAGACGCAGTCGCTGTCGGCGGTGCCGAGGGAGGACCTGCTGGGGGATCAGGTCGGCGCCGAGCGGAACCTGGTGCACGAGCTGGCCCATCACTGGACGGGGGACAGTGTGGCCGTCCGGCGCTGGTCGGACCTGTGGCTGAGTGAGGGTCACGCCCGGTTCTACGAGCGGCTGTACTCCGCCGCGCACGGCGGCGCCGACCTGGAGGAGGCGATGCGGGCGGCGTACGAGCAGCACGACCAGTGGCGGCACGACGACGGGGCCCCGGCCGAGCCCACCGAGGCGACGCTGTTCCGCAACATCCGCTACGACGGCTCGGCGCTGGTGCTGTACGCCCTGCGGGAGGAGGTCGGCGAGGAGACGTTCGGGCGGATCGAACGATCCTGGGTGACGCGGTACCGGGGCCGGGCGGCCGGCACCCGGGACTTCGTCGCGCTGGCGTCCGAGGTCGCCGGACGGGACCTGACGGCCTTTCTGCGTCCCTGGCTGTACGGGCCGCTGACCCCGCCGATGCCCGGCCACCCCGACTGGCGGAGCGACCCCGTCGAGGAGTGAGCCGGGACGTGGGCCGAGGGGCGGGCGCCGGCGCGCGGGGTGCCGCCGCGGCTGCCGCCGACCGGGTGGCTCTGCCGGACGACTGGTCCACGCCAGTGACGCTCGGCGCGACGTGGCGCCGCGGACACGGAAGCGTACGAGGTGGCGTGCGGAGCGGCTTCGCGCCGGGCGCGACAAGCGTGGTTGGAGGCACTTGCACATGGGCGGACGTGTCATTACCCGGGTCGCCGGCGCCGTACGCGGGCACAGCCGGATCGTGTGGGTGGCCGCGTCGGCCGCGCTGCTGGTCCCGCTGCTCGTCGCCGCACCGGACGACTCCGGGGGAGTGGCCGAGCGGCGCCTGCAGGGCGACTTCCGGGACGCGGCGGACGCGTACCACGTGCCGGTGAGCGTGCTGATGGGCGTGTCGTACGTGCAGTCGCGCTGGGACGCCCACCCGGGCACCCCGAGCGTCGCCGGCGGCTACGGGCCCATGCACCTGGTGGACTCCGGCCACGGCCTGCCCGAGCTGCCCCCGCCGGGCAGTGACACGGCCACCGGCGCGGGAACGGTCACCGGCACCGGCGCGGACGGTGACACCGGTGCCGCGGGCGCGGCCGGCGCGGCCAGGTCGCCGGTGCCGGCGCGTTCCTCGGACAGCCACTCCGAGCAGTGGGCGGACCTGGAGCGGGCCTCCCGGCTGACCCGGACGCCGGCGGAGCGGCTGCGGACGGACCCGCCCGCCAACGTGCGCGGCGGCGCGGCCCTGCTCGCCGCGACGCAGCGCGCGCTCGGCAGGCGGCTCAGTACCGACCCGGCCGACTGGTGGGAGGCGGTGGCCCGTTCCTCGGGCACGACCGACACCGCGTCGGCCGCCGCCTACGCGCGGGACGTCTTCGAGGTGATCCGGACCGGCGCGCACCGCACCACGGCCGAGGGGCAGCAGGTGAGCCTCGCCGCCAGCCCGCGCGTGCGCCCGCGGACCACGGCCAGGGCGGGCAGCACACGGGCGCCGGAGGCCGAGTGCCCGCCGGAGCTGGCCTGTTCCTGGCTGGGCGCGCCCTACGCCGAACTGGACGAGGGCGAGGGCGACTACGGCAACCACGACCTCGCCGACCGGCCCCGGGACCAGAAGATCGAGTACATCGTCATCCACGACACCGAGGCGCCGCTGTGGAGCATGTTCGAGACCGTGCAGGACCCCACGGAGTCGTCCTGGCATTACTCGATCAGCTCCCGTGACGGCCATGTCACCCAGCACGTCAGGACCCGGGACGAGGCCTGGCACTCGGGCAGCCAGTACGTCAACGCCCGCTCGATCGGCATCGAGCACGAGGGCTTCCTGACGCATCCGGACACCTGGTTCTCGGAGCGGATGTACCGCTCCTCGGCCCGGCTGGTGCGCTACCTGGCGAAGAAGTACCACGTCCCGCTCGACCGGCAGCACATCTTCGGGCACGACAGCGTGCCGGCGCCGACCGGCGACAGCATCCCCGACATGCACGAGGACCCCGGCCCCTACTGGGACTGGCGGCACTACTTCGACCTGCTCGGCGCGCCGCTGAAGGCGACGGCCGGACCGGACAGCCCCATGGTCACCGTGCTGCCGGACTACGCCACGCACAAGCCGCCGTACACGGGCTGCGTCGAGGACGGTGAGCCGTGCGCGCCGCACGGTTCCAGCGCCGTACGGCTGCACACCGAGCCGGGCGACAACGCGCCGCTGATCCAGGACCCGGGCCGCCGCCCGGACGGCGAGGACTCCACGCTGGACGTCAGCGACCTGGGCTCGCGGGTGTCGGCCGGCCAGAGCTACGCGGTCGCCGGGCGCAGCGGCGACTGGACGGCGATCTGGTACCTGGGCCGCAAGGCGTGGTTCCGCAATCCGAAGGCGCATCCGACGGCCGTCGGCGCGGGCGGGGAGATGGTGACGCCGAAGGCGGGTCTGAGCGAGATCCCGGTGTACGGGCGGGCGCTGCCGGACGAGGACGCCTATCCGGAGGGGGTGCCGGAGCAGCCGGAGTCCCCGCTGCCGTACGGGCTCCAGGCGGGCCAGCGGTACGTCACCCGCTCCCGGGTCGTCGGCTCGTGGACCGGCAAGTCCTTCGGCGAGCTGCCCAACCTGGTGGTGAAGGGCCGTCAGCAGTACTACGAGATCCAGTTCGGCTACCGGCTCGCCTATGTCCGGGCGGACGACGTGGACGTGGTGAAGGCGCCGGTCACGGTGAAGCCCCCGGCGGCGAAGAAACCTTCCGCCAAGAAGTGAGCCCCCGGTACGGCGGGCGCCGGCGATGCGGCGGCCCGCCGACCGGAGGCCGGTGGTGCGAGGTGGTGCGGGCCGTCAGGCCGGGAGTGCGAGCACGCCCGGCGCGCAGCCGTCGGGGCCGACCACGGGCGAGGCGCCCGGACCCCGGTCGTGGGCGACGTCCCGCAGCCGGGCGCGCTCGGTGTACCAGGTCCCGCCGCGGTGGGCGGTGAGCTGGTCCCGGGTCACCAGGCCCGCGCACCTGCCCGTCGCCGGCACCGTCCCCGAGGGCGTCGCCGTGCCCGGGACCGCTGCCGTGGCCGTGGCGCTGTGCGTGCGCTGCGGCCGCAGCGGTGGTACCGCGGTCAGGGTCAAGGGACGCCTTCCGGTCCGGGTGAGGGCCGGTCCTACGCGGCGCTGCTGTACGAGGACCGTCCCTGCTGTCCCGTGCCGGACCGGTTGCCGCCGGTGGATGCGGTACCGGCGCGGCGGGAGCGGCCGGGGCGGCCACGGCGGCCGCGCGAGGAGCCGGCGCCGGCGCTCTTGGGGCGCTCGGGAGCGGCGGGCGCCGGGATGGTGACCGGGACGCCGGACGGGCGCCGGGCACCGGTGATGCGGCTCAGCTCGGCCTCGCCGGAGCGGACCTGGGCGGCCTGGGGCGTGATGCCCGCGGCCGACATCAGGCGGCTCATCTCGCGGCGCTGCTCGGGCAGCACCAGCGTGACGACGCTGCCGGACTCGCCGGCCCGCGCGGTACGGCCGCCGCGGTGCAGGTAGTCCTTGTGGTCGGCGGGCGGGTCCACGTTGACGACCAGGTCGAGGTCGTCGACGTGGATGCCGCGCGCGGCGACGTTGGTCGCCACCAGCGCGGAGACGGCGCCGCTCTTGAACTGGGCGAGGGTGCGGGTGCGCTGGGGCTGCGACTTGCCGCCGTGCAGCCCCGCGGCGCGGACGCCGCTGGCCAGCAGGTGCTTGACCAGCTTGTCGACGGCGTGCTTGGTGTCCAGGAACATGATCACCCGGCCGTCGCGCGCCGCGATCTCGGTGGTGGTCGCGTACTTGTCGGTCGCCTGCACGTACAGCACGTGGTGGTCCATCGTGGTGACCGCGCCCGCGGCGGGGTCGACGGAGTGCACGACCGGGTCGTCGAGGTAGCGGCGGACCAGGAGGTCGACGTTGCGGTCCAGGGTGGCGGAGAACAGCATCCGCTGGCCGCCGGGGCGCACCATGTCGAGCAGCTTGGTGACCTGGGGCATGAAGCCCATGTCGGTCATCTGGTCGGCCTCGTCCAGGACGGTGATGTCCACCTGGTCCAGGCTGCAGTCCCGGCGCTCGACGAGGTCGGTGAGACGGCCGGGGGTCGCCACGACGACCTCCGCGCCGGCGCGCAGGGCACTGGCCTGCCGGCCGATCGACATGCCGCCGACCACGGTCGTCAGGCGCAGCCGCAGCGAGCGGGCGTAGGGGGTGAGGGCGTCGGTGACCTGCTGGGCCAGTTCCCGGGTGGGGACGAGGACCAGGGCCAGCGGCTGCTTGGGTTCGGCGCGGCGGCCGGCGGTGCGGGCCAGCAGGGCGAGCCCGAAGGCCAGGGTCTTGCCGGAGCCGGTACGGCCCCGGCCGAGCACGTCGCGGCCCGCGACGGAGTTCGGCAGGGTGGCCGCCTGGATCGGGAACGGCACGCTGACGCCCTCGGACGCGAGCGCGGCCAGCAGCGGCGCGGGCATGTCCAGGTCGGCGAACGACTCCACGGCCGGCAGGGCCGGGGTGACGGTGACCGGCGGGGCGAACTCGCCCTGCACCGCGCTGGGGCGGCGGCCGCCCTTGGCGGTGGAGCGGCTGCCGGCGCCGGAGCGGCCTCGGCCCTGGGCGGGGGCGCCGCCGCGGTAGCCGGCCGAGCCCTCCGAACGGGGGTTGTCGTACCGGTTGTTCCTACGGGTTGTGCGGTTCACGCAGAACCTTCCTTGTGTGCGGCACGTTGCAAGGAATTCCCGGCGGGGAGAAGGGCCGCGCGGGGTGCGCGCGGCTGCCGGGACCGCATGAACGAACCGGTGATCGGACGGAGCCTGCCTCGGGCGTGCGGAACGCCGGGGGCGGCCGTCCGGGGGACTGGACGAACGGATGGGCGGCGTTACCCCGTCGGAGGGACCTCATGAGGTGAGGACCCCGCGGGCGAGCCGCCCCGTCAAAGCAATGGGCTGGGGCCCGCACCCCAAGGTGCGGGCCCCAGCCACGAAGTACGCGTGAGCGTCAGGCAGGCGTGATGTTCTCGGCCTGCGGACCCTTCGGGCCCTGGGTGACGTCGAAGTTCACCTTCTGGCCCTCCTGGAGCTCACGGAAGCCCTGGGCGGCGATGTTCGAGTAGTGGGCGAACACGTCGGGGCCGCCACCATCCTGCTCGATGAAGCCGAAGCCCTTTTCCGAGTTGAACCACTTCACGGTGCCGGTAGCCATAATTTTTCTCCTTCGGGGCAGTACCCGGGGGCCCGCACTGTGCGAGCCCCGCGCCGCTGCGATGATTACCCCGTCCGGAGAATCCGGGCCACACAAAAGCACTTGGGAGCGCTTGGGAGCACTGGAAGTGCTGGGAACCATAACTGCAACTGATATCAACACTAGCACGGGACCCCGGGGCGGGCTCTGTGACAAGCGCCTCCACCCCGGAAAGCCTTCGGACCCGGAGGTCTAGGCGAAGTCGGCGGCCGGCTGCTGCGGGGGCGTGGCGTGGCAGGTGAAGCCGAGGCGGGTCAGCGCGTTGGTCATCTCCAGGGCGGTGAAGTCACGCCGGTCCTGACCGGTGACCACCTGGCCCACCTGCTTCACCGGGTACAGCTCGCGTCCGATGGCCACGCAGGCCCCGGTGACCGGCTCGGGCCGGATGCCCGCCACCGCCGTCTCCACGTCGGACTTGACCAGTTCGAAGGGGTAACGGGCGATTACACAGCGCATGGTGCCTCCAGTGAAAACCCTGGGCGGAGAAGTAAAGCTGAAAAACAGGTAAACGAAACAGGGACCCACACCCAAGGTGCGGGTCCCTGTTACGCGATTACGCGCGAGACTCTCTAAGCGAGGGTCAGGCCGGAACGATGTTCTCCGCCTGCGGGCCCTTCTGGCCCTGCGTGACGTCGAAGCTCACCTTCTGGCCTTCCTGGAGCTCGCGGAAGCCCGAGGTGGCGATGTTCGAGTAGTGGGCGAAGACGTCGGCGCCGCCGCCGTCCTGCTCGATGAAGCCGAAGCCCTTTTCAGCGTTGAACCACTTCACGGTACCCGTGGCCATGTCATTTCTCCTGTAACGCAGTGCTGGAAACCCACACCTCGTGAGAATCCTCATCGCTGCGATGATCACCCACCGGAAACCGGAAAAATGGCAACCACATCTGCAACTGCGTTCCAGCCTAGCACGGGGTCGATCGGCCGGCCCGGGTAATTCGCCGTGTCGCGAAATACCGACTGGCGTGCGGGATATAAGCTCTATTCGGCGTCTGCGGGAATCCTGCTCCGGCGACGGGAGATTTTCAGTCGCCCTCGGGGCGGCGCAGCTCCTCGTTGAGGCGCAGGGCCTCCTCGAGGTCGTCCTCCAGGACGATGATGCGGCAGGCGGACTCGATGGGCGTGCCCTGGTCGACCAGCTCGCGGGCGCGGGCGGCCAGCCGCAGCTGGTGGCGGGAGTAGCGGCGGTGCCCGCCGTCGGACCGCACGGGTTCGATCAGCCCCGCCTCCCCCAGGGCCCGCAGGAAACCGGGTGAGGCGCCGATGACTTCCGCCGCCCGGCCCATGGTGTACGCCGGGTGGTCGTCGTCGTCGAGCCGGTCGAGGGCGTGCGGCCGGTCTTCCGAGGGCATGTGCGCCTTTCCGCGGGCCATCGGAGGCAGCGGCCCGCCGCGGGGTTACTGGACTCCCCTGGGAAACTCTAGTCGCTCCGGTGCAATCCCTGCCTCGGCAGCCACAGATTTCCGAACGCCCCGGCCGGCGCCGCCGCCTTACGAAGTCATGACGTGCGCGGCGCGGACACCGCGTCCGGATGGCGGCGTGCCTAGCGTGGCGGCATGCGTGTACTGGTCACCGGCGGTGCCGGGTTCATCGGGTCCCATGTCGTCGAGGCGCTCGCGGCGCGCGGGCACGAGCCGGTGGTGTTCGACGTGCGGGGCGATCCCGGCGCCGACGTGCGCGACCCGGCGGCCGTCGCCCGGGCGCTGGCGGGTGCCGGGGCGGTGTGCCACCAGGCGGCGATGGTGGGCCTGGGCACCGGGTTCGCCGACGCGGCGGAGTACGTCTCCCGCAACGACCTCGGCACCGCCGTCCTGCTCACCGAGATGGCCCGGGCGGGCGTACGCCGTCTGGTGCTGGCCGGGTCGATGGTCGTGTACGGGGAGGGCCGCTACGAGTGCCCCCGCCACGGCGCCGTGCGGCCGGGTCCGCGGGCCGTCGCCGATCTGGACGCGGGCCGCTTCGAGCCGGGCTGCCCGGCGTGCGGGGCGGACCTGGCGCCCGGGCTGGTCGGCGAGGACGCGCCCGCCGACCCGCGCAACGTGTACGCCACCACCAAGCTCGCCCAGGAGCACCTGGCGGCCGCCTGGGCCCGCTCGACGGGCGGCGGCGCGGTGTCGCTGCGCTACCACAACGTCTACGGCCCCCGGATGCCCCGGGACACGCCGTACGCCGGGGTCGCCTCCTTCTTCCGTTCGGCGCTGGCCCGCGGCGAGGCCCCCCGGGTCTTCGAGGACGGCCGCCAGCGGCGGGACTTCGTGCACGTGCGGGACGTCGCCGCGGCGAACGTGGCGGCGCTGGAGGCGGACGCGCCGGGCGGGGTGCTCACCGTCTACAACACCGGCAGCGGCGAGCCGCACACGGTCGGCGAGATGGCGCGGGCGCTGGCGCTGGCCTGCGGCGGGCCCGAGCCCGTGGTCACCGGGGAGTACCGGCTGGGCGACGTGCGGCACATCACCGCGGACTCGGCGCGGCTGCGGGCCGCGCTGGGCTGGCGGCCGCGGGTCGGCTTCGCGGAGGGGATGCGGGAGTTCGCCCGGAGCGAGTGACGGGTGCCCCGGCGAGGCCGCCGGGCGCGGTCAGGGCGCGGCCGGCAGGGTCACCTCGAAGCGGCAGCCACCGGGGATGTTGCGGACGGTGGCCCGGCCCCGGTGGGCCTCCACGATGCCCCGCACGATGGCCAGGCCCAGGCCCGCCCCGGCCGGCGGGGTCCGGGCGTGCGTGCCGCGCCAGCCGGTGCCGAAGACGCGGGACAGGTCCTCCTCGGGGATGCCGCCGCAGCCGTCGGTCACCGACAGCACCACGCCGTGCGCCGAACGCTCGGCGGCCACCGCGACCGTCCCGTCGGCCGGGGTCCGCCGGATGGCGTTGACCAGCAGGTTCCCCAGGACCCGGCTCATCTCCTTGCCGTCCACCTCGACCGGCACCGGCTCCACCCGGTCGCCGACCAGCCGCACCCCGTGCTCCCGGGCGAGCGGGTCGGCGCCGGCGAGGGCGTCGCCGACGAGGTCGTACAGGGAGATCCGCATCGGGCTCAGCGGGAGGGTGCCGGCGTGGATGCGGGAGAGTTCGAAGAGGTCGCCGACCATGTCGTTGAGCCGCTCCACCTCGGTGCGGATCTGCCGCAGATAGCGGTCGGGGTCGGCGGCCACGCCGTCCTCCAGCGCCTCCGCCATGGCGCGCAGGCCCGCGAGCGGGGTGCGCAGGTCGTGCGAGATCCAGGCGACGAGTTCCCGCCGGGAGGTCTCCAGGGCGCGTTCGCGGTCCCGGGAGGCGGCGAGGCGGGCGCTGGTGGCGGCCAGTTCACGGCTTACGGCCTCCAGTTCGGCGGTGGCGGCGCCGGCGGGCGCGGCGAAGTCGCCGCCGTCGCCGAAGGAGCGGGCGGCGACGGCGAGCGCCCGGCTGCGGGCGACGACCCAGCGGCCCAGCAGCAGCGCGGTGGCCAGCGAGACCACCGCGGCCATCGCCACGACGGTGGTGACGACGCTCAGGTCGTGCGGCGACAGGAACATCGCCCAGGCGACCGCGAGCGTCCCGGCGAGCATCGCGACCACCCCGACCGCCGCGACCACGGCGAGGGACGCGGTGAGCGAGCGCCGCCGGATCAGCCGCAGCACCACGGCTCCGGCCAGCCCGGTCACGGCGGCGCCGGCGAAGGCGTACAGGGCGATGAGGACCATGGTGTTCACGGCCGGTCCGCCTCTCCGCCGGAGGAGGTACCAGGGCCGGCGGTGCCGGGGTCGGTGGCCGGGTCGGGGCCGGGGGCAGGCTCCGGGCCGGGGTCGAAGCGGTAGCCCACTCCCCAGACGGTCTGGATCAGCCGGGGCCGGGCCGGGTCGTCCTCGATCTTGCCGCGCAGCCGGCGCACGTGCACCGTCACCGTCGACAGGTCGCCGAAGTCCCAGCCCCACACCTCGCGCATCAGGTCCTCGCGGCCGAAGGCCCGTCCCGGGTGGCGCAGGAAGAAGGCGAGGAGGTCGAACTCCCGCAGGGTCAGGGCGAGCGCGGTGCCGTTCCGGGAGGCGCGGCGGGCGTCGGGGTCGACGCTGAGACCGGCCGCGGCCAGTGCCCGTCCGGGGGCGGCGGGGCGGGCCCGGCGCAGCACCGACTCCACCCGCAGGACCAGCTCGCGGGGGCTGAAGGGCTTGGTGACGTAGTCGTCGGCGCCCACCTCCAGGCCCAGGATGCGGTCGTCCTCGTCACCCCGGGCGGTGAGCATGATGACCGGCACGGGCCCCTGGCCGCGCATCCGGCGGCACACCTCCAGCCCGTCCATGCCGGGCAGCATGAGGTCGAGGACCACCAGGTCCGGCCACTGCTCGGCGGCGCGGGCCAGGGCGGACGGGCCGTCGTCGGCCCGGTCGACGACGTACCCGGCCCGGTCCAGGTATCCGGCGACGACCTCCGCGACGGTCGGGTCGTCGTCGACGACCAGGACGCGGGCGGCGCCCGGGGGCGGGGGCTGGTACGGCTGCTGCATGCCGCCAGCCTGGCACCGCGGGGCCGGCGGCGGGGCGGCCCGGTGCACGACGGGCCCCGACGTCCGCGTTTCGTAAGGAGCCGAAGTCCGGTAAGTCCTCTTCGCGTTCGTAGGGTGAAAGCCGTGACGACCCCCTCCCCGCCCCCGCGGCCCGCGGCCGCGCCCCGCGCCGGCGCCGCCGTGGCCGACGTCGTGCTCCCGTGTCTGAACGAGGCCGGCGCCCTGCCCTGGGTGCTCGGCCGCATCCCGCCCGGCTGGCGCGCGATCGTCGTGGACAACGGCTCCACCGACGGCTCGGCGGACGTGGCCCGCGCCCTCGGCGCGAGCGTCGTGCACGAACCGCGCCGCGGCTTCGGCGCCGCCTGCCACGCCGGGCTGAGCGCCGCCACCGCGGAGGTGGTCTGCTTCTGCGACTGCGACGCCTCCCTCGACCCCGCGCTGCTGGTGCCGTTCGCCGCCGAGGTCCGCTCCGGCGCCGCCGACCTGGTGCTGGGCCGCAGGCGCCCTCGCGGCCGGGGCGCCTGGCCCGCGCACGCCCGGGTGGGCAACCTCGCCGTCGCCCGGATGCTGCGCCGCCGCACCGGCCTGCGCCTGCACGACCTCGGTCCGCTGCGCGCCGCCCGCCGCGAGCCGCTGCTCGGCCTCGGTCTCACCGACCGGCGCAGTGGGTACCCGCTGGAGATGGTGGTCCGGGCCGCCGACGCCGGCTGGCGGGTCACCGAGCACGACGTGCCGTACCTGCCGCGCACCGGCGCCTCGAAGGTGACCGGCACCTGGCGGGGCACGTGGCAGGCGGTCCGTGACATGAGCCGCGTCCTGGCCGGGCCACCGGCCCCGACGCCGGGAGGGACGCCCCGGTGACCACTCTCCTCGTCATCGCCAAGGAGCCCCGGCCGGGCCGGGTAAAGACCCGGCTGACCCCGCCGTTCACGCCCGAGGAGGCGGCGGCGCTCGCCGAGGCCGCCCTCACCGACACCCTGGGCGCGGTCGCCGCCGCCCCGGCCGACCGGCGGGTGCTGGTCCTCGACGGCCGCCCCGGCGCCTGGCTGCCGCCCGGCTTCGACGTCGTGGCGCAGTGCCCGGGCGGCCTGGACGTGCGGCTCGCCGACGCCTTCGCCCGCTGCCCGGGCCCCGCCCTGCTGATCGGCATGGACACCCCGCAGGTGACGCCGGAGCTGCTCACCGTGGACTTCGCCGGGTGCGACGCGTACTTCGGGCCGGCCCGGGACGGCGGCTTCTGGGCGCTGGGGCTGGCCCGGCCCGACCCGGCCCTGCTGCTCGGGGTGCCGATGTCGGTGGCGCGGACGGGCGCCGTCCAGCGGGCCCGGCTGACCGGCGCCGGGCTGCGGGTGCGCGACCTGCCCCCGCTGCGCGACGTCGACACCGCCGCGGACGCCCGGGAGGTGGCCGCCCTCGCCCCGCACAGCCGGTTCGCGGCCCGCCTGGCCCGCTGCGGGGCGGCGGACGCACGATGAGCACCGCACCCGCCACGGCCTCCGCCCCCGCCCCTGCCCTCGCCTGGGCCGCCGCCGACCCCTACGCCGCAGCGCTGCGCACCGGGCGGGGCCCGCTGTTCCTGCGGCGTGCCGACGGATGGCTGCTGCCGCTGGAGGTGGAACGCTGGTGCGCGCGCGCCGACCGGGTCGACCGGGAGGTGCTGGACCGCTGCGAGGGCGCGGTGCTGGACGTGGGCTGCGGGCCCGGCCGGCTGGTCGCGGATCTCGCCGGGCGCGGTCGCAGCGTCCTCGGCATCGACGTGAGCGAGGCCGCCGTCGCCCGGACCGTCGCGCTCGGCGGGCAGGCGCTGCGCCGCTCCGTCTTCGAGCCGCTGCCCGGCGAGGGCCGCTGGGGCACCGTGCTGCTCATGGACGGCAACGTCGGCATCGGCGGTGATCCGCGCGCCCTGCTCGACCGGACGGCCCGGCTGCTGGCCCCCGGTGGCCTGCTGATCGCCGAGACGGCCGCGGTGGACGTCGACGAGCGGTCCCTGGTGCGCGTCGTCGGCGTCACCGGCGAGGAGGCGGCCGGCAGCCCGTTCCCGTGGGCGCGGCTCGGCACCCCGGCCCTGCTGGGCCGCGCCCGGGAGGCCGGGTGGCGGACGGCCGCTCAGTGGACGTCGGGCTCGCGCCGCTTCGTCGCCCTGCGCTCGCGCGCCACCCGCACCGCCAGCAGCAGCGCCGAGCCGCCGCAGAGCGCGGCGGTGATCAGCAGCCAGCGGGCCAGGAAGCCGTCGGCGGACAGTCCGGTGGCCGACCGGTAGCGCGCGTCCACCGCACCGCTGATCAGCGGGAACCACACCAGCAGGAGCAGCCCCGACAGCGCGGCCGGCACCCGGACGTACAGCGCCCACGACCGGCGCCCGGCCGCGCCCAGTCCGCGGACGACCGCCCGGTCCGCGACCGCGTACAGCGGCACCAGCACCAGGTCGTGCAGCAGCGCCGCGCCGGCGAACCACAGCGCCACGCCGAGCGGGTCGCCCGCGAGGAGCCGTACGCCCGCGTACCCGGCGAGCGCGAACGAGCAGGCGAGCAGCAGCAGGTGCAGGGGACTGCCGAGGGGGAGCCGGAGGCCGGGAGGGACGCGGCGCAGGCCGGGAGGGACGCGGCGCAGGCCTGCGGGGAGCCGGAAGCCGGTGGGCAGGCGGCGGCCGGGGCGGGCCGGGGGCGCGGGTGCGGGGCGGCGGGGCATCACAGGTCTCCGAAGGTCAGCCGGGCCACCCATTTGGTGTTCAGCACACCGGGTGCCGCGGGCACGATGACGCGCGCCGGGTAGCCGTGGTCGGGGGACAGGTCCGCGCCGTTGACGTGCAGGGCGAGCAGGGACCGCGGGTCGGCGACCTGGTTGCCGCGCAGCGCGGCGTGCCGGAAGGCGCCGTGCCGCTGAAGGGACTCGACCAGCACGTCCGGCGGGTCGCCGTCGTCGCCGTGGCCCACCAGGGCCGCCAGGTCCCGCAGCCGTACGCCGCTCCACGACTGGTCGCCGGTGGACCAGCCCTCGACGCAGGCGATCGGCAGCGCGCTGTCGTGCCGGGGCATCCGCAGCAGGTCGGCGCGGCCGAGCCGGACGGTGCCGGAGCGGCCGGTGACGACCAGCCGCCACGCCTCCTCGCCGGTCTCGCCCGGGTCGATGCCCGCGTACCGGGCCGTCTTGTTGACCTGGAAGCGGTGGGGGCCGGTGCCGGGGTCGGGGCCGCCGTGCGGGGCGAGCAGGGCGGTGCGCCGCAGCGGGCCGCCGATGCTCTGCCCGGCCGTCGTGCCGAGGAGCAGCAGGGAGGCGCCGCCCACGAACCACAGCGCGCCGCGCCGGGAGACGGTCGGGGCATCCGGCCGCGGCGACACCAGCCCGGCCGCCTCCCCCGCCTCCCGCGCCCCCGGCGTGTGCGTCACCTCTCCGGCCTCTCCCGCCTCGCGCGCCTGCCGCAGCGTGCGGACGGCCGCCGGTGTCTTCAGGGCCGCGTGGGCGAGGAAGGCGGCGAAGAAGACCCAGGCGCCGTAGAAGTGCAGGGGGTAGAAGGAGCCGGGGAAGACGTAGTCGAGCTGGACGTTGAGGATGCCGGTGGTGAACTCGAACAGCGCACCGCCGACGAGCAGCAGCAGCGAGAGCCGCTCCAGGGCGTGCGTCAGGGAGCGCGCGGGCGGCAGCGCGAACAGCCTCGGCACGACCGACCACAGCTTGGCCAGCAGCACCGGGACCAGGGCGATGCCGAGGGTGACGTGGGTGCCCTGGGTGAGCCGGTACAGCCAGGGCGGGTCGGTCGGCCAGGCGAAGAGGTAGAAGCCGAGCAGGCCCTTGCCCGGGGTCTGGTCGTTCACCCGGGACAGGCCCGGGTTGTAGGCGGCGTAGCTGAGCAGGCCCGTCACGAACAGCACGGTGATGCCGGCGAGCAGGACCAGACCCAGCACGGCGGTGAACCGGGGCCCGCGCACGGGACTGCGCCAGAAGCCGGGCGAGGAGGGGAGCCGGGGGTCGTCGTCTCGCATGGTCCGACGGTAGGCCTGGTCGGGCCGCTCCGCGGGCCCGCGACCCATGACGAAACGCTGACGTCCGGCGCCGGTGACCGTGCGGACGCCGTCCGCCGCCCTAGCGTTCCGGTGTGACCCGCCCCAGCCGCACCGCCGCCGCCCCCGCACCGCCCCGCCCGCGCGGTGCCCTGCGCCGCGCGGCCCCCGACCTCTGCGCCGCGGGCGCCGCCGCCCTGCTGGTGCTGGCGGCCGCCCTCGTGGGCCGCCACATCCAGGACACCCGCCACACCCTCTTCGTGCACTGGCCCCCGGTCCTCGCCGAGTGGGACCCGCACCTGGGCCCGGGCACCCCGGCGGCCGTACTGGTGGCGGCGGCCGTGGTGGCGTACGGGCCCGCGCTCGCCGCGCGGCTGCCGTGGCGGGCGCTGCTCGCGGCGGCCGTGGCCACGGCGATGGCGTGGACCTGGTCGCTGGCGCTGGTCGACGGCTGGCGGCGGGGCGTGGCCGGCCGGCTCACCACCCGCAACGAGTACCTCACCGTCATCGGCCGCTTCCACGACCTCCCGGCCGCCCTCGGCGACTTCACCCGCCACATCGTCGCCGGGTCCCCCGCGCCCTGGCCCGCCCACGTCGCCGGTCACCCCCCGGCGGCCACGGTCACCTTCGTCCTGCTCGACCGGATCGGGCTGCACGGCGGCGGCTGGGCGGGCGCCTGGTGCATCACCGCCGGGGCGACGGCGTGCGCGGCGGTGCTGGTCGCCGTGCGCGCGCTGGCCGGGGAGGCGCGGGCCCGGCGGGCGGCGCCGTTCCTGGTGCTGGCCCCGGCGGCGGTGTGGACGGGCACCTCGGCCGACGGGTACTTCACGGCGGTCGCCGCGTGGGCGGTGGCCCTGCTGGCGCTCGCGGTCACCGGCCGCTGTCTGTGGTGGGCCGCGCCCTCGGGGCTGCTGTTCGGCCTGACCTGCTACCTCTCCTACGGCCTGACGCTGTTCGCGCCGATCGCGGCGGCCGTCCTGCTGCTGGGCCGCGACCGGGTCCGGCGCCGCCCCCTCGCCCTCGCGGCGCTGCTGCTCGCGGGGGCCGCCGTCGTACCGGTGGTGTTCACGGTGGCCGGTTTCGACTGGTGGGAGGGCTACCGCCTGCTCGTCACCCGCTACTACCAGGGCGTCGGCGGTGTCCGCCCCTACGGCTACTGGGTGTGGGCCGACCTGGCCTGCGCGGCCCTGATCACCGGTCCCGCGACGGCGGCCGGCCTGCGCCGCGCCGCCGTCGCGCTCCTCCCCCGCCGCACCGGTGCCGCCACCGGGCCCGCGTCCGGCACCGCGTCCGCCGGGGCCCGGGCGGCGTCCGCCGACGCCCGGCTGGCGCTGCTGGTGGGTGCCGCCCTGGCCTGCCTGCTGATCGCCGACCTGTCCGGGATGAGCAAGGCGGAGACCGAACGCATCTGGCTGCCGTTCGCCGCGTGGCTGCTGCCGGCCTGCGCGTACCTGTCGCGTCCCCGTGCGTGGCTGGCCGCGCAGGCGGTCCTCGCGCTGCTCCTCAACCACCTGCTCCTGACCGGCTGGTGAGCGGCGCCCGTGGAGCGGCCGTCACTCGTCGTCCTCGGTCACCACCTCCCGGGTGCGGCCGGGTTCGGGGAGTTCGCCCTGTTCGGCGCGGGCGTGCAGGATGTCGCCGATGAACAGGTCGTACACCAGGACACCGATGACGGCGCCGATCAGCGGCCCGACGATCGGGATCCACCAGTAGTCGCTGAACGCCCCTGGCACGCTCCCCGGGAACGCCAGGTGCCCCCACCCGGCGAACCAGGTGAACAGGCGCGGACCGAAGTCACGGGCCGGGTTGATGGCGTACCCCGCGTTGGCGCCGTAGGACATGCCGATGGCGGCCACGGCGAAACCGACCACCAGGGGGCCGAGGTTCGCCTTCACCGCCGTGTTGCGCAGGTCGATGAGGGCCACGATGAACAGGACCAGGAAGGCGGTGCCGACGATCTGGTCGATCAGGGGCCCCCAGACGCCGCCGTGGAAGTACGGCGCCGGGAAGGTGGCGAAGATGGAGAAGGAGGCGAGCGTGTGCCCGTTGGTCTTCGGCCCCTTCATGGCCTGGTCGAACGTGTTGATCGCGTCGTGGTAGACGCCGTAGACCAGGGCCGCCCCGGTGAAGGCGCCGATGATCTGGGACACCCAGTAGGGGACGACCTTGGCCCAGGCGAACTTGCGTCGCACGGCGAAGGCCAGGGTCACCGCGGGGTTGAGGTGGGCGCCGCTGACGCCGCCGGCGACGTACACGCCGAAGACCACGGCCAGTCCCCAGCCCCAGGTGATCAGCAGCCAGTCGCCGGCGCCGAGGAAGAACGTCGTGGGCCCGGCGGTGCGGCCCGAACCGGGCAGCGCCGCGACCGCCATGGCCACGACACCGCATCCGAAGGAGATGAGGACGAAGGTCCCCAGGAACTCGGCCAGGCATTCACCCAGCAGCCCGCCGCGGCTCCTGAGCCGGGAGGGTTTCATCAGCGGAGGGATCTCCACAGCCATCTTTGGGCCCCCTTGAAGAGAGCAATACGGCCAATATCACCATGTTCACCCATAACGGCCGCACACGCAGGGTGACCCGTTCCCGGCCCCCGGCTCACCCCTGAGGCACCGGCTCCGGCGCCGGCTCCGGGCTCGCCGTCGGCACCGCCGCCGCCTGGCGTCCCCGCCCGCCCGTCCGCTCCAGCTGTACGGCCGTGACGGCGCGGACGGCCAGCGCGCCGGCGACGGCCGCGCCCGCCAGGGCCGCGTCGCAGGCGGCCAGCGACCAGACGTCCGTGTAGGCCCGGGCGACGATCTCGTCCACCGAGTCGTCGTACACCAGCCCCACCCCACCGAGGGTGCCGGCCAGCCAGAGCACCCACCAGCAGGTGAGGGAGTACGGCGGCCGGCGACCGGGGGCGCTGCGGCGGTAGGCGTCGGCGATGACGCCGCGCGGTATCCAGAGGTTGGCGAAGGGCACGAGCCAGCCGAGCCACACCCAGACGGCCGCGTGACGCGGCCGCTGCCCGGACAGCGCGCGGCCGTTGCGATATACCCGGCCCATCCAGGTCAGGAACGCCACGGCGCACAGCAACGCGGCCGCGTTGCCGAGGGTGTCCACGGTGTGGAAGGAGTTCTCCAGCGCGGTCGGCGGCCGGTGCGCCCCGCCGCCCTGGTCCGGCGGACCCGATGCGGGCTCCCCGGCCGCCGCGAGCCGGAACTCCCACGCGGCCCGCACCACCCGGGCGGCGCCCGCGAGCAGCAGGGCCGCCACGGTGAGCCACGCCACCCGGTCGACGGGCTCCAGCGCGGGGGCCGGGACGGGGAGGGGCGCGGGCCGGGGTGCGGGCTGCGCGGCGCGCCCGGTCGTCTGGTCTGTCACCGGGTCATCCTGGACCACGGCCCGGCCCGTCACTGACGCGGCCCGGACCGCCCGCCTGGTCACAGGTCCGGGCGGGCGGGCCGGCGGGGCGGCCGGGGCGGGGCCGGGCCGGTGTCAGGGCCGGCCCGTCGCCCCGCCCGGGCGGTAGGTCGCCAGCGCCCAGATCACGAAGACGTCGATGGCGATGATGAGCAGCGACCAGACGGGCGCGTAGGGCAGGAAGAGGAACTGGGCGATGATGCTCAGCGACGCCAGGGCGATGCCGACCGCCCGCGCCCACTCGGCGCCCCGCAGCACGCCGAGACCGGCCACGATGCCTATCACGCCCAGGATCAGCAGGATCCAGCCCCAGCCGGTGAGGTTGATCCGGTAGACGTAATTGTTGATCGCCGCGTACACGTTGTCGGTGGCGATCGCCGAGATGCCCTGGAGAACGGCGAGGATGCCGTTCAGCAGCAGCAGGACGCCCGCGAAGACGATCCCTCCGGCCACCCAGCCGTCGTGCCGGTCCGTCGCGCCCGCCTGCCTCGCCTGTTGTGCCATGGCCCTACCTCCACCGGGGAGCAGTGATGAGTCGTGGGTACGACGATCCGGTTTGGCGGGGGAGACGACCACGCGGGTGGGCCGAACGGGTGACCCGGGGTGCGGGGGCGCCGCCTTGGTCCTTGACTGGTCGGGACCGCCGAGCGGCGGCACGCGGACGGAGGACGACATGGTGAGGACCCGTACCGGAGCGGCGCTGGCGCTGCTCGCCGCCCTGGCGCTGGCGCTGAGCGGCTGCTCCGACGACAGCAGCCCCTCCTCGACGGTGAGCAAGGCCGCGTCGTACGCCTCCCGGGCCCCGGAGGCGTACGCGTCGGCGACCGCGGAGGCGGGGCGGCGGCTGGCGGAGGTGAAGGGCGGCGTCGACGCGAAGAAGGACGTCACGCTGGGCTCGGTGGCCACGGACTCCGAGGGACGGGCCACGGCCGCGGTCACCGCCCGCAACACGGCCGGCTCCACCAAGTCCTTCGCCGTCCAGGTCACCTTCAAGGACAGCGGCGGCAATCCGCTCGACGTCGTGGTCGTCACGGTCGGCGACGTGAAGGCCGGCTCGTCCGGCCACGCCACGGCGCGCAGCAGGCGCAAGCTGTCCGGCCAGGTGCGGGCCGAGGTGGGAACGGCCCTGCGCTACTAGCGCTTGGCGCGCGAAGCCCCCCCCCGGCGGGCCGGCAGCACCCGCCGGGAGATTTTTTTACCGGCGCGGCAGAGACAACTCGCCCTTCCGTCCGTACTCCTGTGTGTCGAGCCGCCCGCGGGCGGGTTCATGACCGGGCAGGAGGCACGGTGCGCTTTTCGCGGAACGCGACGGGAACTCTCTTCGTGGGCGGTGCGATGGCCCTGACACTCGCGGCGCTCGCGTATCCGGGGATGCTCGGTCTGGACACCGTCTCCAGCTCACCGACGCGCATCGTCGCCCAGACCCAGTGGGGCCCCCTGACCGAGGGCGACCGGGACTTCGTGGTCAGGGTGCGCGCGGCCGGCCTGTGGGAGTACCCGCTCGGCCAGATCGGACTGAGCAAGGGCAGCACGCCCGGGGTGATCACCGCCAGCAAGCACCTGATCGACGGGCACGCCGCGCTGGACGCCTCCTGCCGCAAGATCGCCCCGATGCTGAACATCACCCTGCCCAATGTGGCCAGTCCCCAGCAGGAGTCCTTCGTCACCACCCTGAAGGCGGAGAGCGGCAAGCAGTTCGACACCGACTTCGCCAACATCCTGCGGATGACGCACGGCTCCATCTTCAACTCGATCGCGAAGATCCGCTCCACCACCAAGAACTCCCTGGTGCGGGCGCTCGCCGACCAGGCCAACGACACGGTGCTGGACCACATGACGGTGATGGAGAAGACCGGTCTGGTCGACTTCGACCAGACCATCTTCCAGCAGACCACCCCGCCGAAGCTGCCGTCCTCCGACCTGACCCCGCCGCCCCCGCCGGCCGGCCAGCCCGAGGTGGTGCTCACCCCGCCGCCGACCGAAACCTCCACCCCGCTGGACCTCAGCGGTCTCCTCGGAGGCGGTGCGGGCACCGGCGGCGGCACCAGGAGCACCACGCCCGCGCCCGGCCCCAGCCCCAGCCCAACCGTGGGCTGAGGCCGACCGGCCGGCCGGGGGCCCAAGCGGTGGTCAGGACAGCCAGACGGTCGTGTCCGGCGGCAGCGCTCCGCCCTCGGGCAGCGGGGCGCTGCTCAGCAGCACCTCGCCCGGCGGCAGCTCGACCGGCGCGCCGGAGAGGTTGGTGACGCACCGCCAGCCGTCCGAACGGCTGAAGTGCAGCACCCCGTCGGGGGCACCGGCCGCCCAGGTCAGCGACTCGCCCTCGAGCAGCTTGCGGCGCAGCCGCAGGGCCGCCCGGTACAGCTCCAGGGTGGAGCCCTCGGTGCCGTCCTGGGCATCGACGGCGTACGCCGCGAAGGACGGCGGCTGCGGCAGCCAGGAACCCCGCTCCCCGAAGCCGTAGGACGGGCCGGTCGTCGTCCACGGCAGGGGCACCCGGCAGCCGTCGCGGCCCTTGCGCACGTGCCCGGTCTGTTCCCAGATCGGGTCCTGGAGCACCTGGGTGGGCAGGTCGGCGACCTCCGGCAGGCCGAGTTCCTCGCCCTGGTAGACGTACGCCGAGCCGGGCAGCGCCAGCATCAGCAGGGTCGCCGCGCGCGCCCGGCGCAGGCCCGCCTCCGCGTCGACGGCCGGGGCCCGGCCGCCGGACAGCAGCCAGGCGTTGTCGTCGGTGCCGGGCGGCAGCATCAGCCGGGAGGCGTGCCGTACGACGTCGTGGTTGGACAGCACCCAGGTGGCGGAGGCGCCGGCCGCGTGGGCGGTGGCGAGGGAGTCGGTGATGACCTGGCGCAGCTCGTCCGCGTCCCAGCCGGTCTGGAGGTACTCGAAGTTGAAGGCCTGGTCCAGTTCGTCCGGGCGGGCGTACAGGGCCCGGCGGGCTCCCGGCACCCAGGCCTCGGCGACGGCGGTGCGCGGCGGTGAGTAGGCGTCGAGGATCTTGCGCCAGTCGCGGTAGATCTCGTGGACCTCGTCGCGGTCCCAGTAGGGGTGGCTGCCGGGCGCCACCCGCAGCAGCGCCTCCTCGCCGGTCGCGCCGAGGCCGCCGACGTCCCGCAGCGGTTCGGTGAGGTCCTTGGCCAGGCCGTGGGCGACGTCGATGCGGAAGCCGTCCACGCCCCGGTCGGACCAGAAGCGCAGGGTGGTGCGGAAGTCGGCGCGGACCTCCTCGTTGTCCCAGTTGAGGTCGGGCTGCTCGGCGGCGAAGAGGTGCAGGTACCACTGGCCGTCCGGGACCCGCTGCCAGGCGCTGCCGCCGAAGACGGACTGCCAGTCGGTGGGCGGCAGTTCGCCGCGCGAGCCGCGGCCGGCGCGGAAGACGTAGCGCTCACGGGCCGGTGAGCCGGGGGCCGCGCGCAGCGCCTCCTGAAACCAGGGGTGCAGGTGGGAGGTGTGGTTGGGGACGATGTCGACGATGACCTTCAGACCCAGCCGGTGCGCCTCGGCGGCCATGGCGTCGAAGTCGTCCAGCGTGCCGAGGCGGGCGTCGACGTCACGGTGGTCGGCGACGTCGTAGCCGCCGTCGGCGAGTTCGGAGGGGTAGAACGGGCTCAGCCACAGGGCGTCGACCCCGAGGGCGGCGAGGTGGCCGAGGCGGCGGGTGATGCCCTTGAGGTCGCCGAGTCCGTCGCCGTCGGCGTCGGCGAAGCTGCGGGGGTAGATCTGGTAGATGACGGCCTGGCGCCACCAGTCGGGGTTCCTGGACGAGAGGTCTGCCACGCGGGTTCCCTTCGAGAGAGCGACAGTAGTGACTCTGTCCACATTGCCCGGAAAGGGAACCTTCGAGTGGTGCCGACTGGTGCGGACCGATGCGGAGCGGAACGTTCCCTGTGTGCTGACATGGTGACGACTCTTCGAAGTCTCCTTGCGTTTCCGCAGGTTGACAGGTATCGCCGGGGCGCATGACCATGACCGGAGCCTGTGGCTGATGTGGCCGATGTGACCAATGAGCCCAGCGCTCCGCCATGTCTTCTGAGCCTTCCTAGCCTTCCTCGGCTCTCCCGCGCTCTGCCGCGCTCCGCCGCGCTCCGCGTGAGCTGCTGAGCTTCTGTTTCTAGATGGGATGCCCATGTCCATAGCCAGACCTGTCACCGCGCGCCGCCTGCTGGGGGCCGGCGCCGCCTCCCTCGCCCTCTGCGCCGCCTCCGTCGCCGGCGCCTCCGGCGCCTGGGCCCACGGCACGCCCGGCGGTGAGGGCTGGAAGGCCGGCGGCACCTACAAGCCGGGCACGGGTGCGGGCACGGAGACGGGCACCGACCGCTGCCAGTTCTCCCTGGACGGCACCAGCTTCTTCGACTCGGTGAAGGTCGACGACCAGAGCCTGCGGCCCTCCGCGGACGGCAAGGTGCACATCACCGTGCGCGCCGCCGGTGACGCGGCCACCTGCACCGCCTCCCTCGCCTCCTACCTCGCCCACGGCTCCTCCTTCGCCACCTCCGGCGAGCAGGTGTTCGTGGACTTCGACACCGTGACGGTCAAGCCGGGCGCGACCGACACCCTCGACATCGCGGTGCCGGACGCGGGCTGCTTCGCGCAGATCGACCTCTACCGCGGCGCGGTGAGGTTCGACGGCAAGACGGACGCCGGTGACGGTTTCGAGCACGGCGACCTGCCGGCCGGCCCGGACCACGCGGTCATCAAGGACAAGCTGATCGCGGCCTGGAACGGCGGCACCAAGGACTGCACGGCCGCCGAGTCGCAGTCCCCGACGCCGGCGCCGGCGCCGAGCGACTCCGCGTCCGGCTCCGCCACCCCGTCCGCCCCGGCGACGCAGAGCACCACCCCGGCACCCACCACCACCGAGTCCGGCGCCGCCTCAGCGACCCCGACCGCGGCCCCGGCCACCTCGGAGTCCGGCGCGGCCCCGGCCACCGGCGGCGACGACGGTGACCTCGCCGAGACCGGCGGCGGCGGCGACACCGGCGTCATCGCCGGCGGCGCGGCGGTCCTGCTGGTGGGCGGCGCCGCGATCGTCATGACCACCCGGCGCCGCCGTACGGCCCAGCGCTGACGACGGACGGGCGGACGGTGAGGCGGTGACACCGGCGGACCGGTGAGTCACCTCGGTGGACCGGGGGGTCACATAGGTGGACCGGTAAGTCACACAGGTGGACCGGTGGGTCAGGCGGTGTCCGCCGCGCAGTGTGCGAGCAGCGCCCGCACGTCCCGGTCGATCACCCGGTACCGCACCACCCGCCCCTCCTTCTCGCCCTCCACGACCCCCGCCGCCCGCAGCAGCCGCAAGGCCTGCGAGACGGCGGGGTCGTTCATTCCGGTGGCGATCGCCAGGTCGGACACCGCCAGCGGACCCGTGCGGTGCAGGGCGAGCAGCAGCGCCAGCCGCTTGGGGTCGGCGAGCAGGGAGAACCGGTCGGACCAGGCGCGCAGATGACCCGGCTCGCCGATCGCGGCGATGGCGTCGCACACCCGGTGGCCGTCGATGGAACGACGGTCCGCGCGGTCGGCAGGCACGAGATGCATGTCCTCATCCTCGCAGGCCTCCCGATTGTGATCTTCCATACCTGCGCACATGTGCAGCTATGCAGGGAACGGCCCTCCCCCCTACGGTGGACGGGCCGTGGTGCTCGGGAAGTCGGTGACGGTCCGTCAAGGACCCATGCCGACGCGGCCCTCGCCACTGTGAAGGGGGAAGTCCCCGTCCCGTCCGGCAGCCGCCGGGCCACTGGCCGGTCGTCCGGCTGGGAAGGCAGGGACGGCGGGCGTACGACCCCCAAGCCAGGAGACCGGCCACGGCAGCTCACGAAGTGATCCACGAGGTGCTGGAGCGTGACCGTATGACCGACCCTGCCGTTTTCCGCTGGCGCCGTGAGGACACCGTCCGCACGGCGGGCCTGCTGGCCGCCATCGCCGCCCTGCACGTCGCCGCCTTCGGCATCCTGTTCCTGCTCGTCGCCCCCGGCCACTACCGGGTCGGCAGCGAGACGTTCGGCATCGGGCTCGGTGTCACCGCCTACACGCTCGGCATGCGGCACGCCTTCGACGCCGACCACATCGCCGCGATCGACAACACCACCCGCAAGCTGATGGCCGACGGCAAGCGGCCGGTCTCGGTCGGCTTCTGGTTCGCGCTCGGCCACTCCAGCGTGGTCGTGCTCCTCGCCTCGCTGATCGCGGGCGGCACACAGCTCGCCGGCCGGATCACCAGCGAGGACTCCACCACCCACCAGGTGCTCGGCTTCCTGGGCACGACCGTCTCCGGCACCTTCCTCTACCTCATCGCCGTCCTCAACGTCGTGGCGCTGGCCGGCATCCTGAGGGTCTTCCGGTCCATGCGGGCGGGGACGTACGACGAACGGGAACTCGAACAGCACCTGGACTCGCGGGGGTTCATGAACCGCGTCCTGGGCCGGCTGACCAAGTCCGTCTCCCGGCCGGGCCAGATGTACCCGCTGGGCTTCCTCTTCGGGCTGGGCTTCGACACCGCGACCGAGGTGACCCTGATGGTGATGGCGGGCTCCGGCGCCGCGGCCGGGCTGCCCTGGTACGCGATCCTGTGCCTGCCGCTGCTGTTCGCCGCCGGGATGAGCCTGTTCGACACCCTGGACGGCACCTTCATGAACTTCGCCTACCAGTGGGCGTTCTCCAACCCCGTCCGCAAGGTCTTCTACAACCTCACCATCACCGGGCTGTCCATCGCCGTCGCCCTCTTCATCGGCACCATCGAGCTGGTCGGCGTCCTGCACGACAAGCTCGACCTGAGCGACGCCGTCACCGGCTGGATAGCCGGCCTGAACCTGGACAGCGTGGGATACGTCATCGTGGCCCTGTTCGTGGTGGTGTGGGCGGCGGCCATCGGCTACTGGAAGGTGGCCAAGGTCGAACAGCGCTGGACGGTACGGGCGGCGGAGGCCGACTAGGGTCGCTCGTGCGGATCAGGCCGGACGGGCCGTCCGCAGCCCGCCTGCGGCTCAGCGCGTGACCGTCTCCAGGTAGAGCCGGACGTAACGGTCCGCGTCGACCTCCAGCGCCACGTCCACCAGCGGCCGGGCGCGGGCCCCGCCGTGGATCTCGGACTCGCCGGGGCGGGGCCGGAGGTCGACGATCGTCTGGCCCCGGGCCGGTCCCGGCGCCAGGCAGACCTCGACGGGCAGCGGCCGGGTGACCAGCCCCGCGGGGTCGGCCACCGCGCAGACCGCGCCCGCGTCGCCGAGACCGCCCGCCTCCTCGGCCTCGGCCGGGCCGCCCTGGGTGGTCGGCCGGTGCGCGAGCAGGTCGCCGGCCAGCCGGGTGCCGGGGTCGTCGCCGGCCCGCAGCCGGTGGACGTCGGGGCCGGGGACGACGACCCGCATGAAGACGTCGAGGCCGTACATCGTGATCGGCACCCCGGCGGTGAGCAGGATCGCCGCCGCCTCGGGGTCGTGCCAGACGTTGAACTCGGCCACCGGGGTGGCGTTCCCGCCGGCGACCGCACCGCCCATGAACACGATCCGCTCGATGTTGCGGGTCACCTCGGGGTGGGTGCGCAGCAGCAGCGCGATGTTGGTCAGCGGCGCGGTCGGGATCAGGGTGACCGGGCGGGGCGAGGCGAGGATCTCGCGGCGCAGCAGGCTCACCGCGTCCTCGGCCACGGGCGCCCTCAGCGGCGCGGGCAGGCCCAGGTCGCCCATGCCGTCGGAGCCGTGCACGTGCCGGGCGGAGCGGGGCGGTTCGAGCAGCGGCCGCCCGGCGCCCCGGGCCACCGGGACGTCCGGCGCGCCCGCCCGCTCCAGCACGGTCAGGGTGTTGCGGACCACGCCGTCCACGTCGGTGTTCCCGGCCACGCAGGTCACCGCGCGCAGGTCCAGGCCCGGGTGGCGCACGGCGAACAGCAGGGCCAGGGCGTCGTCGACACCGGTGTCGCAGTCGATGATCACGGGGATGGGCTGACCGGTCACGGCGGGCTCCTTCCGTCACGATCGACATTAGGTCGTGTCCGCGAGGTCCCGCCCGACTCGTGCCTCCCGCGGGCTCACCCGGACGGCCCGGAGCGCTGGTGGCCGGGGCGGGCCGGTGGTGCCGTGGGAGCACGCACCGCACCGTCCGTCGGCCCCGGCCCACCGCGCGCCGCCCGTCCGGTCCCGGCACCCCTTGGAGGCTCCCCCATGTCCCTCCCCCCGGCCCGCCTCCTCACCGCCGCCGGTCTCGCGGCGGCCGCGCTGCTCGCCGTACCGGGCTGCACGGGGGCCCCGCGGCCCGCCGCGCGGCAGGCGGCCGCCTCGCCCACCGGCGCGCCGCGCGCCGCGGACCCCGTGGCGGTCCCCGCGCTCACCGCGGACCAGGCGCGGGCCGCGCTGATCACCGACGCCGACCTGGGCGTGCCGTGGACGCCCGCCGACGGGACGGCGACCTGGCGGGACGGGCTGCTGAAGGCGACCACGGCCGTCCCGGACTGCCAGCGCCTGCTGGACGCCCTGTACGCCGACGAACTGCTCGGCGGCCCCTCCGCCGGCCAGGCGGTGACCGTGCTCGACGACGGTGACGACGTGGCCCAGCTGCGCTACCAGGTCTCCGCCCGGCGCCCCGCCGACGTGGACCGCACCCTGGGCTGGCTGCGCACGCTGCCGCGGACCTGCGCGCGATTCACGGCGGCCACCACCGCGGCCGGCACCCAGTACGTGGAGGTCACCGGCGCCGAGCTGCCCGCCCTCGGGGACGCCCGGGGGGCGCTGCGGGTCACCCTGACCAGCGAGGGCGGCGGGAACGACGGCGACACGGCACCGCTCACCCTGACCGTGGACGTGGCCGCCGTCCGACTCGGCGACGACACGATCGTGCTCACCGACGGCGCCCTCGGCACGCCGCCCATGGACGCCCTGCGACTGGCGCTGGAGACCGGCGCCCGGCGGCTGGCCGAGGTCCGCGAACAGGGCCGGGTCCAGGCCTGACGACGCTGACGGCGCAGGCCTGACGGCGGCCCCGGCGCCGCTGCGCCTCAGTCGCGGTCGATCCGCCGGCGGCGGCTGACCACCTCGTGGGCCACGTCCAGCGCCGTCCGGTCGCGGGCGAAGGCGTACCCGCGCAGCCGGGCCAGCGCCTCCGCCGAGCCGACGCCCAGCTGCGCCATGATCATGCCGATGGCCTGGTGGATCTCGTCGTGCCCGGTGGTCAGGCCGTTCAGCCAGGAGGAACCGGGCCGGGTCACGTCCTCGTCGTCGCCGTCCGCGCCGGGCAGCGCCATCAGGGCCACCGTCAGCACGCCCGCGACCAGCCGCGCGGTACTCAGGTCCGGCCCGCTCAGCTCGCCGGGCACGGCGCCGTACAGGTCGAGGGTGCCGACGCAGACGGCGTCGTTGCCGAGCGGCAGCGAGTACACCGCCCGGACGCCGGCCTCCACCGCCTGCTGGGCGAACACCGGCCAGCGCAGCAGGTCCGGGCCCGAGGTGAGATCGCGGGCGAGCACGGGCGCGACCGTCTCGACGGCGTGCACACAAGGGCCCTCGCCCAGCGTGGCCTGCATCTCGGCCATGCCGGCGGCCGCCGGGTCGCTCGCGCCGACCTGCACGGGCAGCCCCTCGCTGAACAGCGACACGCTCGCCCCGCGCACCGGCAGCAGCTCGGTCACCAGGGTGCACAGCCGGGCGGGCACGTCCGCGGGCGCCGCGTCCCGCAGCCGTTCGGCGATGGTCTCGGCGACCCGCAGCACACCCGTCGCCTCCTTCGCTTCGGCGCAGCAGTAGGGAGCCTCCGGGCGGCGTCCCCACCCGGGGGCCTCCCGACTACCCGGGGTGAGGGGGGCAAAACCGCGGCGGCGGCCCGGGGAACCCTGGGTCCCCCGCGCTTTTGTCAGTGGCATGACCTAGTGTTCGCCGCCTAGGCTCCTCATGCGCCACCTGGCTCACGGGACACGCACGTCGCTGCGGTGTCCGGGGCGCCTCACTCTTCCTTTCGCTTTCGTTCCGGGGGGTTCGAATCAGCGTGCGTATGCGCACTCTCACGGCTGCCACCACCCTGGCGGTCGTCTTCAGCTCGGCGGCCCTGGCCGCCGCTCCGGCCTTCGCCGACTCCAGCAGGACCCTGCCCGTGACGCGGAGCGGTGACATCGTCGTCGACGGCGTCCACCGGCAGGTCTTCATCAGTGACCCGACCAACGGCAAGATCGTCGTCACGGACTACTCGGGCACCGTCGTCACCCAGCTCGCCACCAACCTGTCCGGTGTGACGGGCCTGGAGCTGTCCGCCGACTCCGGCACCCTCTACGCGGCCGTGCGGGACCTCGACGCGGTCGCCGTCATCGACACCGCGACCGACACCGAGACCGGCCGCTACGCGGTCGGCGACAAGCCGCTGAGCGTCGCCCTGGCGGGCGGCCGGCTCTGGTTCGGCTACGGCGGCGACGCCGAGGGCAACCTCGGTTCCGTCGACCTGACCGGCGAGCAGCACGAGGTCACCCTCGACCAGGACGGCGACTGGTACTCCGCCCCCGTGCTGGACGCCGCGCCGGGCTCCGGCACGCTGGTGGCGGGCGCACTCGGGCAGAGCCCGGCCGTGCTGGCCTCCTACGACGTCTCCTCGGGCACCGCGCAGAAGCTGGCGAGCACCCGCGAGGCGGGCGACAACCTCGGCGACCTCCAGGTCACCCCCGACGGCAAGGACGTCGTGGTGGCCAGCGGGGCGCCCTACTACCACCAGGTGTTCAAGACCGCCGACCTCGACGAGGACGGCAAGTACGTCAGCACCGCCTACCCCAACTCCGTCGCCATCGCGGCCGACGGCACGGTCGCCGGGGGCAGCTTCGCCTGGTACGACCCGGACGTGTACGTCTTCCGGCCGGGCAGCAGCGAGGCCGTACGCACCTACGACTTCCCCAACACCGGGCACAGCTCCGGCTCGGACACCCTGGCCCCGGGCGGTCTGGCCTGGGCGCCCGACGGCAGCCGGCTGTTCGCGGTGACCGAGAACGACGGCGGCGTGTACTCGCTGCGCACGTTCGACGCCCCGGCCAAGGCGGCCACCGCCATCACGGTGGACGCGCCCGCCACGGCCACCCGCGCCAAGGCGCTCACCGTCAAGGGCGAGGTCACCAGCACCATCCCGCTGGCGGCCGGCACCCGGCTCGCGGTCACCCGGACCGACGTGGAGTCCCCGGACGGCAAGGCCCTCACCCCGGTGGCGGTCAAGGCCGACGGCACCTTCTCCTTCAGCGACACCCCGCCGGCCGGCGGCAAGGTCACCTACAAGGTGTCCTACGCCGGTGACGCCGACCACGCGGCCGGTTCCGGCAAGGACAGCGTCGACGTCTCCCGCGCCAAGCCGGTGCTGTCGCTGAACAACAACGGCAAGGTGTACTCCTACGGCGCCGACGTGAAGTTCACGGCGCACCTGGGGACGACGTACAAGAACCGCACGGTGGAGATCTGGGCCGACCCCTTCGGCGGGGACAAGCCCAACAAGCTGGTGAAGTCCGGCAAGGTCAACTCCGACGGCAACCTGTCGGTCGTCCTGGACCTGAAGCGGGACGCCAAGATCACCGCGAAGTTCGCCGGTGACGCCCGCTACCAGCCGCGCTCGGTGACCAGCACGGTCGGCGCCAAGGTGAGCGTGTCCACCACGCCCAGCCGGCACTACAGGACGAAGAGCACGTGGGGCCACACGTACTACTTCTTCCACAAGTCCAAGAACCCGCTGTTCACGACGAAGATGTCGTACTACCCCAAGCGCGAGCAGCGCCTGCAGTTCGAGGTGTACTACCAGGGTTCCTGGTACGACGGCGGCTCGCAGTACTTCCCGCTGGCCTCGGACGGCACCTCCACGGTGGAGCTGACCGGCAACCACGGCGAGGACGTCGGCTGGCGGTTCCGGGTGCGCTCGGCGTACATCAACGGCACCTCCGGTGACACGGTGAACTCCACGACGTACGGCGGCTGGAAGTACTTCACCTTCACCAGCTGAGCCGGGCCGGGCCCGGCCCGGTTTCCGGCCGGGCTCAGCCCTGGGTCTGGAGCTGCCGCAGGTGCTGCTGGACGTGGTCCAGCGCGCCTTCCCGGCGGCCCGGCACCCGCAGTCTCAACTCCGCGAGCGCGGGCCCGAGTTCACGGGCCCGCGCTCGGTCGTCGATCCGCCCCCACTGGTGGTGGGCCCGGTCGGCGGCCGCCTCCACGTCGGGAGCGTCGGCGGGCTGCCCGGCGGCCAGCCGGGCGGCGGCGACGGTCAGCCAGGTACGGCAGCTGCGCACGTGGTCGCCCGCGAACATCGCGAGGTCGGCCCGGACCTCCGCCCAGTGCAGGGCGTCCGGCGAGCCCGGGCCGTGCGCCCGCGCCGCCGCCTGCTCCCACCGCGCGGCGAGCGCGTCGGCCTCGGCGTGCCTGCCGTCCCGCACGGCCGCGCTGATCGCCTCGTGCGGGTCACCGGCGTCCGGGGCGTGCGCCGCCAGCAGCAGGCCGGTGGCGCTCTCGTCGGCGATCCGGTCCAGCGCCAGCCGGTGCAGCTCCGCCGCCGCCGGCCGGTGCCCGCTGCGCAGCAGGGTGGCCACCGCCTTCATGTACGTCGGCTGCGCGATCCCGCGCCGGGCGGGCGGCGGCGCCACCCGGCCGTGCACGGCGTTGTTGCGGCCGCAGTCCAGTGGGTGCGCCGCCAGCCACTGCCAGGTCTCGGCGTCCGCGTGCAGGTCGAGGAAGAGGCTGGTGGCGCCGGAGGGCCGCAGCCGCAGTTCCTCGCGCAGCCAGTGCCAGGGCAGGGCGGTGTAGCGGAGGCTCGCCGCGGTGGTGCGGGCCAGCGCCAGGTGCGGCAGGCGCTGGCGGCGGTCGAGGTGCAGCTGCCCGGTGACGAACACGGTCAGCGGGCCGGGGGCGGCCGCGGCGGCGCGCAGCCGGGTGAGGACGGCCTGCGGTTCCAGCGGGTCGGCGAGTTCGACCACGTTGGCGGTGTCGGTGCCGGACAGCACGGCGGGGGCGACGGCCGCCAGCACGGGAAGCACACTGGCCGCGTCCACCAGGCGTCCCTTGCCCATCGGCGAGGCCGCGAGCAGCAGCACGGTTCCGGGCATGGTCCCCTCCCCTGTCGATCAGTACGCCAGCACCGTAACCGCTGCGGCCGCGGCCGGGGGTGTCAGAACGCGGGAGGTCCCTCTCCGGGGGCGGCGTCCGGGTCCGGGCCCGGACCCCGCGGCGGGCCCTGGCCGGGGGCGGCGTCCGGGCGCCGGACGGCGAACACGGTGGTGTCGTCGGAGAGCCGTCCGGAGCAGTGCCGCAGGGTGCCGTCGCGCACGAGGGCGACCAGCCGGTCGGGGTCGGCGGTGCGCGGGTCCCTGGCGACCGCCCGGGACAGCTCCTCGGCCAGCGGGTAGAAGGCGCCCGTGCCGTCCCGGGACTCGGTCACCCCGTCGGTCACCAGCAGCAGGGTCTCGTCCGGGGCCAGCGGCAGCCGCCGCACCCGCGCGGGACCCTCACCGGCGAGTTCGGCGAGGCCCAGCGGGAGCTGGTCGCCGGGCGGCAGGGCCCTCACGCCGCGGGGGCTCACCACGAGCGGCGCGTCGTGGCCGAAGGCGAGGTACTCCAGCGTCCCGGGGTCGTCGGCGGGAAAGCCGAGCAGCACGGCGGTGGCGAACCGGTCGCCGTCGTCGCGGCCGAGGGCGGCGCTGTGCCCGCGGTGCCGGCGCATCCGCACCTCCAGGCGGGAGCCGACGACCGCCAGGTCCGGCTCGTGGTAGGCGGCCTCCCGGAAGGTGCCGAGCAGGGCGGCCGCCGTCTCCACCGCGCCGAGCCCCTTGCCCTGGACGTCGCCGACCAGCACCCGGGCACCGTGCGGGCCGGGCTGGATGTCGTAGAAGTCGCCGCCGACCCGGGCCTCGGTGTCGGCGGTGAGGTAGACGCCCGCGTGCTCCAGGCCGCCCCAGCCCGGTGGCAGGGGGCGCAGCACGGTGCGGCGGACGGTCTCGGCGATGTCCCGCATGTGCAGCATCCGGCGCTCCCCGCGTATCCGGACCGTGCAGGCCAGGGTGGCGAGGGCGCCGCCGACGGCGACGAGGACCAGGTCGGGCCAGCCGACCTGGAACTGGCGGGGCCAGGTGCGGTCCAGGACGACGTAGGTGATCACCGCCAGCACGGCGAACACGGCGGTGGTGCTCACCCCGCAGATGGCGGCGGCGATGCTGGGCACCAGCACGATCCAGGAGATGATCCGCAGCCGGTCGGGGGTGGCGTCGTCGACCGCGGGGATGAGGACGAGCAGCGCCAGCGGTGGCAGCCAGGACACGCTCCGGCCACGGAACCGCAGCGTCTGCCGGCGCCGCAGATCCTCCTCGTCCGTCACGCACCTCAGCGAAGCACGCCGGCGCACGGCCCGCATCCGGGGAACCGGGCGCCCGGCCGCCTCCCCGCCCGGCTCCCCGGCCGACTTGCCAGGGCGTGGTCGCAGGTGTGCCCTGGAACCGGGGGCGAGGAGAGGAAGGAGTGCTCCGATGGCTCAAGCGGCACCCACGTCCGGCGGCCCGGTCCAGCACGGCCGCACGCCCGACGTCTTCGACGCGCGCACGCACGCGATCGCCCGGGTGGTGGTGCCCGTGGTGCTCGGACTCGTCTACGGCCTCTGGGCCGCGGCCAACCGCCGCCAGGGCGGGCCGGTCACCGGCTGGAACCTGCTGTACGGCTTCGTCACCGCCTTCGTGTTCATGGCCCTGTTCATGCTCATCCAGAACGCCGCCCCGCGCCGGCCGCGTGAGGTGCACGCCCTGATGTGGGCCGTCTTCGCCGGCTGCGCCGCGGGCTTCCTGTACAACTCCAGCGGCGGCACCGTCCTCGGCGCGACGAGCATCGGGCTGCCGATCGCCGTGGCCACCTTCGCCGCGTGCTTCTACCACTACTACACGTGCGAGGACGCGGGCGGACAGCGCATCCACTGACCGCGTCCCACCCGGCACGCGGCGGGCCCCGGCGTTCCTGCCGGGGCCCGCCGCGTGCCGGGTGGGACGTTCACCCGTGCGGGTCCGCCCCGCTCGCGCCCCCGCCCGCGGGGCCGTTGCCTTGAGGGGTGTCCTCCCGCTCCCGGAGCGTCCTGTCGGCCGCCCTGCTCACGCTGTCCTGCCTCCTCGCGCCGTTCGGCGCGCTGGCGGCCTGGGCGGCGTACGGGCTCGCCGACACCGGCCGCTACGTCTCCGCGCTGGCGCCCCTCGCCACCGACCCCGACGTGCGGGACGCCGTCGCGGCCGCCCTCGGGGACGGCGTCATGCGCGAGGTCGACCTGCGGATGGACGTGGCCCCGGTACGCGGCAGCGTGGCGCCCTTCGTGCACGACGCGGTGCGCTCCTTCACCCGCACCCGGGCCTTCCGGCTCGCCTGGGACACCGGCAACCGGGTCACCCACGACGCCGTGCTGCGCGCGCTGCGCGAGGAGCCGGGCGAGCGGACCGGGCCCCCGGGCCCGGTCACCGTCGACTTCGCCCCCGTCGCCGCGCGGGTCAGAGCCCAGCTCGTCGACGACCACATGCCGCTCGCCGCCCGCATCCCGGTCCAGCACACCGCCGTCGCGGTGCTGCCCGCGAGCGGGCTGGCCGAGCTGCGGAAGGGATACCGCGTGCTCGAAGTCGCCGGTCTCTGGCTCCCGGTGGCGGCGGCGGTCTTCGCCGTCGCCGGTCTGGCCCTGGCCGTCCGCCGCCGCCGCGCCGTCACCGCGACCGCCCTCGGCATCGCCCTGGGCGGCGCCGTCCTCGGCCTCGCCGTCGCCGCGGGCCGCCGGCTGACCCTCGCCGACCTGCCCGCCGGCGTCCCGCACCCGGCCGCCGGCGCGGTCTACGACGCGCTCACCGCCACCCTGCGCACCGTTGCCTGGCTGCTGTTCGGGACCGGTCTCGCGGTCGCCCTGGCCGTCCGGCTCAGCCGGTGCCGGCGCCGTCCGGGCGGCCCGCGCGTCCTGCGCGGGCGACGTCGGCGAGCGTCCGCAGCGCCCGCGTCAGCTCCGGCTCCGGCACCGACGCGAGCCCGAGTCTGACCGCGTCCGGAGTCCGGGCGGGGCCGGCCGCGAAGGCCGTGCCCGGGGTGACGGCGATCCCGTGCGCCGCGGCCGCCGCGGTGAAGGTGTCGGCCCGCCACGGCGCGGGCAGCTCCCACCAGGCGAAGTAGGCGGCCGGGTCGGACCGTACGGCGAAGCCGCGCAGTTCCTCGGCCAGCAGCCGCTGCCGCCGCCCCGCGTCCCGCCGCTTGGCGGCCACCAGCCGCGCCACGGTCCCGTCCCGCACCCACCGCACGGCCGCCTCCAGCGCGAACCCGCCCGCGCTCCAGCCCCCGGACCGCACCGCGGCGGCCACCGCGGCGGTCCGCCCGGGCGGTACGACGGCGAAGCCGGCGGTCAGACCGGGCGCCACCCGCTTGGACAGGCCGTCGACGACGTGGGTGAGGCCGGGGGCGAGGGCGGCGAACGGGGGTTCGGCGCCGGGGTGCAGGAAGGACCAGATGCGGTCCTCCACCACCGGCACCCCCAGCCGCTGCACGGCCTCCGCGAGCTGGACGCGCCGCCCGGTGCTCATGGTCAGGGCGGTCGGATTGTGCAGGGTCGGCTGGAGGTACAGGGCGGACAGGGGGGAGCCGCGGTGGGCGGCGGCCAGCGCCCGCGGCAGCGGGCCGTCCGCGTCCGCCTCCAGCGGCACCAGCACGATGCCGAGCCGGGCGGCGATCTCCTTGACCAGCGGATACGTCAGCGGCTCCACGCCCACCCGGCCGCCGGGCCGGACCAGTGAGGCGAGGGTGGCCGCGATGGCCTGGCGGGCGTTGCCGGTGAACAGCACGGTGTCCGGGTCGGGCCGCCAGCCGCCCGCGGCCAGCACCTCGGCGGCGGCCTCCCGGGCGGCGGCGGTGCCGTCGGCGGCGGCCGGGCGCAGCGCCTCGCCCAGCGCGTCGGCGCGCAGCAGGGGCGCGAGGGCGGGCGCGAGCAGTTCGGACTGGCCGGGCGCGGCGGGGTAGGTCAGTTCCAGGTTCACCGGCGCGGCGGTGGTCGCCTCGGTGAGGGCCCGGCCCGGTTGACCGGCCGGCGTGGCGCGCACGAACGTCCCGCGTCCGACCTCGCCCACCACCAGTCCGCGCCGCACCAGTTCGGAGTAGACCCGGCCGGCGGTGGACGGGGCGATCCCGCGCCGCCGGGCGAACGCCCGCTGCGGGGGCAGCCGTTGACCGGGCCGCAGCCGGCCGCGCGTGATGTCGTCGGCGATGCGGTCGGCGATGCGCCGGTAGTCGTCCACAGGTTCCTCCGTCCGCGGCCGGTGCATTGCACCGAGGGCAAAGAGCTTATTGCACCGATGAGTTGACCGCCCTAGAGTCGTCCTCATGAGCCCCTTCCTCGCATATGAGGACAAAGGCCCCGAAGCAGTCTCCCGGGTCCCCTCGGTCCACCCCGCTCCCCAGGTTCCCGCCACCCCCGCGATTCCCTCGCCGGTCCCGCTGGTGCTGGTCCACGGCCACCCCTTCGACCGCACGATGTGGGCGCCCCAGCTGGCCGCCTTCTCCGCCGGGCGCCGGGTGATCGCCCCCGACCTGCGCGGCTACGGCGCCTCGCCGGTGACGCCGGGCACCACCCCGCTCGACGCGTTCGCCCGGGACCTGGCGGACCTGCTGGACGAGCTGGCGGTGGACAGCTGCGTGCTGGCCGGGCTGTCCATGGGCGGCCAGATCGTCATGGAGTGCTACCGGCAGTTCCCGCACCGGATACGCGGCCTGGTGCTGGCCGACACCTCCCCCGAGGCGGAGACCCCCGACGGCCGGCGCGCACGGGCCGCCATGGCCGACCGGCTGCTGCGCGAGGGCATGCGGGGGTACGCCGACGAGGTGCTGGAGAAGATGGTCGCCCCGTACGCCCCGGCCGAGGTGAAGGCGCACGTCCACCGCATGATGACGGCCACCTCCCCCGAGGGCGCGGCGGCCGCGCTGCGCGGCCGCGCCGAACGCCCCGACTACCGCGCCCTGCTGGCGGCGGCCCCGGTGCCCACGCTGGTCGTCGTCGGCGCGGACGACACCTACACCCCCGTCTCCGGCGCCCGCACCCTGCACGCGGCGCTGCCGGACGCGACGCTCCGGATCATCGAGGGCGCCGCCCACCTGCCCAACCTGGAGCGGCCGCGGGAGTTCAACGAGGCGCTGGCGCATTTCCTGGCGCGGGTGGACGCCCACCCGTAGGCCCACCGCCCCGCCCCAAGATCACCCCGGGAGGCCGCTAACCTTACGTGTCCGTCCTGGCCAGGGATCGACGGGCATCAACTTACGCGAAGGGGTGCGCACATGGGCATTCTCACTCTCCTGCGGAACGCATTCGGCCGGTCACGCAAACCCGTCACCGCCGAGGCAGAGGGTGCGGAGCGACGCCCGTCGCAGCCCTCCGAGCCCACGACACCGGTCCCCGCCCCCCGCCCCGCGGACGACTCCGCCGGGGAACACGAGCTGGTGGCAGCGGCCTTCGACAAGGTAACCACCACCCCGCCCCCGGCGACCCCGGCCCCTGCCACCAAGGCCGAAACCCCGGCTGCGGCGGAGCCGGAAACCCCGGTTGCCGAGGCAGAAGCCCCGGCTGTGGCGGAGCCTGTGGCTCAGTTGGAAACCCCGGTTGCCGAGGCAGAAGCCCCGGCTGCGGCGGAGCCGGAAGCCCCGGCTGCGGCGGAGCCGGCGGCTGAGGCGGAGGAGCCGGTCGCGGTCACCGAGGAGACACCGGAGCCCGAGCCCGAGGCCGAGGCGGTCACGGCACCGCAGGCCGAGGCGGAGCCGACGGCAGACACTGAGCCGGAGGCGGAGCCCGAAGCTGAGGCGGAGCCGACAGCTGAGGCCGAGCCGGAGGCCGAGGCGGAGCCCGAAGCTCAGGCGGAGCCGGTAACTGAAGTCGAGGCGCAGCCTGCGCCGGAGGCAGAGCCGGAGGCCGCGGCTGAGGCGGAGGTCGCGCCGGAGGCAGAGGCGCAGCCGGAGGCTGTCGCTAAGGCGGAGCCCGAGCCGGGGGTCGAGCCGCAGCCGGAGGCAGAGCCGGAGGCCGAGGCAGAGCCGACAGCTGAGCCGGAGGCCGAGGCCGAGCCGGAGGCGGAGCCCGAGACCGAGCCGGAGGCTGAAGCTCAGCCGGAGGCAGAAGCTGAGCCGGAGGCCGAGGCTGAGGCAGAGGCTGAGGCGGAGGTCGCGCCGGAGGCCAAGGCGCAGCCGGAGGCTGTCGCTGAGGCAGAGCCCGAGACGGCCCCCGAGACGGACGAGGCGCCGGCCGCGGACACCGCACCGTCGGCCGCCGACGGCGAGGACGCCCCACAGGGGCCACCCGCACCCGACGACGAAACCCGCACGGGTGGTGCGGGTGGGAACACTCCCGCCGAAGGCGAAGCCGAGGCGCACCCGGAGTCCACCGACCTCGCCCCCCAAACCCCCCAAAGCCTGGCGACAGCCACCACCGCCGCCGAAAACACCCTCCGCGCCAACAACCTCACCGACACCCGAGCCAAGGTCTACCTCGTCCTGGACCGCTCCGCGTCCATGCGCCCGTACTACAAGGACGGCTCCGCCCAGGCCCTGGCCGACCAGACCCTCGCCCTCGCCACCCACCTCGACCCCGCCCCCGAGACCACGGTCCCGGTCGTCCTCTTCTCCACGGAGGTGGACGGCACCGCCGAGCTGACCCTCGCCGACCACGAGACCAAGATCGACGACCTGCACGCGAGCCTCGGCCGCATGGGCCGTACCAGCTACCACGCCGCCGTCGAAGCCGTACTGGACCTGCACCGCAAGTCCGCCGACCCCGCCGCCCCCGCCCTGGTGGTGTTCCAGACGGACGGCGCCCCGGACGCCAAGACCCCGGCCACCCAGGCACTCACCGAGGCAGCGGAGAAGCACCCCGCCGTGTTCTTCGCCTTCGTCGCGTTCGGTGAGCACGACAACAAGGCCTTCGACTACCTGCGCAAGCTGAAGACCCCGAACACGTCCTTCTTCCACGCGGGCCCGGCCCCGCTGGAACTGACGGACACCGAGCTGTACGAGGGTCTCCTGGCGAACTGGCGTCCGTAAGCCCCGCCCCGCGCCCTTTCGGGGGGTGGACACCCCCGTCCACCCCCCGAAACGCGGGTGAGCCGATCTTCGGCGGCCCAGTAGGATTTCGACTTATGGCGGCCACTGGATCCGAGAAGCAGGGTGGAAAGGCGTACTACGTCTCCACCCCCATCTATTACGTCAACGACGCTCCTCACCTGGGCCACGCCTACACGACCGTCGCAGGCGACGTGCTCACGCGCTGGCACCGTCAGCGCGGCGAGAAGGTGTGGTACCTCACCGGCACGGACGAGCACGGTCAGAAGATCATGCGCACGGCCGAGGCCAACGGGGTCACCCCCCAGGAGTGGGCGGACAAGCTCGTCACCGAGGCGTGGCGCCCCCTGTGGGAGCACCTGGAGATCGCCAACGACGATTTCATCCGCACCACGCAGCAGCGGCACACCGACCGCGTCCAGGAGTTCGTCCAGGATCTCTTCGACAAGGACGAGATCTACAAGGGCGGCTACGAGGGCCCGTACTGCGTGGGCTGCGAGGAGTACAAGCTCCCGGGCGAGCTGCTCGACGGCGAGGGCGACTTCGCCGGCCAGAAGCTGTGCCCCATCCACAAGAAGCCGGTGGAGATCCTCAGCGAGGAGAACTACTTCTTCAAGCTGAGCGAGTACGGCGACAAGCTCCTCGCCCACTACGAGGCCAACCCGGACTTCATCCAGCCCGAGTCGGCGCGCAACGAGGTCGTGAACTTCGTCCGCCAGGGCCTCCAGGACCTCTCCATCTCCCGGTCCACGTTCGACTGGGGCATCCCGATCCCGTGGGACCCCAAGCACGTGATCTACGTCTGGGTCGACGCGCTGCTGAACTACGCCACGGCGGTCGGCTACAACGAGAACCAGGAGAAGTTCGAGGCCACCTTCCCGGCCGACGTCCACCTGGTCGGCAAGGACATCCTCCGCTTCCACGCGGTGATCTGGCCCGCCATGCTGATGGCCCAGGGTCTCCCGCTGCCGGGCAAGATCGCCGCCAACGGCTGGCTGATGGTCGGCGGCGAGAAGATGTCCAAGTCCAACCTGACCGGCATCAAGCCGCAGGACCTGACCTCGCACTTCGGCGTGGACGCGTACCGCTGGTACTTCCTGCGGGCCATCGCCTTCGGCCAGGACGGCTCCTTCTCCTGGGAGGACTTCTCCGCCCGCTACACCTCCGAGCTGGCCAACGACTACGGCAACCTCGCCTCCCGCGTGGCGGCGATGGTCGGCAAGTACTTCGGCGGCGAGCTGCCGGCGGCGACGGCCGCCGGTGAGGCCGAGAAGGCGATCCAGGACGGTCTGGCCAAGGCGGTCGCCACGGCCGACCGGAAGATCGGCGAGGAGCTGGACTTCCAGGGCGGCATCCTGGCCGTCTTCGACTTCGTCAAGCAGGTCAACGGCTACATCACCGAGCAGGAGCCGTGGAAGGTGGCCAAGGACGACTCGCCGGAGGGCAAGGCCCGCCTGGCGACCATCCTCTACACCGCCGCCGAGTCCCTGCGCGCGGTCGCCGTCCTGCTCAACCCGGTCATGCCGGACACCTCGCAGAAGCTGTGGGACTCCCTGGGCGCCGAGGCCGGTCTGGGCGCCCTCGCCGACCAGCGCGTGCAGCAGGCCGGCGAGTGGGGCCGCCTGCCGGCCGGCTCGACGGTGACGAAGGGCGCGGTGCTCTTCCCTCGCCTGGAGGAGAAGCCGACCGCGTAGGCAGTCGCACACAGAGGCCCGGAGACGACGCGTCTCCGGGCCTCTTCTCCGTGGGACTCAGCCGGAGGTGTACGCGACGAAGTCGGCCCATGCATTGCGCGTCAGCAGAAGCTGAGGGCCCCCTATGTTCTTGGAATCACGGACGTGCACCACGCCAGGGGCCTTGGCGATCTCGATGCAGTCGTTGCCGTCGCCGCTGCTGCTGTAGCTGCTCTTGAACCAGACCAGCGCGGAACTGTCCTGACCGGTTGAGGTGCTGATCATGTCTCTCCAAGCATCTGCTCGATGAGGGCCCGCGACTCCCGGGGCGTGAGAGCCTGCGCCCGGATCATGCCATAGCGCAGTTCAAGGATCCTGAGCTGCTTCGGCTCGGACACCGGACGGCTGCTGAACGCGCCCTCGGAGCGCCCCACCGCTGTGCCGTCCGAGAACTTGAGCACCTCGATCAATCCGCCGGTGCCGAAGTGCTCCTCGCAGTCAGTCGGCATCACCTGGATCGAGACGTTCCGCAACTGCCCGAGTTCCAGCAGGCGTTCGAGTTGCCGCCGCCACACCATTCTGCCCCCGACCGGGCGGCGCAGCGTCACCTCTTCCTGCACGAAGCTCAGAGTCGGCGCCGGTGACCGCTCGAAGACGCAACGACGGGCCAGCCGCGCGGCCACCATGCGTTCCGTCTCCTCGTCCGAGTAGGCAGGAAGCCACGCGTCGAAGAGTGCCCGCATGTGCTCCTCGGTCTGTAGCAGCCCATGGATGTTGTGATTGCTGTACAGCGCCACCTCGACCGCTTGCGCCTCCAACTGCCCCAATTCCCGAACCCTCTTCGGATATCGGACCTTCTTCACGTCCTCCCAGGCCGCCGCGAGGAGTCCGCCCGCGCCCAGCACCTCGTCGGCCTTGTCCAGGTACTCCTGGCGGGGGATCCGCTTGCCGCCCTCGACCTTGTAGACGAGGTCCTCCCCGTATCCGACCGCCACCGCGAAGTCGGCGGCCCGCATCCCCACCGACTCGCGTCGCAGCCTCAACTGCCGTCCCACCGTGGCGAGAACGGCCACGCCCCACTCGTCGTCCGGGTCCACCTCCCACCCCGGCTCGTCCGCCTCGGTCCGCAGCCGTACCGCCTCGCCGTCCACCGACATACCGCGCCCTCCGTCGTACCGCCGTGCCGCAGCGCTGTGCGCGGGGCCCGTTCCCGACGGCCCGGACAGCGACCGACAAGCTCCGGACAGTCACCCTACGTATCAGCGCTGTCACTGTTCACGGTAGGCACGCGCGGCCACGCTCGGTGAGGTGAACAGTGAAAAGTCCACCCACCTTCTCTCGCCCGTCGACCACTTCAGCGTGCTGCTGTCGCCCACGCCCCGAGGTGCCCGCCTCGCCCGGTTGCTCGCCACGGACTGGACCCGCAGCCGGGGCCTGCCCCACCGGGTCACCGAGGTCACCGAGCAGGTGGTCGCCGAACTCGCCGCGAACGCCGCCACGCACGGCCGGCTGCGGGGACGCGACTTCCGCCTGGCCCTCCTGGTCACCGAGGCCGTGCTCCGCGTCGAGGTCACGGACACCCGCGGTGACGAGCTGCCGCGCCACCACCGGCCCGCACCCGACGCCGAGTCCGGACGGGGTCTGCTCCTGGTGGAGTCCCTGGCCGACCGCTGGGGCGTACGACTCGGCCCGGTCCCCCGCAAGACCGTATGGGCAGAAGTCGACCTACCACCAGCCTGACCTGCCGGAGGTCACGCCATGAGCCATTCCCGTTGGGAGATCACGGATGCCGACCGAGCGCAGGAGGGTTACCAGGAGGCCCGCCGCGCGTATCTGTTCGGCAATTCCACCGCCCAGGCGGCCTGAGTCGATAGCGGGGCGTGGCAGGCGCTGGGCAGGTCGGGGGAGGGTACGCGTCGGCCCCCCGTGGCGTCCGGGCCGGTGGTCCGGATGCCGCAGGGGGCCGAGGGTGGTGCGGGGTCGCTGTCGTCGCCGCGCGTAGGCGCCTACTTGGGCTGCGGCTTGCGGATCGACAGGTGGAGTTCGCGCAGGCGCGACTCGTCCAGTTCCGTGGGGGCGCCCATCATCAGGTCCTGGGCGTTGCCGTTGAGCGGGAACGCGATCGTCTCGCGGATGTTGGGCTCGTCCGCGAGGAGCATGACGATGCGGTCGACGCCGGGCGCGATGCCACCGTGCGGCGGGGCGCCGAAGCGCAGCGCGCGCAGCATGCCGGCGAACTCGCGCTCGGTGGTCTCCCGGTCGTACCCGGCGATCTCGAAGGCCTTGAGCATGATGTCCGGCTCGTGGTTCCGGATGGCGCCCGAGGACAGCTCGACGCCGTTGCAGACGATGTCGTACTGCCAGGCCAGGATGTCTAGCGGGTCCTGGTTCTCCAGGGCGTCCATGCCGCCCTGGGGCATCGAGAACGGGTTGTGGGAGAAGTCGATCCGGCCGGTCTCCTCGTCCCTCTCGAACATCGGGAAGTCGACGATCCAGCAGAAGCGGAACACGTTCTCCTCGAAGTGCCCGGCACGCTTGGCGGCCTCGACCCGCACCGCGCCCATGATCTTCGAGACCTCGTCGAACTCGCCCGCGCCGAAGAAGACCGCGTGGCCGGCGGCCAGCGACAGCCGCTTGGTCAGCTCCGCGACGTTGTCCTCGGTGAGGAACTTGGCGATGGGGCCGCTGAGCGAACCGTCCTCGCCGACCCGGACCCAGGCCAGGCCCTTCGCGCCCTGCGAGACCGCGTAGTCGCCGAGCTGGTCGAAGAACTTGCGGGGCTGGCCGGAGACGTCCGGCACCGGCAGGGCGCGCACGTGCTTGCCCGCGAAGGCCTTGAACTCCGAGCCCTCGAAGATGTCGGTGATGTCGACCAGTTCGAGCTTGGCGCGCAGGTCCGGCTTGTCGGAGCCGTACTTGAGCATCGACTCGCGGAACGGGATGCGCGGGAAGGGCGAGGTGACGTGCCGCCCGCCGCCGAACTCCTCGAAGAGTTCCGTCATCAGCTGCTCGATGGGACGGAAGACGTCCTCCTGCTCGACGAAGCTCATCTCGACGTCGAGCTGGTAGAACTCGCCCGGCGAGCGGTCCGCGCGCGCGTCCTCGTCGCGGAAACAGGGCGCGATCTGGAAGTAGCGGTCGAAGCCGGAGATCATCAGCAGCTGCTTGAACTGCTGCGGGGCCTGCGGCAGCGCGTAGAAGCGGCCCGCGTGCAGCCGGGAGGGGACGACGAAGTCGCGGGCGCCCTCTGGGGAGGTGGCGGTCAGGATCGGCGTCGCCATCTCGTTGAAGCCGAGCGCGACCATCTTGTGGCGGATCGCGGAGATCACGGCCGTGCGCAGCATGATGTTGCGGTGCATGCGCTCGCGGCGCAGGTCCAGGAAGCGGTACTCCAGGCGCCGCTCCTCGTTGACCCCGTCCTCGGTGTTGATCGTGAAGGGCAGCGGGGCCGCGGCACCCAGCAGCTCGACCTCGGCGACCTCGACCTCGATCTCACCGGTGGGCAGATCGGTGTTGATGTTCTCGGCGCCGCGGGAGACCGCCTTGCCGTCGACGCGGACCGTGGACTCCTTGGAGAGCTTGTCCAGGGCCTCGTACGCCGGCGTACCGGGGCGGGCGACCAGCTGCGTGATGCCGTAGTGGTCGCGCAGATCGATGAAGAGGATGCCGCCCAGGTCGCGCCGATTGTGCAGCCAGCCGCTCAGCCGGACGTCGGTGCCGACGTCAGAGGCGCGGAGCTCGCCGCAGGTGTGGGACCTGTACCGATGCATCGTCGTTCATCCAGTCTTCGCGGATCGGGGCGTTGTTTCACGTGAAACTCCCCCAAGCCTACCGGGCACCCCAAGATCGGCTCTCCTCAATAGGGCCCGCCCGGCGGCTCCCGTGTCGCATGCCAACGGTGGCACGTACCGATCCCCTCTTCTTAAAGTGGGGCAATGCACACCGGCGAGTCCCTGCCCTCCGTCGGGGACGTCCTCACCGCACTCGCGACCGGGCTGTGGCACTGGGACACCGCCACCGGGCTGGTCACGGTGGATGCGGAGGCGGCGCGGCTGCTCGGGCTCCCCGCCGAGCCGGCGACCCTCACCGAGGCCCAGGCCCGCGCCCGGATGCACCCCGTCGACTGGAACGAGATCACCGGGGTCATCCAGCTCGCGGTCGCCGAGGACACGCTCGCCGAGGTGCGCATCCGCATCATGGACGAGCTGGGGCGGATCGTGCGGGTCGTCCGCAGCCGCTCCAAGCCGTCCTTCGACCTGGCCCGGCGGTCGTACGAGCTGATCGGCACCCTCCAGGAGGTCACCGAACCGGCGCCCGGCACCCCGGCGGGCCGCCGCGCGGTCACCGGCGACTGGCGGCGCTCCCGGGAGGCGTTCCTGCTGGACGCGGGCCGGGCGCTGGCCGAGGCGCGGTCCACGGCCGAGGTGCTGCGTGTGGCGGGCGGGCTGTCGATGCCGGGCTTCTCGCCGGACGGGCTCGCGGTGTTCGGCCTGGAGGGCGACCGGCTGACGACCATCGGCCACCACGGGCACCAGCCGGGCGACGACGGGCCCTTCTCCCGCGTGTCCGTCGGCAGCGACTACCCGGCCGCCGAGGTCGTCCGCACCGGCCGGGCCGTCTATCTGCGCTCGTCCGAGGAGTACCGGTCCCGCTATCCGGCGGCCTGGCCGCTCAGCCGGCACTCCGGCCGCCGCTCCTGGGCGTTCCTGCCGCTGACGGTGGGCGGACGCACCATCGGCGCCTGGATGGCGGCCTTCACCTACCCGGTGGCCTTCACGCCCGACGAGCGGTCCGTGCTGACGACGGTCGCCCGGATGCTGGCGCAGGCGCTGTCCCGGGCCGGGCTGGCCGAGTCGGAGCGGGAGCTGACCGAGGGGCTCCAGCGGTCCATGCTGCCCTCCCTCGGCCCCGAGGTGCCCGGGATGAGCGTGGCCGCGCGCTACATCCCGACCGGCGGCGGCCTCCAGGTGGGCGGCGACTGGTACGACATGATCCCGCTGCCCGCCGGCCGCTTCGCGCTGGCCATCGGGGACGTCCAGGGCCACGACGTACGGGCCGCGGGGCTCATGGGCCAGCTGCGGATCGCGCTGCGCGCCTACGCCTCCGAGGGCCACCGCCCGGACGCCGTCCTCTCCCGCGCCTCCCGCTTCCTGCACGGCATCACCCACGACGACGAGCTGGCCGACCTGCGCTTCGCGACCTGCCTGTACGTGGCGGCCGACCCGGCGACGGGGATGCTGGAGATCGCCCGCGCCGGGCACCCGGAACCGGCGATCCGGATGGCGGACGGCACGGTGCTGATGCGGCCGACCGCGGGCGGGCTGCCCCTCGGCATCGACCCGGACGCCGACTACCCGACGACCCGGTTCGCGCTGGAGCCCGGCGAAACCATGCTGATCTGCACCGACGGGCTGATCGAGACCGGCGGCCACGACTGGGACAGCGGCTGGCGGCGGCTGCGCGCCATCCTGGAGAGTTACGACCCGGCGGCCGGCGAGGCGGACCACGGCGCCCTGGAGCGGCTCGCCGACTCCCTGGTGCAGGGGGTGCACGGGCCGTCGTCGCACCACACCACCGGTCCGCTGGCCGACCGGCGCGAGGACGACATCGCGCTGCTGCTGCTGTGCCGGGGCGGGGCGGACCGCGGCCGCGCCGGCACACCGCAGACGTGGCCGACGGTGCGCCGCACGCTGCTGTCGGTGGGCCAGGACGAGCCCGAGCGGATCGCGGAGGGACGCCAGCAGCTGCGCGAGCTGCTGCACGACTGGGCGTCCGGTGAACAGGTCGACTCGGCGGTCCTGCTGGTCTCCGAGATGCTGACCAACGTGCTCGTGCACACCGACGCCGACGCGCTGCTGCTCGCCGAGGTGGCCGGGGAGCCGGGCGGGCGGCGGCTGCGGGTGGAGGTCACCGACACGGGCGACGACCTGCCGCACAAGCGGCGCCCGGGGGAGCTGGCCTCCTCCGGGCGCGGTCTGATGCTGATCGAGCTGCTCGCCGACGCGTGGGGGGTGGACCCGCGCGGCCAGGGCAAGAGCATCTGGTTCGACCTCTACGAGTCCGACGGCCACGGCGGACCGGCCGGACCGGCGGCCGGCCCGCCGCGATGACCCCGCCGGCGGGTGGCGCGGCGACGATCCCCGCCCGCATCCCGGACAGCGAGGAGCCCCGTCCGCTACGGCGGACGGGGCTCCTTCGTCTGTTCCGGCCCGCCGGGGACCGGGCGCGGGCCTACGCGGGGCCGGCGGCGGACATGCCGTGCACCGCGGGGACGGTGCCCAGACGGCCCTTCTGGAAGTCCTCGAAGGCCTGCATGAGTTCGTCCTTGGTGTTCATGACGAACGGGCCGTAGTGGGCCATGGGCTCACGGATCGGCTGTCCGCCGAGGAGGACGACCTCCAGGTCCGGGGTGTGGGAGTCCTGCCGCTCGTCCGCGCGGACGGTGAGCGAACCGCCGGCCCCGAAGACCGCGGTCTGGCCGAGGTGGACCGGACGGCGGTCGGGACCGACCGAGCCCTTGCCCGCCAGCACGTACGCCAGCCCGTTGAAGTCCTCGCGCCAGGGCAGGGTGATCTCGGCGCCCGGGGCGAGGGTCGCGTGGACCATCGTGATCGGGGTGTGCGTGATGCCGGGTCCGGCGTGCCCGTCCAGCTCGCCGGCGATGACGCGCAGCAGCGCGCCGCCGTCGGGGGAGGTGAGCAGCTGGACGCTGCCGCCGCGGATGTCCTGGTAGCGCGGCGCCATCATCTTGTCCCGGGCCGGGAGGTTCACCCACAGCTGGAGGCCGTGGAAGAGGCCGCCGGACATCACCAGGGACTCCGGCGGGGCCTCGATGTGCAGCAGGCCCGAGCCGGCGGTCATCCACTGGGTGTCGCCGTTGGTGATGGTGCCGCCACCGCCGTTGGAGTCCTGGTGGTCGAAGACGCCGTCGATGATGTAGGTGACGGTCTCGAAGCCGCGGTGCGGGTGCCAGGGGGTGCCCTTGGGCTCGCCCGGCGCGTACTCCACCTCACCCATCTGGTCCATCATGATGAACGGGTCGAGGTAGCGGTAGTTGATCCCGGCGAACGCCCGGCGCACCGGGAAGCCCTCACCCTCGAAACCGCCCGGAGCGGTCGTGACGGCGAGCACGGGGCGTGCCACGGCGTCGGCGGATGCGGTCACACGGGGCAGCGTCAACGGGTTCTCGACGGTCACTGCAGGCATCTCGGTACCTCCTTGGTACGCCCACTTTAGTTGAGCGTTGAACTTTCTGCCAGCCGGAACAGAGAAAGCCCGGAGGGAATTCCCTCCGGGCTCACGGCACCGGCGCCGGCCGGGGTCGACCGGGGCGGTCTCAGGTTCAGCCGTCTGCGGGGCAACGGCGTCCAGCCGTCCGCGAGGCAACGGCGTCTAGCCGTACATCCTGCGCATCGCGAACTCCACCATCTGCTCGACCGCCTTCGCATCGAAGACCATCCGGTGCTCACCCTCCATGTCCAGGACGAAGCCGTAGCCGGTCGGCAGCAGGTCGATCACCTCGGCGCCGGTGATGACGAAGTACTTCGACTCCTTGCCCGCGTACCGGCGCAGCTCCTTGAGGGAGGTGAACATCGGGATCACCGGCTGCTGGGTGTTGTGCAGCGCGAGGAAACCGGGGTTGTCGCCGCGCGGGCAGTACACCTTCGAGGTGGCGAAGACCTGCTGGAAGTCCTCGGCGGACAGCTGGCCCGTGGTGAAGGCGCGCACCGCGTCCGCGAGCGAGGGCGGGGACGGCTCCGGGTACAGCGGCGGCTGCTGGCCGTAGCCGCCGGACATCGGCTGCTGCGGCGGGGCGCCGTACTGCTGCTGCGCAGCGCCCCCGTTCATGGGCTGGTCGTAGCCGTACATGCCGGAAAGAGTACTCAGTCACAGATGACCGGCCCGGGGTTGCTTCTTATTACCGACGGGTAGCATCATCGGAACCACTTGTTGGTACGCGAACCAGATGCTGAACCAGATGCGAGGATCCAGTGCCTCGCCGAGTCCGATACGGAGCCGTCACATGGGGCACTACAAGCCGAACCTCCGCGACATCGAGTTCAACCTCTTCGAAGTGCTCGGGCGCGACAAGCTGTACGGCACCGGCCCGTTCGCCGAGATGGACACCGACACCGCCAAGAGCGTCCTGGACGAGCTGACCCGCCTCGCCGAGAACGAGCTGGCCGAGTCCTTCGCCGACGCCGACCGCAACCCGCCGGTCTTCGACCCCGAGACGAACACCGCGCCGGTCCCGGCCTCCTTCAAGAAGAGCTTCAAGGCCTTCATGGACTCCGAGTACTGGCGCCTGGGCCTGCCGGAGGCGATCGGCGGCACGACGGCTCCGCCCTCGCTGATCTGGGCCTACGCCGAGCTGATCCTGGGCGCGAACCCGGCCGTGTGGATGTACTCCTCCGGCCCCGCGTTCGCCGGCATCCTCTACGACGAGGGCAACGACACCCAGAAGCAGATCGCGCAGATCGCCGTCGAGAAGCAGTGGGGCTCGACGATGGTGCTCACCGAGCCGGACGCCGGTTCGGACGTCGGCGCCGGCCGCACCAAGGCGGTCCAGCAGGAGGACGGCTCCTGGCACATCGAGGGTGTGAAGCGGTTCATCACCTCGGGTGAGCACGACATGACGGAGAACATCCTCCACTACGTCCTCGCCCGCCCCGAGGGCGCGGGACCGGGCACCAAGGGCCTGTCCCTCTTCCTCGTGCCGAAGTACCTGTTCGACTTCGAGACCGGTGAGCTGGGCGAGCGCAACGGCGTCTACGCCACCAACGTCGAGCACAAGATGGGCCTGAAGGCCTCCAACACCTGCGAGATGACCTTCGGCGACCGCCACCCCGCCAAGGGCTGGCTGATCGGCGACCGGCACGACGGCATCCGCCAGATGTTCCGCATCATCGAGTTCGCCCGCATGATGGTCGGCACGAAGGCGATCTCCACCCTCTCCACCGGCTACCTCAACGCGCTGGAGTACGCCAAGGAGCGCGTCCAGGGTCCCGACCTGGCGAACTTCATGGACAAGACCGCGCCGAAGGTCACCATCACCCACCACCCCGACGTGCGCCGCTCGCTGATCACGCAGAAGGCGTACGCGGAGGGCATGCGCGCCCTCGTCCTCTACACGGCCTCCGTCCAGGACGCGATAGCCGTCAAGGAGGCCGCCGACGAGGACGCCTCCGCCGAGCACGCCCTCAACGACCTGCTCCTGCCCATCGTCAAGGGCTACGGCTCCGAGAAGGGCTACGAGCAGCTCGCCCAGTCGCTCCAGACCTTCGGCGGCTCCGGCTTCCTGCAGGAGTACCCGATCGAGCAGTACATCCGGGACGCCAAGATCGACACCCTCTACGAGGGCACGACGGCGATCCAGGGCCAGGACTTCTTCTTCCGGAAGATCGTCCGCAACCAGGGCGCGGCGCTCAACTCCCTCGCCGAGGACATCAAGAAGTTCCTGGCGCTCGGCACCGGCGGCGAGGAGCTGTCCGGGGCCCGCGAGCACCTGGCGAAGGCGGCCGTGGAACTGGAGGCGATCGTCGGCCTGATGCTGACCGACCTCGCCGCCACCGAGCAGGACGTCAAGAACATCTACAAGGTGGGCCTGAACACCACCCGCCTGCTGCTCGCCTCCGGTGACGTCATCGTCGGCTACCTGCTGCTGAAGGGTGCCGCGGTCGCCATCGAGAAGCTGGAGACGGCCTCCAGCAAGGACACGGCGTTCTACCGGGGCAAGATCGCCGCGGCGAAGTTCTTCGCCGCCAACGTCCTGCCCGGCGTCACGCTGGCCCGCAAGGTGGCCTCCGACGTCGACCTGGACCTGATGGAGCTGGACGAGTCCGCGTTCTGATCCCCTGGGGCGGCGTCCGGCCGGACGCCGCCCGTACGGCCGTGGGCCCGCTTCCGTGAGGGAAGCGGGCCCACGGCCGTACCCGGGTCCTGGTTAAGGTGAACGGCATGAGCGCAGCAGCCCGCTTCGACCGCGGCCACACCGACGACCTCATGTCCTTCCTGGCGGCGAGCCCGTCCCCCTACCATGCCGTGGCGAACACCGCCGAGCGGCTGGACAAGGCCGGTTTCCGGCAGGTCGCGGAGACGGACGCCTGGGACGGCACGAGCGGCGGCCGGTACGTGCTGCGCGGCGGCGCGATCGTGGCCTGGTACGTCCCCGAGGGCGCCGAGGCCCACACCCCGTTCCGGATCGTCGGCGCCCACACCGACTCGCCGAACCTGCGCGTCAAGCCGCTGCCGGACAGCGGCGCGCACGGCTGGCGGCAGGTCGCCGTGGAGATCTACGGCGGGCCGCTGCTCAACTCCTGGCTGGACCGGGACCTGGGCCTGGCCGGGCGGCTGACCCTGCGGGACGGCTCCAGCCGCCTGGTGAACGTCGACCGTCCCCTGCTGCGCGTGCCCCAGCTGGCCATCCACCTCGACCGGGCGGTGTCCTCCGACGGGCTCAAGCTCGACAAGCAGCGGCACCTCCAGCCGGTGTGGGGCCTCGGCCAGGCGGACGACGGTGAGCTGATCGCCTTCCTGGAGGCGGAGACCGGGCTGCCGGCCGGCGAGGTGACCGGCTGGGACCTGATGGTCCACCCCGTGGAGCAACCCGCCTACCTGGGCCGGGACCGCGAGCTGGTGGCCGGCCCCCGCATGGACAACCTGCTGTCGGTGCACGCCGCGGCCGCCGCCCTGGCCGCGGTGGCCGGCGCGGACGCCGAGCCGCCGTACATCCCGGTGCTGGCCGCCTTCGACCACGAGGAGAACGGCTCGCAGTCGGACACCGGCGCGGACGGCCCGCTGCTGGGCACCGTCCTGGAGCGCTCGGTGTTCGCCCGCGGCGGCTCCCTCGAGGACCGGGCCCGCGCCCTGGCCGGCACCGTCTGCCTGTCCTCCGACACCGGTCACGCCGTGCACCCCAACTACGCCGAGCGGCACGACCCGACCCACCACCCCCGGGTCAACGGCGGCCCCATCCTGAAGGTGAACGTCAACAACCGCTACGCCACCGACGGTTCGGGCCGCGCGGTGTTCGCCGCCGCCTGCGAGCGGGCCGGCGTGCCCTTCCAGTCCTTCGTCTCCAACAACTCCATGCCCTGCGGCACGACGATCGGCCCCATCACGGCCGCCCGGCACGGCATCCGGACCGTGGACATCGGCGTCGCCATCCTGTCGATGCACAGCGCGCGCGAACTGTGCGGCGCCGACGACCCGTTCCTGCTGGCGAACGCGCTGGTGGCCTTCCTGGAGGCCTGAGCGCCCCGGCCCCGCGCCGCCGGGGCAGGCGCCCCGACGCGGCGTGAGGCCCGCCCTCCGCATGTTCAGCGGGCCGCCGGGTACCCGGAGTTGACCGGGAGACAGGACGTCCGGAAGGACCGGACGACCGGACCCGGAAGGGGAGGCGACGTCTCATGGGGCTCGGCGGATGCATCATCCTGATAGCCGTGGGGGCCATCCTCACGTTCGCGACCGACTGGGACCTGCAAGGGGTCAACCTCGACCTCGTCGGGGTCATCCTGATGGCCGTGGGCCTGATCGGCATCGCGACGTTCAGCAGCATCGCCCGGCGCAGGCGGGTCATGGTGCCGCCCGCGACGACGACCACCGTCGTCGAGGAGGAGCGCCACCACGGTGACGGCTACAGCAACGGCTACGGCGTGTGACGACCGTCCCGCGGGCTGACCGCAGGCGGTGAGCCCGGGGACCGGTCGTCCCCTCCCCACGGGCCCGGCACGCGGGCCCGCTCCGGCTCCTGCCCGTCCGTCCCGTCGAGGACCAGCGGCAGCCGGTTCGCGCCGCCGTCCACCTGGCGGAGCGCGACCTCCCACTCCCGCCGGTGCACCTGGCAGGCGGGGTGCTCGTCGGCGGGATCGCCGGCGCAGGCGGCGACCGTCGCCGACACGTGCAGCACGCCCTCGCGCACGGCCGGGTCGAGCACCAGCTCCCGGCTGAGGGCGGTGCCCGCTCCAGCGCCCGCGCGCAGCAGCCCGGGCGGGGCCGAGGAGACCAGCAGACGGGCCGCGGGCCCGTACCGGGTGTCCGGCCGCTGCCCCGCCGGGACCCGCAGGGCGACCTCCAGCAGCAGCGCTCCTGGCCCGACCTCCGTCACCGCCCGCCCCGCGCGGTGGGTGTCCGGCCGCTCGGCCCGTACCGTCTGCGGCGGCAGCCGCAGCCGGGTCAGCCGGTGGCGGGCCGACTCCACCACCACGATGTCCCCGCCCGCCAGGACGGCGCCGCTGGGCTCCCGCAGGTCCGTGGCGAGCGTGGTCACCTCACCGGTCGCCGGGTCGTAGCGGCGCAGGGCGTGGTTGTAGGTGTCGCAGACGGCCACCGAGCCGTCGGGCAGGGCGGTGACGCCCAGCGGATGCTGGAGCAGGGCCTGACCGGCCGGGCCGTCCCGGTGGCCGAAGGCGAACAGGCCGGTGCCGACGACCGTGCGGACGCCGCCGTCCGGGTCCACCCGGCGCAGCGCCGACGCCTCGGCGTCGGCCAGCCACAGCCCGTCGGCGGTGGCCGCCAGGCCGGAGGGCTGGGCGAACAGGGCCGCACCGGCCGGGCCGTCCACCAGCCCCTCGTCGGCGGTCCCGGCCGCCACCGCGACGGTGTCCCGCGCCGGGTCGTACACCCACAGCTGGTGCACGCCCGCCATGGCGATCCACACCCGGCCGCCGAGGACCGCGACGTCCCAGGGCGAGGAGAGGCCGGTCCCGCGGGCCGGACCGCCGGACGGCGACCCCCGCCGCCGCTGCCGGCCCGTGCCCGCCACCGTGGTCACCTCGCCGGTCGCCGGGTCCAGGCGGCGCAGGGCGTGGTTGACGGTGTCCGCGACGACCACCGAGCCGTCCCCGAGGAGCGCCAGCCCCTGCGGCTCGTTGAACCGGGCCTCGCCGGGGCCCCCGTCCCGCAGGCCCCGCTCACCCGACCCGATCCGCCGCAGCACGGTCTCGGCGTCCTCGGCCAGCTCCACCAGCCGGTGGTGGGCGGTGTCGCTGACCAGGAAGGTGCCCGAGGGCAGCAGCAGCGCCTTGCCGGGGAAGCGCAGCGTCGTCGCCTCCGGCTCCGGCGGCACGTACGGGCCGTCGCCCCGGCGCAGGGTGCCCTTCGCCCCGTGTTCGGCCACCAGCTCCCCGACCAGCCGCTCGATGGCCGCGGCGTGCCCCTCGCCGCTGTACTGGGCGACGACGTACCCCTCCGGGTCGACGACGACGAGCGTGGGCCACGCGTGCACCGCGTACTGCGTCCAGGTCGCCAGGTCCGGATCGTCCAGCACCGGATGCGTGACCTCGTACCGCTCCACGGCGTCGGCGACCGCCCGGTGCTCGGCCTCGTGCGGGAACTTCGGCGAGTGCACCCCGACGATCACCACGGTGTCCCGGTGCTTCGCCTCCAGCTCCCGCAACTCGTCCAGGACGTGCAGGCAGTTGACGCAGCAGAACGTCCAGAAGTCCAGGATCAGGACGCGGCCCCGGAAGTCGGCGAGCCGCATGTCCCGGCCGCCCGTGTTCAGCCAGCCGCCCCGGCCGGTCAGCCCGGGGGCGCGGACACGGGCGCGGCGGGGGCGGGGGGCCGGGGGCGTCGCGCTCATGGCTCAAGGGTGCCACCCGGCCCGAGGGGGTCATCCCATCGGCTTACCGGCCGCGTCCCGGGGCGGGGTCCGGGGAATCCGTCAGGCATGAGATTCCTCGTGCGCGACCGGCTCCTCGGCTTCGGTGACGACTACTGGATCGAGAACGAGCACGGCGACAAGGTGTTCCTGATCGACGGCAAGGCCATGCGGGTGCGGGACACCTTCGAGCTGAAGGACACCCGCGGCCGGGTCCTGATCGACATCCACCAGAAGATGTTCGCGCTGCGCGACACGATGGTGATCGAGCGGGACGGCGAGCCCCTCGCCACCATCAGGCGCAAGCGGCTGTCCCTGCTGCGCCACCACTTCCGGGTCTCCCTGGTGGACGGCACGGAACTGGACGTCAGCGGCAAGATCATGGACCGCGAGTTCGCCGTCGAGTACGACGGTGAGCTGCTCGCGGTGATCTCCCGCCGCTGGCTGCACCTGCGGGACACCTACGGCGTGGACGTGGTCCGGGACGACGCGGACCCGGCGCTGCTGATCGCGGTGACCGTGTGCGTGATCCACCTGGCGGAGAAGGAGCGGGAGGACGGGGACTAGGCAGTTTCGTTTGGATCAGTCGGTCGTTGGTCCGGGTGTGCCGTTGACTGATGCGCAATGGACGCGGATCGAGCCGTTGCTCCCGGACCG